>JAZNCO010000065.1:0-40991 GCA_045587645.1 Acutalibacteraceae bacterium | reverse complement strand
GGTTAACCAAGTTTGCACAAATTTGGTCAATAAAGTCTGATATAACCGCCTGAACCCCTCTGTCTGCGTTCCGCAGACATCTCCCCTTTCAGGGGCGACAAGTATTTGAGGGGTTCCGTCAGTAAGATAAACCATAATTTAAGGGGCTGTTTGACAGCCCCTTTTTCTTTTTATTCGTCCGTAAACATTTCTTTTCCGACACCACACAGGGGACAAACCCAGTTTTCGGGCACATCCGACCATTTTGTGCCGGGGGCAACTCCGTTTTCGGGATCGCCCTGCTCTTCGTCATAAATATAGCCGCAGACCTCACAGACATACTTCATACTGCATTCCTCCTTAACGTACTGAACACAGTATGTGCCGTTTGCTATGCGTCTAAACCGAGAATGTTATTTTTCTCAACAAGGTCGAGCCAGGCCTTTGCAATCATCCAATGGCCGCTTTCGGTGGGATGAATGCCGTCCCAGAGCCAATAGGACGGCTCTTGTTTTTCACAAAGGTCATTGAACATCTGCTGCAAGGGCAAAAAGAATGTTCCCTTTTCTTCGGCAATGTCACGCACCGTCTGCTGCACCTGCACAAGGCGCGGATACCATGTGTCCCATTCCTTGCCGGGACTGCCGATGGCGAAATTGAACGGCTCGCAGAGAATGATTTTTACATTGGGCTTTGCTTCCCTTGTACGGTCAAGGAGCGAAATGTAGGTTTCTTTTATTTTTTCAATGCAGAAATCCTTGCCGTCAAACACGGAATAATGCACATCATTGACACCGACCAGAATGTTGAGCACATCGGGTCTTATATCAAGGCAGTCTTTCTGCCAGCGCTCGGCAAGATTCTGCACGGTATTGCCCGAAATGCCGCGGTTGACAAAGCGGAGCCCCTGCTGCGGATATTCGGCACCGAGCTTGCCGACGATGATATAAGCAAAGCTGTGTCCGATCTGATGATTCAGATCCCACGGATAATCTTTTAACCGATTGCCGTCTGTTATGGAATCCCCCTGAAACAGAATTGTTTTACTCATATTTTTCACCTTTTTATAAGAACATAGAATTACAAATTACGGTTTGTCGAGATGTTGCCTGTTTCGCACAAACCGACCCACAGCACCCCTTGTCGCCCCTGAAAGGGGAGATGTCACGAAGTGACAGAGGGGTTTTAACGGCAATATCAGACTTTGTTAACCAAGTTTGTGCAGACTTGGATAATCCGTAATTTAACAATCAAGGAGCTGTTTTTTGCAGCCCCTTGTGTTTTTTTAATCATCAAATGCAGGGATTTCCACGGGGATACCGCCCTGTTCTGCGGATTCATGCGCAAGAATGCCCGGCAGTGACATCTGAATGGCAAAGTCAACGTCCAGCGTGGGCTGTTCGTTGTTTTGCAAGCAACGGATGAATTCCTTGACCATTTTGCCGTCTGCACCGCCGTGACCGTCACGGCTTTCGCCTTCGTAAGCGGAGTTGACGGGAATTTCAATCTTTTTGGAGAAGGTACCGGGGATGGATTGCAGATTTGCATAGGAATAGGCATTGTCAACAACATCGAGTCTGCCCGTTTCAATCTGTCCCTTGGTGCCGCAAAGACGGAAATTGTGGTCATAAGCGGTATAAGCACCGAAAGACACAAGAATGCGGATAATGGCACCCTTTGCGGTCTTCATAAGAGCCGCACCCGTTCCCTTGATGTCGGGGGTGTAGGGATTATACAGCTTGTCCGACTCAAAGCAGGTCACACTGACACAGCGGTCATCCATGACATAAAGCAGAGGACCAAGCTCATGGGTCAGATATTTAATAGCGGGATTGGTTCTCCTCCAATGGCCTTCGGGGTAGTTGTCGGGTGCAAATTCTTCGGGGTCAAGGGCATGCAGGTATTCCGCTTCCGCATACACCACATCACCGAACAGGCCTTCTTCTCGCATCTTTTTCCATGTTTCGATGAATGCCCAGAAGCAGCAGTTTTCGGCTGCCATGTAAATAAGTTCGGGGTGTGAACGGACACATTTTTTGAGAATGCGTGCTTCCTCCACGGAGTTGACGGAGGGGATTTCACTCAGCACATGCTTGCCGGCTTCAAAAGCCTTGACAACGATCGGCACATGGTAAATCGCTTCCGTTGCAACGATCACGGCATCAATGTCCGTTTTGAGCATTTCGTCATAATCGGAAAACTGCAACGGCTCACAGTTGCCTGTTTCGCTGAGTTCTTTATAACCCGATGCTAAAATTGCGGGATTGTGGTCGCAAACGGCGGTCAGCTCCACACCGGGAATTCCGAACAGATTCACGGCAATGGCAGTGCCTCTGCCAAGCCCGACCACACCGACCTTGATGATTTTTTCACTCATAACAAATACCTCTTTCGTCGGGTCCTCCCCGACCGCCTTTTTTGTTTGCATCTATTGTACTACACATTTGCAAAATAAGCAACCGAATATTTTCAAAAAAACAGGCGCGGATTTGAGCTCCGCGCCAAGGTATATTTTTTTTATTCTTCAAAGATGTAATCAAGATCGCTAATGTAATCACGAGCTTCATTTTTGTAATCATTGATTGTGTCTTTTACCTGTTCAAAAGAACCGGAAGGATTCTGACAAAAATCAAAGAAAGAGCTAGTTGTTGTATAATATCCTTTCAAATTCGGATAATGCTCGTAATCGGAATACTTTTCACTTAATTCTTTCATCTGTGCTTTTGCAGAATCCAATGCAAGCTGTGCTTCTTCAGCTTTTCCGTTTACAATATATGCATTGGTAACAAACATAACACAATAACTGAACAAATCATCTTCAAAAACACTCAATACAAGCTTTTCTTTATCCAGGATCGAAGATTTGTCTGCGTCAGTCATCGATTCCCAATCTTCACCCATGATGTATGCATAGGTATAACAGAAACCATCCTCAAGCTCTGCTAAGCTTAAAGAAAGCTCAGAAGCCAGATGACTGAGACCATCATCAAGAATTTCATCATCATCATAAATACCTAAACGCCATGCTTCATATAAGTCGCTGCCGAAATCTTCAGTAATTTCATAAGCAAGCTCAATATTGTTATATGCTGCCAAGGATGCTTCAAATGCTTTCTTGTTTCCACCGCTGCATGCTGTCAAAGACACAAGCATAATAACTGCCAGAAAAATAACAATTGCTTTTTTCATAATAAAAATCCTTCTTTCTTAATAAGTTTCGCTTCTCTTACCGTAAGTAACAGAGCTGGTGTATTTATTGTAAAAATTAACCGAATAGTCATCTCGCACATAATATTCAAGGCTGAATTTACCATTTGAATAATAGAGCGTTGTGTTGCTGTCAATTTTATAACTTGACGGCATTTTTGTTACGTTTGAGATTGTAAAGTTTCTTGTTGTTGATGTTGCTTGACAGTATGCCTTAAGTGACGAATAATCCGTAAAACGATAGAAAGATACTTTGCCTTTGATTGTAAAGGTTCCGTCATCATTCATCACACATCTGATTTCAAGCTTCTGCGATGACATCGTTCCGTCAATATACCAACAATCCCAGCTACCTGAAGATTTATAAACATTGCGACTTTCAATATAGTTGCTTGTTGCCGTCCACTCACCGCAGATTGCCATAAATGCACTTGCATTGTTGAGCGCCTTTACCCTGTCAGCAACCTTAATTCCTTCAAAGCTGAAATCCTGCGGCAATGCGGCAAATTCCTTCTTTGCGTTATTCAGTTCACCATCACGAAAAGTGCTTTCAGCACGCAACAATGCAGCACCGGTTACATAAGTTTTTGCTTCCGGATATTCGCCTGCTTTTTCAAAATACTTGATGGCACTTGCAAAATATTCGTCATCCAATAAAGCTTTACCGTATTCAAAATAAACCTGCGGCAAAAAGTCGGCAACATGGTCTATTTCACTCGACGAAGCCTCCAGTTGTGTCACTGCAGTTGCATAGTCTTCTGCATTATAGGCAACCATGCCATCACAATATGCTTTATGTGCAATCGCTTTTTCAGATGCCAACAAAGCAAAACATTCGGCTGCATTATCATAATTCTCTGCTTCTGTTAATGCCACGCCGCATTCAAAAATTTTATCCTCGCAGTCAAGAATCATATTTGCATTATTAAAAGTTGCTGCTGCCTCCTGATACTCACCTGCATCGAATTTTGTCATTGCAATTGAATAAGTATAATTATCAATATTTTCTGGATTTTCTGCAAAACCTGATTTTTCATAACATACTACAGCTTTTGCATAATCAAGCGATTCAAATGCATTGACTGCTCTGCTTAAATTTACCTTCGGCAAAATAATATTAGGCAACAGATAAACGGCAAAAACTATAATAATAGTCAATAATACAGCACCTGCTGATGCACCAATAATTGCTTGTTTTGTTTTTTTTGAAATCGGCTTCTTTTCATTACCAATCTTTTTTCCGCAATGAGGACAAAATTGCTGACTTTCAGCCAACAAAGTCCCACAATGCGCACACCGTTTCTCACCGGATGACAAAGAAGCTGCCTCATCAGTCTTGATTTCAACCACATCAGTTGTTACTTCATTCATAACATACCCTCCATTTCTCATATGCAAAACATAAAACATTTGTGCAAATTCTGTTAATTTACAAAATCGAAAAAAGTATTGAATCGCAGCAAAAAACAATATTTTCTTCAAAAACAGAATATGCAATCAAATTATATGACTATTTGTCATATTTGTCAAGATAAAATATGACATAATGTCATCAGGTGATGTTATGCAGAACAGATTAAAGGAATTGAGAAAAGCCAAAGGACTTACGCAGGTATCCTTGCAGATGCAGACAGGCATTGAGCAGGCTTTGCTTTCCAAATTTGAAAGCGGTGACCGGACTCCCCCGACCGAAACACTGCTGCGACTGGCTGAATTCTACAATGTGAGCATTGACTACATCCTGTTCCGCACCGACAAGCCCGAAGTGAATAAGTAAAAGCACACCGCCGTTAATGCGATGTGCTTTTTTGCAATGCATGACAATTTGTTCACACATTGTTTTCCAAAAAAGAATTGACACCTTATTTTTATTGCTGTAAAATAAAAAGCAAAGGAGAGTGGAAACAATGGAAATCATGGATAAAGTCAGCGTAATTCTCGACAAATATCTGCTGCATGTCGGCAAAAAAGTTCTTAAAAAGAATCCTGCAAAGCCTCTGCCGACCGCATTCTATGACAAACTGCAAAAGGAGCCTGCAGACAGCTTCATCACCGGCTTCGGCAAGGCATCCATTCTGCCGCAGGACTGGGCTACCAAAAAATACTATATTGCAGGCTACAGTGAAAACAACCCTGCTGTCGGTATGCTCGATGAGCCCCATGTGCATGCACTGTGGGTGGATGACCGTTCGGGCAGAGGCGGTATGCTGTTTATTTCCTGCGACTGTGTCGGCATTCTCAACCGCGATATCAACATTCTGCGTGCCGCTGTCAAAAAGTCACTGGGTGATGTTTCCTGCCGTTCGATCAATATTTTTTGCACCCACAACCATGCAGGCATTGACACCATGGGAATCTGGGGTATGTTGCCGTTCAGCGGCAAAGACCCGAAATACATGGAGCTGATTAAAAATCAGATCGTCAAGGCTGTTCAAATCGCAATTGAGGACAGCCGCGAAAGTGATGTGTATTACGGTACGATTCAAGTGCCCGATATGCAGGAGGATATCCGCCTGCCCATCGTATATTCCAAAACCCTGACCCGTTTCCGCTGTGTTCCGCGTGACGGCAGCCGTGAAATCTGGTTTTTGAACTTTGCATCCCACTCCGAATCCCTGCAGGGCAGCAATTCGCGCATCAGTGCTGACTTCCCGCATTACCTGCGTGACCGTATCCGTGTAGAGGCAGGCGCAGAAACCATTTACGGTGTCGGTGCCATCGGCGGTATGATCAGCATGGATATTCCCAATGAGCAGGAAATCCGTGACAAAAAGAACTCCGATTTTGCCGAAAATACCATGGAAATCGGTCACAAACTCGGCGGCTATGCAATGCAGATCGAAGATGAAAAGAAATTGACTCCCTATGTCAACTTCATCCGCAAGGAGCTGTATCTGCCCGTTGAAAACACCGTTCTTTCCATCGCAGGCAGAGTGCATATTATTGAAGCAGATTGGTATGCAGATGAGAAATATCCTAAAAAGACCTGTCTGAAGTCCGAAATGACTTACATTGATTTCGGCGGCGTTCCGATGCTTATGATTCCGTGTGAGTTGTACCCCGAACTTGCATTCGGTGGTTATCTGTCGGCAGAAGAATCCGCAGAAGGCAAGTCCCCCGACATCAACCCCGTTCCGCTGACTGAAATTGCAGGCGAAAAGGAGCTGCTTATTTTCGGTCTTGCCAACGACGAGCTCGGCTATGTTCTGCCGCCCAATGACTTCATGCTGCATCCCACACAGCCGTATCTGGAAATTCCGCGTGACCGTCTGAACAGACGCCACTACGAGGAAACCAACTCCCTCGGACCGCAGACCGCACAACTGCTTGCAGACTGCCTCGCCGAGATGATGAAAATTGTAAAAGGATAAAAAGCAAAGGAGCTGTGAAAACAGCTCCTTTTTCGTGCGCAGTAAATTATGGTTTGTCGGTCTGTTTTCAACAGACCGAAATGCAAAATGCAGGAATGCAAAATGCAAAATGAAAGGGTCGCTTACGCTCCGATTTATAGATTTTGTATGACAAATTACGGTTTAGCGGGCTGATTTGCGGTTCCGTTTGTAGGGAACGCATACCATGCGTTCCGGCATACCATGCGTTCCGCTGTAAAAAAAATCAATGAGAACACATAAAAAACAACAGAAAACCACAACAAACCGCCAATTTGCTTGGAACGGATGCTATCCGTTCCCTACGGATTGCGTGCAAAAATTATGATTTACAGAACAGATTGACGGTTCACTTTTGTAGGGGATGACGCCCTCGGCATCCCGTATGAGGCTGAAAAATCCCTGCAATCTGACCTTTTGCAACGGGTCGTCGAGGCGCCGACCCCTACAGGACGAGAAACCAACATCCCGACAAACCATAATTTATTTATCTTTTTCCGTTATAGTAATCGTCAATCAGCTTCTGCTTGCAATCCCAGAGCTTCTGCGAGAGGTCAACATAGTAGTTGTGCGGATATTCAAAACGCACCACTTCTTCCCACAAGGAATCGATCTGCTCCATGCAATAGGCGCGGATTTCCTCGGGGGATTTCTTTTTGTGCACGTCCTTACCTGCGACAAAGTAGGGAACAAGCAGCTTTCTTGCAACAAAGCCGCTGACGGTCTTGCGCTTCCATACATAATCGGGATCAAACAGCTCATACTCCTTGCATGTGCTGATGTCCTCGTCCTCCATGGTCAGAAGGTCTGCAATCGCCTTGCCCGTTTCGTTGTCAAACAGTCTCCACAGCAGCTTCGGACAGGGAGTGGAAATCTTTGCAACGTTTTCCGAAATCTTGATTTTCGGCTCCACCTTGCCGTCCTTCTCGATCGCACAAAGTGAGAAGATACCGCCCATTACGGGAGCCTGTGCGGCGGTCAGCAAGCGTTTGCCTGCAAGGAAGGCATCCACTCTTGCACCGTTCTGCAGCATGTCGCGGATGATGTATTCATCCAGTGAGTTTGAGGCATAAATATTGCAGTCCGGGTAGCCTGCTTCGTTGAGCACACGGCGGATCTTTTTGGACAGATACGCAAGGTCACCTGATTCGATACGCACACCCTTGGGGCGTTTGCCCATGGGAGCCAGAATTTCGTCAAATACGGCAATGGCATTCGGCAGACCGCTGTCAATGCAATCGTAAGTATCGATCAACAGCACGCAGTCATCGGGATAGCGCTTTGCAAATGCCGCAAAGGCATCCTTTTCATTGTCAAACAGCTGCACCCAGGTCGGGCTCATGGATGTAAAGGACGGAATATCGTGACGGAATGCCGCATCCACATTGGAAGTGCCGGTAAAGCCTGCAATATAAGCGGCTCTTGCACCGCTGGCGGCGGCATCCGCACCGTGCGCCTTGCGCAGACCGAATTCAATGACCTCTCTGCCCTGTGCGGAACGGACAAGACGGTTGGCTTTTGTGGCAACAAGGGTCTGATGATTCAGATTCAAAAGCAGAATCGTTTCAAGCATCTGTGCCTGAATAACGGGGCCGCGGATTCTGACCACCGGCTCATTTGCAAACACCGGTGTTCCTTCGGGTACTGCCCAGATATCGCACGAAAAGCTGAAATTGCGAAGATAGTCAATAAATGCCTCATCAAGACCTTTTTTCTGCAGAAAGGCAAGCTCTTCTTCGGAAAAATGCAGTTGTGAGAGCTTCTCACAGACACTTTCAATGCCTGCCGCAATGAAGAAGCCGCCCAATTCCTTGGCAGGACGGAAATAGACATCAAACCACGCAATCGTTTCGTCAAGCCCCTCCGCTAAAAAGCCGTTGGCTTGTGCAAGCTCATAAAAATCAAAAAGAAAATCACAGAAATTGTTTTCAGGCATGGCATTTTTCCCCCTTTTTGTATATTTATATCATACCACACGGGTGTCGATAATACAAATACTTTTTTAATATTTTCTGTTCGTGGACAAAATGAACAAAGCGTTAATGATAATTGAAAATTTTGAATAAATTTGTCTTGACGAATTCAATTTTGTGTGTTATGATGAAGTCGTGTTAACAAATTGTACATAATTGCAAAGAGGTAATAAGCATGAGAATCAGAGAACAGGCACTCGGGAACAGAAACATTGTCGGTGAAAGAATCGAGCAGCGCCGTAAGGAAATCGGCATGAAGCAGAAGGAATTGCTTGTATTGCTGCAGCAGAACGGTGTGAATCTCAATGCATCGGGTCTTTCCAAAATGGAAGGTCAGGTCCGCAGTGTTCTCGACTATGAGCTGGTTGCACTTGCCAAGGTGCTGAATGTTTCCGTTCTCTGGCTTCTCGGAATTGAAGAATGACAGGTTGCTTTTTTTGAAAAATAATGATATAATAAATACCGTCGGATTTTGTCAGAATGCTCCGACGGCATTTTCTTTTTGTTGAGGTGGTAAAATGCTGAGTGATAACATTCGTTTTGCACGCATAAGCTGCGGCTATACGCAACAGCAGATGGCGGATTATCTCGGCATCAAGCGTTCTTCTTATACCTATTACGAAACAGGGCACACTCCGTTTCCGATTGAGCTGCTCCCGATGCTGACGGTTGCATTCGGCGTTTCAACCGAATGGCTGTTATCGGCGAGAATAAGTTTTTCAAGCGGAGAAGAAACCTTGCCGAGTGTTGCCGATTCACGCTTGCCCGGTCTTGCAAAACTGACCGAGGAGGAGCGAGAGCTGCTGCTGATGCTGCGTAAGCATAAGCTTACCACTGAGGTCATGCAGCAGGTTCGTGAAAAAACGGGAGCGAAAAGTGTCGATGAGTAAAAAACAAATTGCGGTCATCGGAGGCGGTGCCGCAGGGCTTTGTGCAGCCATTGAAGCGGCTCGTTGCAGTCATGAACAGGCTGAAGTCACCGTCTTTGAGGGCTTGGGTCGTTGCGGCAAAAAGATTCTTGCAACGGGCAACGGCCGCTGTAATCTTGCCAATACCGATACGGATATCTCGCATTATCACGGCGATGTGCAGCTGGTGCAGAGCGTTTTTGAGCAATATCCGCTGCAATCCGCGCTCGATTTTTTCAAGGAGCTCGGACTTTTTATGCGAACGGACGGCGCAGGCCGTATTTATCCGCTGAGCAATCAGGCATCCGCCGTGCTCGATGCACTTCGCTTTGAAACACAGCGTTTGAAAATTCAGGTGAAAACCGAACAAAAAATAACCGAAATCAGACAACACGGCGGCAAATGGCTGCTCAACGGCAGCTTTTCGGCTGATTGTGTTGTGCTTGCCTGCGGCGGCAAGGCCGCACCCGTGCACGGCTCGGACGGTACGGGCTATGTGCTTGCAAAGCAGCTGGGTGTATCGGTCGAAAAGCCCTTGCCTGCATTGACGGCACTTGTGGTTGACGGATTTACAAAGGCGCTCAAGGGCATCCGTGCCGAGGGCAGCATTACGGTCAAATGTGCCGGTAAGGTGCTCGCATACAGCGCAGGGGAGCTACAGTATACCGATTACGGGCTTTCGGGCATTCCTGCCATGCAGGTGTCAGGGGCGGTTTCACGGTATCTTGCAGACAATCAGAAATCTCCTTGTCAGGTCATTGTGGACCGTGCGCCCGGGGTGTCTGCCGGGGAGCTGACCGCATTTATTGAACGCATGAAAAAAGAACGCCCGAATCTGCTTTGTGAAGATCTGCTGACGGGTATTATGCCCAAACGGCTCGGTGTGACGGTGCTGACGGAATGCTCTCTGCAGCCGCAAAAGCCGCTGACCGCCATGAATGCAGGTGTGATTCCCACTTTGGTGACGGCGATCAAAAATAAAAAATATAAAATCAATTCCGTGTGCGGCTTTGCCGATGCACAGGTGACGGCAGGCGGTATTCCTGCTTGCGAAATCAACGCACAGACCATGCAGCTTTTGAAAGCGGAGGGTGTGTTTGTGTGCGGTGAGATTGTCAATGTGGACGGTGACTGCGGCGGATATAATTTATTGTGGGCATGGAACAGCGGCCGTCTTGCGGGCGCGAATGCCGCAAAAAGGTGCTTATGTTAAGAGTCAATGAAATCATTGTGCCGCCGGGCACAAACGAAAACGAGATCAGAAAACAAGCAGCACGGCAGTTGGGTGTGTCTGCTTCTGCTTTTACATTTTTTGAAATCGCGCGCGAGGCGATCGACTCCCGAAAAAAGAACAATATCCGCATGGTTTATTCCGTGCATGTGGAGCTTGACGGGGATGAAAGCAGTGTCGCCGCCCGTTTCCCGCAAAACAAGGTCAGTCTTTGCGAGCGCTATCAGTATGTAATGCCCGAAAACAAGCGAACAAGCACGCTTCGTCCCGTGGTGGTCGGCTTCGGTCCGGCAGGCATGTTTGCAGGACTGATGCTTGCGAGGGCAGGACTCAATCCCTTGATCCTCGAACGCGGCAACGATGTCGATACCCGTACTGCGGATGTGCATAAATTCTGG
The DNA here is from genome assembly GCA_045587645.1 of Acutalibacteraceae bacterium. Classification (GTDB taxonomy): domain Bacteria; phylum Bacillota; class Clostridia; order Oscillospirales; family Acutalibacteraceae; genus RUG806. The sequence goes on along the minus strand of JAZNCO010000065.1, from coordinate 29,906 downwards.
ACACAGCGTACGCTGAACACCCAATCCAATGTGCAGTTCGGTGAGGGCGGTGCCGGTACATTTTCGGACGGCAAGCTGACAACGGGCATCAAGGACAGCCGTGTGCGAGAGGTTTTTGAGGTGCTGTGTCAATTCGGTGCGCCTGCCGAAATTGCATATTCCGCAAGGCCGCATATCGGCACAGACAGGCTCGGCGAGGTGGTCAAAAATATCCGTAAGGAGATCATCCGTCTGGGCGGTGAGGTGCGCTTCGGCTGCCGTCTGACCGATATTATTGTTGCCAATTCCTTCATCCACGGCATCCGTTATGTGAATGAATCGGGCAATGAAATCGATATGGAAACCGATTGTGTGGTGCTGTGCATCGGCCATTCTGCAAGAGATACGGTGGAAATGCTGTATCGCAGAGGTTTAAAAATGGAGAAAAAGCCGTTTTCTGTCGGTGTGCGCATTGAGCATCCGCAGGAAATGATCAACCGTTCGCAGTACGGCAACGAGTGGAACAATCCCTTGCTCGGTGCGGCGGATTATAAATTAAGCAATCACCCCCTGCACGGCAGAGGCGGTTATACATTTTGTATGTGCCCCGGTGGTACGGTGGTGTGCGCATCCTCCGAGGAGGAAATGGTGGTTGTCAACGGTATGAGTGAATATGCCCGTGACGGCAGAAATGCCAACTCTGCTATTCTCATCGGATTGGAACCCGAATATTTTGAGGACGAGCATCCTTTGGCAGGTATGGCTTTTCAGCGTGAAATCGAGCGCAAGGCATTCCTGCACGGAGGTAAGAATTATACCGCACCGGCACAAACGGTGGGCGATTTCTTAAAGGAGAGGCCGAGCCAAAAGGGCGGTGCGGTCATTCCGACCTGCCCGACAGGTGTGGAATGGACGGATATCCGTAAGGTGTTGCCGCCCGTGATCACCGATCAGCTTGCCGTATCCATTCTTGCCTTTGACCGCAAGCTCAAGGGCTTTGCCATGAATGAAGCGGTGCTCACAGCCCCCGAAAGCCGCAGCTCCTCGCCCGTAAGAATCGTGCGTGATGAATGCCGTCAGGCAAGCGTAAAGGGCATTTTCCCTTGCGGTGAGGGTGCAGGCTATGCAGGCGGTATTGTTTCGGCAGCCGTGGACGGTATCCGCTGTGCCGAAGCGGTTTTTGCAGACGAATATTGGGATTGATGAAACATAAAACGCAAAAAGTGTACAGTTTTTGCTCTTGCAATTGCGTTGCTTGTGTGGTATACTTGAAACAGACAGAAATAAACGGAAAGAGGTGCAAACAATGGACGGTCTTGATATCGGCAGCGTGATTACAAGAATTCTTCCCCTGTTCGACTATTACATTACATTCTTCACAAAGGTGCTGACCAGCTTTGCAGCAAGCCTTGGCTTTGACCTGGATCTTCCCCAGACGGACGACACACCGGCTGCTACCGACGGTGACGTACAGGAATAAGAACACACAGACACAGTGGAGCACTGCCGATGCTGAAGAAGCAATACGGCAATCCAAGTGAAAATGACAAAATTGCGCCTGCAGATCGAAAGACCTGCAGGCGCTTTTCTGTTGTTCTGTTATTTCCTTTTTTTCAACACTGCGAAAGCGGTGGCGGTGGTCAGGGTGACGGCACTGCCGATTGCAACGGGCTTGATGAGCTTTTTGACCTGCATCACGCTTGTGGGCATAATCGGCTGAATCAGCTCAAACAGCGGGTTGGTGTAACGGTCATCGGTCAGTTCCCCGAAGGTGAGGGTATAGTTGGTGTATGCCTTGGGGTTGTCCTGCGGAATGTCAAAAATGCGTACCCCTCTTTTTCTGCCCGGGCCGTAAACATTGAAGCCCGTGCCCTGCGTATAGCCGAGGTCGATACCCTTGTAGGGCAGCACAAAGGAGTTGATGTGGTCATGTCCGAAGTAAATGCCGAACACATCGCCCTTTTCAGCAAGAATGTCGAACTGACCGCTTTGTGTCTTCGGTACGGCAGGGGACTCGCCCATAAATTCGCCCTTTGCAAGCGCTTCGGGCGGCAGGACGAAGAATTGATCCTTGAATGCGTGGAAGGCTTCCACAGCCCCTTTTGTGCCCTTGGGAACGCGCACGATGGTGTTGACCACCTCCCACGGAGGAATGTGCTGAAACACAAGAGAGGGCACATAAGCACCCGTTTGTTCTTTGAGTGCATCTCTTGCATCCTTATATGCCTGCAATTGCTCTTGTCCGATGGCTTTGTATGCACCCAATTCAGCTTCGCCGTTGGAATCGAACAGATAAATATTGAATTTTATCTCACCGTCCGTGCCCTTGATCGGCAGTGTGAACAGACCGGTGTTGTTGTCGGTATACGAGCCGCCTGCACAGACGGGCGATTCCATATAAATCTGCATCTGACGGGCATTGCTGATGCCGCACTGATTGTCATGGTTGCCGAATGCAACAATGAACGGAATGCCGAGCTCCTCCATGGGTGCTGTGAGTGCCTTGAATATTTTTCTGATCTTTGCTTCCGTATTTCCCTTGAACATCGGCAGCAGCCCGTAAATCTGGTCCCCCGTGAACACAACAAGATCGGGCTTTGCGTTCTGCACCGCAAGGCGGATGAGCTTGAGCGTATCGGGGTTCATGGTTGGGATTTCTTGCGTGTCTGCAATCTGCATAATGCGCAGATGCCCGTCGGGACGGAATGTGATTTCTTTGTTATAAGGCATATTTACCTCCAAATAAAAGAGGCAACGGTTTTTCCGCTGCCTCTTGCATTATTATTCTTCTGCTTCTTTGTCTGTAATTGCAAGTGCAAGCAATTCGAGCTGATCAGCATCAACAGGTGCCGGGCAGTTGGTCATGGACTCTGTCGCATCCTTGAGCTTGGGGAATGCAATGACATCACGCAGGCTTTCGCAACCGAGCATCTGCATGACAAGACGGTCAAGACCGATGCCCATACCGCCGTGGGGAGGCGGACCGAAGCGGAACGCATCCAGCAGGAAGCCGAACTTCTTATGTGCTTCTTCTTCACTCAGGCCAAGCAGCTTGAACATACGGTTCTGCAGCTCGGGGTTGGTGATACGGATAGAACCCGAGGACAACTCAATGCCGTTGAAAACAAGGTCATAAGCCTTAGCGCGCACCTTTGCCTTGTCGGTTTCAAGATATTCAAGACATTCATCCATGGGAGAGGTGAACGGATGGTGCATGGCAACCCAGGTCCCACTGTCTTCATCCCAGTCAAAGAACGGGAATTCAACGATCCACAGCAGGTTGTTGGTGTCGGGGATGATATCAAGACGCTTTGCAACATCGCAACGAAGCGAGCCGAGAATGGAAAGAGCAAGGCTGTTCTTGTCTGCGATAATAACAACGACGTCGCCCTTTTCTGCGCCGACCTTTTCAAGGATTGCCTGCATCTTTTCTTCGGAAATAAACTTGCCGAACGAGGAAGCAATGCCGTCATCGGTCCAGCGGATCCATGCAAGACCCTTTGCACCGATACCCTTTGCCTTTTCGGTCAGCTTGTCGATTTCTTTACGGGAATAGGTGGTCACAGCGTTCTTTGCGCAGAATGCACGCACGCTGCCGCCGTTTGCGATTGCACCCTCAAAGACACCGAAGCCGCAATCCGCAAGAATGTCGGAAAGGTTGACAAGTTCCATGCCGAAACGGGTGTCGGGCTTGTCGGAGCCGTAGCGTTCCATTGCCTCTTTGTAAGTAAGACGGGGAAGGGGCAGCGGAATATCAATGCCCAGACCTTCTTTAAAGACCTTTGCAATGTAGCCTTCACCGATGGCAAGAACATCCTCCACATCAACGAAGGACATTTCAATGTCGATCTGTGTGAATTCGGGCTGACGGTCTGCACGGGAGTCTTCGTCACGGAAGCAACGGGCAATCTGGAAATAGCGGTCAAAGCCGGCTACCATGGAAAGCTGCTTGTAAAGCTGCGGCGACTGCGGCAGGGCATAGAATGTACCGTGGTGCAGTCTGGAGGGCACAAGGAAGTCGCGTGCGCCTTCGGGAGTGGAACGGATAAGAATGGGGGTTTCAATTTCGATGAATCCGTTGTCATAGAAATAATCTCTTGTGATCTTGGCGACCTTGTTGCGGAACAGAATGTTGTTCTGCAGTTCGGGACGGCGAAGGTCAAGATAACGGTATTTCAGTCTGTTGATTTCATTGGTGGGGCAGTTGTTGATGATTTCAAAGGGCGGTGTTTCGCTCTTGTTGAGAATGCGAAGCTCCTTGACATCAATTTCGATTTCGCCCGTGGGAATTTCGGTGTTCTTTGCCGAGCGCTCACGCACGGTGCCCACAGCGGCAAGTACATATTCGCTCTTGGCGGAAGCGGCTTTTTCAAAAACAGCCTTGTCGGTGTTTTCGTCAAAGGCAAGCTGAATCAGCCCCGTTCTGTCGCGCAGATCGATGAAGATCAGGCTGCCGAGGTTGCGCTGACGCTGTACCCAACCGAAAACGGTTACTTCTTTACCTGCATCGCTGAGACGGAAATTTCCGCAATAATCCGTTCTCTTGAGGCCTGCAATAAATTCCATAATTTATATCCTCTCTTTGTTTAATATCCTTATTCTGTTACAGTGCAAAGTCTGCGCCTGCAAAATCGCCGAGTGCATCGTTGATGGTCAGACGGATGAAGTCATCGCAGAAGTCATCCAGACCGATTTCCGAAACCGTGCCGTCACTCATGCGCTTGATTTTTGCGGTTTTGTTGGCGATTTCATCTGCACCGAGAATCATGGTGTAATCTGCCTTGCACTTGTCGGCATATTTCATCTGAGCCTTGACCGAACGGCCGGTCACATCCGTGAGTGCATACACTCCCTCTGCACGAAGATCATTGACAAGACGCATGGCTTCAAACGAAAATTCTTCGTTGTAGGGCGCAATGTACAGCGAGCAATGCTCGGGTTCGGGCACTTCAATGTTCTGTGCCTGCATGAGAAGATCCAGTCTTTCCACACCCATGCCGAAGCCGCAAGCGGGGAGGGGATTGCCGCCCAATTGCTCAACAAGGCCGTCATAGCGACCGCCTGCGCATACTGCGCTCTGTGCGCCGAGGTCATGCGTGATAAACTCGAAAACGGTTTTTGTATAGTAATCAAGTCCGCGCACAATGTGCGGATTGATGATAAAGTCAATATCCATTGCCTTGAGATACTTCTGTACCGTTGCAAAATGCGTGGTGCATTCGTCGCAAAGGAAATCCGTAATCACGGGTGCATCAGCAGCAATCGCAGAGCAGACGGGACTCTTGCAGTCGAGAATACGCATGGGATTGCGTTCGAGTCTGCCAAGGCAGGTTTCGCAAAGGTCGCCTTTCTTTTCATTAAAAAAGCAAAGCAGTGCCTTGTGATATTCCTTGCGGCAAACGGGACAGCCGATGGAGTTGATCTCAAGTGTGATATTTTCCACACCGATGCGGTCAAAGACATGACGGGCAATTGCCATCACTTCCGCATCCTGCGCCGCACTCTGGCTGCCGAAGGCTTCCACACCGAACTGATGGAATTCACGAAGTCTGCCTGCCTGCGGCTTTTCATAACGATAGCAGGAGGTCAGATACCACAGTTTCTGCGGCAGCGGTTCATTGAACAGACCGTGCTCAAGGAATGCACGCACGGCACCTGCCGTACCCTCGGGACGAAGCGAAATCGAGCGCTTGCCGTTGTCCTCAAAGGTGTACATTTCCTTCTGCACAACGTCCGTGGTGTCACCGACGGAGCGATTGAACAGCTCGGTGTGTTCAAAAACGGGTGTGCGGATCTCATAGAATCCGAAGCAGGCAGCGGTTTCAGCCACCACTTTTTCAATATACTGATATCTGTGCGCTTTGGACGGAAGCAGATCCTGCGTTCCGCGGGGCGCTTTTGTGAGTAAAGCCATGATTATTTATCCTTTCAAGCGGCACAAAATGTATGGATCGGTTGTGCCGTTGTTCTTTCAGTGTACAAGCTCGCGCCAGTCAAGGTCGCCTCTCTCAAGACCTCTGACCAACGATTCAGCCGTTGCAATATTGGTAGCGCACGGCACATTGTGAACGTCACAAAGGCGCAGAAGTGCCGCATCATCGGGTTCTGTGATTTTCTTGGACAGCGGATCACGGAACAACAGCATCAGGTCGATCTCGTTACAGGAGATCAAAGAGCCGATCTGCTGTGCGCCGCCTTGTGCACCGTTGAGAAACTGCTTGATGGGCAGGCCCGTTGCATCCGCAACCAATTTACCCGTTGTTCCCGTTGCGCACAGATTGTGATGGCTGAGAATTCCGCAATAAGCGATACAGAATTGAGTCATCAGTTCTTTCTTGGAATCGTGTGCAATCAATGCAATGTTCATAAATTCACCGTCTTTCTGATATTATAACATATATAAAAGCTTAACAGAATTATTGTAACACATTTTGTGCAAATTTACAATTATTTTTTTATTTTTTTAAGTAAGAGATCCGCAGCGGAACGTGTTCGCCGTAAATCCTGCGCAGGATTCTTGCAAAAGCCTTTGCCGCAGGACTGTTTTTCTTGAGCTGCTTTCCCGTTACGCTGGAAAATGTGATTTTTTCTTCCTCGGGAACGACACCGATGAGCTGTACGGCAGTCTGATCGATGGCAAAGTCAATATTGTATTGCTTTTTCCGTCTTGCCGATTTGTAATCAAAGCGGTTGACAGCAAGCCGGGTTTCCTGAATGCCCTCCTGTGTCAGCACACGGGCAACGGACCATGCACCCCGAACAGAAACCGCATCGGGCGTTGCAACCACAATGGCACGTTTGGCACCCTTTGCAGCACGCCGGAGCCCGTTGCCGATGCCTGCAGGTGCATCAATAAGAATGAGGTCAAAATCTTCTTCGTTTTTTTCTATGAAGTCTGAAACCGCATCCTCGGGAAAGTCCGTCTGCAGATTGCGTGGAACGGGTAACAGCCATAAATTTTCATCAACGGGCAGCAGTGCTTCCTGCTTTGTGCAACGTTCTTCGTAAAGATCCATCCAGTTGAAGGCACAGTCCTTATCGCAGCCGAAGAGAATATCCAGTGAACCCAAGCCTGCATCGCAATCGATCAGCAGTGTTTTCTTACCTGCTTGGGCAGCGGCTCTGCCTAAGCCTGCTGTCAGTGTGGACTTACCGACTCCTCCTTTTCCGGAGGCAATGACGATTCTGTTAGCCATTTGTCTGCATTCTCCTCTCATTTTTATCAGCCGATGAGCTCATTTACGGGCTGGCTGTATTGAATTTCATTCTGCAAGGCAAAGTAGTATTCGTAAATGTCTGCGGCGACCTGCGCGGTCGAGGATCCCGAGCCTGCGTTTTCAACAACGATCGCTACGGCAATCTGCGGTTCCTCATAGGGGCCGAAGGTGATCAGGAAGCCGTCCGTGCCTTCCACGAACTTGCCGTTGATGAGCAGAGTTTTTTCAGCCGTACCCGTTTTGGCGGCAACGGTATAGGGAAGATCCATAAAACTGTAAGCGGTATTGGTTTCGGTTGCCACAAGGCGCATGCCTTCCTTGACCGTGTTGATGTTTTCTACGGAGAAGCCGGGTTGTGCGGCAATCTGCGTTTTGTGGCTGAAAAGCACCTCGCTGTAATCCGCACTGAGCACTCTGTCGATCAGATACGGTGTGTATCTTGTGCCGCCGTTGGCGATGGTTGCCACATACGCTGCCAGCTGTATAATGCTGAAGGAGTTATCGGACTGACCGATGGCGGCAAGCAGTGTTTCACCCTGCTGCCAGGTGCCGCCGATGGAATCTCTGTATGCAGGGCCGGCAAGAATGCCTGCACTTTCATTGATTTCAATGCCCGTCACACTGCCGAGCCCGAACAGCTTTGCATATTCCTGAATTTTATCAATGCCGAGCTGCTCAGCCAACTGATAGAAGAAGATATTGCAGGAATGCTCCAGGGCAGTTTTGACATTGACATACCCGTGTGCAGTCTGATCGTGGCAGGCAAAGGTGATGTCAAAATATTCATAGGTACCCTGACAGAAAATGGTGTCATTTGCATCAATGATGCCTTCCTCCAATGCCGCCAAGGCGATGGCACACTTCATGGTCGAACCCGGTGCATAGGTGCTTTGCGTCGTTCGGTTCCACAGCGGCTTGCCGGCATCCTCCAGCAGCTTGCTGTAATCATCATAATAGGTGTTCAGGCTGAAATCGGGATACGAGGCTGCTGCCAATACAGCACCCGTGTGCACATCGAGCACCACCACCGCACCGGCAGGAGAGAGTCCCTTTGCAAGAACATCCTCGGTCATGGTTGCCTGAATGCGCTCCTGCAGGGTTTTTTCAGCAACCTCCTGCAAGCCTTTGTGTATGGTTGTGATGACCGTGTAGCCCTGTTGCGGCAGAACGGAATACTGCTTTGTGATGTTACCCTCGGAATCCACAAGGAAATCAAGTGTTCCGCCGGCACCGTGCAGATACTGCTCGGCGGCAGCCTCTATTCCGAATTTGCCGTATTCGGATGTCGGTGTGTAGCTTCGGGCTTTGAGCTGTGCAATTTCAAAATCTGTCAGCGTATTGTCCTTGAGTGCCTCGGTGAGCAGCGCCTGCTCTTTTTGGTATTCATCTGCACTGATTGCACCGACCACACCGAGAATATGTGCTGCCAGTGTGCCGTCACCGTTATATTCACGGTAGGCGGAAACGATCGTATCCACACCTTTGAAATCAATATTGTGTTCCATAATAAATGCGGTGGTTTCGGCAGAAACATCCTTTGCAAAGGTGTAAGAGGTCAGATAGCCGAAGGAGGTTTTTACCATGTTATAGTAAACAGAAGCCAGCTTGCGCTGTTCGGCTGCTGTGTAATTTTCCAGTTTATAGTCACGCACGAATGCATCCAGGCAGTTCTGTGCGGTTGCATACGTGTTCAGATGCAGCATTTTTTCGGATTTCATAAAGCTGATGTCGCTTTCGCGGTCCTCACAGAAGCGGATATTTCCGTCCGGGCCGAATTCAAGCGGCAGCTCATCGATCCATTCATCGTTGTTCTGCTCTGCCGTGTGGATGAGCGACAGCAGAATGTTGTTTTTCTCTTCCTGCTCCTCCGGGAAGGTGACATAATAAATCACAATATCAGTGCCCTGACGGTTCTGCACAAGCGGTTGCCCGTTGATGTCAAGAACCTCGCCGCGTACGGACGGGACTGCAACCGAATAGGATGCAACGGCAGCCGTATCCTTGCTGACCTTGTTTTTTTCGGCTGTATATTGTGTGTGAAACAGTATACCTGTAAAAAGAAGAATGACGGCAAAGAAGAATGTGCCCAAAAACCGTATTCTTGTATTCAGTTGATTCATCCTGCCGCCTCCTTTTTTTATTGATTATTTTATCTTGCCTCTTCCGCAACCTTGTATTTTTTTTCAAGCGCACGCAGTAAAAAGTACAAGGGGATCACGGCAAGAATACTCAGTAAAATCTGTGGGATGTAGAAAAGAAACAATGCGCGCAGCATACCGTCCGTGTTCGGGAGTACATAAATGCACCAATGCAGTATGTTGAATATGATGCTTGCCGAGCCGCAAAGCACAAGCGCACTCATCAGGTTATTGCGCATGATATAGCGCACAAGCAGACCGCATACACATCCTGTCAGTGCAAGAAAAAGAGCCTTCATGCCGTCGGCAGTTGTTGTGGATATATCCCACAGACAGCCTGCAAGAATGCCGTAAAGAATGCCTGCAAATTCCTTTTCAAACATGGCAATGATTACGGTCAGCGGCAACAGAATGCAAATCTGAATGCTGCCGACGGATAAAGCACAATTCTGCACCAGAGCGCCGAGTATGACGACGGCTGCCAGCAGAAGCCGTCTGATTGTCAGAATTTTGGTTCGTTGTGAGCGCACTGTTTTTCCTCTGTTAAAAATTAGTTGAATGAAGTAATGACAAATACCTCAAGAATGTTTGTAATGCTGATGCCCGGCTCCATAACGGCATAAGCGGAAATATCCGCTTCCTCGTTGTGGATGGACTGGATTGTACCGATGATGAGATCGCGCGGATAGCTGCCGCCCAGACCCGAGGTACAGACAATACCGCCCGAGCCGACCGCCGTACCCGTGCTCAGTCTTGTCAGCTTGCATTTGCCCTGCATGGCAAGGGTTGTATCGGTTGTAACAAAGCCCTCCTCACCGGTGCGGATTTCATACGCACTGATGGCAAGCGACGGATTGAGCACTGTATGCACCGTGCAGGAGGTTGGATTGACCTGCCTTACACTGCCGACAAGATAATTGCCGCAGACAACGGGCATGCCGACCTCGATTCCGTCTGCCGAGCCCTTGTTGATGGTGAAGGAATTGTAAACATCCGTACCGTCACGGGATATAACGGATGCCGCACAGTAGGTGAAATCGGCATTGTTTTTCTGAATATCCAGAAATGCTTCATAGCTTTCAAGCTTCTGAAGCGTTTTTTCATAATCAACCAGTTGCATCCGATAATCTTCAATCTGACTTTCCAGCTCCGCGATCTGCTCCATATACGCACCCGAAGAACGGAAATGTGCCCCGAAGCTTCTTGTTTTTTCCTGCAAGAGGGAAGAAACGCTCTGCAATGGGGTCATCACAACGGAAACCGCCTTTGTCAACGGGGATGTACCGTCATGGGTGAGTGCAGCAGTCATCACACCGAGCGCCAGTGCAATGCACAATGCGAGGATGCATCTGAATTTTGTACTTCTGAAAAATGTCTGCATGGCTTAACCGTTTCTCTTTCCGCCGATGTGCAGATTGTCTTTTTCAAGACAAACGGCTGTGCCGGTTGCAACACAATCGAGGGGATTCTTTGCAATCTTGACCGTGATGCCGATTTCCTTTGAAAGCAGCTTGTCCAGACCGCGCAGCAATGCACCGCCGCCGGAAAGGATGATACCTCTGTCCACGATGTCGCTTGCAAGCTCGGGGGGTGTCTTTTCGAGTGTGGTGCGGACGGTTTCAACGATCTGTGTCAGCGGATCCTCAAGCGCTTCGCGGATGTCCTCTGCCGAAATTTCAACATTCTTCGGCAGGCTGTCCAAAAGGTTTCTGCCGCGTACGGTTACCTTGCCCTCACCTGCATACGGATATGCAGAGCCGATGGACAATTTCAGATCCTCCGCCGTGCGTTCACCGATGAGCAGATTGTATTTACGGCGCACATAGGCAATGATGGCTTCGTCAAACTTGTCACCTGCCATGCGGATGGAACGGGAGGTGACAATGTCGCCCAAGGAAATGACCGCCACCTCGCAGGTGCCGCCGCCGATGTCAACGATCATGCTACCGGTGGCCTCCGCGACGGGAAGTCCGGCACCGATGGCTGCAGCCATCGGTTCTTCGATCAGGCTTACATAGCGTGCGCCTGCATTTTTGGCTGCATCGTGTACCGCCTTGCGTTCAACCTCTGTAACACTTGAGGGAATTGTGATCATCACGCGCACACGGGCAATGGGATTTCCTGCCATTGCCTTGCGCACAAATGCACGAAGCATGTCGCTTGTCATATTGAAATCGGCAATAACACCGTCTTTAAGAGGACGCACAGCCGTGATCGAGCCGGGCGTTCTGCCGATCATGCGCTTGGCTTCTTCACCGACCGCGACCACCTTGGGCGGTGTCATGCGCACATCGAGTGCCACCACGGAGGGCTCACGGATGACGATGCCCTTGCCTTTGACAGTGACCAGGGTGTTCGCTGTGCCCAGGTCAATGCCGATATCCTGTGAAAATAACATTTGCGTTTCCGCCTTTCGGAATTAGTAAGTGGAGGACATGTCCTGATGTACCTGCTCCACAATCTTCTTTTCGTGTGTGGAATTGGCAATCTTTTCCTGCAGCTTTGCATAGAAAAGGTCTTCATCAATGGGTAGAACAATTTCTTTATCCAACCAGCTTGAAAGGAATGCAGCATTGGAAATGGTGAGTCCGTTGATGCCTTCTTCGCCGCCCGCTACCAGCGGTTCACCACGCAGAATGTGTGCGGCAAATGCGTTCATAACACCGACATGCTGCGGATTCAGACCGTCGGTTTCCACATCAACCCATTCGCCGTCAAGCTTTGCGAAGCCGTCACCGGAGTTGTAAATACCGTCGGTGGTGGAGCCGTTGAGCCTGAACATTCTGATATTGTCATCCTCAATGACGATCTTTGCCTTGTCAAGGGTGATTTCAAGTCTGTTTGTGCCGGGGCAGTCACCGGTTGTTGTAATAAATGTGCCCGTTGCACCGTTAGGATATTCAACATAAATGGAAACATCGTCTTCTACCTCAATGTCATGCCATTTGCCTTCGTGGCAGATTGCACGGATCTTTGCAGGCATGCCGCAGATCCACTGCCAAAGGTCAAGCTGATGGGGGCACTGGTTGAGCATAACGCCGCCGCCTTCGCCTGCCCATGTTGCACGCCAGCCGCCGGATGCATAGTAAGCCTGGGTACGGAACCAGGAGGTGATGATCCAGCTGACGCGGCGGATCTCACCGTATTCGCCGCTTTGTACCATTTCGCGTACTTTTCTGTAAACGCAGTTGGTGCGTTGATTGAACATGATTGCAAAGGTCTTGTCGCTCTTTGCGGCAACCTCATTGAGCTCGCGGACCTGCTTGGTGTAAACACCTGCGGGCTTTTCGCTCATGACATGCAGCCCTGCGTTCAGACCTTCAATTGCCATGGGAGGATGGAAATAGTGCGGAGTGCAGATGAGAATGGCATCCACAATACCGCTGTTGATGAGGTCGGTTGCATTGTCAAACACCTTTGCACCGGGTGCTTTTTCAAGTGCGGGAGCGATTTTCTTTTCGTCAATGTCGCAAATTGCGGTGATCTCGATTTCAGGCATCCAGCCCTTTGCATAGTTGTTCAGATGACCTGAACCCATGTTGCCCAGACCGATGATTCCGACTCTGACTTTATCTGCCATAATAAAAACTCCTTTATACAAAAAAATATATAAACAATTATAGCATAATATAAATGCCAAAATCAACCTTAAAATGAAATAATTAAGGAGCTGTTTTTTTGCAGCTCCTTAAAAAAGATTTACATTGCTTTGAATTTTTTCCACGGTCTGTAGGCGAGGATGCAGCAGGCGATACCCACTGCCGCAATCAGCAGCCAGCTGCCGATGGTGACCGTCCAGCCCGAATACTGCTTTGTCAGCGCAAAGCCCTGTGTTGCAAGCGCACTGCCGACATAGGTAAGGGAGTTGATCAGTCCCGACATGGTGGAAACGATGCCGTATTTTTCAAACTTGGCAGGCACCACGCACACGAGGAACAGATTGACACCGTGCATGCAGCCCGTGATGATGGCGGCAAGAATCAGCGAAAGATATTCATTCTTGTCGTAGCAGAAGAACAGAATCACACTGAATGCAAGCCCTGCAACAAAAATGACTGTGGCGGAAATGATTTCGTCCGAGAAGAATTTTTTCTGCACAAACTGTGCAATTTTCAGAAAGCCCATGCCTGCAACGGGAATCAGCACGGATTTGAGAATCGCGCTGTGCGAGTCCATGCCGAAGGTTTCCATCATAAAGGAGGGAATCCATGTGGACACACCGTCACGCAGCATGCCCTGCATGATAATGGCAACCGCAATCAGCAGAATACCCGACGAGAATAAAGCTTTTTTTGACAGCTTGTTTTCGGGTGCAATGTCTGCTTTTTTGCGTATGGTCGGCCCGGGCTGCGGTGTTTTTCTCGACAAAACAATCCACAATATATCGATAATCGTGCAAAGAATTGCTGAAAATACAAACACATATTTCCATGAAAAATAGGGAATCCAGATCAGCGAAGCGGTCAGATAAACGAACACCGTGCCGCCGATGCCTGCCACGTTCACATTCACGCAGGTCTTGCTGTAGGCTTCCTCATTCATGGTCGCCGCCATGATGCGCACAAGCGGTGGCCACAGCATGGACTGTGCGAAGCCGTTGATGCACCACAGCACCGCACGGATGTACGGATCGGGAATAACAGCCATCAGGAAATTGATGAGTGTTGTGGCTGTCAGACCTGCCGTGATGAGGGTTTTGGGCTTGAAGCGGTCACCTAAAAAGCCGCTGACGACCTGTCCGATGCCGTAGGAAATCAGCGCCAGTGTATCGGCAAGCGCGGCATCCGCATCGGCAATACCCTCTGCCGCAACGATTTCGGCAATGACGATGGCATAGTTTTTTCTTGTGATGTAGCTGCCGAAATAGATCAGGGGACAAAGCACACCGAGCAACTGTGTGCCGTCTGTTGTTTTTTTCTTTTGTATTGTACTCATTTTCTGCCTGTTGAGCCGAATCCGCCTTCACCGCGCAGTGTGTCGGACAGCTCCTCCGTTTCTTCAAACTGTGCCTGCATCACGGGAACGAGCAGCAGCTGCGAAATGCGCTCACCCGGCTCCACGGTCTGTGCAACGCTGCCGTGATTGTGCAGTGCGACCATGATTTCACCGCGGTAGTCGGAATCAATGACACCGACCTTGTTGGCAGGTGCAAGTCCTCTTTTGGTGGCAAGGCCGCTTCTTGCAAAATTGAGTCCTGCATAGCCCTCGGGAATTTCCATGGCAATACCGGTATGCATCAGCACGGTCTGACCGGGTTCGATGACCACTGCGTTTTCCATGCAGGCATACAGATCTGCGCCTGCGGAAAACGGTGTGCCGTAGGTCGGCATGACCGCTTTCGGATCGAGCTTTTTGAATTTAACGAGCATTTTGATCACTCCGTTTTAAATGATAGGACATACGGAGCAATTATAGGTTTATTTATCCTTTTTGTCAATCAATTTTTAAGAAAAATAACAGTTTATAATCCTATATTTATCCTTGTAATGAAAAACGGTTGCATTCGACACGAAAATGTGGTATACTATTTCAGATTTATGTTATACGGAGTTTTTATGGATAGCTTATACAATATTTTTGTGCGTTCTTATTGCCTTCGGGAAGTGCCCGATGAGGAATTTCACGCATTGATTGAGGATATCTATTTTACCGAAGAGGTGCAAAGCCTTGCACGCTTCCCGCAGCACAGCACCGTCAACAGACTCAACCACATCACGGCGGTTGCCTACATGACATATCAGCTTGCAAAACGCTTCAACTGCGATTGCGAAGCTGCCGCAAGAGGTGCCGTTCTGCACGATCTGTTCTATTATGACTGGCACGACAAAAGTTGGGATCACCGTCCCAGCGGCTACCGCCATCCGGGCTTTGCCGTCATCAATGCCCGCATTCTCTGCGGCGGTACACCCGGCAAAAAGGAAGAGAATATGATTCTCAGGCACATGTGGCCGCTGACTCCCATCCCCCCGAAATATAAGGAAGGCTGGCTGCTGACCTTTGCCGACAAATACTGCGCAAACTGCGAAATGCTGCTTGCCAAAGAGGGTAAATTCTACCGTCGGTTCCGTGCAGATGTCCACCTTTGTAAGAAAAAAGCAAATAAAAAGTGAGTGATACAATGCTGACTGCCTGTAATTACATTTTTATGTTTTTTGCCTACAGCGCCTGCGGTTGGTTCGGTGAATCGTTTTACCGCACGGGCGGTGCATTCCTGCGCAAGGGTGGGGACAAGCGCATCATCAACAGCGGCTTTCTGTACGGTCCGATCTGCCCCATCTACGGTGCAGGTGCGCTTGCCTTTACCATTGCGCTGGTCAATACGGGCTTGGCAACCCCCGATATCGGCGGGTTTGTGAAAGTGTTTTTCATCGGCATGATCCTTGCCGATATTGTGGAATATGTTACTTCCTACATCATGGAAAAGCTGTTCAATGCCCGTTGGTGGGATTATTCCAACAATTTCCTCAACCTGCACGGCAGAATCTGCTTCAAGCATTCCATTATATGGGGCTTTGCCTCGCTGCTGTTTGTGTACGGCATCAATCCGCTGTATGAATACATCCGAAGCTTCATCCCCGACGAATCACTTGTCATTATCACGGTCATTATTCTGATTCTGTTCTTCTTTGACCTTGCCATGACGGTTGTTGCAACCATCGGTGTGCGCAAGTTCATTGTTAAATTCAATGACTTCAAAAATGCGGTCAATGTTATCGGCAATCTCGTCAAGGACAGCATCGAGGGCACCGCAGAGGATATGAAGGATACCGTGAATGCACAGTTCGGCAAGCAGATCAATGACCTTGCCGAGCAGTTTGCGGATGTCCGCGACCAGTTCAATCGTCTTGTCGGCGGCAAGTCCGCAGACAATGAAAAGGTGCGCGGCAGCAAGATGTTCCGCAAGGCAGGCACTCTGCCCAAGCGCATCGGTACTTATCTCGACGAAGCCGATGAGGGCTTCAAAAAGATCGGCGTGTCCGTGCCTGAGGGTACGCACAGGGATACCGAAACGGAAAAGACAGACGCAAGCGAAGAAAAAAAATAAAAATTTAGCAAAAAAGGTGTTGACAACGCGAATCAGTTTGTGTATAATGATTCGCGTAGTCCAGATGGCCCGGTAGTTCAGTTGGTTAGAACGCTAGCCTGTCACGCTAGAGGTCGACGGTTCGAGCCCGTTCCGGGTCGCCATTTGCTGCTATGGCTCAGGAGGTAGAGCGCATCCTTGGTAAGGATGAGGTCACCAGTTCGACTCTGGTTAGCAGCTCCAAAAAAAACGACAAGCATCAGCTTGTCGTTTTTTTTATCCAAGCCGACAGGCTTGGCATATCATCACGCGGCAGCGTGTATATCATCAACAGCGGCTGTGCCGTTGTTGCATATCATCACACCGCAGGTGTGTATACTTGTCGGCTTGATGATATACAACTTCTTCGAAGTTGATGATATGCAAGGCTATCGCCTTGATGATATGCAATTCCTGCGGAATTGATGATATACAATGCTTCGCATTGATTTTTTGCGGAATCTGTGGTATGATTTTTTACAGGGAGTGATACTTGTGGCTGTTAATTATCTTCTTGTTTATTCAGAGCAACTGGTAACAGATATTGAATTTTTATGTCGGGCTATTAAAGATAAAGCACCGTTTAACTCTATTTATCAGATGCGAAAATCTTCAAGCAGTGTTTATGCCAATATCCGCGAAGCAAATTACGGACAAAGCAAAGCCGATATGCTTTCCAAATTTGAGATTGCATTAAAGGAATGTAATGAAACTGAGGGCTGGTTAAAATTGTTTTACAATACGGGTGTTATTGATGAAGCAACTTTTAAGAAAAACAGAAATCTTTGCGGACGAATAAGACGAATGCTGATTGCCAGCTGCAAAACATTACACGAAAAACTGTAAAAATGCCTCCAAATAACCCACCGACCGTGTCCTGTGCCGTTTGGCAGGAATGTGGTCATTTTTTATTATTCCATATATGCGGAAAGAAATCTTGCACTTTCTTTCTGCGGATGCTACAATAGTCAATAAACAAAAATGCCTTCGGGAGGACTGTATGAAGCATTATCTTTTGCCTGCAAGCGGGCATTTTTATAAAGCCAATCTGCATTCGCATTCCACCGTGTCCGACGGTACGCTGACACCTGCAGAAATGAAGAATCTGTATAAAGCACACGGCTACAGCATTCTTTGCTGTACCGACCACGAAATCATGATTCCGCACCATGACCTGACGGATGAGGATTTTCTGATGCTGACGGGCTTTGAACTCGGATTTGACGAAAACTGGCGGCCTGATTTTTTAGATGCCAAGGTGTGTGACCTGTGTGTGATTGCGCTCGACAAGGACAACATCACCCAACCGTGCTTCCATCGGACAAAATATCACAATCCCGACCGCAACAGTCAGATTTGCTTTGACGAAAACGAGCCCGATTTTGAACGCGAATACAATGCCGATTGCATCAATACCGCCATTGCGAAATGCAGGGAAAAGGGATTTTTTGTGACCTATAACCACCCCACATGGTCGTTGGAGCATTATGAGGATTACATCAAGTATCAGGGCATGAACGCCATGGAAATCTGCAATTTCTCAAGCTTCATTGACGGCTACGATGAATACAATGCCAAGGCTTACGATGATTTCCTGCGCAAGAATCAGCGCATTTTCTGCATTGCCACGGATGATAACCACAACCGCCGTGACCCTGCGTGCAGAATGTGGGATTCGTTCGGGGCGTTCACCATGATCAAAGCAAAAGAACTGACCTACGAAAGTGTGTCCGAAGCACTTGTGAACGGTTGGTTTTATGCTTCGCAAGGGCCTGAAATCCATGGCTTGTGGATGGAAGATGGCAGATTGCATGTGGAATGCTCACCTGCCGACAAGGTGGTGTGTACCGTCAACAAAAGAAGATGTATGTCCCGTTATAACGAGCAAACGGGCGAAATTACCCATGCCGTGTTTGAAATACTCAAAACCGACGGCTTTTTCCGTGTGACCGTCATCGACAAAAACGGTCTGAAAGCCGACACCAATGCGTTTTTTACGGATACACTCGATGTGCCGTATTTTAATCCCGAAGAATGAAAACAAATAACGGTTATTTTGTGCATTTGCAACATATAATACTATTGTCATATAATGTTGTCAGATGTCGGACTTGACATCTGCACATTTTTATGATACAATTTTATCAGAATATGTGACCCATCACATTTCTGACGCTTTGCAATGTGCGGCAATGAAACATTGCTGATTCAAACACGCTTCGCAATGTGCGGCACTGAAACATTGCTGATTCAAACACGCTTCACAATGTGCGGCACAGAAACATTGTATTTCAGCTCCGTTTTTTCGGAGCATTTTTTTTTGAAATTGAAGAGGATTTGAAAATGGTTGAAAGAGGCTTGTATTACGCTGATAATACATTTTTTGAACTCATCCGATCTGTCGGCGGCGAATGGAATGATACAAAGCACCGCCCGATGGTGTGTCTGATAAAATCATCAGAATGTGATGATATTTATTGGGCAATCCCGATGGGAAACTGCGCCCATCGGTCACCTGATAAGCTTGAAAGAATTCAACGGTTTATTGATTTGCCGGATTCAGATATCAGATCCTGTTATTACCACATCGGCAGAACCACTGCCAAATCTATATTTTTTATAAGTGATGCCGTTCCGATTACCGAAAAATACATAGCAAGCACGCACACAGGCTTTAACGGTGAGCACTATGTTATAAAAAATCCGAATCTGATTGCCGAGCTTGAACGAAAGTTGAAAAGAATACTGTCTTTTGAAAATGCAAGCCCGAATTCCTACAGGCAGCACATAACAGACATTAAAATTTATCTGATGAATGAATGTAAAGAAAGTGAATAAACAGATTTTTTCAAAAAAAAATCACCGCACCCCGATTTTGTGCAACGGGATGCGGTGAATATTTTTTTATGTTATTTGATATCAACGGGCAGTTCCCAACGGTAGTCCTCAAGCCATTCGTAGGTATTGAAATTTCTTGCACGGATCACAAGCTTATCCTGATAGACTTCCGCAGTCACACCGAGGCTGAGAATATACTCACCGGTGATGTCATCTTCGGAGTACAAGGCGCTGGGCAGCAGCAGGCTGTAGAAATTGTCGGACACGGTTACGAGTGTATCCGCATGGAAATTCTTGTGCAGATGTCCGCAGACATACACGGTGGTAAGCCCTTCGCCGGCATACTTCTTGACAACAGCCTTGAGCTTGTCGGAGGCTTCACCGAGGTTTCTGGAAGCCGGGACATTCGCATCATCATGCGTTCCCATGAGCAATTCGTGCGAAATAATGAAGCAGGGCATACCCGTTTTTGCGGCTTCTGCGAGCAGGGAATCGACCCATGCGATCTGCGTGTCGGAAATGTAAGGATCGGGCATGCTTTCCGTTCCCAATGCGATGAAGTAGCAGCCGTTGACTACCTTGTAATAATAGTTGGTTTCGGTTTTGATGCCCTGCAGGCGCAGGAAGTTTTGGAACAGGGAAGAGCCTTCGTCAAAATAAGGTTCTTCCACGCAGGTGGCGCGGGAATCGTGGTTGCCCATTGAGGGAATGAAATTTTCCGCTTTGTTGTATGCGAACAGCATGCCTGCGAGGTTGATGTATTCTTTGATGTTGCCGCAGTTTGTGATGTCGCCCGCAACGGCAATCGCATCCAGCTTTTCTTCGGAGGCATTGATGTCGGCAAGCAGACGGCGCAGGTTGTCGTTTCTGTCACGCACGGGGTCGCCGTCGGCATGAATGTCGGCAATGAGCACGGCATTCATCAGCACTTCATTCGGATTTTCCGCTTGGTATGTTTCTTTATAAATGCCCAAAGCGTGCGGAAGCAGAGAAAAAATACAAGCGATGGTTGCAAAAACAGCCGTAATTGTTTCAATAATGTTCATTTTCAACAACTCCTTGAAGTCTGTATTTGATTTTATAATATATCATATTTTTAACAGATGCAATCCCCAATGGTGATTTTTATTTGTGTCCGTCTAAGCCTAAAATATAATCCGCCGACACATTGTAGTAATTGCAAGGAGATCATTATGGAAATCAAAATGAAACATTGCAGACTCTTTGGACACGATTGGATCGTGAAAGATGATAGAATTATCTATAAAGGTCAAGAAATTCTGTTAAGCGATATAACAAAAATATCAAATCCAACAAAATCCATGGGGCAGATTATATTTCAATTTCGCACAAAACAGAAGTGGTATACTGTTGATTGTTGGACCAAACAGGAAAATGATTTTAATAAGGTATTAAAACATATTGGAGATCATTCATCTGATCCTGCTTATTGGAAAAAACCAATTGCAGAAATGACAGAGGAAGAGAAGGAGACTTATTTTAAATATGCGTATGATTGTTATCAAAACAATTTGATATCTATTTTTGAGTTTGATGCTATAAAAGTTGGATGTCTCAGAACAGAACCTATGTTTGATCCTAAAACTGCTATGACAATGCAAAGTGCAATACTGAAAGCAAAGGTGGATTCACTCTATAAAAATAAAAATAACGGAACGAAGACAATTATAAAAGATGCTGTGATTGGTGGAGTTGTTGCAGGTCCTGCCGGTGCTGTTGTCGGTGCGATTGTCGGAAAAAATGCTGTTGATAATAAAAAATAATATAACAGCAGGGCAGGGGATTTTTCTGTCCTGCATTTTTTGTGTATAAAGTAATCAAAATCTTCCCGAAAAAATCCCCGTTCTCCGTCGGAATGGGGATTTTGTGCGGTTATTTGAAATTTCTATTGCAAAACTTAAATTTATTTAATATAATATAACACCGTTAAAGTTTAAACTATACCCAGAGGTGTTTTGTATGCTTAAAGTAGTCAAATTCGGCGGCTCATC
Source organism: Acutalibacteraceae bacterium (assembly GCA_045587645.1). Lineage (GTDB taxonomy): Bacteria > Bacillota > Clostridia > Oscillospirales > Acutalibacteraceae > RUG806. Next base: position 8,659 of record JAZNCO010000065.1, on the reverse strand, counting down.
CCTTGCCGATGCCAACCAGTTCCGCAAGGTTGCGGACATCATCAAGAGCGATCCCGACAGAAGATATGTTGTTGCTTCTGCACCCGGCAAGAGGGATTCGCATGACACAAAGGTTACGGATATGCTTCTGCAGTGCTTCCGCCTTGTAAAGGACAAGAAGAGCATTGACGAAACATTTGATAAGATCACCGAGCGCTACAACGGAATCATCCGCGATCTCGGTATTGATTTTTCTCTTGAAGAAGACCTCAAGGCAATCAAGGTTGCAATCATGCACCGTGCAAGCCAGGATTACATCGCAAGCCGCGGTGAATTCCTGAACTCCAAGATTCTTGCAAACTTCCTCGGCTTTGCATTCATCGATGCAGAAGAAGGCATTTTCTTCGATGAAAAGGGTCTGCTTGATGTTGAAAAGACCGACAAGGAGCTTGCCCGTCTGCTTTCTTACCACGAATATGCGGTTGTTCCCGGCTTCTACGGCGCAACGCCCGACGGCATGATCAAGACCTTCTCCAGAGGCGGCTCGGATGTGACCGGCTCCATCGTTGCCCGTGCAGCGCACGCTGATATCTATGAAAACTGGACCGATGTTTCGGGTATGCTCATGGCTGACCCCCGTGTGGTCGAAAATCCGCAGCCCATTCCCGAAATCACCTACCGTGAGCTTCGCGAGCTGTCTTACATGGGTGCAACGGTTCTGCATGACGAAGCCATTTTCCCCGTCAGAAAGGCAAGAATTCCGATCAACATCCGCAATACCAACTGCCCCGAGGCTCCCGGCACCATGATCGTGCACAAGGCCTCCAGTAACGTTGTTCCCACCGTTATCACCGGTATTGCAGGCAAGAAGGGCATCACCGCCATTCATGTTGAAAAGGATATGATGAATGCCGAGCTCGGCTTCGGCAGAAAGGTTCTCGAGGTGCTCGAAAACCATGGTGTTTCCTTTGAACACCTGCCCTCCGGCATCGATACCATGAGTGTGCTTGTTGCCGCCGATGCACTCGGCTCTCACAAGGGATCCATCACCGCAGACATTGTCAAGAAGGTCAATCCCGATTCCATCACCCTTGTCGAAGGCCTTTGCCTTGTTGCCGTTGTCGGCAGAGGTATGGTCAACACCGAAGGCACCGCCGCAAGAGTGTTCACCGCCCTTGCCAATGCCAAGGTGAATGTCCGCATGATCGACCAGGGCTCGAGCGAAATCAACATCATCGTTGCTGTTGATGAAAAGGATTACCACGCAACCCTCGAAGCCATTTACAAGGAATTTGTTAAATAATCAGAATGCCCGGCATTGCAGCTTTTTGCAGTGCCGGGTGCTTGTTTTGATGCTGAAACGGAATGTTTTATTCTGAAAAGAAATAAAAATATTGACTTTTTTTCATTGCCGTGATATCATTTTATTGAGATAATAAATATCTCAAATTTATGAATCAGGAGTGGAAAAAATGAAAAAGATCTTATCCGTGCTTCTTGCAGTATGCCTTCTTTGCACATTCCCCTTTGTAGGTTCCGCCGTTGAAAACGATGCGCGGGCGAATGAATTTATTGATGAGCTTACCCGTATGGTCATTATGACCAACAGTTATTATGTAGGTGATAAAGACTATGAGATTATTGATGAGCTGGTTGCGTACATTACCGAGGAGTATGAAAATTTTGAGTGGTTTACAGATTTTGATGCCATTTTTGCCCCTGACTTCCTTACCGAAAATGCCGATAATCTGTCTGCATATGCGGCTGATCTGAAAAAAGCAAATGCGTCTTTGGAGCAATACATCAAAGACAAGAATTACACCACAGTCGTGGATGAATCCGTTATGCTGACGGCTTATTTCAAACTACTCCTGTACTTTGGTGAAGATGTGCTTTCCGATGAGCATCTTGAAGAGAATTATGACATGACCCGCATTGATGCAGCAATTGATGACCGTAATGATGGATATGATTATATCATATCGGTTGAAACCAATCCTCCTGCCGATGCACAGGAAACCTTCGATGCACTTGTGCAGCCCTTTACGGATGTGCTCAATGATATTTACCTTTGTGAAACCGGTGTGCATGTCTGCACAGAGTATGTGGCTGTGGATGAAAATACCCATAAGTCTGTCTGCACCTTCTGCAACATCGGCGAAATCACAAGCGAACACACCTGGGGTGAATATAAAGAAAATGCCGACGGCAGCAAAACCGCCGTATGCGAATTTTGCGATGCCATCAATGTGATCCCCGGCGAAACGGTTGAACCCGAAGAGAATGTCCTTGCAAGCCTTTTTGAAAAAATCAAGAGCTTCTTTGACAGCATCATTGCTTTTTTGCAAAGTATTTTTAACTTCTGATCAGACTTGATTTTTACTCAAAAGATAAATAATAACACCGGCTGCTTTCCGCTTGGACGGCAGTCGGTGTTTTTTGTTTATTGTTCAGGTGTGTTTGTGCAATAGTCAATCAGCAATTCTATCATTTTTTGTTCTTTAGGTGAAAGATTTTGCATTTGTTCAGTCAGGGCAAAAAGATTTGCAGGGCTTTCTTTACCTGTGAGAATGTAATCGGTGCTCACATTCAGAATATGGCACAAATTTATCAGATTATCAATGCGGATCGCTTTGTTGCCTCGTTCCAGATTCGACACCATCTGAATGGAAACATTCATCTGCTCCGCCAGATGTTCCTGTGTTAGTCCCAACTGCTTTCTTCTGCTCTGAATTCGCTTTCCGATGCCTACTAAATCTGTTTCGTGCATAAAATCACCCTTGAAATTTAAACTACAGGATAATTATATGAATTATAAGGTTAAAAAATAAGCACCTAAAGATTGACAAAGTTAAACTAAAGGTGTATAATCATGGTGAAAATTGAAGAAAGGAGTTTGTTTTATGCGCACTGTTAAGTTTTTGGACAGTGATTCTGAATTAATTGAAAAAATCAAAGCATATCAGCAAGCGCACGGATTATCTTCATTCGTCGGAGCTGTGCGTAAATTATGCAAGGATGCATTGGAAATTGAAAAAATCAGACATTAAAAAGGAGAGATTGATGTGAAAAAATTATTTGCAATCATCGTGATTATGATTATGTGCTTTTCTTTATGTTCTTGTAATGGAAATAATGAAGATGTTACAACTACAACCACAAGATCAGATTCCGTTACAACTACAAAGAAAACAAATGATCCGATGTTTGGTCTTACGGATGAACTAATAGATATGATTGTTGCAGATGCGTTGTATGATGAAGTCGGCTCACAGTTCGCTACCGCAGATCCCGGGAGTTGTACATATAAAGTAAACAAAACGGTTCCTTCTGGCAAGTATGTATATGTTTATGGCTCATTAACCCTTTATGATCAATACGGCAGAATAACAACAGGCAGGCGTGATGGCTCCGGAACACCTTATCGTTCTTTTGAAGTTAAAATAGACGAGGATTGGGATGTTGTGCTGTGTGAAATTATTTTGTAATTGAAAAAACAGTCAAACAAAAAAATATAAGCGGAGAAATTATTATGAAGCGAAACGGTTGTGTCTGAAGAAACAGAAGATATTCAAACAGTGTAAAAACAGAGGAGATATTATGTTTCAATCGTAACAGTCAAAAAAAGCTGTGTGACGGACTCGATATCACGCTGGGTGAATTCTTTTCCGCAGCCTGCTTTGATGAACTCGAGCAGGAAATCCAATAAAAGCAAAGAATACAAAGCCGACTGCTTTCCGTTCGGACGGCAGTCGGTTTTTTGTATCATGCAAAAGCGGTTATTCATTTTCATTATATTTTTTCAATAGCTTTAGTTTTTCTTGCCGAAGATAAGCTTCATTGAAGGCAGGATAAATGCAACTGGTGCAAATTCCGGCAGTGTCGAGCTGTATTTCTTTCAGTGTGCATTTGTCGTCTGACTGATAAATACAAAAAAGATTTTCGCAAACCATAATGAAAGCTCCTTTGCTGCTGATAACAAACTGAGTATAACATAATTTTTATAATTACGCAAGTGCGTATACGCAGAGGCGAATAATAAAATACAATATTTTTGAGGTGAACCGTATGAGCGTCAAAGATATTGTAGCCTTGCGTTTTGCAGAGTTGTGCAAAGAAAGAAACATAAAATTCAATGAGCTTGCAACCCGTTCCGGTGTCACGCCGTCCACGGTTTACAGTATGATGGGTGAAAGCCGCCGCGATGTGTCGATTGTGACGATTAAAAAGCTGTGTGACGGACTGGATATCACCTTGGGCGAATTCTTTTCGGTTGCCGGCTTTGATGAACTGGAACAGGAAATTCAATAAAATCACCGGCTGCTTTCCGCTTGGACGGCATCCGGTGTTTCTCATTCTGATGCAAAATTAAACTATTGCTAAAAATTATTATATGATGTATAATTATGTGCGGAGGTGGATTGCGAATGAATGAACGCAGCTTTGAAACCTTGCTTTACAGGGTGACTGCCGGTGCGGTTGCAAAAATTATGGAGCTGAATAACTGGAACGAGGACACAGCCATGGAACGCTTTACACAATCCGGATTATACGGTTATCTTGAAAGGGAAGAAACAAAGGTCTGGCAGTACAGCGCTTTAATGCTTGCCACACTTTTCAACGAAGAACAAGCAGGAAGTTTGGTTTTGCCGGAGGTGTGATATGAGTAAAACATTGGAATTCAAGGTTTTTTGCTTTGAAGCCTATCGGGCAGAAAAAAAACTGACCGGCAGACAGGCAATGCAGCTTTTTAAGCAGTACGGTATTCTGGAATATCTTGAAGAATGCTATGATGTGCTGCATACAACCGGCAGAGAATATCTGATTGAGGATATTGACCTGTTCATTGCCGCAAGGCAAAGTGCATAATACAAACAAACACCGGCTGCTTTCCGCTTGGACGGCAGTCGGTTTTTGCAATTGTTGCAAAGTGTTGTCATTTGTGTAAAAGAATCACATTATTTCCAAAGTGTTCAGAAAAGTACTTGTAAAACTGTACAATACTTGCTATAATTGTCAAAATTATTATATAATGAGTTATAAGGAGAAACCAAAATGAAGAAGCTTATTTCTGTTGTTCTTGCTTTTGTGTTGCTGTTCAGCTGCATGCTGCCGGCCTTTGCAGAAGACACAGAGCATCCCACCATTTACATTACCGGTGCGCAGACCAATCAGCTTGTGGATGCAAACGGAAATCAGATCTATCCCATCGTTGACGATGTGGAACCGATGGATGTTGTCAAAGAAAAGCTTGGTCCCTGCCTTGTTGAGCTTGCCAAGGGCCTTGTGACGGGCAATTACGAAACCTATGCACAGCAGCTGTATGATATCATTGTTCCCATTTACGGCACAGTTGCACTGGACAAAAATGGCGAAGTCAGCGACGGAAGCCGCCCGAAAAACACCATTTACACGGTCAATGTCAGCAAAAAGACCTCCAACTACGGCCCCTGGGATTATCAGTTCTGGTATGACTGGAGAATTTCTCCCATGGCAGCCGCAGATGAGCTGAAGATCTACATCGACATGGTTCGCGAGGCTACCGGTGAAAAACAGGTCAATCTGACCGGTCGTTGCTACGGTGCAAACGTTATTGCTGCGTATCTTGTCAAATACGAAGACCATGCAGTACAGTATGTTGATGATGTATCTTACCTTGCATCTTCCGTGCTCGGTATCGACCTGCTGGGTGCCGCATTCTCGGGTGACATTCTGCTTGAAGCCGACTCCATGAATAACTTCCTCAACTATTTTCTTAGCACCGGCAATCTGTTTGAAGATGACAGCGTGACCGTGTTCCTGCTGACTCTCGTTGAGCTGATGAATCAGCTGAAGCTGCTCGGTGTAACCGGTTCGGCTCTGACTGCGATTGTCGACAAGATCAAGAATGATGTCATTCCGCCCATCGTTCGTGACACCTTTGCTTCCATGCCCTCTTACTGGTCCATGGTTCCCGTTGAATATTACGAAAAGGCCGTTGCGTTCGTTTTCGGTGATTGCAAAGAAGAATATGCAAAGATGATCGAAAAGACCGACGATTTCTATAAGAACGTGCAGCTGACCGTCGCAGAAGACATGAAGGCTTTCAAGGCAAAGGGAATTGATTTCCACATTTTCGTAAAGTACAATTTCCCCGATTATCCCATCTATGAAGGCTCCAACGCCCAGGGCGACGGAACCACAAGTGCAGTCCGTCAGGGCTTCGGCGGTGAATATGCTCCTTACGGCGAAGTATTCTCCGATGAATACGTCAATTCTCTGACCGACAAGACCTATCTGTCCCCCGATCGCAAGGTCAATGCCGCCACCTGCCTGTTCCCCGAAAACACATGGTTCATCAAGAACCTGCATCATGATAAGTTCCCCAATGTTATCAACAACTTTGCAATGGACATCATGAACAAGAATGTCTGCGTTTCCGACGGTGTGTACCCTACATTCCAGGAATATGTTGACGGCGAATTCATTACCATTGAAGGCACCGATGCGGATGCCGAGCCGCAGCAGAAGAACTTCTTCAAGCTGATCATTGATTTCTTCAAATCCCTCATCGAAGTGATGAAGAAGCTCTTCAACGGCGAAATTGCGCTGTAAAAAGCACACAACCGGTATTGCTTCATGCAGTACCGGCTTTTTTTTCAGATCAAGCAGCGGACTGCTCAGTGCTTGACAAAAAAATGCGGTTGTGATAGGATAAAAAGTGATTAAGATGGGATTATGAACGGTTGAAATTGACGCTAAAATATATCAACAACAGTCAATCACAGAACCGTCCCCTGATTGATTCTATCTGTTATAATTTTATTTGATAAAAGTTAGGAAGTGTTTTTATGTTTTGCGTTAATTGCGGAAAGTCATTAAGTAATGATTTTAATTTTTGTCCTTATTGTGGAACAAATATAATTAGCGGTGTTATGCCAAATAACCTCTCTAATTCGAATAGTGGTTTCGATATTAGAGATGGAGTGTTGGTTAAATATACAGGAAGAGCCTCTCATGTTGTAGTTCCTGATGGTGTAAAAATTGTTGGAAAATATGCATTCAGTGAAGAAGGATATGAACACAGATACAAGTACAATGAATATGTAAAAAAAATAACTTTACCTGATTCGGTCATTGAAATTGAAAGTTATGCTTTTAATAATTGCAGTTGTTTAACCGAAATACAATTATCACAAGGACTAACTGAAATTCAGCCTTATACTTTCTATGGGTGTGAAAAATTGGATACTGTACATATACCAAGTAGTGTGAAAGTAATCCAGCGCGATGCATTTATTTGTAAACTTAATTATGCTCGAAGTTGTCCTTTGGAGAAAACTGTTATACCTGAAAGTGTTATAGAAATGGGAAGATCAAGGCATGCAACAAGTGCAGGAGTAGATAATGATTATGTTAATACGTTTTATGGTGGTTTATGCTCTACAAAATGCAAGTTGAATAGTAAATATCAAGAAATATATTCTTGGAAACGTTTAGGTTTATGTGAATATTGTGGCGGTAAAATCTCTTTCTTTTCTTCAAAATGTAAAACCTGTGGAAAAACAAGAGATTGATTGTATATAAAGTCAGACATTTAACAATAATATAATCTATGATTATAACTGTTAAACGTCTGACTAATTTTTTATATCAATTTTCCAAAAGCCCCACATATTTATAAACTGTGGTTCTACTCAGACCGCACACCCTTGCAAACTCTGTAAGGTTTAGATTTCCTGATTTATAAGACGGATAATGTCTGTAAAATATCTGCGGAATATGGTCTTTTGTTGTATGAGGGCGACCGAGTTTTACGCCCTTACTTTTGGCGTTTGCCATTTCTGAACGCACTCTTTCTCTGATGATTCTGAGTTCGAGTTCAGCAAACACTCCTGACATTTGAATGAAAGCATTTGTCATGGGGTCAATCTGACCGTTAGAACAATCAACTGTAATACTGCCAACAATTACAAGTCTGAGCTTCTTTTCTTTAACCGTTTCAATAATCTCACAAAGCTGTTTTGTGCTTCGGGCAAGTCTTGAAACTTCAAGGGTGGGTCAAGCAGGGGACGGATCTATGATTGAACGATAATTCGTTCAATCGTTGCAAAAAAAAGGCAGGATGGAGGGTTCTCTGTCCTAAAGAAAATCAGCTGTCCGACGGCACAAATTAAATGTTTTTTGTTCCGCCCCTACCCAAGTTTCTACATTCCGCCGAGGATGATTTCATCTTCCACCGCGTTCATCTTCGGCGGTCATTCAAAACGCAACCGTAGCTTAAATCATCAAGTTTTTCAGCTGTTCTTTCCCTGCATCCCTTTTTCGCGCCGAATATCCTTGCAGTGGGTTCTCCCACCGCCCTCGGCGCAGTGCAGAGACTGATTGAGGGAATGTAAGTGTAAAATGGAATTTTTGATAAAATCAAAGAAATATGCCAAGTGCAAGGTAAGTCCTGCGGTTGGTTCTTTGAGGTCATCAAAAAGCTGTTCAACGGCGAAATTGCGCTGTAAGACCTTGGTGAAAAAAGGATAAATAAAAAATGACCGACTGCTTTCCGTTTGCACAGGTCCGTAAAAAACGGACATAGAAAAAACACCCCCTCCTATGGTAGAATTAAGATAACTACCATAGGAGGAATTTTTATGCCCAGAAGTTACAGACACATCAAGCAGTACGAAAAGGAAATGATGAAATTAAA
>JAZNCO010000064.1:0-4727 GCA_045587645.1 Acutalibacteraceae bacterium | reverse complement strand
CAGATTGACGGTTTCATTTTGTAGGGAATGACGCCTCGGCATCCCGTATGGGGATAAAAAATCCCTGCAAACCGACCGTTTGCAACGGGTCGTCGTGGGCGCCGACCCCTACAGGATAATAAACCGACATCTCGCTAAACCATAATTTATCTTATTTCAAATTGTTCTTTATGTGTTCCATGTACGGCAGCCAGTCCTTGCGGCTGAAGAAGTGAATACCTGCACGAAGATGATAAGAAATATGTCCCTCATGCAGGAATGTGCCGATTTCGGCTTGTTCTGCATCGCCGTCAAAGCCCTTGACACCGCAGATTTCCCATGCAGGTGCAGCGGCGGTGCAGCAAATTTTTTCACTCCACGGATCTGCCCACAGATCGTCCTTTGCACAGCCCACACACGCAAAACGCGGTGCAATGCAGGCAAGTGCCATGTGCTGATCGAGCACGGCACTGACGGTTTGGGTGGTATATTTATGGTGATTTTCGCAGAACCAATAATGGAAATGCTCGTGAATATGTTCGTAGGTTTCGGCATCGGCATGCTTGGTCTGTTCCAAAGCCGTACCGCCGCAGCCCGAGCCGTTGATGAGCGCAAAACGGATTCTTTCATCCTGCGCAGCACACCACATGGCGGTTTTGCCCAGACGGGAATGCCCTGCCACGGCAACATTGGCAGCATCAATTTCTTCTCTTGTCAGCAGATAATCAAGCGCACCGTGCAAAGCGTATGCCCACAGCGAAATTTTACCCCAACCCGTGCCGTCGGTCGGGCGGTCAAAGCAGCCTGCAAGACCGTTTTTAAAATCGGCATCATCGGATGAAATATCCTTATAACAGACTTGTGCAAAGCAGAAGCCGTTGTCGAGGATTTCCTCGGTCGGGCAGTACATGTCGTATGGTTCGGGACGGAAATTGATGAACAGAATCAGCGGATGCTTTTCGCCATCGTTGGGCACAAACAGATGCAAGGGCACAGTGTGCTTTCCTTTGGGTGCATGGAAGGTCAGATTGATTTCTTCGAGCCTTGCACTGCCGCCTGCACACTTGCTGATTACCTCGGCAATTTCAGCCGTGACTTCGCATTTTTCGGGTGCATAGCCGTATTCTTCACGGCGCAGAAGATCAAGCAGCTCCTCTCGTCTTTTGCTCCAATCCTCTTTGGTTACAACGGCAGCGCCGTCTGCAAATTGCAGCAATTCGGGTACAATTTTCATTCCCTTTCCTCCTTTTTCGGATAAACGACTTCAAATTCTTCGCAAACAACGGGTATTTTTTTATGAAATTCCAGACCTGCATTTTCGAGCTCACAAGCAAAAAATGCTTCATGCGCCTTTCTCCATTCACGCAAAGAGCCCTCGCCTTCCTTTGCGACATGGAAAGGTGCAACTTTGTCGAAAGCACACACATAAGCAAGTATTGTGCGAATCACACAAACGGCATTTTCCCTGCTGTCAAGCACCACGCTGTATTGTCCTGCCTCGGGCAAGGGGATGTTTTCATGCACATACAGATCAAATACCGCTGAAGCGGCTGTTTTTTTGCCCTGCAGCACAAGTCCGGCAAGAAAATCTGCATCCGAGCCGAATGCAAATGCATCAAACGCTGTCGGCGGCAGACTCTTCTCTTTTAAAAATTGCGAAAACATATCTTTTGCTTTCATACGCGCACCCGTTCCGTTTTCATTATATCAGTTATTGTTCCGGTTTTCCACTGCAAATATAAATGTTGACAAAAAAGTTTTTTACTGTAAAATAAAAGTATAAAACAGAAAGGATGTTATGTATATGAAACATACCTTTGCCAATGTGTGGCAAAAAATTGTTGCCTTTTTCACCACGGTTTTTATGTTCCTCAGCGGTCTGATTGCAGGCAGCGAACCCGAAAAGGTGTATCCTGCAAACAACACCGTCGGCGCGTATGACGAAGCGGCTGCCGACTACACACTCAATATCCTGCCCGAAAACGAGGTGCATGATATTTCCGACATACTCTACGGTATCTTCTTTGAGGACATCAACTTTTCTGCGGATGCAGGTCTGTATGCCGAAAAAATTGCAAACCGTTCGTTTGAATTTACCGCGCTTGCAACCGATGACGAGCTGTTCCATTGGTCTGCCGTGAACGGCGCAGGCTTGCAGGTGAAAATCGATGCACCCGATGCACTCAACCGCAACAACACAAATTATCTTGTTATCACCAACGAAGCCGACTCCCCTGCGGGTGCTAAGAATATCGGTTTTATGGAAGGCATGAATCTCGACAAAGATGCACAGTACAGATTCTCTGTCTGGGCAAAGGGGCTTGACGGCTACACGGGCAAGCTCTATGCCCGCATCTGTGTCGGCGACGAAGTGATTGACGAGGCCGTCATTGAAAGCATCACAGCAGACTGGACACAGTATGAAATGACACTCACCAGCAACACGGATGCAACCGAAAATGTGTCTGCACAGATTCTCATTGACAACGGCAAGGCGGCTGTGGACATGGTATCTCTGTTCCCCGTTGACACCTATCAGGGCCGCGAAAACGGTCTGCGCAAGGATCTTTGCGAGCTTCTGGAAGAAATGCAACCGAAATTTCTGCGTTTCCCCGGCGGCTGTGTCATTGAGGGCTACACATGGGAAACCGCTTACCATTGGAAGGACAGCATCGGTGTGGACGAAAACGGCGATCCGCTGCTGTTCAACGGCACCTACGGCGATGTTGCCGCCCGTTTGCAGGGTGAAAACATCTGGACAGACCATTCCGCAACCGAAGACCCGTATCCGTCCTTCATGAGCTACGGTCTCGGCTTCTATGAATATTTCCTGCTGTGCGAGGATCTCGGTGCGGTGGCAGTCCCCGTTCTTAACTGCGGTCTTTACTGCCAGATGCGCGGCATGGGCGGCGTGGATATGGAAAGCGAGGAATTTGCAAAATATCTGGACGATATGTTCGATCTCATCGAATTCTGCCGCGGTGACGAAACCACCACCTGGGGCAAAGCAAGAATTGCAATGGGCCACGCAGAGCCCTTTGACCTGCAGTATATCTGCATCGGCAACGAAAACGAGGGTATGGATTATTACGAACGCTACACCGCCTTCCTCGAAGCCTTCCTTGCCGCAAAGCAGAAAAATCCCGACTTCTACGAAGGCATTGAGCTGATTTATTCTGCAGGTGCGGCAGATGCAACCCACAGCACAAACTACATCAAATCCTACGAATACGCAGCCGATTATCTTGCAGAAAATCCGGACCTTACGGTCAATGAATTTGCAGGAGCCACCGACCAGCATTATTACAACGATCCCGTCTGGTTCCGTCAGAACACGGACTATTATGATGAAGAAAACTATTCCCGTACCGTGGAGGCCATGACCGACACCAATTACGGCGGTGCCATTCAGGTATTTCTCGGTGAATATGCCGCCCGTTCCAACACGCTCGAGGCAGCCCTTGCGGAAGCGGCCTACATGACGGGGCTTGAACGCAACGGTGACATCGTGCGTATGGCAGCATACGCACCGCTGCTTGCCTCCACCACCGCAAGCCATTGGTCTCCGAACCTCATCTGGTTCAACAATGAAGACAGTGCAGGCTCCGTTAACTACTATATGCAGAAGCTGTTTTCAACAAACGCCGGCACAACGCTTCTTGAAAGCAACCTTGACGGTGCGCTCATCGAACAGCCCACCCTGTCGGGCAAGGTCGGTGTCGGCACATGGTACACAAGTGCAAAATTCGACAATGTAAAGGTCGTTTCCAATGAAACAGGCAAGGTGCTCGGTGAGGATGATTTCTCAATCAACACCTTCTGGTGGAGCTGGGATGCTGCCACCGACGGCGAATTCAAGGTTAAAGACGGTGTGCTTGTGCAAAAGACCACCGAAATGAACTACTCCAACACAGGCTCCGTTGCCTATTTCGGCAATGCCGATTGGGAAAACTACACCTTTACCGTGGAAGCCACCAAGCTGGACGGTGAAGAGGGCTTCCTTATTCCCTTTGCCGTGCAGGACACAAAGAACAATTTCTTCTGGAACATCGGTGGTTGGGGCAACACAGTAAGCTGCCTGCAGAGCATCACGGACGATGTAAAAACGGGACAGCTTGTCGGTACAATCCGTGATTTCACTGCCGAAACCGGCAGAACATACGAACTCAAGGTTGTGGTTTCGGGCAGAAATGTCAAGTGCTACATTGACAACGAGCTGTATGTGGATTACACCGCAGGCTCGGATTGCGAAGCCGAAGCCTATCAGGTGGTCAGCACAGATGAAACGGGTGACATCATTGTCAAGCTCGTGAATGTGACCGGTTCCGCACGCACCTTTGCGGTGACCATTGATGAGAATACCACCGTGGCAGGCACGGCAACGGCTTATCAGGTTTTCAACACCGACCCCACCGTGCAGAACCACATCGGGCAGGAAGAAAACGCAAAGATTGAAGAAATCACACTCGAAGGCATTTCCAATGCATTCAATTATACCGTTCCCTGCTATTCTGCAACCGTCATCCGCATTCAGAGAGCCAAATAAACGATTTCAACGCCATGGGTCTGCAAACGCAGACCCTTTTTATTATGTAAATTATGGTTTGTCTTACTGACGGAACCCCTCAAATACTTGTCGCCCCTGAAAGGGCAATGTCGTCAACTTAAGGAAAATCAGAGAGATTTTCTGTTGTTAGGGAATTTGAGGGAAAGATGTTTTCTATTATGAGGGTAAGTCCTATCGTCAC
>JAZNCO010000063.1:0-6903 GCA_045587645.1 Acutalibacteraceae bacterium | reverse complement strand
GTTCCCCATTGCACGGCAGTGCAACGATAAAAACAATCAAAATTGATATAATTCTATCATTTTTTATGCTTCGCATTTAAGAAAACCCCCGGCGAGGGTTTTCTTAACAACTTTCCTGCGCTTTGTGAAGTATAAAGGGTTTCGCCCGTTGCGACGGGCGACGAAAGGCTCCGCCTCTCGACACCGCGAACTTTTAAAAAAGTTCGATCAAAACTTTTTAATGACTGACGACAGCCATGAGTTTGTGCTGTAAACCATAATTTACATCAAAATACAACAAACAGGTGCTTAACTATGGATTTATCAAATTTACTTCAAAAAATGCAGAACTGTCCCTGCGGACAGAAGCACGAATGCGACATAAAGGATGTTGCCGTCGGCAGCGGTTTGTTGCAACAGACGGCTGAAATTCTGAAACGAAACAACTTCCCCACCGATATTCTTGTGGTTGCCGACAACAACACGCTCAAAGCCGCAGACGGTATTCTTGACATCTTAAAAAACGGCGGCTTTTGCATCAAAACAAAATTTTTTGATGACCTGCGTGTTGCCGAATATGAAGAAGCCGAAAACATTGCAAGGCTGTCGGCGGATGTAGGCGGCATTCTCTCCGTCGGCACAGGCTCACTCAATGACATCTGCCGCCGTGCCGCGTTCGTTGCAGACAAGGAATTTGCCATTTTTGCAACCGCACCGTCCATGGACGGCTTTGCCTCGGTCACAAGTCCGCTGACAGCAAACAACTTCAAAATATCCTACCCTGCAAAGCAGCCGTCCGTCATCATCGGTGACACGGCCATTCTTGCAAAGGCCCCTGCCGAGCTGAAAAGCGCAGGCTTCGGTGACATGATTGCAAAATACACAGCCCTTGCAGATTGGAAGCTTGCAAAGCTGACCGTCAACGAAGCCATGTGCGAAAATGTTGCTGCTGTTACCAAAGCAGGACTTGAGCGTGCGGTCAGTCTTGCAGACAAGGTGACAAGCGAGGACGAAGAAGCCGCCGGTGCAATTTTTGAAGGTCTGATTCTGACGGGGCTTGCCATGAAGCTCGGTGACACCACCCGTGCCGCTTCGGGTGCGGAGCATGTGGTTTCACATTTCTGGGAATGTAAAAAGCTCGAGCAAGGGCTGCTTTCGGATTTTCACGGTAAAAAATGCGGTGTTGCCACACTGATGTGCATCCGTCTTTACAAAGAGCTTGCAAAAATTGAAAATCCCGTTTTTGTGCCCGACACAACCGATTGGGACAAGGTGTATGCCGTTTACGGTGAAACTTTTCGCAGTGAGATTGAAAAATACAACACCCCGACCGTGACGGACGAAACAAGCCCCGACATTCTGGAACGGAACTGGCAGGAAATCCGCCGTATCATCAACGAGGAGCTGCCCTCGGTGGAAGAACTGACTGCGCTTATGAAAGCCGCAGGCTGTGCCACAACGGCAAAAGAAATCGGTGTTGCGGATGACCTTGCCGTGCTCGGTCTGCAATATCATCCTTATATGCGCCACCGCATGATGCTGACCCGTCTTGTGCCGATGTTTGACGGCATCGAAATCGATTGGAACACAATGGCGGGGATTTGACTTGCGCTGATATATAAAATGTGATATACTATAAACAATTACTGAAAGGGAGTGAAATGCGCAATGACAAAAAGCGAACTTGAATTTGCCATTTTCTGCGTTGAAAATACGGCGGCTGTTTTGCAAAAGGATGCCGTTGATGTTTACCGTGCATGGACCGCAAAAAGCCGTTTTTTGTATGACTTTATCATTCCCGAATATGAAACCCTGCACAGTCAGGACAAAAACTATATCATTGATATTCTTTTGCGTGCAATGCAGGAATGGGGGGTTGCGGTATGACTCTTTATCACGGCTCCTTTATGCCGATTGAAAAACCGGACTTGCAACATTCCCGACAGAACGTGGATTTCGGAAAGGGATTTTACACAACAAACCTTTACGAACAGGCGCAGAAATGGTGCTCAAAACACAAACGACTCGGTAAAAAAGGAATTGTTTGCACATACACCCTTGACGACAAGGCCTTTTCCGAACTGAAAGTCTTGTCCTTTGACACCTACTCGGAAGAATGGCTCGATTTTATTCTCACCTGCCGACGAGGCAATGACGAAAGTGATTATGACATTGTATCGGGCGGCGTTGCCAATGACAAGGTGTTCAATACCGTCGAATTGTATTTTGACGGACTGATTGAAAAAAGCGAAGCCCTTAAACGTTTGCGGTTTGAACAACCGAATATGCAGATCTGCCTGCGCACCGAACAAGCTTTGCAGTTTTTGCACTATGAAAGGAGCGAAGAAGTATGACCGCGCATCCGATTTTATTGCAAAAAAAATACGCCCGCATCGTGGCATTGTATGCCGAACAATCGCAGATTTCTTTGGAAAAAGCTCTCGACACATTCTACAATTCCGAAATATACCTGCTGATGCGTGACGGTATCTCTGATCTGCATTGCATGAGTGACGAATATCTTGCAGAAGAATTAAGAAAAGATCTATAATATATGCGACCGAATATTATATTTTATTTTTCCGACCAACAGCGTTGGGACACCTTGAATGAAACACTCATGCCGAATGTGTGGGCTTTGGGAGAATCGGGAACGATGTTCACCGATTCTTACACCTGCCAACCCGTGTGCGGACCTGCCCGTGCCTGTTTGCAGACAGGACAGTATGCCACGCAGAACAAGTGCTATTGGAACGGCATTCCGTTGCAACAGGGCACAAAAACACTTGCCGACCATTTCAATGAATACGGCTACGACACGGCATACATCGGCAAATGGCACCTTGCCTCCGACCGCTACGAGGGAATCGGTTTCCACTGCGAAAAAACCGCCGTGCCGAAAGAAAAACAGGGCGGTTACAAATACTGGCGTGCCGCCGATGTGCTGGAATTTACCTCGCATGGGTATGACGGCTATGTGTTTGACGAAGACGGCAACAAGATTGAATTTGAAGGCTACCGCGCCGACTGCATCAACGATTTTGCCGTTGAATATATTGAAAACCACACTGCCGACAAACCGTTTTTCATCTTTCTTTCGCAGCTTGAGCCGCACCATCAGAATGACCATAAACATTTTGAAGGCCCCAAAGGACTGGTGGAACAATTCCGCGACTATCCCCTGCCCGATGACCTGACCTTCTTAAACGGTGACTACAAAGAGGAATACCCCGACTATGTTGCCGCCATCCGATCGTTGGACAACAATGTGGGCAGGCTGGTTGCCGCTTTGAAGGAAAAGGAAATTTATGACAACACGGTCATTGTTTACACAAGCGACCACGGCTGTCATTTCAAAACCCGCAACATGGAATATAAACGAAGTTGCCACGATTCGTGCATTCACACCCCGCTTGTATTCTGCGGCGGTGCCGTTCAGCAAACGGCGCACAACGAAAATCTTGTCAGTCTTATCGACCTGCCGCCGACACTTCTGCATCTGGCGGGCATACCCGTTCCCGACGACTATGCGGGTAACATCCTGCCCGTCAACGGTTACAACGCAGATGAACGAGATTGCGTGTTTGTGCAAATCAGCGAATCACAAATCGGACGCGCAGTGCGCACAAAGAGGTGGAAATATTCCGCACGTGCCCTCGGTTCGGGGCAATTGGGACACAGCGCCACGCATTATTTCGATGACTTTTTGTATGACCTTGCAAACGACCCGCATGAAAAAACAAATCTTGCGGGCAACAAGGAGTATGAAACCGTGCTGAAAGAAATGCGCACCCTGCTTGCTCGCGAAATGGTGAAGGCAGGAGAACGCAAACCGATTTTCCACAGAGCATTGAAAAAATAAGTTTAAAAATTGCCGTTCTTTTTTGAATCGGCAATTTTTTTCTTGCACCCGCGTGTGGTTTTATGGTATAGTAGAATTGGATTTTTGTATACCGCAAATTTATAGTTGTACAGGTGAAAAGCATGGCTTATTCAAAAGAAATATTTGAAACCGCGCAGGAGATCATCACCGCACGCAGAAGCAGTGCCGAGCGCGATGCACAGCACCGCCGCAAGGAATTCGGCAAGCTTGAGCCGCGTTACCCCGATCTGCAGAATGAGATCATCCGCAGCACACGCGACCTGATGCGCACCATCGGACAGGGCGAAAAAGCAAAAGAGATGATTGAGCAGGCGCGAATAAAGCACCGTACCCTCACACGCAGCATTGCAGACCTGCTTGCAGAGCACGGTTATCCTGCCGACTATCTGGAGGTGCATCCCACCTGCCCTGTGTGTCAGGATTACGGCTTTGTGGAAACACACTACTGCGAATGCTTCACAAATCTTCTTAAAAAGCTGACCTTTGACGAAGCCGCCCGTCGCACGCCTTTGCAGTGCAGCCGCTTTGAGGATTTCAGCCTTCACTATTACACAGCCGATCAGACTGAGCACATGCAGGCAATTTTTGATTACTGCAAGGACTATGCCGATTCCTTTGACCGCGACTCCTATTCCCTGCTGTTCTACGGTGAAACGGGTCTCGGCAAAACCCATTTGTCGCTTGCCATTGCAGGTGAGCTGATCACCAAGGGCAGGTATGTGCTGTATGATTCCACACAGAACATCATGAATCAGCTTGAGCGTGAGCATTTCGGCAAGGGCACGGGTGAGGATTATGAAAAAATGCTGCTGGAATGCGATCTTCTGATCATGGACGATCTGGGCACGGAGTTTTCCACGCAATTCACCCTTGCTGCATTTTATAACATTCTCAATTCACGTCTGCTCAAGAACCGCCCGACGATCATCAGCACCAACCTCGATCTGAAGGGCATTGAAAACAAATACACCAAGCGCATCGCTTCACGCATCGTGGGCGAATATCAGCTGTTGCATTTTGTCGGCAACGACATCCGCCAACAGAAAAAAGATGAGGAGTAAGATATGGCTGACGAAAACAAAGTCCTGACCGCTGAGCAGGAAGCCGTGCAGAAGCAGCGCGACCATCAGAACAAGAATTATCTTTCCCCGAGAGATTACATCGCCTACAACCTTTCGGGCTTCGGTGACAAAAACTGGGATACCTTCAACTCCCGTAATGCATCGTTCTTCAACCGTAACATCCTCGGTGTTTCGGCATGGACACTGAGCAAGGCAAGCGTGGTTTCGAGCATTGCAGACACGCTTGACAATGCCATTTCCGGCCCCATCATTGACCGCACCCGTACCCGTTGGGGCAGAGTGCGCCCGTTCCTGATCCTGACCCTGCCGCTGTGGTGCATCGCGCAGGGTGTAAACTGGAGCCTGCCCGTCAATCTGAGCCAGAGCATGTATATGGTTATCTTTTCGGTGCTGTATTATCTCGGCTCCATTGCAAACTCGTTCTATACCCCTGCCTACGGCGCACTGCTTTACAATCTGACTCCCAATATTGACGAACGCAACCGCCTGATTGCAACCGACACATATGCTGACCTCATAGGCGGCAGTGTGTTACCCGAAATATTCAAATTACTGGTCGATATTCTGCCAAAGACCCTTGCCCGTCGCACCATTTACATGGGCGGTGCGTATGCAGGTGTCATCATGGTCATCATTTTCCGCATTTACGGCTTCTTTGCACTGCGTGAGCGTGTGCCGCTGGCATCGCGTGAGCAGATGAAGGAGGTCAGTGTCTGGAAATCCTTCAAATCCGTTGCAGGCTGCCGTCCGATGTGGGTCGTGCTCATCAAGGGCTTCTTCGGTGTCGGCAAGGGCATGAGCTCGCAGATCGAATCCGACTTCTGGATCAACTGCTACGGCAAGCTGTCCTATTCCACCATTGCAGGTATTTTCACAGGTCTGCCGAGCTACTTCGTGCTTCCCTTTGCCCCCAAGCTCACCCGTAAATTCGGTGTGCGCAACCTGTGCAGCGGCAGTTATATGTTCTGCGGTATCAGCTATTTCCTGATGTATCTTGTCGGCTATGAGCCGTTCGGCAGGTCGAAAAAGGTGCTCAACATTATCTGGATCACCATTGCACTGACAATCTGCGGCTCCGTCAACAGCATTCAGCGTTATTCCTCCACCGCCATGACGGGTGACCTGTATGACTATGTGGAATGGAAAACGGGGATCCGCAATGAGGGCATGATCAATGCCGCCATGGGCTATGTGTCACTGCTTACAAATCAGGCATCCAACCTCATCAGCGGTGCACTGATCACGAAGCTGGGCATACGCACAACCTATATCAACGGTAATTTTGTTCCCAGCGATGACCCGACCTTGCTTCGCAACATCTGGATCGTGCTTGCCCTTTGCCCCGCCATCGGCAGATTCATGAAGGGTGTGACCTTGATGTTCTTCAATGTCAACGGCAAAACCAAGGAAAAGATGATGGAAGAGCTCGCCGTCGCCCGAGCCGCAAAGGTTATGGACACAGGCGCAGCCGCCAATGAAGAATAAAATTACATCAATGAAAAGCCGCACCGTTGGTGCGGTTTTTTTGACGGTAAATTATGGTTTACAGCACAAACTCATGGCTGTCGTCAGTCATTAAAAAGTTTTGATCGAACTTTTTTAAAAGTTCGCGGTGTCGAGAGGCGGAGCCTTTCCTCGCCCGTCGCAACGGGCGAAACCCTTTATACTTCACAAAGCGCAGGAAAGTTGTTAAGAAAACCCTCGCCGGGGGAAGATTTCCCCACAGTGTGGGGAAAATGTCTGCGAAGCAGACAAAAGGGGACGGGGCGGTTAGCCTCTTAAATGCGAAGCATAAAAAATGATAGAATTATATCAATTTTGATTGTTTTTATCGTTGCACTGCCGTGCAATGGGGAACCCCCGGCGAGGGTTCCCCAAGAAAAACAGTCCGCCGGACTGTTTTTCTTCCCCTCCTGCGCTTATTGGCGGATAAAGCGTTCCGCTCATTGCGATGAGCGG
>JAZNCO010000062.1:0-28231 GCA_045587645.1 Acutalibacteraceae bacterium | reverse complement strand
CTATTTCTACAACAACCAACGTATTCAACTTAAAACAAAACTGACCCCGTTAGAAAAACGAAGTCAGTTTGTCGTTTAATTAAATATTTCTGCCATAGGGGGCTTTTTGTGCTGTCCGCACAAATTGGGGCAGTGCATTATGGTTTGTCGGGGTCTTTGCAAAGTGAATTTTCCTCTCAAACACTCGTCGCCCCTGGAAGGGGAGATGTCACGAAGTGACTTCAGGTTAACCAAGTTTGCACAAATTTGGTCAATAAAGTCTGATATAACCGCCTGAACCCCTCTGTCTGCGTTCCGCAGACATCTCATTACTCGCCTGCCGGCTCAGACATCGCTAATTCAGCATCCGCCGGATGCTCGCGACCCTTTCAGGGGCGACAAGTATTTGTGGGGGTCCGTCAGTAAGATAAACCATAATTTGTCATACAAAATCTATAAATCGGAGCGAAGCGACCCTTTCATTTTGCATTAAAAAAACCGTCCTTTCGGACGGTTTTTTGGTTACTGCTTTGCGCCGTTGTCGAACATTTCGAGGGTCTTTACGGTGACTGCGAAGCAGCCTGCAAGACCTTCCTCGTTCATGTTGTCGTATGTATCGCGGCGGGTGTGGTAATAATCCTCGATCTGGTGATTCAGACCCGTGATACCTGCGGCACGGAAGCCGCCCTGTGCGAAGGCTGCGGAGTCGGTTGCACCGCCGAAGGGAGGAACCATACCCTTGTCGCACTTGATGCCGAGCTCTTTTGCTGCTTCCATGAACAGGTCGCAGGCATCCTTGTCAGCCTTGACGGTTGCGTTCAGGTCGCGGTAGTTTGCGGCAAGATATTTGGGATCGTGAATGGTGTCATACGCATAAATGAAGGTGGGAACATCGTCAAATTCGCCCTTGTGAGCCTCTGCCCATGCCTTTGCACCGCGCAGACCTGCTTCCTCGGAGCCGGTCAGCACAACACCGATTTCGGTGTTTTCAAGCTCAATGCCCTCATCCTTGAGGTACTTGAGCAGTGCAATGCCCATGTAGCAGCCCGAAAGGTTGTCGTTTGCACCGTCAACGATGGTTTTCTTATCCCACATCTTGAACATACCGATCCAAAGGGGAACAAATACAAGACCGCCGAGTGCGAATTTTGCAAGCAGGCTCTGGGTACCGCCCATGGCACCGAAGGGACCGTTCTGCGCCACTGCGATAATGGAAAGCACGATGAAATAAAGCAGACCCACAAAGGAGCTGATGATGTGCAGGTCAAAGCCGAGCCAGCCGAAGCGGTAGTTCATCGGCCATTCCCAGGTTGCATCGGGATGTCCGTTGAAGATGATGCGACGCTTGACCTCGCCGGTGGGCTTCTTGAGAGCCGTTACATTGTGACCGGTTTTTTCGGGGAAGAGCTTGTCGACCGCCTTCTTGTAGGTGCCGAACTGCAGCAGTGCAATGGCAAGACCGACAAGCAGAACAGCAAGCGCAGCAATGGGAGCGAAGAACAGCAGCGGAATGGAAATAAAGCCGCAGGCAACGGTCAGATAGATCCAGCCGTAGAACGAGCCGGGATTTTCCTTGAAGGATTCCACGGTAACACGGTCGCAGCCGCAATCCTTTTTCAGAACCTCTGCCATATATTCGCAGGCAAGCTTTTCACCCTCGGAGCCGGGGTCACGCTTGGGAAGATTCTTGCAGATATAGGTGATCTCCTTCACCATATATTTTGCGGCTTCGTACTTTTTGTCAATAATACTTTGCAGATTCACTTTTTATTCTCCTCACTTTTTTACTTTATGTTGATAATATAATAAAATCAACAAAAGTGTCAACGGAAAAAGATAATTGTTCACAATGTTCAAAGTTTGTTCACAAAAAAAATAAAAAAACACATCCCGAAAAAGGGTGCAGGCTATTGAAATTCAATGCCTTTATTAGTATAATAAAATAAACATAATATGCCCATAAAGGATTTGTATATATGAAGGACAATTTTGACCGCCGCAATGACGACAGAAATAAAAAAGATGTTAAAAATGACCGTCCTGACCGCAGAGAGGATAACCGCAATTTCCGCGACAATGACCGTGATGATCGTGCGCAACGCAGGGATGACAAAAGGGATGACCTGATCATCGGCAGAAATGCCGCGTCGGAGGCACTCAAGGCAGGTCGCGACATCGATTGTGTGTATGTCGCAAAAGGGGAGAGAAGCGGTGCTGTCGTGCCGATTCTCGCCAAGTGCAAGGATCGCAATATCCCCATTAAGGAAGTGGACAGCCGCAAGCTCGATTTTATGTGCGGCCATGCCAATCATCAGGGCATTCTGCTGAGTGCTGCCGCACATGCGTATGCCACGGTGGAGGATATTCTTGCAAAGGCAGAGGAAAAAGGTGAGCCGCCGTTTATCATTCTGTGTGACGGGCTGGAGGATCCGCACAACCTCGGTGCCATCATCCGTACCGCCGAATGCTGCGGTGCACACGGTGTCATCGTTCCGCAGCGCAGAAGCGTGGGGCTGACGGGTGCCGTCGGCAAGGCAAGCGCAGGTGCACTCGAATATGTGCCCGTAGCAAGGGTGACAAACCTTGTTGCAACCATTGAAATGCTCAAGGAAAAGAATATATGGGTCTATGCCGCGGATGCAGACGGCACGGCATGGAACAAAGCGGATCTGACGGGTGCGATCGCACTTGTCATCGGCTCGGAAGGCAACGGTGTGGGCAGATTGGTCAGAGAAAAATGTGACGGTGTACTGTCCATTCCCATGAAGGGACAGATCAACTCCCTGAATGCCTCCGTTGCAGCCGCAATCTTAATGGCAGCCGTAACCGTTGCCCGTGAAGGATGAATAAAATGAATGATTTTAATCAATTTCTGAACCTGCTGCGTGAAGGCCAGGCAGAAACCGAAAAGAATACAGAACCGAAAAAAAAGGATGCTGTGACTACCGCAGAGGATCGCCGTCATGTTGTCATGCGCGGTGAGCTTGCCCGTCGCATCGGTGCGGATGTATCTGAATTTCTGGAAAGCATCCCCGAGCAGGAGCCTGCCCCGGCACCGCCGGTTGCCGAAGCCGAAAAGGAAGAGCCTGCAGCCGAACAGCCGCAGGAGTCCGAGGAGGCTGCCGTGCAGGAGGACGAGGATATAAAAATTGCCGTCCTTCCCGGCATTCCCGAGCAGCCGCCCGTGCAGGAGCCGACACAGACATCTCCCCTAAAGGACAAAACAAGGAAGGTCAACGCAGAAGATCTGTCGCTGTTTGATATGCAGGTGAATCCCGTTGACAGTGCCTCCCATATTTCCGTATCCGAAGAAACCAAGGTTGCCGGGGACCGTGCGGTGCCTGAAAAGACCAGGCACATCGGCAATAAGGGCAATCTTTTGCGTGCGATTGCAAAAACCGCGCGTGAAAGCGATCAGGCAGAGGGGCAGATCGTTATGGACGGCTTCGATGCAAACGATCCCGTGCAGACCGACGAGCAGGCAATGGAGGAGCAGCTTCGTACCGTGCGTGAAAAGCGCATTGAGGAATTCGGTCTTTCTAAAAATCCGGAGGAAGCCGTGTTGCCCGAGCACAGTGAGCCGCCCAAAACAAGGATGCTTCCGCTGCCTGCATTCCTGACCGACATGGCAGAAAAATTTGCAGACCGCGAAACACCGTTCTTTGATCCGGCTACGGATGAATACCATATTCCCGAGGATCGCCGCCGCATCAACACGCAGCTTCGCGATGTCATGCGCAAAACGGGTGTCAGGGCAGGCATCCACGCAGGTCTGGGTCTGCTTCTGCTGCTGGTCAATATCATTACCACCGCTTCTGCCAATAACAACAACGGCTTTTTCACCGTGTTCGGTGCCAATATCCATGCGTATGCAATTTTCAATCTGATTTTCTTTATTCCCTCGGCAGTGCTGCTGCTTCCCGATTTCAAAAATGCAATCATCACCGTGCTCAAGCTGCGTGCGCGCACGGAGGCAGCCTTGCTGGGAATGTATCTTGCGGTTTTTGCGCAGAATATCGCACTGTTCTTTACGGAACTTCGTCCCGAGCATGATTATCATGTGTTTACGGGTGCATGCGTGCTGTTGGGTGCGCTGTACACCGCTTCCAAGATTTTCTGGATCCGCAATACCCGCTACTGCTTCAAGCAGGCGAGTGTGACCGAAACCAAGCTGTATCTGCGCAGTGTGCGTGATACCAAGGCACTGCGTACCCTGCTTTGTGAAAACAA
Organism: Acutalibacteraceae bacterium; assembly: GCA_045587645.1. Taxonomy (GTDB): domain Bacteria; phylum Bacillota; class Clostridia; order Oscillospirales; family Acutalibacteraceae; genus RUG806. Next base: position 24,022 of record JAZNCO010000062.1, on the reverse strand, counting down.
TGTGGACGGCGTATGTGTGGATTTCAGCCTGAAAACCCGTTTTGTGTCCGATTTCCTCAAGCGTTCCTCGGATGCTGCACGCTCTGCCATGCCTCGCTCCGTGCTTACACCCGTGCTCGGCATTCTGTGTGTGCTGTGCGGTATCATCGCTGCCATCGTGCAGGACAGTCCCGTTTGCGGCATCAGTGCCGTTGCAGGTGCTGCTTGTCTGTCCTTCCCCGTGTGCGGTGTCGTGATCGGCAGTCTGCTGCTGTGCGATGCCAACCGTACGCTCGGTAATAAAAAAGCCTGCATCGGCAGTCTGCGCGATGCAAGAAATGTTGTCACCGCAGATCATCTTGCATTCGGAGGAAAGGATCTGTTCCGTGTCAGACTGGTCAACACCGCAACCGTGGACGGTGTTTCCGAAAAGGCAGCCGCCGTCACCGCTGCCATGCTTGCAAAGAAAGCAGGCGATACCATGGCAGCCGCATTCCTGCCCGTGCTTGCCGATTACAACGGCAGACAGCCCGTTGTGGAGGAATTTGCGGTGGAGGAAAAGCTCGGTGTCAGCGCATGGGTCGATAATTGCCGTGTGCTGCTGGGCTCTGCGCAGATGCTTGTCAACCACAATATTCAGCCCGGTAAGGTCGCCGCTTTGCAGGCAGATGAGCACTATCTGTATCTTGCCATTGAGGGCAATGTCGTTGCCGTGTTTACCGTGCAGTATATCTGCCGTGAGAATCTTTCCGCTTCGCTGAATGCCGTGTCAAAAACGGGTGTGAATCTGCTTGTGCGTACCACTGACCCTAACCTGACCGCGGAAATGATTCAGAATGCCGCCGCATTACCCGAAAACAGTGTGCGCATTGTGCCGAAATCCGGCGGTGAGCTGTTTGACCGTCTGTATGAAAATGTGTCCGACCGCGAAAGTGCAGGTATCATCGGTGCAGCAGGCTTCTCAAGCCTTTGCGACGGCATCGGTGAAGCCGTCCGTGTGGACCGTGCAGGCAAAACCGTTGCTTATGTCTGTACTGCCAGTGCCGTTGTCGGTGTTTGTGCTGCGCTTCTTCTGTGCATCACGGGCAGCATCGGCAAGGCTTCGGGCTGGAGTGCCGTGATTCTGCAGATTATCTGGAATGCCGCCGCCTTCCTGCTGCCGCAGGCACTTTATAAATTATCCAATCTGAAAAATGAGGGTCTGCAGAAGGTGCGTACCAAAAAAGCACAGCCTGCAGCACGGGAAGAGCCCGAGGCAGAGCCCGAAACGGAAATGCCTGCAGAGCAGACCACCTCACAGGCACCCGAGCAGTTGAATTTTGTTCTTTCAGACGGCTTTGCGAATGAAGCTGATGTAACGGACGAACAATAAAACACAGATCCTTTTTGTGTCGCGTTTGCGGATAAATGTTTGACAAATACCTGCAAATGGGATATCATGGATAAAGCGGCTTGTGCCGTAACAAAAACAAAATTAAACAGAGGAGAAACATCATGGCTGAAACAAAGCTCAATTACAAAAAGACGATCCTGACCGGCTTCGGCTTTTTGGCAACCTCCATTGCATGGGCGATCTACGATCCTTACATCACAAAGATCCTCAATCGCCTGCTGACCGAAAGCGCAACCGTCACAAAAATGAGTGACTATCTTGTTGAAAAGCTGCCCATTCTTGCTGATCTTGCAGCCGCACAGGGTGAGGATGTTGTGCTTGCAGGCGGCGGTTTTACACTCGTTCCGCTGTTTATCGGTATTATCATGACCTTCGATAACATCTTCGGTGTTATCTTCCAGCCCACCTTCGGCAGATTGTCGGATGAATGCCATTCCAGACTCGGCAAGCGCCGTCCGTTCATCGTGGCAGGTGCGCCGATCTCGGCTTTGTTCTTCCTGCTGATTCCCGTCATATATCTCACAACAAAGAGCCTGCCTGCAACCATGATCTGCATCATTCTCTTTGTTTTCTCCATGTCCTTGTGGCGTGCGCCCGTTGTTGCACTCATGCCCGACCTGACACCTCCTGCACTGCGCAGTGAGGGCAATGCCGTTATCAACCTCATGGGCGGTATCGGCTCTGCGGTCGGTATGGTGGCAGGCACCATCGGTATTGCGCTGTGTGTTGCCTTCGGCACCTCGCGTGAAGCACTTGCCGCAGATGAAACTCTGTCCTTCCCCTATGTATTTGCCATCGGTTCGCTTGTTATGATCGCAGGCATGCTCGTTCTGCTGTTCTGCGTCAAGGAGCCCGACTCCAGAATCAAGCTGCAGGGTGAAGCCAACGCTTATGCCGATGCAAAAGCCAGAAAGGCTGCCGAAAAGGAAGCCAAGAAGGCGGAAAAGGCCGCCAGAAAGGCTGTCAAGCTTTCCGGTGCAGAAAGAAAGAGCCTGCTGTTCATGCTCGGCACACTGTTCTTCCTGTTCTGCGGTGCAAACGCAATCACCACCTTCTTCTCTCTGTTTGCACAGGAAATCCTGCACAAACCCACTGCAGAAGCCACCATTCTTATGCTCATCTTTGCCGTTATGTCCGGTGCTGCTGCACTGCCTGCCGGTAAGATGGGTAAGAAGCTCGGCAGAAAAAAGACCATCGTGGTCGGTCTGTCCGTGTTCCTTGTTGCTTTTGTCGTATTCTTCGGTGTGTTCGTCGCACTGCTCGGCGGCAAGGGTCTTTCCATCAACAAGTATGTCAATGTCAATAATTCCTACATCGCCGTTGAAGAAAAGCTCAACGAATACAATGCCGATCTTTCCGATGCCGCAAAGGCTGACGGCATTGAACTGCCCGAGGGCAGCACGCTGAATATGGACGGCTACATTGCCTTCCTGACCGACGGCAGCGAGGCTGACAAGTATATGGAATTCGAGCTCTTCCTCGGTGAAGAAAGCACAGCCATTTCCAATGCGGTTGTCACGGCAGCCGTGAACATTCTTGAGCTTGAAGAAGGCACCACCTTCGGTGAGGCACTGGCAGCCGTGCAGGATGCTGTTTCGGATATCACAAGCATCCTCGGTGTCCTCATTTATCCCGTTCTGATTCTCGGCGGTGCTGCCAATATGTTCATCACCGTCAACACATTGCCGCTTGTTCTTGAAATCGGCGGTGTTGACAAGGTCGGTACCTTTACAGGCTACTATTACACCGCAACCTTCTCCGCACAGATCGCTTCTCCCATTCTTTACGGCTTTATCCGTATGTTTGCAGGCACCTATATGTCGCTGTTCTATTACAGTCCGATCATGTTCGCGCTTGCGTGCATCCTGCTCATCTTCGTCAAACACGGCGAAGCAGTGCCGGATGAGCTCATCAAGGAAGCCGAAGACGCAGGCGACTAAAATTAAAAAGGGCTGTCTTTCACGGCAGCCCTTTTTTAAAGTTTATTTTGCATTTGTTTTTAACACACTAACAGGAGGAAAAACATCATGCCCGATAAAAACACCTGTGCCCCCCGTCCGCCGATGGGGTGGAATTCATGGGATTGCTACGGTGCGGCTGTCAATGAGGAGCAGCTGCTCGGCAATGCCGAATACATGCGTGACTACTTAAAGGACTACGGCTGGGAATATGTGGTCTGCGACATTCAGTGGTCGGAGCCGACGGCTGTCGGTTATGCCTACAATAATTTTGCCGAGTTGTGCATGGACGAATATTCCCGTCTGATTCCGTCCGTTGATCGCTTTCCGTCTTCTGCCGACGGCAAGGGCTTCAAGCCCATTGCCGACAAGATTCATGCCATGGGCTTGAAATTCGGTATTCATATCATGCGCGGTATCCCCCGTCAGGCGGTGCACCGCAATACGAATATCAAATGCGAAGGTGTCACGGCACGCGATATTGCACAGCAGTATTCCATCTGCCCGTGGAACACCGATATGTACGGCATTCAGTACGGCAGAAAGGGTGCCCAGGAATACTATAATTCCATTTTTGAATTATATGCCTCATGGGATGTAGACTTCGTTAAGGTGGATGACATTGCCAACACCGAGCAGTTCCCCGACAAGCCCTATGCGGCAGAAAAAGAAATTGAAATGATCCGCAGGGCGATCGACAACTGCGGCAGAGAAATGGTTTTAAGTCTTTCTCCCGGTCCGGCTCCCGTGGAGCATGCAGGACATCTGTGCCGCCATGCCAACATGTGGCGCATGACGGGCGACTTCTGGGACAGATGGGATGCTCTCAAAAAGATGTTCTATAAATGTGACGAGTGGTACGCATGGCGTTCTCCCGGCTGTTGGCCCGATTGCGATATGCTGCCGCTTGGCAGGATTCAGCTGACCGAAACCGACCCGAAATACAAAGACAGAATCACCCGTTTTACAAAAGATGAGCAGAAAACCATGATGGCACTGTGGTGTCTGTTCCGTTCGCCGTTGATGATCGGTGCGGAAATGCGCCTGAATGATGCATTCACATTGTCCTTGCTCACAAACCGTGATCTTTTGGATCTCAACCGCTTCGGCTCGGGTGCCGTGCCCGTTTTATTCAATGACAACGAGGCAGTCTGGGCAGGCAAGGATGCCGACGGCAATGCTGTGGTCGGTTTATTCAATATTTCCGAAGAAGAAAGAAAAGTCACCGTGCAGTCTGAAACCATCTGTTTGCTTGCAAAGAAAATTTATGAAGCAACCGAGCTGTTCACCAAGGAAAAGAGCGTTGTCGGCAGCGAGGTGTCAGCCGTATTGGCACCGCATGCCTGCTGCGTTCTGCGTATTCAATAATCAAGCTTGATCATGTTATATTCCATTGGGAAAGGGAGAATATAAATGAAATTCATGTTGCGGACACTGAAGGGATACCGCCTGCTGGCGGTCCTTTCGCTGCTTCTGCTGCTTGTGCAGGCAGGCTGTGATCTGCTGCTGCCTGCCTACACATCAGAACTCATCGACACGGGGATTCAGAACAACGGTATCGAATATGCAGCACCGCTTCGGATGACTGCAGAGGATGCCGCCGCTGTCGCGTTGTTTATGACCGACAGCGAAACGGACAGGGTATCACAAAGCTACGAATTGCAGGATGATATTCTTGTTTTGCTTGATGAAACGGAAGAAAACCTGCAAAGCCTTGAAGCCGTTTTCATTGCCCCCTTGTTTGCAAAACAGACTGCCGCGTCACAGGGGCTTCTGCTTGTGCCGACCGGGGAAGCGCTGTTTGCTTTGGCAGATGAACAGCTTGACGAATTGCATGTGCAGGCACTGTCCGTGCGTGCGCAGATTGAGGAGGGCACTGCCGCACTCGGCGAAACACTGAAAAGGAATACTGCCATATCGGTGGCGGTTGCCATGTTCAATGCCGCAGGCGGTGATGCGGACGGCCTTCGCACGCAGTATCTGTGGAAAACAGGACTTGCCATGCTCGGTCTGACTCTTGCCATGATGGGTATTGCCATTGTGCTTAATTATGTCACGGCAATCATCGGCGCATCCGTTGCACGCGATTTGCGTAACCGCGTGTTCAACAAGGTTTTGTCCTTCTCGGGCAACGAAATGAATAATTTTTCAACCTCGTCGCTCATCACCCGAACCACCAACGACATTCAGCATGTGCAGATGGTCATTATGATTGCCCTGCGCATGGTGCTGTATGCACCGCTGATGAGCATCGGCGGTATTGTCATGGTCATGCGCTCCACACCCGGACTTGCATGGATTGTGGCACTGGCGGTCGGTATTATCCTCGCCGCACTCGGCCTGCTTTCGATCTTCATTTTCCCCAAGTTCAAGATCATGCAGAAGCTGGTGGACGGACTCAACCGCATTTCCCGTGAGCTGTTGTCGGGTGTGCAGGTCATCCGTGCATTCGGCAGGGAAGAAGAGGGCGAGCGCCGTTTTGAAAAGGCAAATACAGACCTGACCAAAACCATGCTTTTTACATCGCGTGCCATGTCGGTGCTTGAGCCGCTGCTGATTCTGATGATGTACGGCTTTTCCGCACTGACCGTTTATATTGCCGCACCGCGTATCGATGCAGGCACCATGGAGGTCGGCGATATGACCGCCTTCATCACCTATGCCATTATGATTGCCGGCGGCTTCCTGATGGTTGCAATGGTCTTTGTGTATGCACCGCGTGCACTCGTTGCGGCAAGCCGTTTGCAGCAGGTGCTTGATACCGAGCCCATTGTTTCGCAGGCAGAGGATGCCGTTGACCTGACCGATGTCAGTGGTGTGGTGGAATTTAAAAATGTGTCCTTCCGTTATCCGGGTACCGAAAACGATACCCTGCATAACATTTCCTTTACCGCCCGTCCCGGTGAAACCTTTGCCATTGTCGGCGGAACGGGCTGCGGCAAATCCACCGTTTTAAGCCTTTTGGAGCGTTTTTATGATGCCACCGAGGGCAGCATCACCATTGACGGAGTGGATATTACCAAGGCAAGTCTTGCTTCGCTTCGCCGTATTCTCGGCTTTGTGCCGCAGAAGGGTGTGCTGTTTTCGGGCACCGTTGCAAGCAACATCGGCTTCGGGGTGGATACCCTGTCCGATGAAGCCATGCACACAGCCGCTGCCGTTGCGCAGGCAGAGAGCTTTATCAACGAAAAACCCGACAGATATGAAAGTGCCATTGCACAGGGCGGCAGCAATGTGTCGGGCGGTCAGAAGCAACGCCTTTCCATTGCCCGTGCCGTTGCAAAGGATCCGAAAATTTATCTGTTTGATGACAGCTTTTCGGCACTCGACTATAAAACCGATGCCGTTTTGCGTGCGGCTTTGAAAAAACAGGTTAAGGATGCCACCGTCATCATTGTTGCACAGCGCCTTTCCACCATCATGCATGCCGAACAGATTCTTGTGCTTGATGAGGGACGAGCCGTGGGGCTCGGTACCCATGAAGAGCTGCTGCACACCTGTCCTGTTTACCGCAACATTGCCGTTTCCCAGCTCAATACGAGCGAATTGGGTCTTGAGGAGGTGACGGACGGTGAGTAAGCTGAAATTAAGAAAAAAGAAAATAAAAGAAGATCGCATACCCGATAAAAACCGGCCGCAGGATTTCAAGGGCACGGTGCGCAAAATCATCCGCTACATTGCATCCTTCCGTCTGTCCGTTTTTGTTGTGCTTGTCTGCTCGGTCGGCAGCACTATTTTCAATATTGTAGGCCCCAAGATTCTCGGCTCTGCCACCACCCTTTTGTCCGAGGGGCTGTTTGCCAAGATCCGCGGTGACGGCGGCATTGATTTTGAGGGAATCGGAGCTATTTTGCTGCGTGTGATATTGCTGTATCTTGCAGGCTATGTGTTGGGTGCCATGCGCGGCTATATCATGGCTGGTGTCACGCAGAAGGTGTCTTACCGCCTGCGCAAGGAAATCTCCGTCAAAATCAACCGTCTGCCCATGCGTTATTTTGAAGAAAACACTGTCGGTGATATTCTTTCACGCATTACAAACGATGTCGATACCGTTGCCAACGGACTCAATCAGAGTGTCACGCAGATCATTTCCTGCGCGGTCACCGTGGTCGGTGTGTTTATTATGATGCTCTCCATCAGTCCGCTGATGACAGGGCTCACCATGCTGCTGTTGCCTGTCAGCTTTCTGCTCATCGGTATGGTTATGAAACGCTCGCAGAAGTATTTCCGTGCACAGCAGGAGCTGCTCGGCGCCATCAACAGCCGTGTCGAGGAAACCTACGGCGGACACACCGTCATCAAGGCATTCAACCGTGAAAAAGCGGTCAGTGATGCCTTTGCCGAAACCAATGAGGAGCTGAAAAATTCTGCCGTTCGTGCGCAGTTTCTGTCGGGTCTGATGCATCCCATTATGATGTTTGTTGGCAACCTCGGCTATGTCGGTGTTGCCGTCTCCGGCTCCTTCCTTGCCGCAAGCGGTGCAATCGGCATCGGTGATATTCAGGCATTCATTCAGTATGTCAAAAACTTCACCCAGCCCATTCAGCAGCTTGCGCAGATCGGCAATATGCTGCAATCCATGGCAGCCGCCGCAGAGCGCGTATTTGCGTTCCTTGAAGCCGAGGAAGAGGTGCAGTCTGCCGATGAAACCCTGCGTGTGGACGATGTGCGCGGTGATGTGGATTTCTGCAATGTCCGTTTCGGCTACACAAAGGATGTTACCGTTATCAAGGACTTCACCGCAAGTGCAAAGCAGGGACAGAAGATTGCCATTGTCGGCCCCACGGGTGCAGGCAAGACCACGCTTGTCAAGCTGCTGATGCGTTATTATGATGTGGACAGCGGCTGTATCAGGCTTGACGGCATTGACATCTGCCGTTATGACCGCCGCGAGCTGCGCCGTGCATTCGGTATGGTGCTGCAGGATACATGGCTGTTCAAGGGCACCATCATGGAAAATATCCGCTACGGCAAGCTCGATGCCACGGATGAAGAAGTGATTGCCGCCGCAAAGCTCATCGGCGCTCACCCGTTCATCGAAGCCATGCCCGACGGCTACAATACAAAGCTCAACGAGGAAGCAGGCAATATTTCCGCAGGACAAAAGCAGCTTCTCACCATTGCCCGTGCCGTGCTTGCCGATACAAGGCTGCTGATTCTTGACGAGGCAACCAGCTCTGTCGATACCCGTACCGAGCAGCTTCTGCAGGCGGCTATGGACAAGGCCATGCAGGGCAGAACAAGCTTTGTCATTGCTCACCGCCTGTCCACCGTGCGCAATGCAGATCTGATCCTTGTTGTGCGTGACGGTGACATTGTCGAGCAGGGAACCCACACGAATCTGCTTGCTATGAACGGATTCTATGCCGATCTTTATAACTCCCAGTTTCAGGAAACGGAAGAATAAATTATGGTTTATCTTACTGACGGAATCCCACAAATACTTGTCGCCCCTGAAAGGGGAGATGTCTGCGGAACGCAGACAGAGGGGTTCAGGCGGTTATATCAGACTTTATTGACCAAATTTGTGCAAACTTGGTTAACCTGAAGTCACTTCGTGACATCTTTTTCTCCGAAAACGGGAACCCCTTTGTCAGCTTCGCTGACATTTCCCCTAACAGGGGAATCTCCTTTCAGGGGCGACGAGTGTTTGAGAGGGAAATTCACTTTGCAAAGACCCCGACAAACCATAATTTGTCGTCAAAAATCTATATCGCAGCGACCTTTTTTCATTTTGCATTTATTCTGTGATTGCATATAAGTATTCTTGGAACTTCGGCAGCCACCAGTTTTTGTAGCCTGCCCTGGTCGGGTGAATGGCATCGGCAAGGAACAGATTTCGTTCCTCGTCCGAAATTGCATTGATCTGCCCGTCATTCCATAAATCAATGATGTCGATATTCCACTTATCCTTGATTTCATACAGAAGCTCAACCATGGCTGCATACACATCGCTGTCGTATTTTGCCTGCGTGTAGAACACCACGGGGCAATTCCATGTCCGCTTTACATACGAAATGATATATTCGATTGCGCCTGCCACGGTCTGTGTGTCAAAGCGTTCGGCATCGAAGCCGTCTGCCACCGTGCCGAGGGGAATATTCTTGGTGGCATCGTTGGTGGAAAGCTGACAGACGAACATATCAATTTTCAGATTCGTGTCAACTTTTTTCAGACGCGAAACATACGAGCTGTCTTTCAGGTCGGCAAGCGTGGTGCCCGATACCGCCTCTTTTACGGCTGTGATCCCGTCGGATTCTGCAAGAAAATCCGCAAAGCTGACACCCATCGAGGCATAGCCGTATGTCACGGAGCTGCCTAAAAACAGAATCGTTTTTCCCTGCAAGGGACTGTTTTCAATTTTCTGTATGTCGTTATGGTCGCCGTAATTTCCTTTGTTGAACAATCCGAACATATTTCCCACATAACCTCCTGCCGAAAGAAGCACAACAAGAACAAGTGCAAGAATGATGCGTGTTTTCTTTTTCATGCTTATTGTAACAGATCGTTATACTGATATACTCTGACATAGTCCACAATGAACCGATATTCTTCTGCGGTGTTCATTTCGTTCTGCGGCACACCGTTTTCACCTCTGACTTCAAGAGAGAGAATCAGATATTCCGGATTCTGCGAAACGCCGCCGAAGTCGGTGCGGAAGGATTCAACACCGTTGATATAGAAAATATATTCGTTTTCGTTCCATTCAAGACCGTAGGTGTTGTATTCTTCATAGGGATTGCCCTTGATGAGGAATTTCTTGGCACCCAGCTTCTGATGTGCATCGCCGTAGCCGTCAAAATGCAGGTTACTTGTCACGGCATTGTTGATTCTGTCGCCGTAGCAGTCGCTTTCAAAAATGTCGATTTCCGTGCCGTCCATGCCGTTGCCGTCAGCCTCGTAAACACCGTCATTCATCAGCCAGAATGCCGTCCAGAGATCAGCGCTTGCAGGCAGAATGCAGCGGCATTCAAAATAGCCGTATTTCTGCGAAAAGCCGTTGGGGGAATCGGAGTCGGTGTCGATGCCTGCGGAATACCAGCCTGCACCCTTGCCGCCCATGCCGTCAGAGAGATATTTCAGCGGAATCACAAGATTTCCGTCTTCGGTGTAAGCCATATACTGATTCCAGTACGACCCTTTTCTTGCTTCACTGCCTGTGCCCCATGTGTAATGACCCGACCATACACTGCGGTCCAATTCGCCGTCGAATTCTTCTTCAAAAGTCAGGGTGAATTTGTCCAAATCTACTTTCTGTCCCATGGGGTAATGGGCAATCCCCAAAAACATAAGTACGGTCGAAAGCGCAGAAAGAAACATGACAATCATCTTTTTAAACATAAAAACAACCTCCGCTTTTATTCTTTAAAATCAATATACCAGAAAATCATGAGTTTTGTCAATATGCTTGCAACCTTTTGCCGTTTTCAATCTGTAGTGTTACAATTGTTTTGTTTGAAAGATAAAAATGGATATTGAAAAAGCGGTCAAATCTGTGGTATAATTATTATATATGTGCAAAAGAAAGGAACATAAAAATGATTATTACCAACGATATAAAATATGTCGGTGTCAATGACCGCAATATCGACCTTTTTGAGGGACAGTACATCGTGCCCAACGGCATGGCTTACAATTCTTATGTGATTCTCGATGAAAAAATCGCTGTTATGGATTCGGTGGATGCCAATTTCAAGGATGAATGGCTCGGCAATATCTCTGCCGTATTGAACGGCAGACAGCCTGATTATCTCATCGTGCAGCACATGGAGCCTGACCATTCCGCCAATGTGAAAGTCTTTGCAGAAACTTATCCCGATGCCGTCATCGTGGCAAGCGAAAAGGCTTTTGTGATGATGCAAAAATATTTTGAAAACGATTTTTCTGACCGCAGACTGATTGTCAAGGACGGCGATACACTTTCCCTCGGCAAGCATACACTTACCTTTGTCACCGCTTCCATGGTGCACTGGCCCGAGGTTATCATGACCTACGATGCCGCCGACAAGGTGCTGTTTTCGGCTGACGGCTTCGGTAAGTTCGGTGCATGGGATGCCGACGAGGACTGGGCTTGCGAAGCAAGAAGATATTATTTCGGCATTGTCGGCAAATACGGACAGCCTGTGCAGACCGTGCTTAAAAAAGCCGCAGGTCTTGACATTGCCGTCATCTGCCCGTTGCACGGCCCCGTGCTCAAAGAGAATCTCGGTTATTACCTTGATCTTTACAACATATGGTCGTCCTACGGTGTGGAAAGCGAAGGTGTTTGCATCTGCTACACCTCCGTTTACGGCAACACCAAAAAGGCGGTCGGGCTGCTCGCAGACGAGCTGAAAGCCGCCGGTTGTCCCAAGGTTGCGGTTAATGACCTTGCCCGTTGTGACATGGCAGAAGCGGTGGAGGATGCCTTCCGTTACGGCAAATTGGTGCTTGCCACCACCACCTACAACGGCGAGCTGTTTCCGTTTATGCACACCTTTGTACATTGTCTGACCGAACGCGGTTACAGAAACCGCACCATCGGCATTATCGAAAACGGCACATGGACACCCCTTGCCGCCAAGAATATCAAGGCTGCTTTTGAAAAGAGCAAGGACATCACCTTTGCCGAGCCGGTTGTGACACTCCATGCCGCCGTCAAGGCAGAAAACAAGGAACAGATCAAAGCATTGGCTGATTACCTGACCAAAGCAGAATAAACATTTCGCAAACTGTAAAAAATCGTCTTCGACGAATCAACCCCCCGTCCCCCAATCTTGGGGGCGAAAAGGTGTTTTTGTTCAATAAGCTTGCGTCATTCAATGAGCCGCAGGCGAATTATATGCAAATTGCTCACAACGCGAGCAATTTCCTATATAATAAGAAAAAAGCGAGATTTACAGATGTGAATCTCGCTTTTTTATGGTTTATCTGTTACAAAATCTTCCACATTTCCGCGAAGCACCGTTTTTTTTGTTTTTTCAGTGCATTTTCTTCAAAAATGTTTTGCGGTGGACGGGGGAAATGCCGTGGGTGCGGATCATTTCGTAATGCAGTGCCGTGGGGTAGCCCTTGTGCTGCATGAATTTGTATTCGGGGTATTCCTTATCAAGCTCAACAAGATATCGATCCCTGCTGACCTTGGCAAGAATGGATGCCGCGGCAATGGAAATGGACTTGGCATCACCCTTGACAACGGATTCCTCGGGCAGTCCCGTTTTGGGGCAACGATTGCCGTCGATGAGCACATAATCGGGTTTGACGGGCAGATTTTCCACCGCCCTGCGCATGGCAAGGAAGGTTGCATTGAGGATGTTGAGCTCGTCAATTTCCTTTTCGTCTGCACTTGCCACGGAATAGGCAATGGCATTTTCGCAGATGAGGTCGAAGAGCTTTTCACGCTTTTTTTCACTCAATTTCTTGCTGTCGTTGATGCCGAGATCTTCGAGTCCGTCGGGCAGAATCACGGCAGCGGCAAACACGGGGCCTGCAAGCGGTCCTCTGCCTGCTTCGTCCACACCGCAAACCATGGTATAGCCCTTTTCACGCAGCATGTTTTCAAGTTCGTATGTCATAACAATCCCCTTTTACGGTCTTTCAAAGGTCAGTCTGCCGAGCCTGCCGGCACGCAATTCATCAAGCAGCATAATGGATGCACGCTCGGTATCCACTTCGCCGCCCGAAATAAGCATACCTCTTTTTTTGGCGATCATTTCAAGCACTTCCCAAGGCTCGCTGTCTGCAAAATCCTTGATTTTATAGCGTTCTGCAAGGCGGTCGGGATAGTCGGTCATGAGAATTGAGCAAAGGCGGACAGCCAACGATTCAACATCCAGCACCACATCCTTGACACCGCCCGTGAATGCGAGCTTGTCGCCCACGGCAGGGTCATCAAATTTCGGCCACAGCACACCGGGGGTATCGAGCAGCTCAATGCCGCCGCCGATGAAGAACCACTGATTGTGGCGAGTGACACCGGCACGGTCTTCCACCTTTGCCTTTGCCGAGCCTGCCATGCGGTTGATAAACGAGGATTTGCCCGTGTTGGGAATGCCGACCACCATAATGCGCAGTGCCTTGCCTGCCATGCCGCGCTCCTCATTGCGTTTGACAAGGTCGGACAGCACCGTGCGCACGGTGTTGCGGTATTGATTGAGTCCCTTACCACTGCGGCAGTCCACCGCAAGGGCGGCACAGCCCTGTGCCTTGAAATGCGCGATCCATTCGGCGGTTGCCTGCTCGTCGGCAAGGTCACATTTGTTGAGCAATATAATACGCGGCTTCTTGCCGATGATTTCATCCAATTCGGGATTGCGGCTGGCATCGGGGATTCTTGCATCCACCAGCTCCGTCACGGCATCCACGGAAGACAGACTTTCGGTAATGAGCCTGCGTGTTTTCGCCATGTGCCCGGGAAACCATTGCACGATTTGTTTCTGGGAATCAGCCATTATCTACACCACCTTAACCAATTGCAAAACCTTTTATATGGAAAGAATCATAATCTTCAAAAATATTATATTGATAGCATTCAAAAGAGAAGAATCCCCGATCATCTGTTTTAATGCTCACATTATCAAGATTAGCCCCTTTTTCCTCTTTTGTCAAACAATAATGGCGATCTTCTGCCGCATCATTGTTACTTGCTAAATATTGCACATGCAAATTTATGCGCATATTTTGTTCTTGCAACAAATCACAAGCGCCTTCAACTTTAATATAATATCTGTATTTTTGAACATTTGATGTATCCATTGCACCATTATTTGTTTCCCACACGCCATCATAGCGTTCTTTTGTGATTTCAATATTAGTTATTTTTACCTCCGTTTCACCAACAATCTCATTTGGTCCACTTTCTTCATCCCACTGGAAAATATTATAATCAACTGTTTTTGCATACGGCAAAGTCTGACTTTCATGCAGAACAAGCTTTGTTCCGTCTTCCCATGCAGCTGCATCGTCAAGAACAATCGGTTCTTCAAGACCTACCGCCATGCGTAACACACTGCGTGCATCCGCACTTTCAATTTTACCGTTTCCGTCAATATCGCCCAAATATTTTGCGGTGCTTGCGGATGCGGTCAGGCAAACGACCGTGGTAACCAACGAAGTAAAAATCGCAGTCAGTACAATCAACATCTTTTTCATTGCTGTAACCTCCAAAAAAAGCCGCGAGAGCTTGCGCCCTGCGGCTGTGTTTTATTCGTAAATATTCCAGTCGGAGCTGACACGGCAGATGGCTTTGCCGAGCAGGTAGTCTTCCTGAATAAAGCCGATATCGGCATAGCGGCTGTCCAACGAAATGGGACGGTTGTCACCGAGCACAAACACGCAGTTTTCGGGCACAGTCAGCGGAAATTCAGCCGAGCCGTAGCGGTTGCCCGACACATCGCCGTTAATAATATAAGCTGTTTCATCCAGCGGCTCACCGTTGCGGATAAAGGTGCCGTCCTCAGCGCGATCCACAACATCACCCTCTTTGGCAATGATGCGCTTGACGATATTTTCATGGCGGCTGTTTTCCTGCGTGGAAATGATGATGTCGCCGTAATCAGGCTCACCGTAATAGGGCATGACAAGCAGCCAGTCGCCGTCTGCCAGGGTATTGTCCATGGAATCACCCGACACGCCGACCATGCGGAAGCAGAAGGTGAACAGAACGGCAATCACCGTGATGGCAGGCACGAGCACGCTGACCAATTCATAAAACAGACCGTTGATTTTTTTCATAAATCTTACACCGCTTTCATGGGTAGATATGCAAATAAGGAAAAAAGGGGACATACTTGTCCCCTTCTCTTTTGCAGTAAAACTTACTTAATGAGTTCCTTGACCTTAGCAGCCTTACCGACTCTGCCGCGCAGATAGTAGAGCTTAGCTCTGCGAACACGACCGTGACGGATGGTTTCAACCTTAGCAACGTTGGGGCTGTGGATGGGGAAAACTCTTTCCACACCTACGCCGTAGGAAAGTCTGCGAACCGTGAAGGTTTCGGAAACGCCGCTGCCCTTGCGAGCGATAACGGTGCCTTCAAATACCTGGATTCTTTCTTTGTTGCCTTCGCGAATCTTGACGTGAACACGAACGGTGTCACCGACTACTACTTCAGGCAGTTCTGCTTTGAGGCTCGACTGAGCGACAAGTTTGAGTGCGTCCATTTTAATATCCTCCGTTTCATTATCAGACGTTCATGTTCAAAGACAGAGGACCGCCCGTTTCTGTACTTTTTGCGTACATCTCGCCGTGGGTGGACTCCCACGCTCATAACGCTGTAATATAATAGCACAAACAAAACCGAATTGCAAGCACTTTTTTTATAAATCGGAAAAAGATTTACAAAAATTTTTATCGGATTTTATTTAAAATACATATAAACCTGGCATTTGATCATGCCGTTATAGAGCTTTCTGCGTTTGTCGGCTTTTCTGCCGAAGCAACGCTCAAATTCCTCATCGGCGGTGATAACGGTATAGCTCCAGCCCTTTTTCGGCACAAAAATCTTACCCATATCGGTATAGAGCTTTCTTGCGTTTTCGGCATCGAGCAGACGTTCACCGTAGGGCGGATTGCAGATGAGTGTTCCGCGCTCGCTTTCGGGTGCAAAGTCACGCAGATCCTTTGTTGTCAGATGGATGCAATCGGCAACACCTGCACGCAATGCATTTTCCTTGGCAATCTTGAGTGCATTGGGGTCAATATCCGAGCCGAATGCCTCAAACGGCTCATCGGTTTTTTCGGCAGCCTTCGCACGCTCGCGTTCATCCTTCCAGATTTCAGAGGGCACCTGCGCCCACTTTTCGGCGGTAAAATGCCGCTTGAGTCCGGGGGCGATATTGCGCGCCATCAGCGCACCCTCCACAAGAATCGTGCCCGAGCCGCACATGGGGTCATACAACGTATGATACGGGCGAAGTCGGGAAATATTGCAAAGCGAAGCGGCAAGGGTTTCTTTGAGCGGTGCGGCATTGGCGGCAGGACGGTAGCCGCGTTTGTGAAGCCCGGAACCCGAGGTGTCAATCAACAGGCTGACCACATTTTTCATAATGGAAAACTGAATCTGATACAGCGCACCCGTTTCCTCAAACCACGGAATGCGATAGCGCAGCTTCAGTCTTTCAACCACCGCTTTTTTGATAATTGCCTGACAGTCGCTGACACTGAACAGATCGGAATTGAGCGAATAGCCCTTGACGGGGAAAGCATCGTTTTTGCCGATCCATTCCTCCCATGGCAAGGCTTTTGTACCCTGAAAAAGATCCTCAAACGAATGGGCTTCAAACGAGCCGACAAACACCTGAATTCTTTCTGCATAGCGGCAGCAGATGTTGGCACGGGCAAGAAGGGCGGCATCGCCCGAAAACAGCACCCTGCCGTTTTCGGCATTGACCTCCAGTGCGCCGATATTGCGCAGCTCATCCGCAATCAGGCCCTCCAATCCCAACAGACACGGGACACAAAAACGAAACATAGCTTTTTCTCCTTTGTCCGTACCCTTGCAAAATCGGTACGGAGTTTATTTTCAGCGCTATTATACTTAATTTTACAAGAATTGTCAACGCAACAAAAAGCCATCTCACAAAATTGCCGCCAACGGCATTTTTATGAGATGGCAATCATTTATTCAAAATCCGTGCAATCTGCACAGGCGATCCATTTGTCATTTTCTTTGTGACAGATGACCGTAAACTGCTGTTCACCGACTGCCAGTCTGACCTGTGCATCCTCTGCATCTGCGGTAAAGCCTGTAACCTGCACCGCGTCTTCCTGTATCTGCAAGCTGCGGCCTGTTTCACTATTGAGAAAATACACAATAGCCTCCTCGCGCAACGGCTCACTGTCAACAATGGAGCGGATCACAAAAAACATACTGAACAGAAATACCATCACCACAATACCATAAATGACCTTGAACTGCATTTTTCTTTTATCTTTTTTCGTATTTCCGTACAATAGCGGTGAAGCGGCAGGTGTATAATCCGCCACCACAAAATCATCCATCTGCTGTTGAAAAACAACACAGGTACCGGTTATACGATCCCCAAGACCTTGTCCCGTTGCATAAATCACCAATTCATCAAACAGAAACAAAAAGAAAAAGAGATTGCGCAGAACGAGTTGTTTGCCTGAGGCTTTCTCCCCTGTTTTGCAATCAATGACCGTAAGTCCGTATCGTTTATAACCAAAGCTGCGCCCCTTGCCGAGCACATCACGAAACACAAACAATGCAAAAGTAAGCAGCATGATCGTTGGAGCCAGCAGTGCATAAGCAACAACAGGCAGCATCTGTTGTTGATCCTGAAAATCCGAAATGAGAACCGTTCGGAAAATAATAAACAATATAAATGCATCAATCGGCAACAAAGAAACGACCCAATCCAGACTATCCGCTTTTGATCTGCTCCAACGCACACCGGGTGTAAGAAACCGATCAAGATCGGAAACAAATTCTTTTTTCCGCCTTTTTCTGCGTTCTTCTTCGTCGGCTTCGGTGGGTATGAATTCTCCTGCCATCAGCTCCTGCGCACTGACACCGAGAATGTCTGCCAGCGTGAACAGCGTTTCAATGCGCGGCTTGCTCTCACCGTTTTCCCACTTGGAAACAGCCGCAGGCGTGACGGAAAGCTGCTGTGCAAGCTCTGCCTGGGTCATGCCCTTTTGCTCACGCAGCATACACAGAAAGTTACCAAATTTGTAGTCATTCATCTGTTCACTCCTCTCTCACAAAAAATTCGGTTTTCTGCTGCGAGTATAGCACAGAAAGTCGTGTTTTTGCAAGATTTCCGATGTTGAATTTCAGTTGATATTTACATTTTCAGACATTTCTTCTTTGCAATGTTTAATTTTGCAACTGTATGCAGTTTTTTATCAATTGGTCATGCAAACTCGTCACTGCTGCATTTTGCAAAAATTTTATTCTGCTGTATAGTATCTTTGATTCGGATCTTTCGGATGCGCCGGATTGGTTAATTTAATTCGCTGTGCTTTTATAAGCGGTGACAAATAACGTTTTAATGCATATTGCGCCGAAGCAATGGAAAGAAATTTAATAATCTCCTGCCGGGAGCGGGGAGTCTTACAAAAATCAAGAAGACCTTTTTCGTCAGGCACAGAATCCGTAAGCGGTTCGGAAGAAACAACATTGCTGTGTGTTGAATTTTTCAACACAACAGTGAACACACCACGCTGATCAGTAAAAACCGGTGCAGGCAAGCCAAGCTCAAGCATTGCATGTCGGATGCGGGGAATACCGGAATAACGGTTTTCCGTTTCACCCAGCACCTCCAGCGCCGTCACAAGAACGGGGTTTCTTGTATCCGGTTGCGTTTTTCCCAGCTGATCAACACGCAAACGACCGTAAAGGCCGCCATGATTACTGATTTCAATTCGGTCAGTATACATAATCATCTGAATCGGCATGCCTTGTGTATGAATGCTGTAATCTCTGTGCACCAAAGCATTCAACACAGCCTCACGGACAGCATCCATCGGATATTGCGGTTTATCGGTCCGTTTTCCGGTTAAAGGATCAATCTTTGTAGCCACACGCATATTATTCCGTACAAAAGCAAGTGCGCCTTCCAACATTTCCGGTATTGTTCCTTCAATGCGTTTACTGTCAGTAAAGCGTTGTCCATGTTCATTCAGAACACCCATTTGTGTTCCCGGGACACAGGTTGCAATGATTCCCAATTGCGGAAAATATGCCTGCGGATACGGGCTGAACAACAATGCGGCTGCCAGCGTTACCTGATTGTTTCTGGTCACACCGATCAGTTCATAAATCTGCTCATCCGATATTGCAGACAGATTCGGACGATTTCTGCGCCGTCTTGCGATATAATCTTCAAGCTTTACCTGATCGAGTGCTGCGATGGTCACATCTTCAAGCGGACGAATATCATCGCGATATTTTTTACGAAATGCTTCGTAACTGTACACTTCGTATTCTGTCATAGGCTTATCAGCATCACCGACCCGCACATAAGAACCCTGCAATCTGCCTTTTGCAGTTTTGAAGCAAGGTCTTTCGGAAAGGTCTGTCGGAGGAATTTCAGCAGAAACAAATATGTGCTCTTCTTCAGCACAGACTGTAAGCACGGGGCGCACAACAGGTGTCATTTGCTCGCAA
Organism: Acutalibacteraceae bacterium; assembly: GCA_045587645.1. Taxonomy (GTDB): domain Bacteria; phylum Bacillota; class Clostridia; order Oscillospirales; family Acutalibacteraceae; genus RUG806. Next base: position 4,581 of record JAZNCO010000062.1, on the reverse strand, counting down.
TATTCCATAATCTTTTTCTGCAGATCCTGTGCATCGTAAACACCGACTTTTTTAAAGCCTTGTTTTTCGTCCAGGCCAAAAACAATTGTGCCGCCCTCATCCTGATTTGAGAAAGAGGAAATAGTATCATACAATTTTTCCGGACAACCACCATTGGCGGCTTTCACTTCAACGACTTGTTCTTCACATTTTCTGCTTTGAATCTTTTCTATCAATTGTTTCAGCTCGAGTTCAATCATAGCTCGTCACCTCTTTGAATATAGAATATCATAAAAAAAAGAGAATGTAAAGAAGAATGTGAAGAAGAAAGTAAAGAAGAATCCTAAAATATTAACAAAAAAGGTGAGAAATATAAGATTTCTTCTTCACTTATAAAGAAAATTTTCATTTTCATGTTTATTTATATGCAGTTTTTTACTTAAAACACCTTCCACACAGATATCAATCATACAAAACCGTCATTGCCGTCGAAGCTTTGTTTTTTGTATTCCTCTCTTTGCTCACGGTGCATTGCGGCGGCAAAGGGGATCGGTTGCACGCTCGCTTTGTTGACCTGCCCGAGCACACCGTCCGACAGAATGACCGCCCGACAGATGCTCTCCTTGCCGTAGCGGTCACGGATTTTTTCTGCCGTCACCTCCAGCACCTGCTTGTTCTGCAAGCGTTTTTCATCCTTAAAAAAACACAGCTGCACTTCCTCGGGGGCAGGCACAAGATTGATCCCCCGTATGCCGATGCTGCGAAGCGGTGTCTGAAAATCCCAATGATTTTTCAGCAGCTCCAGCCCTGCGTTGCAGATTTCATAGGCGGTGGTGACGGGTCTGCCGAATTGCTTCTGCCGTTCAAGCGTAAACAAATTGGTATCACGCAGATGAATCTGCACCCCCGTGCAGGCAAAGCCGTAGGTACGCAATCTCTTTGCAACCGTGTCCGAAAGGCTGTACAACACAAGCCGTGCATCCTGCATATTTTGCAGATCCCTTGGCGGCGTGGTGGAGTTGCCGACCGACTTGATGGGCTCGGCTTCATAATATTTTTTGACCGGAGTGCTGTCCTGTCCGCTTGCAGCATAAAAAAGTGCCTCCCCGTTTTTGCCGAGGGCATTTCTCATGTGCTGCAAGCCGCTTTGTGCAATGTCACCGATGGTATAAATGCCGCCGTTACGCAGCTTTCTTGTTGTGGCAGGACCGACAAAAAGCAGCTCCGACACAGGACAGGGCCAGACGATTTCCCGATAGTTGTCCTCGGTAATGACGGTCACAGCATCGGGCTTTTTGTAGTCGCTGCCGAATTTTGCAAAAATCTTATTCCACGATACCCCCACGGAAACGGTGATATCCAGCTCCGACTTTATGCGGTTGCGGATGATGTGTGCAATTTGTTCCCCGTCCCCGAACAGATGCAGACTGCCCGTCACATCCAGCCAGCATTCATCGGGCCCGAAGGATTCCACCATGTCCGTGTAGTCCATATAGATCGCCCGTGCCTTGTCGCAGTATTCCTTATACAAGTCATAATGCGGCGGCACCACCACAAGAAACGGACATTTCTGCTGTGCCTGCCAGATGGCCTCCCCTGTTTTGACACCCATCTTTTTTGCTTCTTCATTTTTGGCAAGAATGATGCCGTGGCGCAATTCCTTTTCACCGCCCACGGCAAGCGGCACCCCTCTGTATTCGGGATGCACGGCACATTCCACGGATGCATAACAGCTGTTGAGATCTGCATGCAGGATGGTTCGCATAAATTTCACTCCCAATCTCACAGAACAAATGTTCTCTCAAAAGGCATTATAGCAAACATTTGTTCGATTGTAAAGAGGAATTTTTCACTAAAACAGAATCGGAGTCAACAATGGGACTGACACAAATTATGGTTTGTCGGTGCAGTTGTATTTTCTCACAAACCGCCCTCCCCACCCCTTGTTACCTCTAAAAAGGCAATAACCGGATCAAAAAATCCCCTCTCCTGTTTGGATGGATTTTGTAATGCAAACTGAACCTCGCAGGCTTTATCTGTCTGCGAGGTTCAATGAAAGTGAATATGTGACGAAAAAAAATAAAGGCTAATCCGCTGACTGCCTACCTGACAATCAGTTCAGATATATTTATTGATAGAAGTTTTTGTGGCCTTGACTACATCCTTGATTATAAGAATCTGTTGCGTGGAGCAATCTTCAAGCTCTGCAACAATTTCATCTATAATCGTATTTCTGTTGGTTTTATTTGTGTCAAAAATCAACACATCGGCACTGACTTCAAGTGCTTCTGCTATACATACGAGCACCTGCAGACTCAGCTTTGTGTTGCCGGTTTCAATGTGACTCATGTGGGTCGTTGAAATGCCGACTTTTTCTGCCAATTCTTCCTGTGACAGGTTCTGCGCTTTTCTTTTTTTTCTTATTCTTTGCCCTATTTCGAAATAATTCATAAAAAAATCTGCCCTTTTACATAAAAACTACTTGAATTATAAGCGCAATTATGATATTGTTAAATAAACTACATAGGCTAATTATTGCCTATATAGTTAATAATATTTCAGAAAGGTGAAATAGTATGAAAAAGAGAAGAAATTTATGTGCGGTTTTGCTCATGGTGCTTGCTTTGATTTTCATGTTCACAGTGACAGCAGGGGCAGAAGAAATTACCGAAGGCGAACAGACAGAACCTGTAGTGGTTGACAGCGGTGAATGCGGTGCTGAAGGGGACAATGTTCTCTGGACGCTTTACAGCGATGGTGTGCTTGAGATCACAGGCACGGGCGCAATGGAAGATTTTTACAGTGGACATTTGGCTCCGTGGTTTGAATACAGAATCGAAGCACATCCTTCTATTGTAATTACTTCAATTGTAATTAACAGCGGTGTTACAAGAATAGGTGACTGGGCTTTTCATCGGTTGGATTTTCAAAATGTGACAATCCCCGGAACTGTAGAAACAATCGGCAACCATGCCTTTTACTTCTGTGATGAATTTACTTCGCTGACTCTTCCTGTCGGCGTAATCGAGCTTGAAGAATATGCATTTAATTATTGCTATAGCCTGGCTTATGTATCCTTACCCGAAGGACTTGAAATTATTGGCAGTCATGCGTTCGGATCAACGGCTTTGACAGACATAGTAATTCCCGGCACAGTGAAGGAAATCGGCTCATTTGCATTCTATAATACTAAACTTACAGGTGTGAACATTCCTGCAAGCGTTACAACGATCGGTGAAGCTGCATTTATGCACAATTTGTCGCTTACTTATGTTGAAATTCCCGAAACTGTGACAAATATCGGTCCTCGCCTTTTTGAACTTTGTGAGAATCTTAAAGGTGTCAAACTTCCGGATAATATGCAAGAAATTCCTGCAAGAATGTTCTGGTATTGCTATGATCTGACAGATATAACAATCCCTGATTCCGTAACAAAAATTGGCGATCATGCATTCTGCTATGCCAGAAGTTTGACAAAAATCAATATTCCTGCAAAAGTAAAGGAAATCGGTATCGGTGCTTTCGATGGTGCAGCTCTTAACACAATTTCACTTCCTGCAAGTCTTGAAACCATAAACAGGTTTGCTTTCAGAACTTTTGACACTTTGTACAGTATTGATGTTGACGGTGCAAATCCGAATTTTAAGAGTGTTGACGGTGTGCTTTACAGCAAGGATATGACTGAATTGGTCTGCTATCCCGCCGCTAAAGAGGGAGAAACATATACCATTCCGAACGGTGTTACATCTATAAGAGAGTTTTATACAACGGATAAATTAAAAAGCCTCACCATTCCTCGTACAGTAACAAATATATATGATTGTGACTTTACCAGTAAAACGCTTACAGATATTTATTTCATGGGTACGAGTGAGGAATGGAACCAAATTACGGGAATCACATCTTTCTATAATAAAAATATCCATTTCCATGAATCGCACACAATGAGTGAATGGACAATTGATTCTGCTGCAAGCTGCCAAAACGAAGGCGAAAAGAGCCGTTACTGCACGTATGACTGCGGTTATTCAGAAACAGAAGTAATTCCTGTTGCAGAGCATACAATGGGTTCATGGTACACAACAGTAAATCCTGCCTGTACAGAAGACGGTTTGCAGATTCGCGAGTGTACATACAATTGCGGCACATCGGAAGAAAAGGTTATTCCTGCGACAGGGCATAAAGACAGTGATCCCTACAACGGATATTGTGATACTTGCGATGAAGAAACAGATGCTATGAAGAATTGCTCCTGCAATTGCCATAAAGACGGCATTATGGGGATTATCTGGAAGATAATAAGCTTTTTCTATAAAATATTCAAAACGAACCCCCAGTGTACTTGTGGCGCGTCCCATTATTGATCTGTATTTTGATAATCAACTGTAAGTAATGAATTAACAGCAGGTTTGCCGTCAGGTAAGCCTGCTGTTTTTATGTCGAATAAAGTAAAAAATTATTCTACATCCCCCCCCACCCCCCAATTGCACAGGTCCGTAAAAAACGGACATAGAAAAAACACCCCCTCCTATGGTAGAATTAAGATAACTACCATAGGAGGAATTTTTATGCCCAGAAGTTACAGACACATCAAGCAGTACG
>JAZNCO010000061.1:0-1798 GCA_045587645.1 Acutalibacteraceae bacterium | reverse complement strand
CTAACTGCTTCATTCTCTCCAAGAGCATAAGCAAGCCTTCGTTTGTCGAGCGTTCCAATGCCGCATTGAACTCTTGTAGGTCAGGGCATGTTGCCTTTGCTATCTTCTCGGTGTCCTTAAATAGGTTCATCACCAATTTTGACATCGCTGTGGCAGACATTTCCACTGCCTGACCTTGCGAGTCAAGCACAGCAGCGAAGCCCATAATCTGCGGAATGGTAAGGCCTGCTTGCGCTCCCACACCTGCAAGGCGTTGAGCGAATTGTGCGAGATACGGAGCCGATGCAGTACAGTTCTGCGACAATTCATTTATCACAGAGCCGACAGCAAGCAATGAGCGTTCAGTGCCAAGCCGTGCTTCATCGCCGAAGATGTTTGTTAATTTGGAAAGCGTAAGCGTCGCTCCGTCTCCCAAGTCATCAAGTGCCACATTTATTTGGTCTGCGGCACGTACAAAGCCAAGAACATCTTCCTGCGAGGTCTTGCCGAGTCGTCCTGCTTCCTGTGCAAGTTGGTTCAACTCCTCACGAGAAGTACGAGTGTCCATTTTCTTGAACTCTTCGTTCAGTTTCTCCACCTCTTCGGCATTCATTCCCGTAAACTTGCGTACAGATGCCATTTCCGCGTCCATTTCCGCGTATGCGTTCACAGCGGAGCGACCTGCCATTACCAAACCTGTAACTGCTGCTGCACCTGCTGCTATAGTGGTCTGCCAATCGTTCATTTTGCGGTTAAAGCGTTCCCAAAAAGTTTCGCTCTCCCGAAGTTCTCTGTTTACCCGGTCTATCTCTGCCCGGACTGCCTTTATATGTTTGCACTGCCTTTCCCAAGCCTCACTGCCTCGTTCAAGTGTGTTGAGTTGCTTTTCAAGTGTGCGAAGAGTCTTTTGCAGTTCTTTCGGCGAAGCCTTGTCAAGTCGCTTCATTACTTCAGCCACTTGCTCGGTGGCCGACTCCATTTCACGGATTTGTCTTTGTGTAGTCTTTAGTTCCTTCTTCAGTTTTGAAAGGTCTGCTTTCTTTCCCTCGCTTGCTGCTTTTGCAATCGCATTTTGAAGGTCAAAAGCCCTTGTTTTCAGTTCCTCAAGCACCTGTTTCGGCTCCTTGCCGTTCATCTGTAGGTTTACCGTCGCATTTGTAGTATAGTTGCTCATATAGTTGTTTTTCTGCAAAAATGAGCCTGATTTTCACCGCTGTAAAAGACACTAAAACGACCATTTCGAGCGTGTTTTTTTGATAATCCGCAAAAATTAAGGACTAAAAAAGGTAACACGCCGATAATAAGCATTTTAAGGGTTTGAAAAGGGATTTTTCCCTTTCTTCTGTCTGAAAAGACCCCCCGACCGCCCTGCAACGCAAATCCGAAAACTGACTTTTTTTCGTATCGCTATATGTACGGTAAAATCGCTCCCGTGAGGCTTGAATTGGGCGACAGGTCAATTCAAACGCAACGGGAACACCTCTCTACCGTACAATGTGCGGTGAAAATGGCAATGAGTGCGTAAGGCTGTGCGTGGGTGGGAGAAGGTTGCCGCAAGGAGCGAGGGATTTGCCTTTGTCGCTATTCTCTATACCGGTGCTGAAGGCAACAGATGTGGCTTGAGCAAGGTACTGCGGAGAGCCTTGTTTGTAGGTATAATGAATAGCATTGACAAGGTCTGCAATCCTATAGCGTAAGTGCAGCAGCCTTCGCCGTGTATGGATTATGCCTTATGCACCATTGGGGCTTGGGGCGGGGGCGCGTGGGGCAAGCCGATAACTAAATGGAGCAATGGGTGGGTGTGCTTTCAGCAAATGCG
>JAZNCO010000060.1:0-24437 GCA_045587645.1 Acutalibacteraceae bacterium | reverse complement strand
GTACGCAATCCGTAGGGAACGGATATTATCCGTTCCAAGCAAATTGGTGGTTTGATGAGGTTTTGTTTTACACTCTCAGTATCAATTTTACAACGGAACGCATGGTATGCGTTCCCTACAATCGAAACAACCGGCAGCCCGACAAACCATAATTTACATTCCTGCAAACAAATTTTTGAGGTCAAAAAAATTAAAATTTTTGCTTTACTTTTTTTTATTTTTGTATTATATTAGTTATATTATGGAGTAATATTCCTTGTTTTGAGAGGTTAAAAGTATGGATTATGAAAAATTAGCAGCCTTGCTGTTTCCCGATGTCACAAAGACACCCGAGGATTTTGAAGCCATTTATCCGCCCCGTGACCTGCCCGAGGGAGCAAGAGTGACCCGTTTTGCACCGTCCCCGACCGGCTATATGCACATCGGCGGTCTGTTCCAGGCCATCACCGACTGCTTTGTAGCCCATCAGACGGGCGGTGTTGCGATGCTTCGCATTGAAGACACCGACAAAAAGCGCGAGGTCGTCAACGGTGTAAAAGCCATTGTGGACGGCTGCACGGCATTCGGTGTCAACTTTGACGAGGGCGCAACGGGCGAAGGCACCGAGCAGGGTGCTTACGGCCCCTACACACAGAGTCAGCGTGTTGAAATTTATCACACCGTTGCAAAAAGTCTTGTGCAGAAGGGCTTTGCCTACCCCTGTTTCTGTTCTCCCGAAGACATCGCAGACATGAAAGAACGGCAGGAAGCCGAAGGTGCACAGATCACGGGTTATTTCGGCAAATGGGCAAAGTGCCGTGAACTGACGTATGAAGAAATTGAACAGAATATCAAAGACGGCAAAAGCTGGATGCTTCGTCTTCGTTCCCTCGGCAAGGAAGACGGCAGAGTCAGCTTTGACGATATGATCAAGGGCAAGATCGAGCTGCCCGAAAACCTGCGTGATGAGGTGCTTCTCAAGACCGACGGTGTGCCGACCTACCATTTTGCACACGCCTGTGACGACCACTTCATGCGCACCACCCATGTTGTGCGCGGTGAAGAATGGATCTCCTCCGTTCCCACCCACATTGCACTGTTCCGTGCCTGCGGCTACAAGCTGCCCAAGTATTGCCACACCGCACAGGTGATGAAAATTGACGAAGAGGACGGAACCAAGAGAAAGCTTTCCAAGCGCAAAGACCCCGAAGCCGCTGTCAGTTACTTTGTTGAAAACGGTTTTCCCAAGGAAAGCGTTGTGGAATATCTGCTGACATTGCTCAACTCCGGCTTTGAAGACTGGCGCAGAGCCAACCCGAAGGAAGATGTGAACAACTATCCGTTCAACCTCAAGAAAATGAGCGTTTCGGGCTGTCTGTTTGACCTTGTCAAGCTCACCGACATCAGCAAGGGTGTTATTTCCGTCATGACCGCCGACACCGTTTATGACCGTGTTGTCGAATGGGCAAAGGAATTTGACACCGAACTTTATGACCTGTTCACCGCCGATGCCGATTTTGCAAAAGCCATCATCAACATCGACCGTGAAAATCCGAAGCCTCGTAAGGACATTGCAAAATGGGACGAGGTCAAGGACTTCTTCTCCTACTTCTTCGACAGCCTGTTTGTTCCCTGCTATGACCTGCCTGCAAATATCACCGCAGAAGATGCAAAAGCAATTCTCAACGCCTACATGGCAGTGTATGATGCGGCAGATGAAAAGGATGTTTGGTTCAACAAGATCAAGGACCTTTGCGAGCCGCTGGGCTACACACCCAATGTAAAAGAATACAAGAAAAATCCCGATGCCTTCAAGGGTCATGTCGGTGATGTTTCGGGTGTCATCCGTCTTGCCGTGACGGGCAGAATGAACACCCCCGACCTTTGCACCATCATGCAGCTGCTCGGCAAAGAAAAGGTATTTGCCCGTATGTCTGCATTTTTGAACAATATCTGAGAGAGGTAAAATACAATGGAAGAAATCGTAAAATCCAATTCCAATTTTATTCACGATATCATTGACGAAGAGCTGGCTTCCGGCAAGAATACCCGTGTGCAGACCCGTTTCCCACCCGAGCCCAACGGCTATCTGCACATCGGCCATGCAAAGGCAATCTGCATTGACTTCTCCACAGCCGAAAAATACGGCGGCGAATGCAACCTGCGTCTGGACGACTCCAACCCGTCCAAGGAGGATGTGGAATATGTCGAAGCCATCAAGGCCGACATCGAATGGCTCGGCTACAAATGGAACAATGTGTACTACGCTTCGGACTACTTTGATTTTGTTTATGAATGCGCCATCAAGCTTATTGAAAAAGGCAAGGCATTCGTCTGCGACCTCACGCCCGAAGAAATGCGCGAATACAGAGGCACACTCAAGGAGCCCGGCAAGAACAGCCCCTACCGTGACCGTTCCGTCGAAGAAAACCTTGACCTGTTCCGTCGCATGACCGCAGGCGAATTCCCCGACGGCAGCCGTGTGCTTCGTGCCAAAATCGACATGGCTTCACCCAACATCGTCATGCGTGACCCGGTTATCTACCGCATTATGCATGTAAGCCACCACCAGACAGGCGACAAATGGTGTGTGTATCCCATGTATGACTTCGTGCATCCCCTGTCCGATGCCAAGGAGAATGTCACCTATTCTCTTTGCACCCTCGAATTTGAAAACAACCGTCCGCTGTATGATTGGTTCATCAACGAGATCGGCTTTGAAGAGCCGCCCAGACAGATCGAATTTGCACGACTCAACCTCAACTACTGTCTGACCAGCAAGAGAAAATGCCTGCGCCTTGTGCAGGACAACATCGTCACCGGTTGGGACGACCCCCGTATGGCAACCCTTTGCGGCATGAGAAGACGCGGCTATCCTGCCGAAGCGGTGCGCAATTTTGTTGACAAAATCGGTGTTTCCAAGGCAAACAGCGTGGTCGATTACGGTCTGCTTGAATCCTGCGTGCGTGATGTACTCAATGCAAATGCACCGCGTGCAATGGCTGTCATCGAACCGCTGAAGGTTGTTATTGACAACTATTCCGAGGGCAAAACCGAAACCATTACCGTCGAATGCCATCCCGACCACCCCGAAATGGGCACAAGAGAGGTCACCTTCTCCAAGGAAATCTACATTGAGCAGTCTGACTTCATGATCGACCCGCCCAAGAAATATTTCCGTCTGTATCCCGGCAACGAGGTTCGCCTGAAGGGTGCTTACTTTGCAAAGTGCGTATCCTACGAAACCGACGAAAACGGCAATGTGACCGTTGTACACTGCACCTATGATGCAGCCTCCAAGGGCGGCGAATCCCCCGACGGCCGCAAGGTCAAGGGCACACTGCACTGGGTCAGCGCAGATGATTGCGTGGATGCCGAGATCCGTTTGTATGACCGTCTGTTCAATGCGGAAAATCCGTCCGATGAATCAAACGGCGATTTCACAACCAACCTCAACCCGGATTCCCTTGTTGTGCGCACGGGCTGCAAGCTTGAAGGCGGTCTGCGCAACATCAAAGAAGGCGATGTGTTCCAGTTCATGCGTCAGGGCTACTTCTGCGTGGACAAGGACTCCACACCCGACAACATCGTTCTCAACCGCACCGTACAGCTCAACTCCTCGTGGGGTAAATAATAAAAGGAGGAAACCGAAATGAAAATCCTTTCCAAAATTCTCATTCCCCTGGCATCTCTTTGCGTGATTCTTGCACTCTTGTTCCTGCCCATTCTGCGCATTTCGCTCGGCGGTACGCTGATTTCCAATGCATCCCTCGGTATCGATGAATACAACTCCGTTGTCAGCCTTGCAAAGACCGCAAGCGACGAAAACAGCCAGCTGCACAGCTACATTGAGCTGTTCAAGCAGTATGCCGCCAACAACGAGGGCGGCTCGATCAAGGAGCTGATTCCCTCCATCAACTGGCTGTATGTTGCCATTGCAATGCTTGCGCTGATTCTTGTATTCATGCTTCTGATCGTCATTTTCGGCATTTTCTCCGAAAAGCGACTGCTTACCGCAGGCTTTGCGGCAGGCGGTATGCTGTCCACAGTGCTGATGAGCAAATTCTTTGACAAGTTTGCACAGCCCTTTGTCAACGGCACGATCAATGTGTCTTCCCTGCTGTCCGGCATCAACACAGGCTCGACCACCACAGCAGACGGCACAACGGTTGACCTGTCCGGCGCACTATCCACCCTGTCGGATGCACTCAGTGAATCGCTGGGGCTGAACCTGTCGGGTCTTGCAAATTCGCTTGTGTCCTTCAAGGCACTTGAAATCAGCTTTGCAACCACGGGTGTGCTGCTTGCCTTCGGTGCAGTCATTCTGCTTGCAATCGTGTTCAACATGAGCATCAAGAACGAAAACACAGGCAAATTGCCCGGTTAAAGCCGAAAAAGAGGCTGTTGCAAAACGGCCTCTTTTTGTTTTGTAAATTCACCCGACAAAGGAGGAAATAAAAATGAACTTCATTATTAAATCCGTTTCTGCCGTTGTTTCCTTTTTTCTGATGATCTTTCCGTGTCTGCAATCTTTTATCAACGATATCGAGGTGGATTTCAACATTGATACCGCCGAAATCGGTGACGAAATGGAAAATCTCATGCAGAGCGTGAACATTTGGGAGATGGGAACCACCTTCATCAATGCTGAAAACAACGAAGAAAATGACATCTTTGAATTTGTTGACTATGTGCAGCTCATGCAGTGCTCGGGCGGCAATGCACAGAGGGATCTGTTTGTCGATCCCTATGACACGACCGTTTTGGATGACTATGATTTCACCCGTCTGCTCGACAACTGCGCAGGCATTCTGCGCCTCGGTGCAAAGCCGCACCTCAAGCTCGGCAATGTACCGATGAAATATTCCAAGGCTTGTCAGATCGGCGGCTTTGAGGTGAATGTTTATCCGCCCGATGACTATAATGTATATTATAATTACATTGCCGCATTGGCGCAGGCGCTTGTTGACCGTTTCGGCAAGGAAGAAGTGCTTTCCTGGCGCTTCGGTGTGATGACCGAATACGAAAATGCCGATTGGTTTTATGCAGGTGACCGTGATTCCGAAGCAAGCGCCGAAGCCTTCTGCAAGCTGTATGACTACACCGTGCAGGCACTCATCGATGTCATTGGTGAAGAAGTTTGTGTGGGTGCACACTCCATGACCGTCACGGAGGGCTTGTGGGATGAGCACATTTTCATTGACCACCTTGCAAACGGAACCAACTATGCAAACGGCAAAACGGGCAGCAAGGTCAATTTCCTGACCGCATCGTTCTATGACAGCAATCCCGGAAAATTCACCGATGGATTCACCCTGCCCGAAACGGTTGCACACCTCAAGGATTATGCCGAAAGCATCGGTCTTACAGACCTGTTCTACGGTGTGGACGAAGGCAGAATTCTGACAGGCAATATTGCAGGTGCAGGCGACAGCCAGCTGCTCAACCGCACCGTGGGCTACACATGGCAGGCGGCTTACGATGCAAGGCTGTGGCTGCAGGCGGTTGACAGCGGACTTTCTTACTTCTCATCCTGGGGCTATCTTTCCAACGGTCTGTTTGACGGCAACCCCACGGTCAGCTACCATGTGGCAAAGCTGTTCTCCGGCTTTGAGGGGATGAACAGAATCCATGTGGACGGCGAAAAGAAAATGCGCCTGCCCATCGGCAGTGAAGCCAAAGCGATAGCCGCAGCCGATGAAAACGGCAACTTCCGCGTAATGGCATACTCTTTCCGCAATGATACGGATGCAACAGGCACGGTAAGCATGAAATTCAACATCAATCTGCCCGACGGCGAATACAAAATCATCCGTTATTACATTGATGACAACTGCAATTACTTCGATGAATGGCTCACAGACCGCGAAAAATACAGTATCACAGATGATTGCTTCAGCTGGTCACCCGAGGATCCCTGCATTGACAATCCGACAACACTGTCTGCACAGTGGGCAAGGGATATTTATTTCAATGAACTCAAGGCAGGCTATGCCGAAAACGCAAGACTTGTGCCTGCGGAGGAAAGCGTTACGGTCACGGGCGGTTGCCTTGTGATCGAAGAAAGCATCCCGCTGAACACCGTTTTGTTTATCGACATTTTAAAATAATCGTTACAAATTGTTTACACCGTTTATATTGACCGCGAAAGCGGAATATGATATATTGAAAGAAAAGAAATTAAGGAGTGTTCTATTATGATCGGTATCGGCAAATGGCTTTGCAAGGTCAATTCCATGTTCTACAGAGGCGAAGTGACCCTCAACATCGCAGACAACAACGGTGAATACGACATCACCATTGAAATTGATGCAGATTTCGACATGCCTGACTACAAGTTCTATGATGTTGTCACCGAAGGCAACACCGTCAACGGCAAGGCAGAGGTTTCGCTGCTTCCCGGCAAGGTGATCGATGTTTCCTTCTCCATTGAAAACGATATTCTCTCCGGTGTTCTCAAGGTACCCTTCATGGGCAAGGTCAAGATCACCGACGGTCAGAAGATCGCATAAGCACCGCAATACAAACCGACAGACTATCAATAAAGCCCGTCCGAAAGGACGGGCTTGTTTTGTCATAACAAAAGCTGTCTTAATGCTGCCATGACCGATATATATTCGATTTCCTTTGCGTACGCAAATTGCTTGCGGTATTTCTCCCACATTGTTTTGAGCTCGGGGCTTTCTTCAATGTTGTGAAGAATAAAAGGAATATCTGCAATCTGCGTGGTTGTACCGCGATGCGTTGCAGTTGCTTTCAATGCATCCGCAAACACCGTCTTGTCAAATTTCTGCGTTGTTGCCAGTATATAGGCATCGTAAAAATCTCTCGGTCGGGTATTGAACACACCGCGTCGCAGGATTGTTTCCACCTTTTCAGCCATAACGGTTTCAATGTTGTATGCCCACAGCTCATAGGATTTCTCATCGTCAAAAATTTCAGAGAAGTTGTACTGTACAGCATGAGGTGTAATTACATCACCGGTGGAAACATCGATACTAAGTGGTGTCAGCAGAGTATCAAATCTTGCATTCAGCATAACACGATAACCACCGTAAATATCATCTTCGCGAATGGGTGCAATTGTTCCGATCTCAAACACAACACCATCGTCAAATGCAATATCGCAAATACTTTCCAATGCACTGCGGATGGCTTCCGGGGTCAGGGGAAGATTTTTAAGCGTGGTGTCTAAATCCATTGTTGCGCGGTTGTCGAGTCCGACAATCGCAGCCACCAGCATACCGCCCTTTAACACAAATTTTTCTTTGTATCCGGAAGCGGAAAGACGGACAAGCAGGCGCTCAAACATATAATTCTGCAAAATGACCTGTGCAGGAATATTTTTCTGTTTGGCAATATTGCGGATTTTCGCTTTCAGACTCATTGCATTACTCACAGAAGCACCTCCAGATATTGTCGCAGCACCTTTTCAACACGCAGCTGTTTTGCGTATGTGTTCAGTTTGTTCAGATCTTTCTTTGGACTTGCAGCATACAGCTTCAATGCGACAAGGAAAGTTTCCGTGCCCAATTTGTTGCGACTGCGAATCACATCACAGACCGTTCGTTCCAGATCGTATGCAGGCACATCGTTCCCTGCCGGTGTTTTCAGTATTGTTTTGCCGAGTTCAAACAATTCGGGCTTGATGTAATACACCTTGCATTCGGCTTTGATAGCAGCAGACGGAATGCAACCGGACGGTGCCGTCAGCGTATGCTCAAACGGTGTGCGGTCAGAAATGCCGTGCAGGTACAGTGCCGTTTCGTGAGAAAAAATGATTTTTCCGGAACGGTTGCTGATTGCCAGCAACTCATCCTGCATATCATCGGGCAGAATATATTGCCCTTTTACAATGCGGTGAATTTTATCTTCCTTGCACAGCTTATAAAGCATCGCTTTGGAGATGCCGTATTGTGCCGCTGTTTTTGTTTCAATAATTCCGCCATGCGATTTTGCAATCGCAGTGAGTTCAGTCATATAATTCATGTGTTCACCTCGGTTATAACAAATCAATAATATTATATATATTATTACGATACAAGTCAACATTATTTAATAGACATTTAAAAAATATCAGCAATAAAATTATGACCAAGGTAAACACACAACCGTACATCCACCGCAATACAAACCGACAGACTATCAATAAAGCCCGTCCGAAAGGACGGGCTTGTTTTTTATGTTTTATTTATTTCTTGAGCAGTACTATCAATTCCTTGAACCATGCAATGAGGGAATCGAAAAAGGCTTTGATTTTTTCAATCGCCGTGGTCGGCTTTTTTGTGCTCCATGCTTCGGTGTTGCAGTTGTCCTCATCCATAGGATACGCTTCATCCTTTTCGGTATCGTAAACGATGAACTGTGTTAAGTCAAAATCGTCCACCGTCAGCTGCGTGTCTGCCGTAACCACATCATACAGAATCTGCATTTCCTGCGAAGTCCAGTTGGAGTGCGTTGCGCCCTTGACGAACCATGTGTAATCAGGGAACATGCAAGTGGAAGCATCAATCTGCTTATCGGGGGATATGTATTTTCCGAGACCCTTTTCTGTCTTCAGATCAATGTACTTCTGCGGCAGTGTTTCGCAGACTTCAGAGGTCGATGCGCCGAAAGAAGCTCTGTAAACCGATGCAATCTGATCGGACACCATGTCCGCAGATTCGCAGACGGGAATCATCTGACTGCCGTATTTTGCCATGATGGCAAGGTTTGCACCGCTGTCCTTGATGCTCTGCATGAGTTCGGGAATATGCTGACGGACAACCTCATCATAGGTGACAAGCTTTTCGATCAGCCCTGCATATTCCGTGCGCTTTTCACTGCCCTCGGGGCCGAATACATATTTCAGTGCCGCATCAAAATCCTCACTTGTGACGGCTGCCCAATAGCTCGGCCATGTGTAGAAGGTGGACAGCGCAAGTGCCGAGGTAACGCCCTTTGCAATGCGATAATACAAGGTCACTTTTGTCACACCGACAACACCGTCCAGCAGGCCGCTTGCCGTTGCAAGGTCGATGGTTTTCATCACAAACGAACCGACATCAAACAGGCCGTAATTTGCACAGTCAATCAACACACGCTCAATGGCTTCCCCATTGACGGCAAATTTGCCGCTGATGGCTTCGCTGATGACCTCGGAGCCGTAGCTGACACCGCCGTCAAAGGCAATGCCGTGAATATCATCACAGCCGTATTTTGCAATGTAGGCAGTGACAACCGATGTACCAAGACAGCTTGAAATAATACATACCTTTTCGCTGTTTGTGGTCTGTTTGATTGCCTGCACGAAATCGTTGAACAGATCGGCAGTATACAACGGATCCAGACGCCAGTCATAATTGAACCAATAATCGTAAATCCCGTAATAGCCTTTTCCCTGCTTTTTATCCGTTTTTTTCAGCTTTTCCATGGAATCGATACGGCTCTGCGAAAGCCCCGTACCTTCAATCGGCTCCCCGTTACAATCGAGCAGTGCATCCCCGAACAGTTCACCGATTTCCTTTTCCAGTGCGGCATAATAATTATCCCACTGATTCAGCAGAATCCCCTCTGTCAGAAACGGCATCAGGATGTTGCCGATGGATTCATACAGCGCACTGTTGTCATCCTCTTCGCCGTTATCCTCCAGAAAACCGCGGAAGTGCATGATGCGCTCGCCCTGCGCATTATAAAGCGGCTCACCGTCTCCCGATATGCGGATAACGGGAATCTGACTGCGCGAGGCATCCGCCACAACACCTGCCTGCACGGGCAGCATACAACAGCCAAGCAATAAAACGGCGAGCAGAACGCTGATACTTTTTTTCATTTTCAATCGGAACCGATTCAAGAAAGAACACCTTCTTTATTTTTTTCTGCATTTATAATAGCAAAAGACTTTCGGTTCTCATTGTCTGAATTGTAAATTTTTTTCATTTTTCAACAACAATTGTTGCAGAATTGTGTCAAAAAAAACAAGCATATTGCACAAAAACCGTACAATATGCTTATTATAATATTCAACAAATCTTATTCGAGAAGATCATCGGTGGGGATATCTGCAAGGGCTGCGAAGCGCATCAGGAAAGCGGTGATATAACCGATGTCATCCTCTGCATCTCCCGGCTTGGACTCAAAGAGTGTGCCGCCGGTGAGTGCCTGCTGATAGTCGGGCACGGTGGGCAGAATGGAAGTGATACGCATGGAAGAAAGCTCATTGCCTTCGGCATCCAGCGTGCGGATGTATTGCAGGGTGATACCGCGCATATCGTGTGCAATAAAGGAGCCGTCCTCATTTTTATACAGCCAGCGGTTGTAGGTTTTGCCGTTGATGGAAACCGTGGTCTGCTCATCGGGGTCACTGCCGGTCTGGGTCATGATCTGCGGAATCAGCTCCTTGAACATTTCAGGACTGATGCCGAGCTGACTGCTTGCCTTGTCATCAAGTTTGAGGTAGCTGACGGGCTTATCGTCAGGCAACACCCAATAAACCCCCTTGTGTGCATCGTCATGCTTGCACGATTCAATGGTCAGAAAGCCGATGCGAACAGGCTTGCCGGTACCGGTTGCGCCGTCGGACATATCAATATCCACGGTTGCTTCCATGTAGGAGGATTTTTCGGTCTGGGAAATGGTGAATTTTGTGCCTGCTTCCTCATCCAGTACAGCCGTCAGCACAAAGTTGCCGCTCATAAAGACCTGCGAGCCGTTGATGCCGAAGGTTGCAGTGTTTTCAAGACCGACCGCACCGCGAAGGATCAGACGTGCATCCCCTGCCGTGACAACACCGTCACCGTTGACATCGCCTGCAAGCAGCTGGTCTTCCGTAAATTCCTCAAGACCGACCGAATAACGAAGCACCTGACGGGCATCATTGGCGGTAATACCCTTTGCATCGTCAACATCACCGTAAACGATATCGCCATCCGCAGCCGTGCCCATAAATGCACAACCGACGAAAAGAACTGTACACAACAGAATGCTCAAAAACTTTTTCATAAATAAAAAACCTCACAAAATAATAATTAAATTATACGCACAGAATACCGAAATGTCAATGCTGAATTCTTTTTAACACATTTAACTTAAATAAAACTGACAGAAAATCGGTTTTCTCTTGACAGAAAAGAGAAAATGAGGTATCTTTAAATGTAGTTTAAAAATATATTTATATATATGGAGGTTCCCATGATTCCGAACAACGAAAAATCCATGGAAAAAATCGTCAATCTCTGCAAGGGCAGAGGCTTTATATTCCCCGGCTCCGACATTTACGGCGGCCTTGCAAACACCTGGGACTACGGCCCTCTCGGCACAAGACTCAAGAACAATGTCAAGGACACCTGGCGCAAGCGTTTTATTCAGGAACGCAGAAACAGCTTTGAAGTGGATGCCGATATTCTGATGCATCCCAGAGTATGGGAAGCCAGCGGCCATGTGCAGAGCTTCTCCGATCCGTTGCTTGACTGCAAGGAATGCAAGATGCGCCACAGAGCCGACAACCTCATTGAGGCATTTGATCCCGAAGCACACGCAGACGGCATGACCAAGCCCGAAATGTATGATTTCATCGTTTCGCACAACATTCCCTGCCCGAACTGCGGCAAGTGCAATTTCACCGACATCCGTGAGTTCAACCTCATGTTCCAGACCTTCCGCGGTGTCACCAACGACTCCAAGTCCATTATCTATCTTCGTCCCGAAAATGCACAGGGCGAATATGTAAACTTCCTGAATGTACAGCGTTCCATGCGTGCAAAGCTGCCCTTCAGCATCGGTCAGATCGGTAAGGCTTTCCGTAACGAGATCACCCCCGGCAACTTCACCTTCCGTACCATCGAATTCGAGCAGATGGAATTCCAGACCTTCTGCAAGGAAGGCACCGATGCCGAGCTGTACGAATATTTCAAGGAATACGGCAGACAGTATTACATGGATCTCGGTATTCCTGCAGAGCATCTGCGTTATCATGACCATGAAAAGCTTGCCCACTATGCAAAGGCCGCTTGTGATATCGAATTCCTGTTCCCGTTCGGTTGGGGCGAAATCAACGGCACCCACAACCGTACCGACTTTGATCTCAAGCGTCACAGCGAATATTCGGGCGCAAAGATGGAATATCTGGATCCCGAAACCAACGAAAAGTATGTTCCCTACATCATCGAATCCACCTACGGTCTGGACAGAACCGTCCTGGCTCTGCTTTGCGAGGCTTATGACGAAGAAGTGGTCGATCCCGAAAAGAACGATGTGCGCGTGGTTCTGCACCTGAGCCCGGCTGTTGCTCCCATCAAGGTTGCCGTTCTTCCCCTTTCCAAGAAGCTTGCAGAGGGCGCAGGCAAGGTCTGCGACATGCTTTCCAAGAAGCTCATGTGCGACTATGACGAAACCGGCTCCATCGGTAAGCGTTATCGCCGTCAGGACGAAATCGGTACCCCGTGGTGTGTCACCTATGACTTCGACAGCGAAGAAGACGGCTGCGTGACCGTGCGTGAACGCGATTCCATGGAACAGATCCGTCTGCCCATCGCAGAGCTCGAAGCATACTTTGCCGACAAAATCGAATTTTAAATCATTTTCACCGGGTCATTCTGCGCAATGATCCGGTTTTTTGACAAAATAAATCCATACCCGGGAGGTTGCTTTATGAAAAAGACCATCAGCCTGCTGCTTGCAGTTCTCTTTGCATTTTCCTGTTTCTCCGTCTGTGCTTTTGCGCAAACGCAACAGCCGTGCATTGTTGAAACGATCTATCCGACCGAGGATGTCGTGATTGCGGATGTCATTCTGACCGAAGCGCCGTACAATGCCGACAATACCGGCACACAGGATGTGACCGCCATTCTCAACAATGCCATTGCCGATGTGTATGCAAACGGTGGCGGCACGGTGTTTCTGCCTGTCGGCACATACCGTCTGACAGGCAATGTCAATATTCTTCCCTTTGTCACGGTGCACGGCGACTGGGCTGACCCGACCGTTTACGGCAATGCCTACGGTACGGTCATTCTTGCCGATGTGCCGTCAGACGAAGCGTTGAGTCCCGGTCTGTTCACTGTCGGCGGCAGTGCCGGTGCCGTGGGACTGACTGTTTTTTACCCCAATCAGAGCATTGAAAATCCCGTTGCATATCCGTACACCTTTTATGTAAACGGCAACGGTGCATCCTATATGCTGCAAAGCATTGTCAATGTGACCCTGCTCAATTCCTACCGCGGAATCGGTGCATGCGCGCAGACGAGAAATGAAATTTACGAATGCCATGAGATGCTCACGGTGGACAATTTCCATGCCACCGTGCTGTGTGAGGGCATTGCAAGCTACAATTCCGCCGATGTGGACACCTACAAGAATGTTTTCATTTCACCCGTTTACTGGGCTTCCGCCGGTGCAGAGTACAATGCACCCGATGCAGATGCGCTTGCCGCTTACACCCGTCAGAACACCGTGGGACTGCTCATCGGTGACCTTGAATGGCCGCAGTATGCCAATATTCACATCAGCGACTGCGACTACGGCATTCTGTTTGACCACGGTATGCGTGTTTACTTTTCGGGCACCTTCTATGACCTTTATATCGACCGCTGTAACTTCGGTCTGTATGCCCCCGAAGACACCATTTATGTCCGCGAAAAAAGCTGGGGCATTGCCGTGGGCAGAGGCCGAATCAGCGGCAGTGAATATGCAATCTATGACCCCGACAATGCTGCCCTTGTGCTGACCGAAACCGAAGTCGACGGCAAGGTCAAAGCAAAAAACATGAAGCATGACAAAATGACAGATCTGTCGGACTTTGCCGTTGATTACAGCAAGACCTATACCAAACCCGTTTCCAATCTTGCCGTGGTGCAGGCTGATAAAACCGGTCACACGGATGCATCTTCTGCCATTCAGCAGGCAATGGATTCGCTGACCGGCGGCGGTGTGTGCTATCTGCCTGCAGGTATGTATCGTCTTGATAATCCGCTGACCATTCCTGCCGGTGTTGAACTTCGCGGAAGCGGCAGTGTTGCAACCCGTGACCAGCGGGGTGCAGTCAAGGGCACACAGTTGCTTGCTTATTACGGCTATAATGAAACGGACGATGCACTCATCACCCTTACAGGTGACAATGCAGGTGTCAATGCCATCCGTATTGTCTATGTAAAAAACAATCCGACACAGTTCGGTGAAAGCGGCAACTACAATCCCACCACCCCTGCCATGCTTGTGACGGCTGATGACTGCTATGTGGTCAACAGCAATGTCAATCTTGCAAGTGTGTGTGTGCAGGTGCAGAACTGCAGCGGCTTCTTTTCCGACAAGCTCATCGGCTGCTGCTACACCGCCATGTTCAGAATCGACAACAGCACCGGTGTGTGGCTCGAAGGCAGTCTTGCCAATGCCAACAACATCCCCCGAAACGGCTATGCGTATACCGACATTCCCGAAATGCAGAACTGGCTGACGGAGGACAAGCTGTTTACCCATCTGTTTGACCCGATCCTTCGCAAAACCTGCTCTTATATCCGTCTGAACAATTCACAGGCAACGGTGCTCAACTGCTTCATTTACGGCGGCAGCTGCTTTATGGAAAGTGTTGACAGCGAATGCCTTGCCGTCAACTTCGGCTGTGACGGACAGGGCAAAACGCAGAGCATGCTGGAGCTGACAGGCGGTGAAGTGACCGCAATCAACTCCATGCGTTCCACAAGCGACGGTCAGGACGGTGCAGGCAAGTCCTACAGCACCGACGGCAACACCGTTGCACGCATTTTCAACCGCCTTTCGGTCGACCTGTTCTACAAGGAACCGAACATCACCGAAAATGTGCAGTACAGCGGCACCGATAAGGTGTGGTTTGCGCTCAAGAACTTCTTTGCAAAAATGCTGACCTTCTTCGGCAACACATGGACAAAAATCAGACAGGCATAACCGGATGGCAGATTCGCTTCTTGTAAAAACAGATTGAATGTGCTATAATACAAACAGAAACCAAAAAGGAGGGTATCAGATGTCTGACCGGATTTACACAGTTGATGAAATAAAGAACATTGTTTCTCCGATTGCAGAGCGTTACGGTGTGCAAAGGGTTTTTCTGTTCGGCTCTTATGCCCGCGGAGAAGCAACAGAAACAAGCGACCTCGATTTCCGCATTGACAAAGGGAATTTACGGGGACTGTTCGCATTGGGTGGATTGCACTATGATCTGCAGGAAAGCTTTGACAAACCATTGGATCTTCTGACCACAGGCAGTCTGGAAACCGAGTTCCTTAAAAGAATCGAACAGGAGGAAATACTGATTTATGAATCCTGAAAGTCGTGATTTGTATATCATAGAAAAAATGTTGAAATATTGCACGCAAATCAACGAGGCACATGACGAATTCGGCAGATCTTTTTCTGTGTTTTCAAGCAATTCAGTATACAAAAATGCGGTTTGCATGTGCTTATTGCAGATCGGCGAACTGAGCACGAAGTTGTCAGAAGAATTCAAAGATAATCATAAGGAGATTCCGTGGCGGCAGATCCGCGGCATGCGCAATGTTGTGGCACATGAATACGGCAATATTGACGATGAAACCGTTTGGGAAACAGTCGAAGACGGCGTTGCCGGCTTGATTGCGTTTTGCAAAAATGTATTGAATTTATAATAATTTATCCATCCTGAAAAATGTGAAAAAGGAAGTGACATCCACATGAAATGTCAAGTGTGCAATTCCGAATCCGGAAAATATCCACTCTGTCAAGCTTGCAATGCTCAACGAGAAAAAGGAGATATAGTAAAATGCGAGAAATGCAAAAAATGGCATAAAAAAGAATTGGATTGCACCATTTTGCCACCTTGTTCCCCTTTATCTGACAGCAAAGATTATATTTACGATCCAAAAGCTTCTCTTCTTGGAAACCTTGAAAAATCATTTTTTGAGGCAATAAAAACAACACTTCCTGATGGTTACCACGTATTCCCGCAAATAAATCTTGCTTCCATTATTGAAAAGAAAGATAATTCAAGATGGCGAAATGAATTATTCCGAAATGTCGATTTTTTAATAACAGATTCGCTCTACTCTCCCAAAATCATTATAGAAATAAATGATCAAACACATTTAACACAGGACCGTAAAGAACGAGATAAAAAAGTGCAGCAAATCTGTGAAGAAGCCGGCATTCCAATTATAAATTTTTGGTCCTCTTATGGAATCAATACTGATTACATTTCCAAAAGAATAACAGAAACTCTTTCCTCTTTGCCAATTGAAAGAATTCACCACTTCAATAATAAGAATACAGATACAGGTCAAGACATCACATCTATCGAGAACATGGCTCCACCGGCAACTCCACAAAATAACAAAAAAAAGAAAAAAGGTTGTTATATTGCAACTTGTGTTTATGGTTCTTACGACAATCCGAATGTACGAGTATTGCGCAGATTCCGTGATTACACTCTTGCATCAACATGGGCTGGCAGTTTATTCATAAAACTATACTATACTATCAGCCCTATGCTTGTTAAGTTATTCGGTAATAATAAATATTTTCATAAGTTTTGCAAAATAATTCTTACCCGAATAGTTAATCACCTGCAAAACAATGGGTTTAACAATTCTCCATATTGCGACATTGACCTTTAATCAATCATGCATTCCGCTTTTGAAAATTTTTCTTGCACTATATTTTTTATTGTGTTATAATAATTAAACCAATTATATTGAGGAGGATTTTTTCATGAAAAAACTCTTTAAGAAAACGATTGCGCTGGTTCTTTGCCTTTGCATGCTGTTCTCGGTAACGGCTGTCGGTGCAGGTGCAGCTGACACTGCTGCAGATGCACAGTACACCTCGCTTGAGGATTATGTTGCATCTTCCGAGGTTGCCGCTGATGACGGTGCCAACGACAAGCTGATGAACAACCTTGCAAAGTTCCTTCGCTGGCTTGCAAACTTCTTCATCAATGATTTCCTGCTGGGTATCATTTCCGCATTCCTGCCCACATCCACCAATTACATTCCGTATGACGATGTGGTTCTGAATGAATCCGAAAACTTCTTCAGAGGCAGTGAGGAATTTGCGGATGTCAACAACCCCGCAGAGGGTGCCGTATGGTCCCTGGGTTATGCAAGCGAATCCATTCTGCCCGATGACTTCGGCAAGGAAGGCTACAAATATA
Source organism: Acutalibacteraceae bacterium (assembly GCA_045587645.1). Taxonomy (GTDB): domain Bacteria; phylum Bacillota; class Clostridia; order Oscillospirales; family Acutalibacteraceae; genus RUG806. Next base: position 7,324 of record JAZNCO010000060.1, on the reverse strand, counting down.
CCCGCGGCAGCTATATTCCCTACTGGTTCACTACCGAGGTTTACACCGAGGAAGACGGCACACCCGAGGACATCAAGGTGCGCACCATTGCCATGAATGACGGCAGAGGTGTTGTGATTTTTGCTTCCATCGACTGCATCGGCATTTCCAACCAGGATGTCCGCCTGATCCGTGCTGCCGTTGAGCAGGAATTCATTGACAAATACAACATCATTGCCATCAATGTAACAGCAACCCACACCCACTCGAGCATCGATACCCAGGGTGTATGGACAGCTCCCATCTCCACACTGGCAAACAATGTTCTCAGATACACCTTCCGTGATCTTGAAAACTACACAAGCGGTGTCAATGACGACCTGCTTGCAAAAATCGTTGACAGCTCTGCAAAGACCATCCGCACGGCTTGCGAAAACATGACCGAGGGTGATCTGTTCTATGCACGCACCAACATTGCAGATTATGTCCGCGACCGCACACCTCCCTATGCATGCGACGAAGAAATGTATCGTCTTGTTTTCATGCCTTATGACGAAACCGTCAAGCCGACCCTCGTTGCGACCTTCGGTTGCCATCCCGAATCGGCAAGCTATGACTATCTGACCACCGACAACGGCATTCAGATTGACTCCAAGCTGACTGCTGACTTCGTTTACTACATGGAAAAGGTCTGCAACTATGCAGGCTACAACTTCATCTTCATCCAGGGTAATGTCGGCACCAACACCTCCGACAGAGGTCTGTCTTCCGATAACCTTGATCACACCAGTCACCTGAGTGCGGTTCGCTTCGGCTATGAGCTTGGCTACATTGCTCTGTCCATGACCATGACAGAGGAAGAAAGAATTGCCCTCAACGAAGCAACCGGCGACCTGCTCGGCGTTGAAGAAAACAAGGGTACCGAGCACTATACCGTATGGTATGAAGGCCTTGAAACCGTTGAAGAGGAACAGGTCAACCCCGTTCTGAATATCCGCATGGAAGAGGTTCTCATTCCGCTTGACAACAATGTTGCAAAGGTTCTGCTCAAAACCGGCATTGCAAGCAATGTATTGGTTTACAACAGATCCACATTTGAATATTATGCACGCACCGAAATCGGCTACATGGAAATCGGTAACAGCGTCAAGGTATTTCTGGATCCCGGCGAACTGATGAGCGAATTGCTGCTTGACAGCTCCGCACTGTCCGAGTTCCCCTACCTTGCACTGCGTGACTATTACGGGGAGGATCTCATCGTCTGCGACCTCATGAACGATGCTGCAGGCTATATCGAGCCCGATCCCTACTACACCGTAGCAGGCTATCAGTATGATGCCGAATCCGGCTCTCTTGAAAGCGACACATGGTGCCTGCTCGTTTCCATGGGTAAGCATACCGCTTCCTTCATCATCGGCGAATTTATCGATCTTGTTGACTCTGTCCGATAAAAAAACAAACAATATAAAAGCCGTGCAGGATAAACCTGTACGGCTTTTTCAATGAAAACAATTTATAAAATTTTCAAAAAAATGAACGGATTTCGTGTGCACAATCGTATTACAGGTAAATAACACATGGAGGAAAAAAACATGAAAAAACTGATCACCGTACTTCTTTCAATTCTGCTCATTATTGCAGTCTGCATCACAGCTGTTGCAGCAGGCAGACGCAATTTCGTTGACACTGACAACAACGGTATCTGCGACAACAGAAATGCAAACTGTAACAGCAGCGCAAAGCACCACAATGCCGGCAACGGCAATCACGCACGCAGAAATCATCACTGAACCTGTCGGAGGAAATCCATGCGAAGCGAGCAGGAAATCAGAAAAGCACTTAACCGATATGCCGATACGGTCACACGGCTTTGCATGCTGCATCTCCATAACAAACAGGATGCGGAAGACATTTTTCAGACCGTTTTTATGAAATATATGCACTTTGACGGTCAGTTCGAAAATGACGAACATGAAAAAGCATGGTTCATCCGAGTGACAATCAATGCTTGCAAAGATCTGCATCGCTCATTTTTTCATTCCCGGACGGTTTCGCTGGATGCGATCAAAGATTGTATTTCACCGATTCACGACGATTACCGCGAGGTATTGGAAGCAGTTCTTCAATTGCCGAAAAAATACAGGCAGGTCATATACCTGCATTATTATGAAGACCGCACCGTGCCGCAGATTGCACAGTTGCTCGGAAAAAATCCGAACACGATCTACACACAGTTAAAACGGGCAAAAGAGATGCTTAAAAAAAAGTTAGGAGGGATTGCGGATGAAGAAAACCATTCATAACGCATTTGACAATGTGCACACATCACAATCACTCAAAGACAGCACAATGAATTTTCTTGCACAGCAAAAAACGTCACCGGTACAAAAAAACACCGCCGTTTTGCGGCAGCTGACAGCGGCATGTCTGACTTTTATTTTGCTGGTATCGGGACTGACAACATTATATTTTATCCCCGTATCCGCAATTCATATTGACACCGGTCCCGCCTCTGCAAATCTTAAAATCAACTGTTTTAACCGTGTTGTGGCCATTGACGGCACCACCAAAAATACCGATTTGCAGCACATGAAATACGAGGATGCCGTTTCGTGTATGCTCGACAAAAACGACAGCGAAGACACAGTCATCACCGTGGTCGGAAACGAGAAAATATTGGCATACATTGAAGCAAATGTGTCACAGAATGAGAATGTGCATTGCGGGCATCTGTCTGCACATGCCGCAAAACAAGCAGAAAGATGCGGCATGTCCGCGGCAAAATATGAACTTTATCTGACCCTGCTGCAAAACGGCATTGATATTACGCCGCAAGAAGCACAGCAGATACCGATGAAAACATTACGGACTTTGCTGAAAACACAAACAGACGAACCAATCCCAACACAACCAAACACAACCGTGTATGATGATTGTCCCACAGACACAAGCGAATGCGAAAGCAGTCTGCATCATCAAAACGGGCAACATCACGGACATGGGCACTGACAAATTACGGTTTGTCGGGCTCTTATCAATGAAAATTTTCCTCTCAAACACTTGTCGCCCCTGAAAGGTTATTCCCCTGTTAGGGGAAATGTCAGCGAAGCTGACAAAGGGGTTCCCGTTTTCGGAGAAAAAGATGTCACGAAGTGACTTCAGGTTAACCAAGTTTGCACAAATTTGGTCAATAAAGTCTGATGTAACCGCCTGAACCCCTCTGTCTGCGTTCCGCAGACATCTCCCCTTTCAGGGGCGACAAGTATTTGAGGGGTTCCGTCAGTAAAATAAACCATAATTTTATTCACTCAGTTCATCCAATGTGTTTTCATAAGCCCCCATGAATTCGTCCATGAACAGCTTCACCTCGGGCATATTCAGCTTTTCAATCGCTGCAAGGGTGCTTTTTTCAGCCCCCGTAAATTCGGTATTGCCTGCTTTGCGCTCCTCAATACACTTGACGAGTGCGGAAAGCTTGTCTGCCGCCTTGACAAGCTTCAGCAAAGCCTTGTCATCGTCCTCGGTCAGCAGAGGGTAAAAATCCTGCCGCAGATCCTCGGGCAGTGCCGACAGCAGCCGCTGCTGCGAAACCTGCTCCACCGCACCGAAGGCAGAACGGATATCGGGGCTGAAATATTTGACAGGGGTAGGCATGTCGCCCGTGATGATCTCGGGCATATCGTGATAAATGCCGAGCAGTGCCGCACGCTCCGCATTGTAATTTTTGCCGAGTCTGCGGTTACCGATCACCGCCAATGCATGTGCAAATGCCGCCACCTCCAGCGAATGCTGCGACAGACTCTCCTGCGCGGTGTTGCGCATGAGTGCCCAGCGGTTGATATATTTCATTCTTGAAAAAAGTGCAAAAAAACGACTTGCCACTGTGTTCTCTCCTTTTATTGAATTATATTATTATAACACCAAAAAAAGGGCAGTGCAACAAATTTTATAAAAAGGATCAAAAGAACAGAATAGAATATTTTTTTGTTTACTTTCTTAATAAAATATGATATAATTTTTAAATGATGTTTTTTACAAAAAAGCATTTTTGTTTTGAGGAGAGGCGAAAAAAATGAAACATGAGCCTGAACTGACCGTCATGCTCACCTATGATGACCGCACCGTCTGCGATGCGGCAGCCGTGTTTGAGCAGTGCAAGGACACCAAGGCAACCTGCTGGGGCTTCAAGGAGGAGGGACTTCCCGCCGGGCAGATGAAGCAGCTCTTTGCGCACATGAAGGAATGCGGCAAAAAGACGGTTCTGGAGGTGGTGGCTTACACCGAGCCCGAATGCATGGCAGGTGCCCGACTTGCCGCAGATTGCGGATGCGACATACTGATGGGCACCGTGTTTTTTGATTCTGTCAATGCATTCTGCCATGAGCATGACATAAAATACATGCCCTTTGTCGGGCATGTGCATGATCGTCCGAGTGTGCTCGACGGCGACATTGAAGAAATTCTCGAGGAAGCAAGGCTTTGCATCGAAAAGGGTGCATACGGTGTGGACCTGCTTGTGTACCGCTACACGGGCGACCGTGAAAAGCTGCTTCATGCCTTTGCAGAACAGTTGGATGCGCCCGTCTGCATTGCAGGCAGCGTCAACGACTATGACCGCATTGACGAAATTCTGCACGCAGGACTTGATTCGTTCACCGTCGGCAGTGCGTTTTTTGATAATCACTTTGACGGCTCGTTTGCCGAGCAGGTGGACAAGGTCTGCGAGCATATTCACGAAATGTGTGCACGGGAGGAACAAACGGTATGATGCATCTGCTTTACCCTTATGCGTATGTGGACAGCGTATTTGCGATCGACTATGAAAAATTGCAGAAAAAAGGCATCCGGGCGGTTATTTTTGACATCGACAACACCCTTGCACACCACGGCAGGGACTCCACTCCCGAGGTCGATCAATTTCTGCTTGACCTGCAGAAAACAGGACTGAAGCTGTTTTTGCTGTCGGACAATGACGATGAACGCATTGCTCGTTTCTTGAAGAATACCGGCAAAATTCCTTACATATCCGAGGCAGGCAAGCCTGCGCCCGATGCATTCTTAAAAGCAGTTGAGCAGTTGGGTGTGCAAAAGGATGAGGTCGTTGTGATCGGTGACCAGATCTTTATGGACATTCTCGGCGCAAACCGTGCAGGTCTGCCGTGCATTCTTGTCAAATTCATGCATCTTCCCGAGGAAACCGACTTCGGCAAGCGCCGTGAAGCGGAATTCAGAATTCTTTCCGTTTACAACAAAAGCAAAAAATACAAGGACCGTCTTGGTGACATTCTGAAGGATTGAGGTTGTTAAAATATGTTTGGAAATAAATTATTTTGCGAATTAAGTCCCACTGCCTATGCCATTTCCGTCAAAAAGGAAATCTATAAGCGACAGCTGACCGACAAAATGAGCAGTGAAAAGTTTGCAAAGACCAAAACGCAGGAAAAACTCCCCTTTGTGGTGGCAACGCATTGCTCGAATATGATCAAGCGTGCGCCCGGTGTGGATCTGACCCTGCAGTTCAACAAGGCTGAAAACATCCGCCTTGCGTGTGCAGGCATCAACGGAATCGTGGTAAAGCCCGGCGAAACCTTTTCGTTCTGGCAGCTGGTGGGCAACCCCTCCAAAAAGAACGGCTTCAAGGACGGCAGAGTGATTCATCAGAACAAGATCATTGCAGGCACGGGCGGCGGTCTTTGCAACCTGAGCAATACCGTGCATCTGCTGATTCTTGAAAGCCCCATGACCGTGACGGAATTTCACACCCATTCCGATGCACTCGCACCCGACCCCGGCAAGCGTGTGCCCATGAGCGCAGGCACCTCCGTCAGCTACAACAATGTGGATTTCCGCTTCAAGAACAACACCGATCAGGCAATTCAGCTGCTGATGTGGTGTGACGGCGAAGAACTCAAGGCAGAGCTTCGCAGCGAGCGCGCATTCGATTGGTGCTATGAAATCGTGGAGGAAGATCACCATTTTGCCAAAGAGGGCGACAAATTCTTCCGTGTTTCTAAAATTTTCCGTGCCGTCAAGGACCGCAAAACGGGTGAGCAGGTCGGCAAGGAGCTCATCTGGGACAACCATTCCGAGGTCATGTTCGATTATGACCTCATCCCCAAAGAACAGATCCGATGAATCGAAAACATCAAAAAAAGAGGCTAAAAGCCTCTTTTTTTATTGGGGAAACCATAATTTAAAACACCGTTTCCACCCGTTTTGCGGCGCAGGGCGGTGAATACAAAAACGAATCCATGTGCTCACCGTCAAAGAAATACCGCGGCGGTGTATGGTGTGCCTTTTCGTCAAACGCATCCACGAGGATCAGCTTGACCTTCATTTTTTCAGGCAGGATGCTCTTTATGTACACCGCAGCACGCTGTCCGACCTTTACATCGGGTGTGTATTCCGCAAGGCCTGCAAGATTGGGTGTCAGCTCCACAAAAATACCGTAGGACTCCACCGAGCGTACCGTGCCCGACACGGTTTCACCCGGTGTGAACAAGGCTGCATTCTCTTCCCATGTGCCGAGCAGCTCCTTGTGGGTCAGCAGAATTCTGCCGAGGCTGTCGGTGCCCCTGACGATGCAACGGATCTCCTGTCCTGCATAAAAACGCGCACCCGGGTGCGGAATGCGCGACACCGACACCGCATCAATGGGAAGCAGGCTTGCAACCCCTGCACCGATGTCGCAGAACGCACCGAACGGCTCACAGTGGGTCACACGCACTGTCACAACATCCCCCGGTTGCAGTGCCGAAACATAATACTGATTGCACAGCTCCTGTGCCCGACGGCGCGAAAGCAGAGCGATCAGCTGTCCGTTGTTGTCAAACACAAGATCCTGCACCACAAAGCAGACCGGTTTGCCGACACGGGAGATCAGCGCAATATCACGCACCGAGCCGTCGGCAATGCCCAGTGCGCCCTCCTCACGCGGAATCACACCACGCATGCAGCCCAGATCCACATGCAGATTGTGGTCGGAATCGCATTTCAGCGCACGCGCCTCGAGCACAGTCTGCGCATGCATGGCATCCCGCACGGAAGAAACACTGCTCATATAAGAAAGATTGGACGGTATATTCCAAAGACTGCCCTCAGGCAAAAAAACCATAAACTCGCATCCTTTCGGAGATAAGACTTGTTATAAAAATATATTTGTCTTACGGCAAAAGTATGCTATAATGAAGAAAACATGTGAAAATAAATTATGGTTTAGCGAGATGTCGGTTTATTATCCTGTAGGGGTCGGCGCCCACGACGACCCGTTGCAAACGGTCGGTTTGCAGGGATTTTTTATCCCCATACGGGATGCCGAGGCGTCATCCCCTACAAAATGAAACCG
>JAZNCO010000059.1:0-1696 GCA_045587645.1 Acutalibacteraceae bacterium | reverse complement strand
TACGGTCTCCATGGACAGTGCCAGGGAATCACGCCTTTTTCCAACTCTGCAATGATGCGTCTGGTTACTTCTTTGTAAGTGTCGATCATACTTTTACCCTTATTTTATGCGGCATCATCGGGGAAAAAGTCATCATCTTCCTCTTCGGCGATTTCCGGATCGTGTTTCAGAACAAATTCATAAGCACGCATTTCTCTGGAGAAATTCCAGTGGAAGTATGCTTCACCTTTGTTCTTTTTAGTGGGGAATCCCAGTTCCACAGCTCGATCCACGATTTCACTCATTGTCATTTCATTGATCTTAGCCATCTTATACCTCCTTGTTCGGGTTGTTGGTTTCACCTTTCACCCATAGCCAAAGTCCGCCCATCCGCCGCTTCAGGCGGTGGAGCGGCATTGGCAAGGTGAAACCAACAAGGTGGAGTTCATATTGACTTGCCGGCAGTTTCAAGCTGCCGGATGATTTGAGAAAGTTCTTTTCTGCTGATGGCAACGATTTCTCCGGATTTTTCCTTCAGACGATTCAAATATTCACGGGCAAGATCTATCACGATTTTTGCGTCTGTTGGAGTTTCCGGAGTAACGACTACTTCGATCTGCCGGGAGTTATCCCGGAAACAAAGATATTCCGGACTTTCTGCCGACTGGATCGGGAGAAACTTTTTGAGTTCCTCCCATTTGCCGCGAATGGAAATCCGGTTGTCTTTGTTGTGAATGGTGATATGACAATTCATCAAGCGGCCTCCTGCTGAGCTTTTTCACTCTTTTCAAGTGCTTCCCAGGATTTGGGATCCGGAAGTGCGGCAGTCGCATCGGCAAGAGCTTTTTCCAGATCATAGTTGACCAGACTTGCAATAATTCCTGCTTCTGCCCAGCGTGGTTCATCCTGTCCGCTTTGACCGGTACCAAGTTCTGTAAAGATATTTTCGCAAACGCTTTCCCAGAAAAAGAGATCGATTTTTGCACTTTCAGAAACATCCTTGTTCTGCAAAGAAGCAAAACTCATGATTTTATCCGGAAGTTCCAAGGAGTTGAAAGTCTGTTTGGTTTTGTAATCAAAGTGATCGCCGCAAACTGCCCGTGTGCCTTTACAAGCTGCCATCAGGTAGATGATATGACGATCCGGTGTGGCAGTTTCGCCATCTTTGATTGCCTGAATCATCATTTCGATGGCTTTGCGTTTCCGCTGACGGGTCTTGGCTTCTTTGCGTTCCGCAAGAGTTTTGACCTTTTTCGGTTCAGTATTTCCGGAATTTTTCGGGCGTTGAATGGTGATTTGAGTTCCGGCACGCGGACCGTCGGCAATAATTGCCGGAGTTCCATCTTCGGTATTATCTGTTTCCCGCCAGTCGCCCGGTCCCAGGACTTCATTTTCTGCCAATGGATCATCTTCAGGCGGATTTTCTTCATCTTTGACCTGATATTTCTGGGAAACCAGAACCGCCTCCGGTTTTTCGGCGGCCAGAGTTGCCACATATTCTTTGCGTTTCCGTTCCAGATATTCCCGGTTCATACAGCGGGCTTCCGAATTTGTATTTTCAAAGAGATATCCGTCTGTTTTTCGTTCTTTACAGGCAGGACATTCGCCGCAACCTTCCTCCTGCCACGGCAGCGATGAAAGCAAAGTTGCAAAGTTTTCATAAAGTGTTTCGGAAAACTTTTTTACGCTTGCTGTCTTCAAATCACGCCCCTCAACG
>JAZNCO010000058.1:0-4111 GCA_045587645.1 Acutalibacteraceae bacterium | reverse complement strand
TATTATCCTGTAGGGGTCGGCGCCCACGACGACCCGTTGCAAACGGTCGGTTTGCAGGGATTTTTTATCCCCATACGGGATGCCGAGGCGTCATCCCCTACAAAATGAAACCGTCAATCTGTTCGCTAAACCATAATTTATTCAATCATCAGTTCCACACAAATCGGGTTATGGTCGCTCGGGTGTGCGCCGTCAAAGGTGTCGGTCACAACATGAAAACGGTTGACGGTGAAATCATCCTTGGAAACGAAGCAATAGTCAATGATCTTGCTCTGTGCACCCCAATTCTGGTAGGTACATGCATCCGTTGTGTTTTCGGTTTCGTAGCGCGCATCCGCAAAATTATCGGTAGCGGCAAGATAGGTCGGTGTGCCTTCCTTTGCGTTCATGTCACCCATAAGAACAGCAGGCAGCCCTCCGAACTGCTCAATCTTGTCAAGCACCACGCCGATGCCGTTGATGCGTGCTTCCTCGCTGACATGGTCAAGGTGCGTGTTGAACACCACAAAACGGGTGCTGTCGGACAGCGTTTCGAGAATCACATAGCCGCACACGCGGTTGAATGCCGCACCCCAGGACTTGCTCATCTCGTCCGGTGTTTCGCTCAGCCAGAATGTGCCCTTGTCAATGAGTCTGTAAAGGTCGGTGCGGTAGAAGATCGGACAACCCTCCGCCGTGGGTGAATTGTCACGGTAGGTGATCTGCGAATCGTAGGATGGCAGGCTGTCACACAGATATTTGTAATGAACGGAGCTGACCTCCTGGAAGCCGATGACCGTGGGTGCTTCCTGTTCAATCACCTGCATGAGCAGAGCTGCACGGTGGAACCAGCTCTTTTCGAACAGATCCGTCGGACTTACGCAGCGCACATTGGCACTCATAACGCGGATGGTGTCGGTATCGGCAGGTGTTTCGGTCAGAATGGCACGCTGATCCTTTTTGTAGCCTGCATAGGGTGCAAGAAATACACCCGTAAAAGCAAGTGCGCCTGCCAATACAACCGCACCGATACCGAGGGCAATTTTTATCGATTTTTTCATTTTGTTTTTCTCCTTTTTTACGGAATCTGCATTCCATTTTAGCAAAAAGATAAGCGAATGTCAAACGCTTCGGATATCTTGACAAAAAACCGCATAAACGGTATAATGATGTCGGTCGTAGAGGAGCCGGAAGGCGGTTGGCGATTTCCTCCGAAAGGAGGTGATTGTATGCCGATTACCATCACATTTCATATTCGTAACATAACCGTTACAATAAGAATTAAGGTAAAAAGCAACAACCGCCACTCTGGCAAGTGACGGTTGTTTAGACTAAAAAAATAACCTTTACGCCAACCGCTTTAAACGGTTGCCTCTACGGCTTTATTATATACTATTCTTTTCGGTTTGTCAACGGCAGACCGATTTTTTTGCGCATAAAATGAATGCGGACATACAGATTTGAATGTATCTTGACAAAAAACCGTATAAACGGTATAATGATATCGGTCGTAGAGGAGCCGGAAGGCGGTTGGCGATTTCCTCCGAAAGGAGGTGATCACATGCCCGTTACTCTTACTTTTCATGTCGGTAATTTTACTTTTACCATACATATAAAGTTTAAGACGAAAAGCAACAACCGCCACTCGGCAAAGTGACGGTTGTTAGAAAAATAAATTCACAACTGTAACGCCAACCGCTTTAAACGGTTGCCTCTACGGCTTTATTATATACTTTAATTTTCAGTTTGTCAATGGCAGACTGATTTTTTATATATTATTCTCCATATATTCGCGGTTTTTGCGGATGCGTTCATCCTTGGGGGACAGTTCTTCTGCCTTGCGCACGGCGGTAAGAGCTTTTTCTTTTTGTCCCAGCTCCCACAACGAAACGCTCAATAAATCCCACGGCAGGCTGCCCCATGCATCGGCTTGTGTGATGTAGGTTGTCGGTCGTTCCTCGATCGATACGCAGCGGTCGCAGGCAAATGCACAGGCAAGCGGATTGTGTCTTGTGTAGTAAAACTGTGCTGTTTCCAGCCACGGCTCACGCAGATGCGCACCTTCCGCACACGCACGCAAAAGCCACTGCTCTGCCTGGACTGTATCCCCCTTTGCGGTGTATGCACGGGCAATGTAACGCATGGAGGCGCAGCGTTCATCCGCCCATGTTGCGGTCGGTAACGCAAGATGCTGTTTTAGCATATTTATGCAATCATCCCAACGCTTGTAAAAAAAGTATTCCCGACCCAGATAATGTGCGTTGCGGTCATCAAGCGGCTTTTCCTTTACGGCAAGCTCCAGCAAGGGGAGATACTGCGAGCGTGGCTTTGTGTTGTCCGCATGGTGGTCAACCTGCACCCCCTCAGCAAACACCGAACGCGGCTCGGGTGTGCCGACCCAACGCAGCACCTCATGCACGGGATGCACCCAACGGTAGCCGTGACGGGCATGGATCTTGTCGATCCAGAATACCGTGCCTTCGCTGCCGTCCTCGTTGAAATTCCAGGTATATCGGTACTTCAGCCGCCCTGCACCGCTGTTCCATGCAGCTTCGATCTTTTCTCTCCAGCCTGCCTGCAGCACCTCATCAAGGTCAAGACAAACGCAGATATCCGCACTGTGCGGCACATGGTCGAGCGATCGGTTGCGTGCCACATCGAAGCGCCACGGTGTGATCGTTTCGCGGTAAACGCTGACCTTTTCGCAGCCCTCCAGAAGCTCGGGTGTGCCGTCCGTGGAGCCTGTGTCGAGAACAATAATGCCGTCTGCATCCTTGACACTTTCGTACCAACGGCGTGCAAACTGTATCTCATTTTTGCATATTGCATACACATAAACTGAATATTTATACATAATGTTCCTCCGAATATACAGTTTTGCCGCAGCAAATATCGCATCTGCTGCGGCTTTTTTGTTATGCTGCAGGACCGGTCGGGCCTTGCGGAATGGTAAAGTTGAGGACATAGTCGGGGGCTGTGCCCGTGATGGTGACAGCCGCCTCCGTGCCGGGATCGCCGGTCGTGACCGTGCCGATGGTAAAGGTCGGAGTCACACCGTCAGCACCTGCCGGCCCTGTGGGGCCGGTTGCGCCGTCAGCACCTGCCGGGCCTGTGGGACCAATTGCGCCGTCAGCACCTGCCGGGCCTGTGGGACCGGTTGCGCCGTCAGCACCTGCCGGGCCTGTGGGACCGATTGCGCCGTCAGCACCTGCCGGACCTGTGGGACCGATTGCACCGTCAGCACCTGCCGGGCCTGTGGGACCGGTTGCACCGTCAGCACCTGCCGGACCTGTGGGACCGATTGCGCCGTCAGCACGTGCAGGCCCTGTGGGGCCGATTGCACCGTCAGCACCTGCCGGCCCTGTGGGGCCGATTGCGCCGTCAGCACCTGCCGGGCCTGTGGGACCGGTTGCACCGTCAGCACCTGCCGGCCCTGTGGGACCGATTGCGCCGTCAGCACCTGCCGGACCTGTGGGACCGATTGCGCCGTCAGCACCTGCCGGACCTGTGGGACCGATTGCGCCGTCAGCACCTGCCGGGCCTGTGGGGCCGATTGCACCGTCAGCACCTGCCGGACCTGTGGGACCGATTGCGCCGTCAGCACCTGCCGGACCTGTGGGACCGATTGCACCCGTCGCTCCTGCTACACCCGTAGGTCCTGTCGGACCGGTCGGACCCGTTGGTCCCGTGGGACCTGTCGGACCCGTGGGATCAATCGGTCCTGTAGGTCCTGTAGGTCCCGTAGGACAGCAAGGTGCACAGCCGCCCCAACAGCAATCCGAGCAGCCGATACCGCGGACGGCTCTTCTGCCGCAACCGCAGCCGCAGTCCGTATCACGCACAACATTGGTCTGCATGGCATCAAAGAAATCGGAATCTCCTGCATCGCAAAAATATTGATACTTGGCCATAATTGCCTCCTTTTTTCAAGCAATCACGGAAGAAACGCAAGCTTCCGCAGTTCATACTATGCAGAAAAAGAAAACAGGTGATAAATTATGGTTTAGCGAACAGATTGACGGTTTCATTTTGTAGGGGATGACGCCTCGGCATCCCGTATGGGGATAAAAAATCCCTGCAAACCGACCGTTTGCAACGGGTCGTCGTGGGCGCCGACCCCTACAGGATAATA
>JAZNCO010000057.1:0-1633 GCA_045587645.1 Acutalibacteraceae bacterium | reverse complement strand
ACGGTCAGCGGACGGGCGGTAACGGCAAGGGATGCATAGCCGACACCATAATTATAAACTACATTATAGTTAGACAGGAAGGTGGGAACGGTTGAAAGAACAGGCTGAATATAATAGGAGCCTGCATTGATATTGCCTGCGGAGTAGGCAATATAATCGGAGCCTGTATAGTTGATGGTGTAGGAAAGACCTGCAAGGATCTGTGCAATCTTGCTTTCGTTTGCGGCATCATTGGCAACAAGACCGGTAACGGTTGCACTGTAAGGTGTGCTGAATTCGGAGTTGCCGTAAACCACAGCGGCTGCGGTGGGCGTAATGGTCAGGGTTGCAGGTGTAACAGTGTATTTAACCGTGAAAGAGGTTGTCTGATAGTTGGTGGTATCCGCACCGGGCTTCCAGAGAATATCCAGTTCAATACCGTTGCAGACATTCTTGTAGGAATCCGAATCAGCAACGCCGTTTGCAAATTCAAAGGTACCTGCGATGGCTTCATTCCTGACACCCTTTGCCTGCATGGTCTTCAGCGACAGCTTATCGCCGAGCTTTTCACCGTAGGTCAGGGTCAGGCTTTCAATCAGATCACCTCGTTGTGCATAGGCTTTACCGATGTTCAGGGTGAACGAGGCGGTCAGAGTCTTTCTGTTTTTGGAATAAACATTATCATCGCGATCAATGTTGGTATCATCCGCAAGGGTGCAGGTAACGGTATAGCGACCTGCATTGACGGGAAGACCGTTGCCTGTATCGGCTGCATTTGCATTATTGACATAGGAATAGGCAACGGGCAGCAGCGTGCCGGCAACATCCTGCGCATTTGCAAGGTTATAGTCTTCTGTCCAGACGATCTCACTGTTGTTGGCACTTCTGACAGCCACATCAAAGCCGGGGGTTTCGTTGGGCACGGGGGATTTGCCGGTGTAGGTCACATTGACAACATTACCGGCACCGAAGGTGGCAGCCACGGGGGTTGCAAGCTCCTTGACGTAGTCAACATAAATATAGAGCGGCACATTGGAAGAACCGACTTCAAAGGAATAGTCCGTATAGGTTTTGGTGCGGTTGCCTTCGGTGTAAGTACCGTCCACACCGCCCTGGATTGCAGAGCCTGTTGCGGCAAAGCTGGAATCTGCAAAATCGTTGTACCATGTCGTGGAGGCGCCTGCCAGCGTAGCGACATTGATTTTTCTCCAATAGTATGAATTGGAGGATTCATACATTCTGACGGTCAGCTTGGCACCGTTGGGAACCACATTATTTGTAAGCAGACTGCCGTTGCAATAAATTTCGGCTTTCTTTGTGATACGGGAGTCGTCCGTACCGGAAACGACAGAAGCAATCAGATTTTTCTTGTTGGCTGTTTCCCAAAAACGATAAACCAGATGCACACGGGTATTGCTCTGCGTGCCGTTATAGGTCGGTGCACCGTTATTGATGGTCTTGACAGCATTGCCGCCGGAGGAGTTCGTCGCACCGGGTGCATGCAGATAACCGGTTTCATCATAATAACCGCCGGAATATGCCTGATTCTTGAGTGCGGTGAAAACATCCGATCCTCTGCCGGGATTGGTGACGGTAGGAGTCTTGAATTCTTTATTGACAGTAGCTACGGCAAACTGATAAAGACCGTCATCAA
>JAZNCO010000056.1:0-64861 GCA_045587645.1 Acutalibacteraceae bacterium | reverse complement strand
ATCGTAAAGCTGCATTCACTAGGATAATCACCCGCAAGCCAACTTAAAGCAAAAATACCGTCTTTGGGGAGAACAGTTGTAAAGGTTCCGCCTGCACCGTATTCAATGGTTGCTGTTCCAGCCTCTGTATCTGTATATACTCCGTCAACAAACTGTTTTATAACAACTGCATTGCCGTTCCAACCGTCACCGTAGCTGTCATTCATTTTAATGGTAACTAAGGTTACTTCTGCTTTGCAGTCATCACATTTGCCGTCTTTATAGTTTTTGTGGGGGCAATCTATACCGCAGTCTTCACATTTGCCGTCTTTATAGCTCTCGTGAGGACATTCAGAATATACTTCCCAAGTACCCTCTCTGTCACCGGTGGGAATATAGAGATTGTTTCCTGTCCAATCAACAACAAAATTCCAATCTATACTTGATTCATCAGTAAATGATATACCAACGGCAGCTATGTAAGTGTTTGAGGGTATTTCATAAGAATAAATATTCCCTGACACATGAGTCATTAATTCATTATTCACAACAGCCTCATTGCCTATTTTAGTAAACGCAGAAATCCATACTCCGCCATCCACCGACTTATCGTTGTCAACAGCATTGGTGACGTCAACATAAAGTAGCATGCCATCGTTCGCCGCAAGGGCAAAGGGTACGCTCGTCACAATCATTAAGATTGTGAGGATGATTGATAGGGTTTTCTTTAAGGTTTTGTTCATTTTTGTTTTCTCCTTTCGGAATTTATTTATTAGCTTTTATATCAAGTTCATCGAAAACACTTTGCACCGCCTCTTTTGCAACGGTTGCAAAATCAATTTTTTCGATAAAGCTGATTGCCTCGGTGATTTTTTCATCTTCCGCCTTATAAATACGCAGAAGCATTGTTACGAGTCTTTTTGCTTTTCCCTCAATAGTAAAATACATATCGCAGGGCACGGTCATATATGCTCTCATTATGCCCATTGAAGCGATTTCGGTTTCGTAGAAGTCCTTCAATTCAAAGCTTTTAAATGTTTCACTGAAGGCTTCAAACATTATGTTGGTTCTTCGTTTAAGGACTTCTTCGCTTGTCTTCGGCATTGAATAGCCTGCAAGATACAGGTTTCGCATATCCTCGTTCATTTCTGCCATATAAAGCTGCAAAACCTCATTGGCTATGAAGATAAGAATCTGGTCATCGGTCAGCTTTTTTGAAACAGCATCCGATGCCGCCGTAACACCGTCGAGAAATCTCGTCACAAGGTGACCGAGAATCTCCTCTTTGCTACTGAATTCATAAAGAATTTTGCTTTTCTGCACACCCGACAGCCTTGCAATATCGGAAAAGGTGGTTCGCTCAAAGCCTTTCTGAATAAACTGCGCCGTAGCTGCAGTGAGAATCTTTCTGTGCAATTCAGCAGTTTCTTCTACACTTCTTATATTCGCCAAATCATCAACTCCCATTTTAATTCGTATTTCAAAATAAAACACGGTTTATTTTCGTTGTTATATTAACACGTATTAAAAATCTTGTCAATATATTTGAGACAAAAAAAATAATCCTGCGCTCATTGTAACAAAACAAGCGTAGGATTATGGTGCCGGTGACCGGGGTCGACTCTCGCACTGCGGTGCTCGGTCAGGCGCGGCTCTGAACGTTCACCGGACGTTCATTCACTTCCGCGCCGCTTCGACCCCGTTTTACAGTAAAATAAAAAGCATACCCGAAAAATCGGATATGCTTTTTATGGTGCCGGTGACCGGGGTCGAACCGGTACGGTATCGCTACCACTGGATTTTGAGTCCAGCACGTCTGCCAATTCCATCACACCGGCGCAGTGCAATTATTATATGCTATTTGCACAAGAAAATCAAGTCCTTTTTATAAAAAAACTAAAAAATTCCTTTTTATATTGCAAAATGGAATTTACTTTGCTACAATCATTTCATACCATTCAAGGAGGTATTTTTTATGAAACGAATTTTCTGTGTACTGCTGTCAGTGCTTCTGCTTGCAGGCTGCTTTGCCGCTTTCGCAGCGGCTGCCGATACAGATGTCATCTACTATATCGATGCCGTCGGCGGCGACGACGCAAACGACGGTCTTTCCCCCGAAACGGCGGTGCAGTCCGTAAACGGGCTGAAAATCAATGTCCTTGGCCCCGGGACGAAGTTCTTGTTCAAAAACGGCGGTGTGTATGACTGTAATGTTGTAATCTCCGAATGGGAAGGCACCAAGGAAAATCCGATCGTCATTTCGTCTTACGGTGAAGGCGAAACCGCCATTCTGAAAACCGACCTTCACACCGAAGTGTTTCAGCTGATCGACAGTTCTTACATCACCATTTGCGATCTTTCCATCACCGCACCCAACGGCGGCGGTATATGGATCGACACCCTCAACAAAACAAGTGTCGGCATCACACTCGACAATCTTTATTTCTATGATATGCCCAACGGCAAAGTTACATCTCGTGACGATTTCAGCCGCGGTGCAGCCGCAGCAAGAGCAGCCGTGATGGTCAAAGGACTTCCTGCAAGAAGCCGTTATGCCGTCAATGATCTGACCGTCACCAACTGCGAGATCTACGATTGCGCAAACGGTGTTATTCTCTGGGGCTCGTGGAATGATGCACAGCAGCCCTGGTGCGAAACCGAAGAAGAGATCGACCCCGTTTACAACACGGGTGTGCTTGTTGAAAACTGCTACTTCCACGAAATGGATGCCGAAGCGGTGGTTGTCGGTATGTGCGACGGTGCGCTTGTCACCAATTGCCGAGCCATTAACTGCTGTCAGGGCGAGGGTGTGGACGAAAACGGCGAAATTCTGTATTTCACCGCAGCCATGTGGTTCTGGGGCAGTGAAAACAGCACCATTCAGTATTGCGAAATCGCAGGACAGAAAAATGTCGGTGACGGTATGGCGGTTGACTTCGACTCGCACACCAACAACTGCACCTATCAGTACATCTATTCCCACGATAACACCCGATTCATGTGCAATTGTCCGAATTACAGCGGTCAGCACAACAACACCGTGCGCTACTGCCTGTCCGTGAATGACAACGGCGGCAGAAGTGCCTGCGCAGGCGGTGCAGGGGAGTATGGCTTCAGCTTCTATAACAACACCATCATCAACTGCAGTGAATTTCAGTTCTATAACATTTACGATTCGTTCATTGCCAACAACATCATCGTTCCTGCTGTCGGTGAGGTTATTTCTTACCGTCTTGAGGAACTGCTGTTTGCAGGCAACACCTTCACCAACAACTGTTACTACAATGTTCTGACTCCCTTGTTTGAGCCCAAGGCGCTCAACACGATTCCCGGCTTCACGGCAGAGGAGCTTGCAGACATCAACTCCTTCACTTTGTCCAAGGATTCTCCGCTCATCGGTGCAGGTGTCGAGGTCCCCGGCAATGACCTGACCGTTGACTTCTTCGGGAACCCCATCGAAAGCAACAACATCGGCTGTTATGCAGGCACGGGCTCGAATACCGAATACGAGGAAGAATCCGTAATCGGCTGGTTTATCCGTATGATCAAGCACATTATTGAAATTCTTGTGCATGAAATCAAGATCGCTCTGGAAGATATTATTTAAATGATGAAAAATATTGTTCTCATCGGCATGCCGGGGGCGGGCAAAAGCACGGTCGGTGTGCTGCTTGCAAAGTCATTGCTTTCAGATTTTTGCGACACAGACCTGATTATCCAAAGGGAATGCAAAAAAAGCCTTTGCGAAATCATTGCCGCCGACGGCACCGAAGCCTTCGTGCAGACCGAAAACCGCATTATAGCCGCACAGAGGTTTGAAAACTGCGTGGTTGCAACGGGCGGCAGTGTGGTCTACGGCAAAGAAGCAATGGAAAATTTGCAGCAAAACGGCACAATCGTATATCTCAGGGTGGATTGCGATGAGCTTGAAAAACGCATCTGCAACATCCGCACACGAGGCATTGCCATGAAGGACGGCACAACAATAGCCGAACTGTTCGCCGAACGTGCACCCTTGTATGAAAAATATGCCGATATCACGGTGGATTGCACCGCTTTGACCCCCGAAGAATGTGTGGATGCAATTGTTGAAAAGTTATAAAAAAGGAAAGGAGCTGTGTTTTTCAGCTCCTTTTTTATGCGGTAAATTATGGTTTTGCGAACAGATTGACGGTTTCATTTTGTAGGGGATGACGCCCTCGGCATCCCGAAATCGGATTTGAAGATTGCACGGGTCGTCGAGGCGCCGACCCCTACAGGATGATAAACCAACTTCCCTACAAACCATAATTCACAACCCCCGGTTTCATACGATTCCGGGGGTTGTTGCTTTATGTATTCTTGATTTTAATGGCTTGCTTTGTGCTCCATGCGATGCACAAAACTGCCGACACGGTAAAGAGAATGGTGTGCAGCGTATTGATTTCGTTGATGTTGCGATACTCCTCGGTGCAGACAAACAGATAAAACACGGCAATGAATGTCACGAAGAACAGCAGCAGCACACGGCTCACCGCTTCCATTCCGAGCTTTTGGACATTGAAGCCTGCAAATTTAATCAGCAGACCGATCACAATTGCAGCAATTACAACACCGATAACCGCACCGATGATGGTTGTTGTGTCCGTTGTGTCAAAGCGAAGAATGGCAGGGCGGATGATATTAACGGCAATTACAGCGAAACCGCCGATGCCGATGAGTGCCGTTCTTAATTTTTCGGGTACACCTGCAAATGCAAGCTCGTGCGTGTCCTCGGCAGGCTTGATTGAGAGCAATCCTGCCGTCATAATGATACCTGCAATGAAACCTGTGAAGTATTCCCAGTTCGACCAGGCATAAACGAAAGAACCCGAATATGCAGGAATGGAATTTCTGAATCCGCCGTTGCAGAAGAAGAAAAACAGGTCGGCGACCGTAATCGAAATACCGAATGCCACGCAGGTGACCGTGCCGAATTTGGCGGCAATCTTGTCTTTGATTGCAAAGCGGGTCACAAGCAGCACCGCAACCGATTTGAGTGCATTGCTGATGCATTGCACCTCGGAGAAATAGTTTCTGCCGCCGTGAATCTTTTTGCTCCACGGAATACTTGCAAAATGCTCCATGTAAACGCTGTATGCACTGCCCTCAATGCCTGCCTTTTCAAGTCCCTGTTCAAAGAGCTCGGCAGCTTCGGGTTGCACAAGCTGAATGATCCAATGCGAAACACTTGCTTTGGTAAGCAGATCCACCGCATAAAACACGGCAATCAGAAGCACAATGTCACGCACCTTCCACTGTTTTTCGCTGTAGCCTCTGCCGAGCAGAATACCAAACAGGGGAGCCATGCCGAAGCCGAGGCACAGCATCATGAACACACCCGAAAAAACGGAAATATCAGCCGTTAATATGACATCGTCCACCGTTGCGCTTGCATTGAGCGTGCCCGTGATCTGTGAAAGCAATGTGCCCCACGCAGGCGTTGTCAGCACAAAGGACGACACCGTGAATGCAAACCAGCCCAAATCCATCTTTTTGCGTTCCCCGAGCACCACCGTTGCAAACAGTGTGTAAACAAAGCCGACCATCAGCACACCCGATTCCGAACCCCAACCGTGCTCTCCTCTGGCTCTCCACAGCATACCGGTCAGAAGACCGCCGATGAGAACGATGATGATTTTTTCAAGCACTGAACGGTTTTCTGTTTTTTGCATAAAAAACACTCCATTTCCCGAAAAGAAAAATACAAGCCCATTGTAGCACTTTTTTCAGAAAATGGAAGTGGAAAATAAAAATATTTATCCGTTCGGGGTGTAATCGGCAAGAATTTGCGAAATTTCTTTTTGATAAATATTGCTGCCGAGGATATCGCCGTTTGCACTGAAACAAATGGCTTTGATGTCCGTCGGGTCTTCCCGATATGGATTTTGTTCTGTGGTGTTCAAATCGAAATATTCCGAAAAATATTGCAGTGCATTGCCGGCAGGGAACACCACATTCCCCACAGCGGTTTCGATACCGAGGTCATTGAACTGCCGGAGGATTTCTCTTGTTTTTATGTTGTAAATGTTGTTGTCTTCCCGACTCATAAGCCACGCAGGCTGCACTCTTGTCTGCACGGTGTGGTATCTTTGCACCGCTTTTGCAAAGGCAAAAACAGGCTCAAGGGGAATCGTTTCCTGATGAAATGCATCCGCAGAAAGCAGAATTTCATTGACACCGCTTTCAATCAGACAATCGGCAACAAGGGTGATTTTGTCGGGGTTGTTGCTGAAAAAACCGTTGGTGATAAGCTGCCGTTGTGCAATGCCCATTTCTTTGGCGGCTTTGTGAATCTCGCAGACGGTGTCGGGACAAAGCAAGGGCTCACCGCCGAAGGTCATGACGGAGGTGATGTTGTATTGCGTTGCAATTTTGCGAACGGCATCCGCTGCCAGCTCCTTGTCAAGCTGCTCGTTGGTTTTGTGATCCCCCTGCGAGCAATGTCTGCATCTGCCCGTGCAGGCAGAAGTAACCACAAATTCAATCCGGTTTAAGTTTTTCAGATACGGGTTCATCCTTGTTCACCTCATTCATTCATCTTGTCAACAAATTCGCTGTCCCTTGCGGTCAGCTCCACCCATGCCGGATAAAATCCGCTTCGCAATGCATTGCGTACCGAGGGAATGTTTGACCATGCGGCACAATAAAACGGCACCTTGTCGAGCTTCAAAGTTTCAATCGCAAGCCTGCTTGTGAGTGCTGCGGCAATGCCTTGTCTGCGGTAAGCAGGCAAAACATCAATGCCGATCTGATACATCGTTTCGCAGTCTGCCGAACAGCCTGCAAGACCGATGAGCCTGCCGTTGTCAAAGGCACCGACAGCGAGCTTGTCAAGATGCTTTCGTTTTTCGCACAATGCATTGCCCCATTCTGCGGTGTAATATTGTCCGAAATCTTCGGGCTGTAAAACCTTTGTTTCATAACCGCAGGGCAATTCCTTCAGCTTGTTGACATCGGGCAAAAAGTATTCCGCCATAAAGCAGACCTTATAGCCAAATGCTGCCAATTTCTCGTTAAGTGCAATCACATTGGGCGATTCAAAGCAATGGGCAACATCGTATTTGCCGATGAACCAAGCAACGGTTTCTTTCATTCTCGGACTGACCTGTGCCACGATGTTGTTGCCGTAGGACACCAGATCGCATTCCAATGGCAAGGGCATATACACCCTTGCTTTTTCGTTCTTCTGCGACAGAACGACCTTGTTTTCACCTGACAGAAAATCCTCTGCATTGCAGTTGCAGTCACAAGCCGATTGCTGCAAGGCAATTTGTAATATTTCTTCGTTTGTCATATTTACTCCTGTTTTGTTGCCTTTAAGGTGAATGTTGCACCCCAGTTTTGCAAGACTGAAACGCAAGAAAATCCTGCTTCGAGCAGGGCTTCGGTTTCGTGTGCCACGGTCAGGGGTGTGTCATAATGATAAAACGCATCATCGTCAATGCCTTGTTCCTTTTTAAGGCGGTTTAATTCACAGCGGAATTCTTTTTCCTCTTCATCTGACAAGGCAAAATAATCGGTCAGAATGAAATAACCGTTTTTCTTCAATGCCTTGCAGAGCTTAGCATAAAGCGGAATTTTTTCTTCCTTTGTGAAATGGTGCAGTGATTCAACCGAAACGGCGGTATCAAAGCATTTTTCGCCAAACGGCACATCAAAATACGAACCGCAAATCAATGTCAGCTCCTTTTTGGGGAACTTTTGTTGCAATGCATCCAGCATGGATTGCGTTAAATCAATGCCGGTTATGTCGGCAGACGGATTGATTCTGAAATAATGCTCCAATTCTAACCCTGTTCCGCAACCCAGGTCAAGGACTTTTGCATTGCCGGTTTTGGGTAACAAGCCGGCTGTGTACGGATAAAATACATCGGATGCTTCAATGTTTGTCATCATGTGTTCATCGTAACCGTCCAACCGCTTGTCAAAAAAATCATTCATTTTTTCAAGCATTTTTATTTGCTCCTGATTATAATTTACAATACATTTCCTGCGCTTTCGGGATAAATCCGAGTTGTTCATAGAGTTTGATTGCGTTGGTGTTATTTACAAGAACATCAAGATTGATGAAAGTGCAATTTGACGAAAAGGAGTGAAGATTAGCAGAGATGAGTGTAATTCTGAATTATTACGATACTGACACTTTGGATATTATATTAGATATTATAAAATATACTGTGAAAATGATACAAATTTCAAATTATATTTTTGTGGAAAATAACATTTTTTTTAAGAAATATCAAAAATCATCAAAATATGTGTTACTTTTTCAAAAAAAGACGACTATATATATGATGGACAAATATGCATATGCAATATTAATTATGTCCTAAGGAGAATAATATGGGAAATTTTAAAAAACAGCTACATAACACTCCGATATGGCTAATAAATCTTATTTCTGTTGCATCAGGCATAGTAACAATTCTATCACCTATAGTTGGTGTTATTGTAGCGATAATAACTGGTGAAAAAATTAAAATAGCAACTACTATTGCTTTTGTAACTTTGTTTGCCTTTATGTGTATTTTATTTTTTAGAATGAAAAAATACAGGCAGCTTGCTATAAAAAGAATGAGAGTTACATCAGAAAAATTTCATAAACTATCTCATGAATCTAGAAATGTGTTTTTTGACACATTACATAGTTACAAAGTAAACTCACTAACTTGTAATGAACTTAATTCAATGTATCAAGCATATATCAGTAAAGTTTTAGATAATTTGTGTGAAGTTATAAACTCTTTTACGGAAAGAGAGATATGCGCATGTGTTAAGCTCTTTTCATATACTGAAGATGAAGAAGTAATTGACGAAAATGATTCGCAGTTAGTAACATTTTGCCGTTCGAACAACTCTGACACAGATCGCGATAACTATGAAAAGCATAAAACTAAACCTATTTTTATGAGAGACAATACGGATTTTAGAGAAATAATTGATTGCGAACAAGACAAAGACTATTTTTATAAAGGAAATTTAGCCGAATATAAAAAAGAACTTGAGAAAATAGGTAAAACTTACAGAAATACTAATGAAAATTGGTCAAAATATTATCGAGGAACAATTGTCGTTCCAATTAGAATAGAATTCAAGCGGTTGTATCATCAAAAAAAGAATGATTCTTACCATATAATTGGATTCTTGTGTGTTGATTCTATGTCTACAGATGCCTTTACTGAAGAACAAGAAAATTATAATGTTGACATCGTTAAATCATATGCTGATATAATATACCTTCTTTTAAGTCAATATAAGCATTATATGAAAAAATTTCAATCGGTTGTATCAAATTCAACACAATTCACATAATTAATAAGTATAATGATATATTAGGAGGTATATTGTAATGAAAAAAATTAAGAGCACATTAATGTTCTTCTGTTTCGGAAATGACGCGTTAAATGGATATTATAAACCAATTAAAAAATCGCGCAAGAAAAAAAATTATGTATTTTCGTCAGTTTTTCCTAACGAAAATACAATAGAAAGTATCCTTAACGAAGATAAAGAACAAATCAATTTAGATAAATTATATAAGCAAAAAATTGACTTTTAACCCCCAACCGTCTTACCTGAAAACACAAGTAAGGCGGTTTTATTTTTTAATTTCATGTAAACCATAAATATACCGGAACTCTAATTTATCAGAAGAATCATTTTCCAGACCTTCAAGCTCTTCTTTTAACGAGTTGTTTTCATCAATAATGAAATATATTATTTTGCAACCGTATACTATAGCAGTCGGGATGAAAACATCTGCAAACCATTTTGCATCATTAGGGTGATTTTCAAAGCCTGTTCAGGTATCTGCTACATAGTTACAATTACTATGATTTTTGATAATATCAAAGGCATATTCAAAAAAGGTTTGCGATAATCATAAAAACAACATTGTAATATTCCTCATAATGAACATCGCAATATTTTGTATTATATATAAACAACCTCCTTCGGGTATTTATAAACTTTTCTCCCACACTTCTTTAAGTTCTATTATACTCTGATAACGCTCTTTTCTATTATCGCTTACTGCTTTTGTTGCAACCGAAAATGCTTCTTCTGACAATTGCCACGAATCACGGGTACGGTTGTAATTACCAAAAAGAGCAAAGGCAAATGCACCGGCACAGTAAACATTTGTTATCTCGTCAATATCAGCACTGAGTTGATATTCTTCAGGGGATTGGAATTTTGAACTGCCCCACATTCTGCCCATATCGTTAATACACGGTTGTTTTCTGAAAAAGTCAATATCACAGATTGTTGTTTTACGACTATCTGTATCATACATAATACTTCCATCGTAAAAATCAACTGCAACATATCCGCTTAGATTGGTATAGTCCAAGAAATCAAGAATATCGCTGAAAACATTCAGCCTGTCTGCAATTGGTAAATTCATAAATCTGCGATGCTCTGCAGGGTACATTCTGCCCATACAGTCACCGTCAACCCACTTGAATACCATTGCAAAGCCATGGTTAATTTCTTTTGCTTCAACAAACTCAATTAGATTTTTATGTTTCAAATTCTCATACACAGGAAATGTAGCCTTTAATCGCTCTATCGCATCTTCAGGTGTACCGTTATATGCTTCTGTCGGTGCACCTGCGAACTTTACAAAATACCTTTCACCGTCTTTTTCTGTACCGAAACAAATATTTCCTGAATCTTGGTCATCAAATACTTTGAACACCGTTCCATATTGGTTGATAAAATTGAAATCGTAAGGTGCTTTCATTTTATACGGCAGACCATCTATGTATTGCAAATAGTAACCCTTGAAATACCAAGTTGGAACGGGATTCTGCATATTGTCATACCATTCCAAAACATCCTTTGCCTGATTGAGCATTGTCTGAACTTCACCGTCACCGAAAGGAATTGCCCACGGAATTGATGAAAGCATATTACTGCTAATATAAAGTGCAAGGAGCTTCCAGAAATCCATTGGCACTTCATTATCAAAATAGCCGTTAACAATACCTGAAGCAAAAAGCGGAGCAGACTGTGCACACCACACAATACGGTTAAATTCTTCCCATGGGTCACCAAAATCGTAACGGTCAAAATCAATGATAACGATTTTGCCGTTTTCAATCATCATGTTGCCGATATGGTAATCACCGTGCTGATAACACTGCGGTCTGTTTTTAAGCAAATGACGATTAGCTTCTATGTAATCAATAATATGTTCAGAACCATCGAATTTTATGGGACAGTCATTGTACATTTGTATTTTTCTGTCCATCTTCTTATTAAAACGAAGTTCCCAATCAGGTTGGTCTGCAGGTGCAGGGATTGAATGAATTTTCTTTAAAATTCTGCCTGCATCAAGTCCGAGTGCATATTGCTCCGAGT
The DNA here is from genome assembly GCA_045587645.1 of Acutalibacteraceae bacterium. Taxonomy (GTDB): domain Bacteria; phylum Bacillota; class Clostridia; order Oscillospirales; family Acutalibacteraceae; genus RUG806. Next base: position 53,497 of record JAZNCO010000056.1, on the reverse strand, counting down.
CTGCAAGATACGGAACAACTTCCTCTGCGTCTTTGCCGTCAATCCAAGTCTGTAAAGTGTAAACACCTTCATCACACTTACCGAAATCAACGGGCTTGCACATCGTCACACCGAGCTTTGAGACTTCCTGCTGCATTCGGTACATGTTCTCACGGCTTGCACTCTTTTCAAAAGGTGTAACACGCAAAAGATATTTTGTTCCGTCAGCAGTGGTGACACGGTATTTCTTATCACAAGACCAGCCCTTGTGTATGGGTTCTTTGGTTATAAACTCTAACATTTTATGCTCCTTTCGGGGTGTAAGTTGAAAGTATTGCGCTTATATCCTGTTTATAAATGTTACTGCCGAGAATATCTCCGTTTGCGCTGAAGCAAATTGCCCGCACATCCGTCGGATCTTCCCAATACGGGTTTTTGTCCGTTTTGCTCAAGTCAAAATATTCGCTTAAATATTTCAACGCATTTCCGCTCGGGAAAATTACATTCCCCTCGGCGGTTTCAATGCCGATATCGTTGAATTGTTTGAGAATTTCTCTTGTTTTTATGTTGTAGGGGTTGTTGTCTTCTTTGCTTACAAGCCATGCGGGATGCACTTGCAACTGCACGGTGTGGTATTGCTGCACTGCTTTTGCAAAAGTTATGACGGGGGCAATCGGAATGGTTTCCTGATGAAATGCATCCGCAGAAAGCAGAATTTCATTGACACCGCTTTCAATCAGGCAATCGGCAACAAGGGTGATTTTGTCGGGGTTGTTGCTGAAAAAACCGTTGGTGATAAGCTGCCGTTGAGCAATGCCCATTTCTTTGGCGGCTTTGTGAATCTCGCAGACGGTGTCGGGACAAAGCAAGGGTTCACCGCCGAAGGTCATGACGGAGGTGATGTTGTATTGCGTTGCAATTTTGCGAACGGCATCCGCCGCGAGGTCTTTGTCAATATGCTCGTTGGTTTTGTGCTCCCCTTGGGAACAGTGCTTGCAGTGCCCCGTGCAGGCAGCAGTGACAACGAACTCTATCCGATTCAGATTTTTTAAGTATGTATTCATTTCTGTTTCCTCGTCAAAGCAGTTCAAAAACCGCCGTCTGATGTTTTTCTAAAAAGATTTTTATGCAGTCGGTTTCATGTTCTTCAAAATCCGCACCGAACAGGGGACGGACGGTATATTTTGCAGGCAGCCGGATTGCAGCTTCGCCGTCTTTGGTTGCATGCATGCCGACAAAGCCGTTGCCGCAATAAATGACACTGTCATCGGCATTGTAGCAATGCACACCGCATTCAGTCAGAAAATCGCGAAGCTCTGTTTTAGTATAAGACGGGTGTTCCTCTGTCGGATGTAAAAACGGAATGTTTAATTTTTTGCAAAGTTGCAATGCATTTTTGCCGCTGTCGGACGGCAGGGGGGCGGTGAAAATTGCCGCCTTGTATTTATGCAGAACCCGTTCGGAATCCTCGGTCATATACATATCAAAGGGGATACCCGTGTTGCCCATGGAACCCCTTGTCTGATTCACCCGATGCACATAGTCTGTGTGCCGCGGATTGTTCAGATATGCTTTTTCGTCAATGAATAAAACCGTTTCGGCAGACGGAAAACGGTCATTGTCATTCTCCCTGACCGATTCCGCAAGCTGCTTCATTTTTGTAAGCTCTGCCATAATGTCGAAATCATGATACCAGCCGCCCCACATGTCAAACCACCAGATCCCCGAACCGTTCACGACCTGCCGTGCAAAGGTCTTGCGCAGGGCAGACAAGGACAATTCCGCCGTGTCGGGACCGCACCATACGGTCTTGTTGCCGTTCTGATCGTGTGTGCCGTAAAATTCGTCAGAATACAGCCCGGGTCTGTTGTCCTGCATTCTGCGTGTCAGATGGGTTCTGATGTCGCATTCCGCAAAATACAGCTTGCCGTGCAGCTTCAAAGAAGCCGACGGGAGCATGTCACCCCAATCCACACCGAAATTGCGGTTTTGTTCATAAGCACATGGGGATGAGAAAAAGTCAATATGCGGAGAATCAATAATAAAACGAAGGCCCTGCAAGCCCCACAGGTAATCGTGCACAAAGGCATTGTAGCCGTAGAAAACACCCACGATCTGCTCGTGATGTATGTATTCTTTGAGTGCCTTGCAGAAGTATTCCACCGTTTCAGCGGTCTTTTGGCAGCTGAATTCCCCGAAACGGCTGACCGCTTCCATGTATTCTGGTTTGTTGAAATCATCCCTTGTCAAAGTCGGCACATCGGTAATGCCGTGGGTATTGTACATCCATGCACCGAAAGAAGCAAGGCTTTTTTCGCAGAACGAGCCCGACAGATCGTGGTGAATCCACTCCTGCGTGAAACCGCCGCAAAGCTGATAGCCTGCAATGCGGTCTGCATAATCGGCACTGCGGATATGATTAACCAATGTTTTTAACAATGTTTCCCCGTCACGGCGGAACCGGTCGGAATACAGCGATTCCCGTCTGCCTGTCGGTGTTGCAACGGTTTCTTTTTCATTTTCGGCTATCCATTTGCGGGGCATGGCAATGTTGATGCGCGGAAAAAGAAAAGCATCGGGACACGCTGACAGAACGCGCCGCACGGTGCCGTCAAATTCGGAATAATCGGGTGTGTCCGTTTCAAAAACACCCGTTCTGAACGGTGTAAAGCCCGTGTTGTTGTTGATCGGCAGATCCGTAAAGGACACATTTACAAAAAACATTTTATAACCGCTTTTTGCAAAATCGGCATATTCGCCCAATTCCTCAAAATAGGTCGTATAGGCAAGCGGTGCGTGCAATGCGCCGTCAATTTGCAAGCACGGAATGCCGTTTTTGAATACAATACTGCTTTGAAGCATCAAAATCCCTCACTTTACAGCCAGTGTCGCTATGTATTGCGGATAGTATTTGCCGATTTCATTGCCGCCCTCGCGGTCGCGGTCTTCAAACAAGGCTTTGAGTGTGAAGCCTGCCTTGAGTTGACCGCCGAGCTGCTCATCAAGTGTATGGCTGAACTGAATGCCATCGCCGTTGGCAATCATGGCATCTCGTTTTTCTGCACTCATTTTTAAAGGATTGAACGGCAGGGGATTGACCACTTTCAAAGGGTCATTTTCTTCAAACAAAAAAGAAATGCCGTTATCAAGCCCCGCAAGCAATCTGCCGCCTTTTTTAAGAACGCGGTAACATTCATTCCAGACATGATAAACATCCTCCACATAGACATTGGAAACAGGATGAAAAATGAGGTCAAAGCTTTCATCTGCAAACGGGAGTGTTTTCGACATATCTCCCTTGATGATTTCGATTCTGTAGTTTTCTCTTTCTGCGACCATGCGCTCTGCTGCAAGCTGTCGGTCGGAATTGTCAAACACGGTGCATTCCGCGCCGAGCTTTGACAGAATCGGCATCTGCTGACCGCCGCCGCTTGCAAGTCCTAAAATCTTTTTGCCCTTTATGCCGTCAAACCACTCGTGCGGCACTCGGATGCACGGGGTCAGGTAAACCGCAAAATTGTCAACGGTTGTTTTTTCGTATTCTTCGTGGCTTATGGGCAATGTCCATGCACAGCCGCTTTCCGCCCACAAATCCCATGTTTGTGAATTTATTTTTGTGTAGTCAAGCATTTCTTTTTCTCATTTCTTATGTAAAATATGCCATACATCATGGCCGTCAAATCCGCATTTTCTATATAAAGCTTCAGGATTCGTCAAATTATCAACCTTACCCGAAACAGTTGCAAAATCTGCAACGTCTTTCATTCTGAACAGAAGTTCAGTTACAATTAACTGACCGATTTTCTTGCCTCTGTATTGTGGCAAAACCTGTATCCATTCCAAGATAAGCTCTTTAGCCTCTGCATCAAAATCAGCTATACCACAACCCACATATTTACCCGTTGCTTTTTCTCTAACCATAATCCACAGTTCTGCATTGTAAACAGGTGTTTTGGTATAGCTTTTGATAAGCTCTTTGGTTACAGATATATCCGTATATGAATCGTTTATTATTTCTACGATTTCTTTTATATCTTTTCGTGTAGCGGTTCCAATCTCAAAATCATCATTTATAATGTAGGGTATTTCTTTGAGATTGTGATACAGACGGAAATATTTTTCATCAGTATAATCTGATAAGAGATCTGCACTAAAATCCTTATCGTGCAGAATTTTCATATCAGGCGGTATAACAATATTTTTTGCTTTCCAATACGGAATAGAAAGAGTACCGCAAGGGTTATTTAAGTATTCGGTAAGTGTTATCATATTTTTGCTTAAATTCCTTTTGTATGTTCGTCATAATTAGCCTTCACAACTCGTCTTTCTGTGTTACTCACACTCCAGATATGAATACCTGTGTCGGCGGTATTGAAGAAAAACTTACAGTCAACGGGCATTTCAAACAGTGAACGGTACAACTGATTTATCATTCCGCCGTGAGATACAACAGCAACAGTTTCATCTGCCTGTGCTTCGCTGATAACTCTTGCAAGTGCATTTTCGGCTCTCTGCCTGAACTCAACCAAGGATTCCTGTCCGTAAACTGCTTTATCAATCGGCAAATCGGGAATTTCAGGATATTTTTCTCTTACAACTGCTCTCGGCAAGCCTGCAAGAAGTCCGTTGTTGAACTCCATCAGATTTTCATCAAAAACAATGGGGATGCCTGTTTTTTCTGATAAATGTTCTGCTGTTTGTTTCGCCCTTGTTAAGGTGCTTGCGTATATTTTAGAGATATTATAATTTTTAGCAACATAATTTGCCATCGCTTCAGCTTGTCTGTGTCCTCGTTCAGTTAGTGCGAAATTTGCTCTGCCTTCGTGCACATCAAGCAAATCTGCTTCAGATTCCCCGTGACGGATCACTAAAAGTTTCATTTTATGTACCTCTCTTCAATCGCAAATTTTGAGTAGCTTTAAATATTCTCCGTTTTCATCCTTGCCGTCAAACAGCACCTCGGTGAAGCCGTGCTTGCGGTACAGATGCAAAGCATTTTCGTTGGTCTTATCTACACCGAGTGTGATTTCAGAAAAGCCCATTTCTTTCGCTTTGTTTATAAGGAACGTAAGAATCTCACTCCCGATGCCACGGTTGCGGTATTCTTTTTTGACGATCATTCTTGAAATATAAATCCGCTTTCCGGGGATGGTGTAATCCATGTCGCCCGTGTCAAAGACCAAAGACCCCTCACCGATGAATGCACCATTGATTTTGTAAATAAAAACAAGTCGGTTGCCCGATGCGATTTCTTCTTTCCATTGCAGGCTAAGCGGTTGTGCGTGCATGTTCCATATATTTGCACACTTGTGGTATTCCTCGGGTTTGAGGGGTTCAATAGTGTGGTTCATCATATTATTCTCCATATAATTTTATAATCTGCGGATAAAACTCTTTCTCATCTGCAAATGCTGAAAGACCGCCAAACTGACTCAATGTGCCGATAAGGGGTACCTTTTCTAAAGCTGTACCTTTCAATTTCACGGCTGTTGCTTCGGCAAACTTATCTGCAAATATAACTTTAATATCTCTGCCGAAATAACTTTCGATTTTGTAGTCAGCAACATCTGTTAAACCGCTTGCATTGTGCATATCAGCAACCAAAGCCTGAGCTTTAACAATATAATCTTCACGTTCAGTTAAACTATTGGCTAAAAGAGCAGCCTGAATCGTTTGTTGAATACTATCATCAATGTCAAGATGATTAAAGGCAGTTCCAAACCATTTGCTGTAAGGTGCATAAGTGTCTTCATACAAGAAACATAATCTCATTAAGCGTTCTGCAATTCTTGCACATACGAGTTGTGATCCTATTTCATCACCACATTCACCGCAACGCTTAACAAACGCCTGTTCCGAAGCAATTATCTCCCAATTGGAAGCAATCATATATAATTTGACCTCTTGGGGATAATATTTGATTTTTTCGATTTTATCTGAGCAGTTAAGACCATCAACAAAAAACTTGCCTGATACCAACGATAATAGTCTGTGCTCTGAAAAAGCAAGCCATTGAAAAGGTGAAATATTATCTAAATCTGCTGTGCCGAGTTGTTCATTTAGGTACTCATCAAAAGTGTGTATAAACACCAATGGATTAACCTTACCTTCGGTTATGAATTCAGGATGCTGAACACCGCAATCATTTGGGTCGGGTTCGGTGAAATTAACACTGTAACCTTTGTATGTATAGGGTAGATTTTCAGATAATGCGTTTATAATATCGTTCTTCATTGAAATATCAGTTTCACTCAAAAACAAATAAAAACGAGGTCCCCACATATGGTCGGTGGAAACTGCATCGTCATAACCCAATACATCAGAGCCGTAGCCAATTAACCCGGCTGAGTATTTTAACTTTGGGAAGTGCTCTTCAATAATCGGTTTTGCATATTCATTGAAAAAGCCTTTACACAAGTCCATGCCTTTAATAAATTCTTTCATCATTAAATCTCCAATGTGTCAATCAGTATTTGACAAAATATGCATTTTTGCAGAGAAATAGTGCATTTTTACGTCTGATATTGTTTTATGGTAATCATTTATTAAAATATATGTAGGATAAAGTCATTATGCTGTAATAGTTAATTAAGTTGAAAATGTTTCCACTTGTTTTTTATTGGTTTTTAATTTGATAACAATACAAGAGATCATGTATTGTTATCTTAAAATAATTAATATGTAAAAATGGAGGGACGAATATGTCTGAAATTAAAGAAAAAGAAAAAGTACAATGGTTGAAATCTGAAAAACGAATGAGAATTATTCTTGTGCTTGCTCTGATTTCCACTATCGCACTAATTACCACATTGATTTTTTTCAGAGAACAGATTTGGGCTGTGGTTGTCAGTTCATTAACTGAAGTTAGTCTTATTATAGGTATAATTGCAAACGTGAAAACTATATTAAAGAAAGAGGATAGATGATATGAAAATTACTATGTTAGGTACATCAGGTAGCGGTAAAACTTCTTATATGTCTGCTATGTCTGAGCTTTTTTTTAATGATAATGTGGACGGATACTCAATTGCAAATAGAGAAAACAATAATAATTGGAATACATTTGTGTACAAGGGTTTTGCACAGATTAACACCATTTATAATACAGGTAGATTCCCAGCAGGCACATCATCAAGCATCATAATGCCTCTTGAATTAAAGTATATGGGACGGCATATAATAGATATTGATTGGATCGATTATCGTGGTGGTGCAATAAGAGAATTGGCATTAGGGGTGGAAACTTCGCAAAATAGTGAAATTTTTGCAACATTAATCGCAAGTGATGTTGTCATGGTTTTTATTGATGCTGCGGTACTAAAAGTTTGTAACAACATTATTACCGCACGTGCTCTAGTGGGAGCAAATGAAATTTCTCAACTTTTGAGATTGGTCTTAACAAAGAAGCACATTGATATAATTTTTGTTTTATCAAAGGCAGATTCAAGTATTATAGACATTAAAAGTGATATCAAAACACTTAAACGCAAAATTAATAGTATTTATTCCAATTTTTTTGCTGAAACAAATACTAGTATATCTGATTATCCCGTTATTCCTGTTGGCACAGTAGGTTATGGGAATGTCGAAACAACATATGAGTGGATCAAAAATCGCAACGGAGAAAATGTGCTGATTTTTGATAATACAATAAAAAATTTTGATGATATTTATCCTGTTAATATCAGTTCTTCTTTTGCTTATGCGTTGCTGAAATGTCTCGACAGTGAGTCAGAGAACCTAACAATCCATGTCGATGATTTGGTAGCTGAATTGAATGATTTAAAAGCAAATTTTGGTCCAGTCAAAAACCTTATAGATATTTTGTTTGGAAGTTACAGAAGAGAGCGCATATTTGATTTGAGACAAGCTATTTTAGAGAGCAAGGGAGAGGTGTTAAAGTTGATTCCCCATAGACCACAATTGGAGAAAATTGCCAGAATGACGAACATAGGAGGATAACAATGTTAACATCAAGTATAATTATGTATTCTCGCTCTCTTTCTAATGACTACAGGTGGATATTTTACGATAAGGTATTATCTGAATCGGACAAAGAATCATTTTTAAATTCTTATTCATTATTTGAAAAAGATAAGGAATATTATTTACAAAATCAACATTTAATAATGCATAAAAATGAAGAAAGTATTTCATTTTATTGTTTTATTAAAACAAATAATACGGATCAAAATTCAAGGGAGATTTATGCGCTAATAGGATATGTTTTTTCTGAATTCGATTTGGAACTTGTTCAAAAACTATATAATTATGTTGTTCCTTTTTTGTTTTTCCAAAAAGATAATCTTATAGTGCATACAAACGAAATTTTAGATACACAGGAAAATGATAATAAAACAATTAAAATATCTTTGGATGATGTGATTAATAAGTATAAGAAAGATAAAACAATGAGGGAATTTTCTAAAACAATCTATAGATTTTTAGATAATAATCCCAATGCAGATTGCATTGTAACAAGTGAAAAAATAGAGCTTTTACCACCCCTGCGAAACAATATAAATGCAACGCAGGAATCTTTTTGTGAAGTAAATAAAACGATATGCAGTACGAGGCTATTAACAAGTCCAAGCAAAGTAATCAAACAAGATCCTGCTTACATTAAAAGTTGTTCATTGAAAATAGTGTTTGAAAATTTAAAAAAAATAAGACCTTCAAAATAAAGTACACTGCTCTAATGTACTTCTCTAATTTGTACGGACAGAACAAAAACACTCCTGTTGTAGAAAATATTAACTTTTAAGCGACATACTGACTTCGTTTTTCAAGCGGAGTCAGTTTTGTTTTTAGTTGGATTCTTTGGTGATTGTAAAAGTGGAGGTGGTGATCAAGGAGGATGTAATCCTCCTTGTAGATTCGCAGTTTTGTTCGATAGATTTTAGGTTTGAAAAGAAATTTGCAGTTATTGTATTGTCATAAGAAGTTCCATATCTTGACATTTAAGTCGTTGTGTCGAATGTGGTTTGGTTAGTTTATCGGCAAGAATGTTGAATACGGCAGGTGCAATAGAGGTGAAGTCGTTTTTGTCGGAAAATGAAAATGTAATCATTTGTATATCCTTCTTGTATTGACATGGTGGTATAATTTGTGTATAATTAAGGTATAATATTGCTATTAAGGAGCTGTAAATTATGAATATCCGTCCCTCTGCCGCTATCCGTAATAATTATAATGAAATTGCCGAGCTGTGCAGAAGCACGGGTGAGCCTGTGTATCTGACCAAAAACGGAAGCGGTGATTTAGTTGTTATGGATATTGTATCTTTTGAACACCGTGAGAAAATGCTTGATTTAAGAGAAAAGCTGTTGAGAGTTGAGGAAGATCGTCTGAACGGTGTAAGGGATTATACATTAGAAGAAGTAGAATCTGAATTGGATGCAATTATTGCAGAATGAAATAAGAGTTACGGGGAGCTTCGGCTCTCCGTTTTTCATTTTTTCTCATTCAGATATTTGTTCAACACCGTGAATTCACGCAGATACAGGCTTCGGTGGTCGAGCTGCTTGCTTTCGTAGGTGCCGAACACGGACAGTGACTCGTCAAAGGACAACCATTCCGGGGTCATGCCGTGTGCAATTTCGGTTGCGGTCAGCTTTGATTCAGCCTTGCCGATGACTTCGCAGATAAAGTAGTGGCTGATATACAGCGTTTCAAAGCTGTATTCATTCACAACAAGGAATTTCCGAATCGGCCGCACAATGAATCCCGTTTCCTCCTGCACTTCTCTTGCACAGCATTCTTCGAGGGTTTCGTTTTCCTCCAAACCGCCGCCGGGACTCATGTAAACATCCTTTTTGGCTTCGTAGGAAAACAGCAGTTTGTTTTTGTCAATCACCAACGCACGGCACGAAACACGCACCTTTTCGGGCGGATCATCATAGATCTTGTTGTATTGACGAACCATTTCGCATTCCGGTGCGTAAAGCTCAATTTCTGTGTCAAAAAATTGCTCCTGAAAATGCACCGCCTTTTCGATTTCCTCTTTTGTGAAATCCATTCCGTGCGGTACAGCAAGGAGTTTATCCTCACAATCATTTTTGCGGTGTACGATGCCGATGACCTCGGCGGTGTATTCGCTGACGGGGGCGGTGATTCCCAATAAATAAACATCCAATTCCTCACCGTCGGCACTGAATGCATCGGGAATATAGCCGTAGTTGACGGGATAGGTGAGGGAATAGCCGTTCTTCTGATGCACATAGCCGATCGGACGGTCGATTTTAATGTGTACGGTTTTGCCCAGGAATGAGCGCACAAGTTTTTTTCTTTCCGTTTCCATTGTATTCTCCTTACAGGTTGAATCGGTCTTTGATTATTTTTGCGACAACATCGGGTGCAAGGTCTGTGTTGTCAATTTTGATGTAATTTGCAAACGGGATCTCTCCGTCATAGCTTTCAAGTCGGTATTTTCGGTCTGCATCCAACAGATCCTGTTCTGCAAATGCAAGATCGCGTTTGCTCGGTTTATGCAAGAGTCTGTTTTCGCTTTTGTTGCGAACAAGGCGTACGTCCTGCGAGGCGACAAGCTCCACATAATAAACATCTGCACCCTTGTTTGCAAAAATGTCCGTTACATGTTTTGCATAATCCCAATCACTTTGTTGGTCGAATGCCCATGCAAAGGTGAAAATTAAACCCTCTTCACCGGTGTCGGCGAATTCTTCAAAGAAAACATCCCGCAATCTGCGTACGGCTCGTCCGTGGTAGTAGCCGAACACATCGAGTACCGGTTCAATGGTCATGTGGTTGTGAAAAAGAGTCAGATCGGTTATTTTTGCAAGCTCCTGCCCGACGGTCATTTTGCCGACGGCAAAACTGCCGAAAAGAAGAACGAGTTTCATTCCTTTCACCTCTTTATAAGTCTTTTTCTAAAATGGCACTGTCGGGGTAATCTTCAATCAATCGGAACCCTTCACACACATAGACCGGAAAAGCCGAACTGTTTTTGAAAACATTGAGTGCCATGGTGCCGAAGCCTTTCTCTTTTGCATCCGCTTGTGCATATTGCAGTGCGCTTTGTGCATAGCCTTTTCGGCGGTGGTCCGGATGAATCACAAGCTCCGTGATAAACGCACAGTTTTCGTTATAAGGGCTTTTCTGATAAGCGATCACGCCGATGTCCTCGTCATCTTCATTTTGCACGACATAAAGATATGTGTCTTTTGTCTGTGTGCCGTCGGGATACACATCATTGAATTCTTCTTTGGAAGCGGCAAGTGCCTTTTTTCTGCTCTTTTCGGCTTTGAACAAAAGATAATCGGCATAACCTTTCACAGACCACTGCGCATATGCGGGAAATTCATCTTCTGTCATGAGCCTGCCGTGTACAGGCAGCAGTTGTCTTTGCACGGCACTAAAGCCCAAAGCGTCAATGACTCTGAGCATAGCGGTGTTGGTCGGCAAGGTGCGGCAGGTAGCCGTTTTGCCGCTGTTTAAAATGATGTTGACCACATGAAAAGCGAGCTGCTTTGCATAGCCTTTTTTTCGAGCTTCTGCACAGACTTTTACATCTGCCGCTTCCCATTGGTTTTCGTTCAGCGGTTCAATACAGCACCGTGCAACGGGCTTATTTTCTTCGAATAACACAAAATAACGGATGCCTTTCTTGCTCCATTGTGCCCAATCCGCCTGTGATGCACCTTTAAAAAACATTCTTTTGTGCTTCGGCTGACAAAGCCGCAGATGTTCGTTGAAAATTGAAAGATCATCTGCACCGAGTTCACGGATTTCGTTTTTCATTGCAACGGTTTTGAGCTGCTTTATGTCGGTTATTTGAAATACTACTTCATTCATTGTTCTGTGCCTTGTTATAAATATTTCTGCATATAGCACACATTTTGGTATGTTCCGTCTTTGAGCTTGAAGGCGTTCGGTTTTGTTGCCATGATTCTGAATCCGAATTTTTCATACAAAGCTCTTGCACGGTCGTTGCCCTCAACGAATTCGAGTTCAACGATTTCGGTCCCCTCATGTTCTTGAGCAAGTTTCATCAATTCACGGAACATTGCAGAGCCGATGCCGAAATTCCAGTATTTTTTGATGATTGAAATCCCCAGGCCTGCACGGTGCGCCGATTTGCCCTTGCCGAAAAAGCTGATTTCGCAGCTGCCGACAGCAACACCGTCAACATAGCAGGTAATAACATAGTCATTTTCGGATTCACGGTTTTTCTGAATCCATTTTTCTTCGCTTTCAACCGTGGTTTGCTCCCAGTCCTCGGCAGTTCTTGACAAAAAGGGTGTTTCGCCCGAGGTGGTGCGGATGCAATGAAGCAGCTGTTCGGCATCGGCTGTTTCGGGTGTTTTCAGAACGGCAGTCTGCCCGTTTTTCAATTTTATTGTTTTTGGTTCAAAAATCATTTTCTTATCTCCTTGCCAGTTGCAAATCTATGGTATCATAAATCGTAATCGTGCCGCCGTGACGGTTGATTGCATCTTCTATTTTTGAAAAGAATGCATTGCGGATCGGCTCGTCAATGGCAATGTGGTCGGAATAGGTGCCGAGCAGTTGCCTGTATCGGGCGGCTGTGAATATCCGTGTGCGGTAAAACAGCTTGTATTGAATATCCGTGAAACCGTATTTTGCGGCAATTTGTGCACGCTCTGCGGCTTGGTGTTCGGTATATTCAATAAGCGGTCTGGGTTCTTTGTTGTGATAGGTATAGTAATATTCGGCATAAATGCGGTCGATTTCTGCCGACAATTCCGTATTGCCTTTGTCACGAAACGGATGATTCGCAAATCGGGCAAACACACCGCCGCATTTGAGCATATCATAAACCTTTTTATAGCCGATTTCTTCGTCTATCCAATGAAAGGCAGAAGCTGAATAAATCAGGTCATATTCACCGCCCATGTCGATATCTTCGAACTTTCCCGAAACGGCAGAAAAGTTCGGATAACTTTTAAATTTCTCACGGCAGATTTTGCAGAAATTCTCACCGTAATCAATTGCAAGTAGGTCACAACCTGTTTTAAGAAAAGGTAATGTTGCCTGACCGCCACCGATACCAATCTCTACAACACGGCTTGTATCATCAATTGGTTTATATTCAAAAATAGTCTGATACACTTCATCAACATATCCGGGACGAAGCTTTTCGTAGGTGTCAGCAACTGTATCAAAGGTCCAATTCAAGCTGCTCATGCATAGTCCTTTCTTGCTTTCACAATCAAAAAGTTCGGTTTTATATATTCCTTGACGATGGTAGGCAGCTTTTCAATTGCCCAATCTTCGGGGATAGGTTCGCAGACCGTATCAATCACAAAACCTGCTTTTGCAAGGGCATTTATGACATTGCTGAAGGTTCTGTGATACTTGATCACACCGTCCACATACCAATGCACCTGCCGTTCACCGGGTTCATTATAATTGGAGAATGTGTAGGACACCCTTGTGCCGTTTTCATCCTTGTTAAAATGTCCGTTGCCGTCAAGGGTTGCGGTAATAATCGGATGCTCCTGCGAAAACAAAAGCACACCGCCGGGGTTGAGAACCGCATACATCTCTTTTGCAAAGAGGTCAAAATCCTTTATGTAATGAAATGCAAGCGAGCTGTAAATAAAATCGAAGCTTTCGTGCAGTTGACCGATATCGGTCATGCTCATGTTTTTATATTCGATGCGTTCATGTGCCGCTTCACTTTTTGCCACGGCGAGCATTTTTTCGGAGATATCGACCCCGACAACACGCTTTGCACCGCGATGCACAAAATCCATGCAATTGTGACCGTAACCGCAACCGAGATCAAGAACAGCTTTGCCGTTCAGGTCGGGTAAAAGTGCACGCATGGCAGGCTGCTCGAGCAGATCATTGTAATTTGTTTCACCTGCACGCAAGGTCTTATAGCCATCAAAAAATGTTTCGTTGTCAAAAATATTTTGTCGGCTCACGGGTTTTCCTCCTTTTGTATTGCATTGTAAATCTCCTCAATACAAGGGGATTTGAAATTGATATAGTCATCTATGCTGTCGGGGAATTGTTTTGCTCCGTCCTGTTTGACCTTGCCGTATTTTTCAACAGCTTCGGGATGTGTTCGCAGATAATCCCTGAATGCAAGATGCCTTTTCAGCTCCGCAGAGAATGCAGGGCAGACATACAAATGATGCTTCGGCAAATCTGCATCACCTTGATAATCAAAAGCCTCTCTGTCTTTGATGCCGAGATTTCCTTCGTATATATAACCGAGAAATGCTAACTTTTTAACTACGGCATCAAATACAGAATAATCTTTGATAACGACATCAATGTCAATAATCGGCTTTGCGGCAAGTCCTGCAACGGATGTGCTGCCGACATGCTCAATGCCGACAATTTTCTCCCTGACCGCAGGCAGAAGATGCTGTCGGATTTTCTCAAAATCCGTTTTCCATTGTTCATTGTAAGGAACCACCGTAACCCGTTTTGTCATTGCTCAAACTTCCTTTATAAAAAAATATCCTTGTATGCCGGCAATACATAGCTGATTTCATTGTCTGCTTTATAGGTGAAACCTATGCTTGCACCTTGGTAATACAATGCAGTGAAGCTGACATTGCGGTTTTTTCTTGCTTCAAAAGCCATCTTTCTGACATCATTTCTGTGCGGCTTTCTGTCTGCTTGCTTGCAATATTCTTTCCACACACCGTAAGTTTCTTTTAATTGCGGTTTGTTATAGGGGTTGATGCCGATTGTATCGGTCGGAGTGACAAGCTTCTGCATCGCTTTGTCAATTTCTGCGGTGTTTTCGTGTTCGGTCAGGTGCTTGCAGAACACAAGCCAACGCCCCCAACCCTGATGAATCCCTGTGTCTGCATATCCCATTGCTTTCCAGAAATCAATGCCGCTGACAGGATCGGGATACAGCAGAACCGTATTTGTGCCGTTCTCTTTGAAAATGCGTTCGATATGCTTGTTTAAAATGCTGCCGTAGCCTTTTCGTCTGTGCTTGGGGGAAATGTAAAAATCATGCACGGAACCGTAAGAGTCAGGAACAGCAAGCATATCCCGTTCATCCGTGTTGATGAATGCAAAGCCGAGCAGTTCATTTTTGTTCTGCATAACAATAAAATGCTTTGCTTTATCTTCCGACAGGCTTTCAATGATGCTGTCAAACAGAGTGTAAAACATCTTTTTGTTACCGGGTGCTTCGCCGTGGTTGCGCAAGGATTGTATTTTGTATTTTGCGAAAATTTTGCGGAGATTTTTATATTTGCTGCTGTTTTCTTTTGTCAGATTTGTGAAGCTTATACTGTTTTTGATTGATTGCATTTTATAACCTCTTTCTGTAAAAAATAAAAAAGGCACCTTCAACCGAAGATGCCTTTTTGCTTACAGAAGATAATAAAATATCACATGCAAACGGACAAAACGGCACTTCGGTTTTTTGAAAGCATTACCATTGTCATTTTGTCCACCTGCCTTTCATTTTTTTATTATTGTAATCACATTGCAGGAAAAAGTCAACCTGAAATAAAAATGTGTCGTCTTTTTCTGCAATACTGTTTATCAGAACAGATCCTTGATTTCGTCAACAATCAATTCGATCAGTTTTGCGAGGATGACATAAATGCGTGTGCTCTTGAGCTTGAATGCGATATCCGCAAGCACGCTGTCAACGGTGGTTTCGCTTTCATAAGTGAGCTTTTCTTCACCGTTGTCAAGTACGATGGGCTGTGTGCAGGTCATGCCGCCCTCACCGACGATTTCCGCACGGACATAAAGGAATTCTTCTGCGCCGTCAATGGTGTCAAGGTCAAGAGAGATCACACCTGTGTCAGCGGTGACATCCTGCTTTGCAATGACTTCACCGTTGGCGATCCACTGAATGTAATCACAGTCGGCAACCGTTACGCTGATGGTGTGATTTTCCGTGGTGACGGAGGTAAAGGTCGGGTATGCAAGATCCGTGTCGCAGGCATCAATTTCCGTTTCGGGGCCGATGACATCGCTTGTGCCCAGACGACGGGTAACGGCAAAGAAGTTGCCGTTTATCATGGCATCCTTGAGGTTCTCAACATTGTTTTCTTCAAGTGCATAAACCATGAAGGAGGTGTCGATTTCGGAGAAGTTGTGGGAGTCATTGTTGGAGAAGCCCCAGAAGGTTCTGCCGTAGGGCAGGGTGGTCATGAGCATGTTATCCCACAGAATGCGGTTGTATGCCTCGGTGTTGTTCTTGAGATTGAAGATTTCCATGCCAAGGCAGGAATCGTATTTGAGAATAATTTCGCTGAAATACCAAACCGTGTCGGGGTCGGCAGCATCGGCAGTGGAGTCATAGCCGATCCAGTCACCGGGGTGGTTGATGTGGGAAAGGCCGCCGTTCTTTTCAACATAAGCTACAGCCACCTCGTGACCGTTTTCGCCGCCCTCAAAGCCGTTGCCGACACCGTCGGGCAGGAAATAGCCGTTGACATGGCTCTTGGTGATATTGATGTAGTTCAGTTCGTTTGCACCCTCCACGCAGGTCATGCCTTCGCCGCGGATTGTGCCGTCATAAAGGGGATAGGTACCGCCGGTGATGCCTTCAAACTGCTCATCGGTCAGGTGCTCCTGTGTGTAGCCTATGACATACTGATACAGATACAGCGGAATAAACGGCTGCTTTTCGTTCCATGCTCTGCCGGTAACACCGTGGTCAGCCATGGCAAGGATGTCAAAGCCCTGGTTGTAATGCTCGATGATGGTTTCGGGATAGGTGACAGAGCCGTCACTGTAGGTGGAGTGGGTGTGCAGGTTGGCTTTGTAAAGACCCCATGTTTCCCAATCAACATTTGCATAGGGGGAAACAAGAACATAGTCATTTGATGTTTCTGCTGCGGATGCGCAAAGCAGTGCAAAGGGCAGCACCATGAGGATGCTCATTACAATGCAGAGTGTTTTTCTGAAGTGTTTCATAAGAATACTCCTTTTTATTTGATATCATTTATTATACCTTAAATTTCCTTTTCATGTCAAGGTTGACAAAGCGGATTTATATTGTATAATAGAACAAAAAACGCAGGAGAAATTTATGCATATTCGCCATACAACAAAAGAAGACCTGCCCCGTCTTCTTGAAATTTATGCCATTGCCCGTCAGTTCATGGCGGCAAACGGCAATCCGGATCAATGGAAAACGCACAAGCCGGCCCCCGAACGAGTTGCGCAGGATATTGAAGAACAAATCAATTTCGTCGGTGTGGATGATGCCGGCATTATCCGCTTTGTGTTCGTCTTTTTCACCGATCCCGAGCCGACCTATTCTTACATCGAAAACGGCAAATGGCTCAACGATGCACCCTACGGCACCATTCACCGCGTTGCAACCGACGGTACCGTACACGGTGCAATGGGGGAGATTGTCAGCTTCTGCTGTCAGACCATCGGCAATCTGCGTATTGACACCCACGAAAATAACATCCCCATGCAGAAGGCACTTGCCAAAAACGGCTTTCGGAAATGCGGCACGATTTACCTCGAAGACGGCGACAGCAGGATTGCATTTCAGAAAACCGAAGAATAAAAAACAAAACGGAACTGCTTTCATTGCGGTTCCGTTTTAACTTTATTTACTGTTATTCTGGGCAACGAATGCACGGTTTTCGGGGTTTACACTCAGGCTCAGGGCACGGTTGAAGCCATGCTTAATCAGCATCGTCATGCCCCTTGCAACCGTCCTTGCAGGCAGACGGTTTTCATTGTGCAGCCATGTCCAGATAAAGTTTGCCATACCTGCTGCGATAAACTGCACCACATACATGTGAAGCTCCGACGGTACTGTGTCGGCGGTTGTCAGCACAGCCTGCGTAACGCGCTCGCTGAAGCTTTTGCCGATTTTCAGCTCACCGTTTTCGCTCAGCAATACAAGACAAAGCTTGCGGTTTTCTTCGCAATAAAGGAGAATTTTTGTCAAAACATCCGCACTGTTGAAGGCCTGATCCTTGAATTGGTTTGCAATGGTCAGAATTTCTCTGTTCACATTGTCATAAATTTCATCAAAAAGCTGATTCGGAGTGTTGTAATGACGGTAAAAGGTGCTGCGGTTTATGTCTGCATTGTCGCAGATTTCCTTGATCGTGATTTCATGAATGGGCTTTTTTTCAAGGATTTCAATCAGGCTGTTTTGCAGCATTTTTTTTGTCATGGTCGTGCGGCGGTTTTCGGAAGTAGACATAATCATTCTCCGTTCTGATGATGTGAATGCAATGCAGTGTTGCTTTCTGTATATATTATAATTGTTTTGTTCAGAAAAAGCAAGAGATATTTTATTGACGGGGGAGAATTATTATTGTATAATATTATCATATATCCCGTAAACAGAAAGTGAGGAACTGTTATGAAAAAAGGATTATCCGTTCTGTTGAGCCTGCTTTTGATTGCGGCTCTGCTTGTTGTGCCCGTTTCTGCGCAGGAAGCAGCGGAAGAACTGCAATTTGCCGTGGCCGCCGACCTGCATTATCATGCTCCGCGCGAAGCACTCGAGGGTGATATTGATGACCCGATTTTCTGGTATGCAAACCGCCGTGCGGCTCTCGAGGATGAAAGTCCGTATATCATTCAGCAATTTCTCAATCAGGTAGCCGAAAGCGGTGCTGATTTTGTGCTGATTCCCGGGGATCTTACCAACGACGGCAGACCCCGTCCCGAGGATCATTACCCCGTAGCCGAAATGCTGCGCACCTTTGAAGCCGAAACCGGCATTCCCGTTTATGTCATCAACGGCAACCACGACACCGGCGAGGGTGAAAACGACACCACCAATGCCATGTTCAAGGAGATTTATGCCGAATTCGGTTATGACGAAGCACTCACCGTGACCGAGAACGAATGCTCCTACACCGCAGACATCGGGGACACCTACAGACTCATTGCCCTTGACTCCTGCGATACCTCCGTGTCTACTGCCGACGGCATGACCGCCGAGCGCACCATGTGGGTGCTCAACCAGGCAAAGCAGGCAAAGGAGGACGGCAGATATCCCATCCTCATGATGCACCACAATCTGCTTGACCACATGCCCATGCAGACCATTCTCAGCAGCAACTTCATTGTAAAATTCCATTACACCACCGCTGAGCTGTTTGCCAATGCAGGCATCAAGCTTGTTTTCTCGGGCCACGAGCACTGCAGTGATGCCGCCGTTTACACAAGCACACTCGGTAATAGAATTTATGACTTTGCAACCACCTCGCTGACGATGTATCCCTTACAGTACCGCATGTTCACCATGAATGAACAGGAAATTACATACACTGCCGAAACCGTGGACAGCATTGACATCGATGCACTCACCGCCAATGTTGCAGGCTACACCGACGAGCAGATTGCTTTGATGAACGAAGGTATGAATGCCTATGCAAAGGGCTATTTTGATGCCGGTATTGAATACAGACTTGCACTGTCGCTTTCCATGGAAAAAATCGGCATTGCCGAGGGTGAATTCGGTTACGATCTTGTGAATACCGCGGTCGGTGGACTGCTCAAGCTGCTCGAGCTGCCGCTGTACGGAGAGGGAAGTGTGCAGGAAATTGCTGCCGAATACGGCATGGAGCTGCCCGAAACCGATTGCTATAACGGCTGGGAGCTTGTCACACTGCTTGCAGGTGCGCATTATGCAGGCGAAGAAGCCTATACCCTTGACACCCCCGAGGTCACACTTCTGCTCAGAATGGTTTCGCTGATTCTTCGTGATGACCTTGCAACCGTCGGTGACGAGGTATTCCTCGGCCTTGCCAATCAGATTCTTTCCAATGTCGGCACCGATTCCGTCATGCAGGATCTCAACAAGCTCGTTTCGCAGACCTTCGGCTGTGTCACACCCGGTCAGTATTTCCTTGTTGCACTTGTTTCTCCGCTGCTGTATGAATTTGCATTTGACAGTGATGGTGTCAATGACAACAACGGTGTGATCGAAGGCTACGGCACGGTCAATGCCGAAAGCAATGCACAGAATATCTTTGAAAAAGTCACCAACTTCTTTGTAACAATTGCACTGTATTTCACATTCTTTGTTAAATACATAACCGCACCGTTTGCATCCATGCTCGGTTAATCGATTTTTGTATAATGAAAACCTGTCCGCAAGGGCAGGTTTCTTTACTGCTGGAAAATGAAATATTGAAGAAATGTCGTGCGATAAAATACGGTTTGTCGCCCTGTGTCCGCTGATGCGAAATTTGCAAAAAAACACTCCGCTTCAACCGAAACGGAGTGCAAAAAAGCTTTTTTGTTTACGCTGCCGCAAGCAATACGGGTGCGGCGGCTTTGATTGCGCTTGTTGCGAGAACGGGCATTGCAGTTGCAGTGAGCATGCCTGCCACAACAGCAATCAGAACATAAGCCACGCTGGCAACCATAATAGCGGCGAGAATAATGGCGACGATTTTAACGAATTTTTTGTTCATGGGGTGTGTTTGATTCCTTTCTTATGCCAGACCGAGCAGTGCTTCGATGTCAGCCTTGTATTTTTCCGTGGTCTGCTTTGCATTCTCTGCATTGTCGGCGGCAACCGATGCATAAATTTTCAGCTTCGGTTCCGTGCCGGACGGACGGACAATCAGCTTATCTCTGCCCAGTGTCAGCACAATGACATTGCTGACGGGAAGTGTTGTCTTTTTGATTTCGCCCGTTGCCATATCCTTGTCGGTGCATTCCTTGTAATCCGTTACGTTGGTGACTGCAACACCGGCAATGGCTGTCGGGGTGTTTGTGCGAAGCAGGTCGAGCATGCCGTTCATTTTGGTCATGCCGTCCGCACCTTCAACATAATAGTTGAACAGGGAATTGAGGTAATAGCCGTGCTTTGCATACAGCTCATTGAGCACTGCAACGAGGGTCTTGCCCTGCTTTTTGTAGTAGGCTGCCATTTCGGCAATGAGCATAGATGCGTTGACGGCATCCTTATCTCTTGTGTGCAGACCCGACAGATAGCCGTAGCTTTCCTCGAAGCCGAGCTCAAAGCGGTCAGCCTCACCCTTTTCTTCAAGCTGTGTCATCAGCTCGCCGATGTATTTGAAGCCTGTCAGCAGGTCAAACATTTCGGCACCGTAGGATTTTGCAATCACGGCGGCAAGCTCGGAGGACACAATGGTCTTGATGATCACGGGATTTGCGGCAAGCGTTCCGGCAGCCTTTTTGCAGGACAGAATATATTCAATCAGCAGACAGCCGACTTCATTGCCTGTCAGCAGGGTATAGTCGCCGTTATTAAGCACGGCAATGCCCACACGGTCACAGTCGGGGTCGGTTGCAAGCAGAATATCTGCCTTGTTTTCGGCAGTCAATTTCAGTGCTTCTTCAAAAGCCTGCTTGATTTCGGGGTTGGGATACGGGCAGGTGGGAAAGTCACCGTTCGGAAGCTCCTGCGAAGCGACAACCGTTACATCCTCAAGACCGATATCCTTGAAAATGCGGCGAACAGGCTTGTTACCCGAGCCGTGAAGCGGTGCGTAAATCAGCTTCAGGCCGCTGTCCTTGCATACACCGGGGTTGATTTGACGGGATGCAACCGCTGCATAGTAATCTTCGAGAAGATTTTCTTCAATATATTCGATTTTGCCGCTTGCGAGCCCTTCTTCAAGGGAAACGGTTTTGACATCGTCAAAAATATCAATGCTGTTGATGTAGCCGAGTGTCTTGTCAGCGGCTTCATCGGTCATCTGATAGCCTCTGGGATCATAGCACTTGTAGCCGTTGTATTTTGCGGGGTTGTGGCTTGCGGTGATAACAATACCCGAGCTGCAGCCCAGCTTGCGCACAGCCCATGCAACAACGGGGGTGGGGATGAGCTCCTTGAACAGATAAACCTTGATGCCGTTTGCGGCAAGCACACAGGCAGCTCTCTGTGCAAACAGATCGGATTTGTTACGGGAGTCATAGCCGATGGCAACGCTCGGGGTGGTGAAATCTTCATTGAGGTAGTTTGCAAGTCCCTGGGTTGCCGCGCCGACGGTGTAAATATTCATACGGTTTGTGCCTGCACCCAGCACACCGCGCAAGCCACCCGTGCCGAACGCAAGGGACTGATAGAAGCGTTCGAGTATTTCATTGTCGTTGCCGGCAATATCATTTAATTCTTTAACAAGATCATTGTCTTCCGTGCATTTTTCTTTCCAGATCGCATATAAAGCATTGTAATCGTTCATGGCGCACTCCTTATTAAAAAATTTTATTTAACACATATTATACTCTCTTTTATGCGGCTTGGCAATTGCTTTTTCACAAAAAATCAAAAAAAAGGAAAAACCCGGATTATTACCCGGGTTTTTCCTTTTGGGGAAGAGAAAATAAAATGAAAAGGAATTGTCAAAATGAGAGAAATGCATTTCCTGCATCGATTCTACTATACGGTAACGGGGTTACGCTTGTAACATAAAAATGTAAATAAACTATTAACAAAAAGGTGCGCGATCATGATAAATTATGTCAAAAATGCAACAATTCCCACAGATTTTTCACTGTGGGAATCATTGTTAAACAAGGTATTTAATTTGTTGTCGATTCTTATTCGTTGTTTGCAAGATTTGCCTGCGACTGCATTTTCAGGTAAGCGGTGATGAAGCCGTCAATGTCACCGTCCATAACAGCGTTGATGTTGCCGTTTTCAAAGCCGGTGCGATGATCCTTTGCAAGGGTGTAGGGCATGAAAACATAGGAACGGATCTGGCTGCCCCAACCGATTTCCTTCTGTTCGCCCTTGATGTCGGCAATGTTGTCAAGATGCTCGCGTTCCTTGATTTCAATAAGCTTGGACTTGAGCATACGCATAGCCACGTCACGGTTCTGGAACTGGCTGCGTTCGACCTGACAGGAAACGACAATACCCGTGGGCAGGTGGGTCAGACGAACAGCCGAGGAGGTCTTGTTGACCTTCTGTCCGCCGGCACCCGATGCACGATAAACGTCCATTTTGATGTCCTCGGGACGGATATCAACCTCAATGGTATCGTCAATTTCGGGCATGACTTCAAGGGAGGCAAAGGAGGTGTGTCTGCGTCCGGAGGAGTCGAACGGGGAAACACGGACAAGACGGTGAATACCCATTTCGCTCTTGAGGTAGCCGAATGCGTTTTCGCCTTCGATAAGCACGACCGCAGACTTGAGACCTGCTTCTTCTCCGTCAAGATAGTCAAGGGTGCTGGTCTTGAAGCCGTGGCGCTCACCCCAACGGTGATACATACGGAACAGCATCAGTGCCCAGTCCTGTGCCTCGGTGCCGCCTGCACCTGCGTGGAAGGTGAGAATGGCATTGTTGTTGTCATACGGACCCGAAAGCAGGGTGGACAAGGTCTGTGCATCAAGGTCCTCCTTGACCTTGTCAACATTCATGGTGCATTCCTCGAGCATGGATTCATCTTCCATCTCGTCGCTCATTTCAATGAGAACAAGGGTGTCCTCATAAAGACCCTTGAGGTCGGTGTATTTTTTGAGTTTCGATTTGAGATTGCTGATTCTTTGCAGCACCTTGTTGGAGTTTGCAACATCATTCCAGAAGCTTTCCTGGGCGGTCTGTTCTTCAAGTCGCGCAATTTCTTCTTCCATTTTTTTGATGCCGAGCGCATCGGCAAGGTCTGCAAGGGGTTTTTCATTTTCAAGAAGCTTTAATCTTAATTCTTCAAATTGCAGCATGGTTTATATCCTCTCATGTTGTTTTTATCGCAGCGGGAACAAGGCTGTGTGTATTACATGATAATCCCTCATAAACATTATTTCCGACTATCTATTATATGAAAGTTTTGGCAATCTGTCAATCGTTTTTCAAAAACTATAAATATTTTTAAAAGTTGTTGCAAAATTTAAGATTATTCGTTACAATATTATATTAGAAAATTATACTGTTAAAGGATGTTTTTATCATGCGCTTTATGAATGTGCCTTGTGCGTATTGCGGCAAGGCGTTTAATCAGGAGGATGATGTTGTTGTTTGTCCGCATTGCGGAACACCGCATCACCGTGAATGCTGGAATGAGCATGCACAGTGTGCCAATGCCGACAAGCATGCCGAGGGCTTTGTCTGGGTTTCCCCTGTAAGTCCGCAGACAGATGTCAAAAAGGAGCAGACGCGACCGCATGCTGCGCAGGTAAACGGGAATAACGCAGTGCCGACTGCCGAATGTCCGTTCTGCGGCGCGAGCAATTATATCAATGAATTGTATTGCACCGTCTGCCATGAACCAATCCATCAGAATGCCTCTGCCGATGCAGGTGATCCCTTGCAGGACGAAGTACAGAGGGATAAGATGTATTCCGATTTCCGCACCTACGGAGGATTGGATCCGCAGTCCTCTGTCGGTGACATCACGGTGGCGGAATATTCCGCTTATGTCGGAGAAAAATCCGGCTCCTATATCCGCAAGTTCACATCGCTTCATACCTTTAAAAGACCCTTTGCATGGAACTCGGCGGCATTTTTATCCTCTGCGGTTGCCATGCTCAGCAGCATTTGTCTTGGTCCCGTGTGGTTCTTCTACCGCAAGCTCAACAAGATCGGTGTGCTGTTTCTTTGTGTATTGCTTGCGTTTGGTATTGCGGATACTCTGATCTGTGCAAGTGATCCCGCTTTCTGGGTTATGATGGATCGATTTCAGGAACTGTATGCGGATTTTCTTGCCCTTTCACAGCAGGTCGGTGCAGATTCTGTGCAGTTGGTTGAGGATATGACGGTCAATATGCAGAACGCATTGCAGGTCTATTCCGAAACCGCCAACCGTCTGACACAGATCTGGGCATATATCACGGATGTGGTTGTAGCTTATGTCATTCCTCTTGTGTCCGGCTTCACGGCAACGGGGCTTTATTTCAAAAAAGCAAAATCGGACATTTTGTCCGTGCGTGAAAAACACGGCAATGCCCCTGATTATCTGCAAAGAATCAAGGAAAAGGGCGGTGTGTCCGTCGGTGCAGCCGCGGGCGGTGCCGTTGCCTGCTTCTTTGTTTGCGTGTTCCCGATGTATCTTCCGTTCCTTTTGCGTGCGCTCGGTGTTTTTTGATGCAGTGGAACCCCGCTTGCTTTTTTGAAAATCATAAAGGAATAAGCTTTGAACATGATGACAGAATTGAAAAATATCCCCTTGCGTAAAAACGAAGAAATCGAACTGACCATCACGGGCTTCACCGCAGAGGGCAGTGCTGTAGGGCATTATGAAGGCATGGCTGTTTTTGTGGCAGGCGGTGCGGTCGGTGATGTGCTCAGAGTGCTCATCATCAAGGTCAAAAAGACCTATGCCATCGGCAAAATCGTGAAAATTCTGTCCGCCTCTCCCGACAGAACCGATGCCAACTGCCCCGTTTTTCCCCGTTGCGGCGGCTGCTCGTTCCGTCATATTACATACGCTTCGGAATGCAAGCACAAGCAGCAGAGAGTACAGGATGCTTTCACAAGGCTTGCACACCTCGATGTGCAGGTCGAAGAGCTTTGTGCAAGTCCCGTTGTCACGGGCTACCGCAACAAGGCACAATACCCTGTAGCCATGGAAAACGGCAGGCTGAAAACAGGCTTTTATGCGCCTTACAGCCACCGAGTCATTGACTGCCGATCCTGTGCATTGCAGCCCACCGAATTTGCCGACATTCTGCGCACGGTGTCCCGTTGGGCAGAACGTTATAAAATCCCTGCCTATGACGAAAAAACAGGCAAGGGACTGCTTCGCCATGTCTATATCCGCAAGGCAGAAGCCACAGGACAGCTGCTTGTGACCCTTGTCATCAACGGCAATCGTGTGTTCAAGGAAAAGGAGCTCATTGCTTCCCTGAAGAAGACAAATGAAAATATTGTCGGTGTGCTCATCAACGAAAACACCGAGGACACCAATGTTATCCTCGGTGAAAAAAACACCGTGCTTGACGGCAAGGGGTATATGGAAGACATTCTCTGCGGACTTCGGTTCCGTATTTCACCGCACGCATTTTATCAGGTCAACCGTCAGCAGGCTGAAAATCTGTATGCCAAGGCTGCCGAATTTGCGCTCGGCGGCAAACGGGAGCTGCTCATGGATCTGTACTGCGGTACGGGTACCATCGGTTTGACCATGGCAGACCGTTTTGAAAAGGTCATCGGTGTGGAAATCGTGTCGCAGGCAATCGACGATGCCAAGGTCAATGCAAAGCTCAATAACATCACCAATGCCGAATTCATCTGCGGTGATGCCGCAAAGGCGGCTCTCGAGCTCGAAAACAGAAGTCTTCGACCCGATTGCGTGCTGGTTGACCCACCCCGAAAGGGCTGTGATGCTTCGCTGCTGCAAACGATTGTACGCATGGCACCCGAAAGAATTGTCTATGTGTCCTGCGACCCTGCAACCCTCGCAAGGGATTGTGCCATTCTCACCGAAAACGGCTACGGCGTAAAAACAGCCGTCCCCTTCGACATGTTCCCACGCTGTGCACATGTGGAAACGGTTGTTCTTTTGTCCCAACGCAGACCGGACGCACATATCGACATAAAGCTTGACCTTTCAGAGGTTGATGTTACTGCCGCTGAAACAAAGGCGACATATCAGGAGATCAAGGATTATGTGCTTGAAAAACACGGTCTTAAAGTGTCAACTCTTTACATATCACAGGTTAAGGCTAAGTGTGGTATCATTCTAACAGAGTGTTATAACAAGGGTGAAGGAAAGAGTAGAGTGCCGCAGTGTCCTAAAGAAAAAGAAGAAGCTATTATGGATGCGTTGAGGCATTTTAGGATGATATAAAAATTGAATATAATCGATACATTCGACAAATTGAAGACCTCCTTGTAAAATGGTATTACCAAATTACAAGGAGGTTGTTTTATGTCAAACAAAAAATCAGTTGCGCAGCATTAAAGAATCTGTATAAATAATATTTAAATGATTAAACTCATATTTGAAGGAGTGATTTCAGTGAATGGAAAATATTTCACATTAGAAATTATCAATGATTTTAACAAAAATTTATATTTAGAAGAGAAAAGCGCCGCAACAATAGAAAAATATATACGAGATATAAAAGCTTTTTATTGTTTCGTACAAAACAATAGTGTTACCAAAGATATAGTAATTGAATACAAGAAAAAACTCATAAATGATGGTTATACTGTACGAAGTGTTAATTCTATGTTAGCGGCAATAAATAAATTATTTTCGTTTCTCGGTTGGTATGATTGTCGGGTTAAACCTTTAAAGGTTCAACAGGAGATATTCAGGTCTGAAGAAAAAGAATTAACCAAAGCTGAATACTTGAGATTGGTTAACACTGCAAGCAAAAAGAAAAACGAAAGGATGTCTCTGATCTTACAGACGATCTGCGGTACCGGTATTCGTGTGAGTGAATTACAATATATAACAGTAGAAGCGGCACAAAAAGGCAGTGCTTATGTTAACTGTAAAGCAAAAAACCGCAGTATATTTATAGTTAGAGAGCTTAGAAAAAAGCTATTGAAATATGCTAAAAGCAAGGGTATAACTTCGGGTAAAATTTTTATTACACGCACAGGTAAAGCGATTGATATAGTTACTATCTGGCGTGAAATGAAAAAACTCTGCCAAGAGGCAGAGGTAAATCCGTCAAAGGTGTTCCCACACAATCTTCGTCATCTTTTTGCAAGAGCTTTCTATGCACTTGAGAAGGATGTAGCAAAGCTGGCTGATGTTTTAGGACACAGCAATATAAACACAACGAGAATATATATTGTATCAACAGGTATAGAGCATTGCAAAAAAATGGAAGCGATGCGGCTTATAGTTTAATTTAAAATCAGATTACAACATAATCCACATTATGTTGCTTTGGCATTATACATACACAGGCAAAAAAGAAAAAAGCACAACAATTCATCCTCATCTTCTGATATTTAAAAACATATCAGGATGGGGTGTTTTGTTGTGTCTATAAGTGTATTTCAGGTTTTATTTTTTAAGAAAATATGCATAAAAATTGTGAAAACTATTGTTTTTTTTTGTAAATATGATATAATTTTAAATATTATATTGGCAGTAGTTCATCAATTACAACATAATGTGGATTATGTTGTAATTGAAATAATAACATAAATTAGTTGTAACATATTTTTTCAAAAAAGTACAAATGAAAGTAACGGCAATAAAAAAACTAAAAGGTTGCCCGGTAGTTTTATTGATTAATAACAACCGTACCAAAGAAAGGTAAGGTGGTTATTATCTGAAACATATATTTACTTCAGCTCATTACAACAAAAATTCAATTTTAGAAATATAAGAATTAAATAAAATATTTGACATATGTCGTAATAGTATAAAAAATTTATATACATTTATGAGTATTATATATAGGAGTGTTGTCGAGTGATAGAAGGATTTGATTGTATAAGTTTTTCAGAGAAGCTTTATGAATTGTACAGAAACTCTTTTGAAATAAGAAATGCAGCCTTCAGTTATGTAAGTGACCGATTAACTGAGAAAGTAAAAAATACCCTAGAGGAAATTGGTATAGACGAAGAGTGCAAAAATGCTTTTGCTTCGGATGACAAGGAAGCCGAAAAGAAGGTTATAAATGCTGTTGAAAGCAATCGTAAAGAACTACATATGTCAGGAAGAAGTCTGGATGCATTCAGGAATGAATGTCGTGCCGATAAAAGTGTTGCATTGAAAAATCTTACAGATTTATTGCTCGAAAAGGAATTTCTGACTCTTCAGAAGAAAAAAACGAAAGAACTAAAACCGGACGATTCTCAGGAAAACAAGCTATATCCGAAAACGTGGGGTAAATTCAGAAACGGTAGTAACTATACCTCGCAGGAAACCGCAGAAAAGTTATCAGAGTCTTTAGCTTTATCGCCGCGCGAGAAAGAAGAATTCTTTTCACTTATACTCAAGGATACATTTGAAATAACGGATAAATTGTGCGAAGAAGTGTTTTTTTTGAGGAAGAAAACAGGGAAGACAATCGAGGATTTTTGTACACATGCCTTCATTTCGGCCTCTTGTTGGGCAAGATTTTACGGCCCGAGAGCATCGGCGAAAACAGAACAGTCTAATAATATTGAGCAAAAAACATTGCTCAAACTGGTGCTGGCATTTGATATTGACGAAGAAAAGTCAAAAGCCTTTATGGGTATACCCGGCAGCGGTTTCTATAAATTTCTGGACAATATTTTCCTGACCTGTATATGCTTCGATCTGCACGATCCTATTAATGCCGCTGAGATTATTGATTTTTACATAGATAATAATGCTATGATCAATGAAAACTTTTCAAATCCGTATAACGAATAACTGTTGAGTATTGCGGAGAGAAAAAATTACAAATCAAAAATTTCCCTGTGAATACATAACATCCGGTTTTATTATGTAGTAAACTGACATCGTAAATCAAACAAAAATATTATTAAGATATTTTATTATGACAAATGTTTTTCACTATGCTACAAAATATGGTGAAATTCAAAATTTTCCCCGTGAAAACATTCCTTCGGGGGAAAAAATCATATAAAATGAAGCCACAAACAAAACAAAAACATTATAAGGAGATGTTATTATGGCTAATGTTAAGGATTTTTTCACAGTAGCAAAGTTTGATGAGTTTTACAGTGAATTCAGAAGTGAAAAGAGCAACTATACGTGTGTACTTGATGCTCTTAAAAAGAAGAAGATTTCTGACAGAGAAAAGGCAAGGGTTGCCGAAGAAATTCTTCAGCAGGTTGCATTTTATGAGTATGCCAAGGATATGGCACTCAACGGAGAGTCGGAGCAGCTGTTTGCTGATTTTATGAAGAACACAGAGCAGCTTGAACCTGAGAAAAGAACAGAACTTCTTCAGCAACTTGATTTCGGACTCGGTGTATATCAGAATAACGATGAAGTTATAAGACTTACCCGTAATGAAACTCTCAAGGAGCTTTTCGAGGAATACAAAGCTTCGGAAAAGAATTTCAAAACAAATGAAGAGATAGAAGCAGATGTTTATGATAAGCTCAAAGGTTATCGTATATCACCGGTTAATATGAAGAGATTCATTGACGGACTGGATGAAAATGCTGTTTATGTATCATGCGCCGCACTCGGACGCAGTGCAGAACGTTTCAAGGCTGAGCTCGCAGCTAAAATTTACGCTTCAGAGGACATCAGCGTTGAAGAGGCTGTTCAGAAGGCTTGTTGTATAACAGATATAGAGTCTCTTGTTGATGCGGTAGGTGAAGGAATCGTATCTGCCGAAAAGGCCAAGAAGGTAATCGGAGCAATCACAACAGCACTTTCTTTTGTACTTATTGTAGTTGGTGCGGCTCTCCTGATAAGCGGTGATCTTTTTTCTGCATTTGCGATAGTTTTGGGCGGAAGCTATATTCTTAGTGAGATCGATAAAAGACTCGGTGAGTATATCGGTGAGCTTGCCGCAAGATACAGTTTTGTAAAGTATCTTAAAGAGACAAAGATAAGGGAAGGTGCTCAGGCTTTTGAAGAGTCTGGTGTAAAGGTCGATCGTAAAAATAACCTGGTTGAATGTGCTTCTGATGAAGAGGAAAACTACGAATACGCAAATTTGGTCGAAGCTGATAAGCTTACTCTTTAAATGTATAGAGTTGCAAATGGTAAGTCTCCGTAAGAACGATGCGGGGACTTATATAATAACAAAATATGATAAAGAAGGAATTATTATGAAAAACAATTATATTGACAGTGTATTCAGCAGAGTTTCAGCTGAAAGTGCGCACAAGACGGATACAGAGGCGTTTTTTATAGATACCCTGATAAAAATTCAGACAGACAAAGGCATCAGTGAAGAATCAGCCAAGGCGGCTGCCGATGAGTGTATTCGTGCTGTTCTTACATATAACAGCGTTGTTGAAGATACAAAAAACGATGCAGAAAAAACCATGACAGATTTCCTGGGATCTCTTTCAAAGCTCAGGGATGAAGACAGACTTATGATTCTTAATCAGGTAGATTTCGGCTTAAAGGCAGCACGCAAATCAAGTCTGCTTAAAGAACTGAATGAGGATACCGATCTAGCAGAAGCAGTGTTTGATGAAGAAAACTTGTCGAAAGATATTGAAAAGGCAGAGGCTTCAATTTTAAACAGCATTAAGAAGTACGGCATATCGAAGGATACTGTTGAGCTTTTTACAAAGGAAGTCAAGAAAAAAGGCAACTACTTTGTGTGCATTGAAGATTTTACCAGAAACGATTTTTATATTAAATCTCTTGCAACTATGGAAACATATTTACAGGCAGAAGGTCAGAAGACGATGCTTGCCGCAGCGGGTGAAGTTTGCACAAGCGTTGAGGTTCAGGCCGTCGCAGACGCAGTAAACCAGGGTGTAATCAGCAGAGAAAAAGCAAAGAAGATTATTATTGCTCTGGCGGTTGCTGCTATCATCGTTGTTATTATCTCAGCTGTCATTCTTGCAATCGAAACCAACACCTACGGTCTTCTTATTGAGGGTGCAGAACAAGCTGCTACAACGGCAGCCGAAACTCTTTCTACTCTTCCTTATGCAGAAACAAACCTTATTACTCAGACGTTTCAAAATTCTGCTGCTGAAGCTTTGTTAGATCGTAGTGCATTTATGCAGATGCTTAAACGACTCAATATTACTTGCATTATTTCAGCACTTGTTGCCGCTGCGGGCGGAACAGCGATTAAATTTTCCGATAAGATTAGCGAGACTGTTTCCCGTTGGAAGTTCAATAAAGTAACAGAAAAACAGAAGGCTGATTCTGTTGCTTCCGGTATGCATGCAATCGCCGATGTTTACTTATCCGAAGCGGAATATGCCTATGTTGAGCAGACTGACAGCATATTCGAAGATGCAACCGAAGATGAGGTAGATGATGAATATAACATCAACCGTTCGGAAAATTTTGAGTTTGCATAAAATGTTATATTATTACAGGGAGGTATTCTGATGAAAGACAGAGATAACGAAAATTTTAATGTTGACGGAACGACAAGAGATTATTATGGCTCTAACAGAACAGATGATGTGAAAAGAATCATAGAATCAACAATCACAAAAATCAAGAAAACAAAGGATGTGTCACATAAATCAGAAAAAGTTAAGTTTGGTTTTAAAGCGGAGAAGCCGCCCGTAATTGACCCGGCACAAATCCGTGCAAGACAGAGGGAGGATGCTCTCAGGGAGCTTAATATTGCGGTCCGTCAGGTATACTTCAGCGAAGGCTCTTTGCCTTACTATGCAGAAAAACTTCATAACATTGCGACTGTCGTTTTACCCGGGCTTACCGATATGAATGAAATCAGACTCAATGTGTATAACAGCTGTCTTGATAACATGCTGTGGATAATTCAGAAAATGGAAAAGAAAATCGCTTCTCTCGGCATGGAGGAGCCCTTGCCTGAGTTCGAAAGCAAGGAGCTTCTGATTCTGGCAAGAGACATAGCACAAAAAATCAAGGGCGGAAATTTCGACAGCGACGAATGGAACGAAGAAGAATACAAGGCGGCAATAAATGCTTTGGAAAAAGAAATCAATGGAATGATGAGCAGACCTGAAGAAAATTTTTAAAAGTTAAGGAGAGTTTTTGTTATGAGCACTAAGGTTGATAATAAAAAGGTGAATAGCGGTGAAAATAAAGGTTATTTCCTCGGAGTTCCTTTTAAGGACGGAGATGTTTATAAATATCTTGAGCAGGAAAAAGCTGAATTCATAGTCGGTATGGATATAGGTGATGGTGAGTGTGTTGTTTATTTTTACAATCCTGACAGAATGGATGAAAACGGTGTTATAAAGGCAATCCGTGTATATTTTGATAAGGTCGGCGGAAAAATCCCGTCAATGCTTTCCGTTGACAAGCAGGGAAAGGTGCTTATCGGAAGTGCGGCAAAGGACAGCAACAGCTTTTACCATCAGTTCAAGGTGCCTCCCTCAAGATGGGACGAAAGGCTTGGAGGCAAGACAAAGAAAGAAATTACGGAGCTTTTCATCACCGAACTCTGGCGCCTTGTTAAAAGTGAAAGCGGTGAGGTAAGAGCCGCTCTTGAAAACGGAAAGCTTATGATAGCAGTCGGCTGTCCTGCAGACAAGGAGTGGATGTCAGAAGCATCCATGAAGGCTTATAAGGAGCTTGTCAGAAAGGCTACCGGCTGTAAGAAGGTAGCAATTGTTCCCGAGTCAACGGCGGCTGCCATGACGGCAGTTATGCCCAACGGCAAGGTGAACTCAGAATTCCTTACAAAAGGCATTGCTGTTATTGATATCGGTTCTTCAACTATTGACTTTACATATTTGTATTTCGGAAAGGTTCTTATCACAAGAAGTGAGCATATTGCAGGCAGTGACATAGATGCACAGATGCTGCGTGTTGCACTTGAAAAAGACTCCAACAATTACATCCTGGAATCAGATGCAAATTTCAATACGGATGTAGATCTCAGTAAACTAATTGACTTTGATGAGGCAAATCAGCTTCTTGTAGAGCTTCGTCTGCTTAAGGAAAGATTTTATGCAGAAGGCTGCAGAGCACTTTATCAACCTGTTTGTCTGTTCAAGCGTGATGAAAACGGCGAAATAATCAGCGTCAAGACAGTCACGGTTCTTGTTAATGAGGATTTTATGAAAGCTGCTCTCACAAAAGCATACGGCAAAAGAAGTGCCCCAAGTAACTCCAAGTCATGGCTTACCATAATGGAAGAATTTGTCGGCAACACAAGTGCTCTTATTCCCCGTGACGAGAACGGAAAGCTTGCATGTGATAAGGTTATCATTACAGGCGGTACCGGCAATGTTACTCAGCTTAAGGAGGTTATCGTAGGCGTTTATGGTGATAAGCTTGTCAGTGTAAGTGATGATTCCAGCACAGGTGTTGCACAGGGACTTTGCTATTCAAAGGCTGTGGAAATCAAAGCAGCCAATGCCATCAAGGCTTTTAACGCATCGCTTGAGGATATCGGCAAGAAGCATGCAGGCGGGTTTATCAATGAGATTGTTAAAGAATCGGCAAGAAGTCAGTACGCAATTGTCGGAAAAGTAGCAAAGAATTTCCTCAACAGCGGCAAAGAGCCCACAGTCAATGATTTTTCAAATGCTGTTGTTACAGCAAATGCTAAGCAGAAGAATACGGTTGACGCAAAGAAGATAGAAGAAATCTATATGACCTGCCTTGATGGTGCTGCCAAAGAGCTGACAGGTGTCATTGACTCTCTTTCTGAAAATCTTTACAAAGTAAAAATTGATAATAACACTACCGTTCACTCAATGGTGAACGACAGCCTGAATGCTGTTAAAATAGATAAGCTGCTCAACGGTGTTGTTAACAACAAAAATGCTGTTGTACAGACTGTTATGAATGTTGTTTCCGGTATTTCTTACGGATTGGCAATGGGTGCATTGAGTGCAGGTCAAGTGCACCTGTCAATTCTGTTTTTGGCTATTGGTTTTATTTTCGGAAGCGCTAGCGTTCAGAACAAGATCGGCGGCTGGTCTGTGCTTCAGAACAGAAAAATGGGAAAGGGTACGCTTAAGAAAATCATAGACGAAACAGAAGATCCCAAGCAACTGGAAAAAATAATGGAAAAAAGCCTTAAAAACAATGATGCCTCTATTAAAGGTGCAGACAAAATGCAGAAGGAGTTCATTGAAAGCGTTAAAACCGTGGGAGAGATTTGTCTCGGTAAGGTACTGATGCTTGTGTTTGATAAACACGATTAACAAACCAAAGGAGGATAAGCATGAAACAGCTTAATATGAACGGCAAGCTGATAACAGGACCTGTCATGTTCTGCGAAAATTTTAATCCGGTTGAGTTTCTGTATCAGAAGGAAAGTGCCTGCGGCTTTGTTTATCACAATCTGGCTCCGATTTCTCCGGTGGCATTTTATCATGCCGAAGTTATGATGAAAGCTGTTTTTCATAAGAGTAAAGAGGTAAGCTTGCTTAATCATTTTGCGTATGCAAATATCGAAAATGCTATTTATTCTTTGACAACTGGCGGAGCTAACAAATTTGTTAATGAAAAGCTTGTAACAGATTCATTCAGGGAACTGACTGAACAAGTATGGAATATTTCCAAGGGAACGAAGCTTGCTAAAGATGACAGAAACCGCCTCTTTCTGATTCTCACTGCAGGTTATGCTCTCGCCGCAAAGAGCCCCAGCGATTGTCCTATAACTTCAGAAGAGGCTCAGGACGCCTATAATAAAAAGCCCATTGCTGAAACGATTGATGATGGCTGGTTTACCTTTGGAGATGAAGGCGAATCGGCAATCAGGGCGCGTGAAACCCCTTACAGGATATTGCTCTGCGACGATGCTGAAAAGAAGCTTTCTGAAAATAAGAGTCTGAGAATCAGGATAAGAAAAATTCTTGCTCTGGGTGACAACCAAAACTCTCCTGCTCCTGTGGTTCTGGAAATATACACTCATCCCGAGGATAAAAATCCTAAGCATCTTGAAATAGAGCCGGGTCAGAGCATTTTTGCTAATTTTGTCGGGAATGTTCCTGTTTATTTCCACACGAAGTACAGCGAAACAGAGAAAGGTATTGCAAAAACAGAAGACAATCAAGTTATTTTCACTGATAAATCAACCGGTAAAAAAGAAATAAAAGGCTTTTTTGGAAATGAAGAGCTTATCTGTGCCCATGCTGAGCAG
This sequence comes from Acutalibacteraceae bacterium, assembly GCA_045587645.1. Lineage (GTDB taxonomy): Bacteria > Bacillota > Clostridia > Oscillospirales > Acutalibacteraceae > RUG806. The sequence continues at coordinate 17,992 of JAZNCO010000056.1, read as the reverse complement.
ACGAATGCAGGCTATATTGCTCTGCTCAGAGGTATGGTTTATTTCGACAGATATTCAAATTTTGCTGCTTGCATGTGTATGCCACCGAAAAGTATTGTCGAGATTGTTTTTGAAGATGATAATCTGTATCTTCTGAATTGTATGGGAACCGTTTCTGCTTTTAACGGTTTTTTCTGGAAAAAATCATCCGGACAATACGGAAGTATAGAAAAGTATTTGTTAAGTGAGGAAAGGAAGAACAGATAATGAATAATATTGTTCTTGAAGATTTATTCAAGCGTTGTCGTGTGGCATATGTCGGCAAGACTCCGCTGATTATGATTGATACATATGAATACGAGCTTGTGAAAAAACTGATTCTTAAGTTCCATGCCGAGGGGCTGGTAGAGCTTTTAAGAAAACACGATAACTTGGACTACCGTGTTACGTATTATTCGCTGTTTTCAGAGGAAAATCTTGATGACTGCAGTAACTATTTTACAAAGCCTGCTGATCTTGATAATTTTTGCAAAAACAATTACATTATCAAAAATCAAATTGGTGATCAGCAGCCTTCTCAACTCAAATCTGTGTTTTCGTTTTTGGTTGAATCAAAATCCGAATCCGCTAACTCAGCGGAAAACGCGAAACTGTTCAGCAGTCTCAGAAGGTATGTAAAAATGTATGCTGAAAGTCAGGATGATAATTCTGCATTGAAAAACAGTGTTGTTATGCTGTTCGGAGATATTATGCAGATTCCTAAGGAACTGCAACCGTACACAAAGATTATCACGGTGAAGTATCCCGAAATATGGGAGATAAAAGAAATCATAAGAAAAATATATAAAGAATATGAAGCTGACAAAACAATCAGCGAAGAAAAGCTTTCTCAGATTGCAAAGGATTTTGCAGGCTTCAGTTTGATAGAGGTCGAAAAGAAGGTCAAAATGCTTCTGAATTTAGAAAGAGACAAAGGCAGATATTACCTTTTTGAGGATAAAGAAAGACTGGGAATTCTTATGGAAGAGAAAGCCCAGGCAATCAACAGGTCGGGCGGACTTCTGACAATAATTGATAATTCTAACAAAAAAAATTTCGGCAAAAAAAGCTCTGACAAAAAAGACTCTGGTGGCAAAGGAAACTTTGAAAACCTCGGAGGAATGGGCGCCTTTTCAGAATGGGTTAAAGATAATTACTGCTTTATGGACGAGCGTAACGATATTCCGGGAAAAAGAGGAGCAAAGCCGTTGAGAGGTATTCTTCTTTGTGGTGTGCCCGGTTGCGGAAAGAGCTTGGCTGCAAAAACACTTCACAAGGAATGGGGTCTTCCCATGCTTCGAATGGATATGGACCGTCTGATGGGCGGATATGTGGGCGAATCGGAACGTAATTTACGTGATGCGCTGGAAATTGCCGAAGCTATGTCTCCTTGTATTTTATGGATTGACGAGCTTGATAAAGGCTTCAGCGGTGCAAATGCTACCTCAAACGACAGCAGTACATTCAAAAGAATGTTCGGCCGTTTGCTTACCTGGATGCAGGAACACACCAAGAGAGTTTTCGTTTTTGCAACAGCCAACGACATAAGCTCTCTGCCTCCTGAATTTTTCCGTTCAGGCCGATTTGACGAGCTTTTCAGTGTCTATATGCCTACCAGAGAAGAATGCAAAGATATTTTTAAAGCTCAGATGCTAGATGTGGAAGAAAGACGTGAAAAAAGAGCAGAGGCTAACGGTGAGCCTAAGCCAGTACCGCTTTTTAGCACCGATGAAACAAACGGATGCTTTACCGATGACTGTCTTAACGGTATTATGGAAATTGTTGAGAACAATGTTGACAGAATAAAATTCCTTACAGGTGCTGATATCGAAAAAATTATAAGCCGTGCACTCAGTCTAGACGGTTATGTTTACGAGAATCTTTCTTCGGCGACCTGGAGAGAAATGCTTCGTAAGATAATTATTGAAGACAAGACGCTATCAACATTCGGCAGCTCATCAAGTAATCTTGACCAGATCGCGGCAACATATATCCGCCTGCTTCGCGGTAATTTTGTTCCGGCATCTTACAAAGAGCTGCTTCTTTTCCGTTCGGATAATTATGTCGTTGAACCTGACGAAGAGACTCAGGGAAGAAAAGGTTATTACAAGTACGATGATAAGGAAGAAGAGAGAATCAATAAGCTGGAAAAATATGACCGTAAGCTGTTCGAAGAGATAAATAAAAGAATTCCGTATCTTGCAACGCTTATTGAAAACAATAAAACACTTGAGTTGTGTAATTAAGGAGAATACCGCAATGGTTATTGAATTGTCAAAAAACGAGAAGGAAAAGATAATTGAATATATGGCTGATGCACTTGCTCAAATTCCCGATCAGACCGATGCAATAAAAATTCTGTCAGACATATATTGTAATAATATGCCGTATGCCTCTGAGAAACTCGGTAAAGCAGTGGCAAAAGAGGTTGTAAACATAATGTCCGACTTTTATCAGAACTGTGAGCACAGTGACAGAACGGATTATATAAAAGCTAAAGTTTCGGAGTCTGTCCGTGTGCTTCCCAATGAAAGAACGGCAGAGTTCTTGGAGAATGCAATTCACCTTTTTGATAATTTCGGCAGTTTACTTAAAGATAATCAAACAGAAAACATTGAAATTGTTCAGACCTCTCAGCAGACATCTGAGCTCCTTACTCAGACTACTGAGGCTATCATCGAGCAGCAGGATCGGATCAGCCTTGCCGAGCTAAAAAAGTTTTATGCTGGATATAATTCAGAAACATCTTATTTACAGCAGCTTCACGGTGAAGATATGGAAACGGCTGTTCTGGCGGTTGTAATATATACAATGGCTAAAAACGGTGAACTGACCGGATTGCCGTCGGAAATTACTCTCCGACAGGTTGTTACGATTGTCTGTGCTGATAGTGAGTTTCATAAAACCATTCGTTTTTATAATGAAGGCGATATTACAGAGCAAAAAGCAGAAAGCAGTAAGCGTAAAATCATAAAAGGCTTTCTGCTCTCTCTTTTTAGCATAAGCCTTTTGTCGGTATTGCCCGGAACAGTTTTAATTACAGGTTTTGTTTCTTCAGTTGTACTGGGATGTCGCTGTCTTACTAAAGTAGGAAAAGTCAGATCTCAATGCAATAATACCGCAAATATAATGCTTGAGGAGAATGCTGAAGATATTAATCCTGTTAATCTTAAACTTGTTACAAAGCGGTTGTATGACGTTTATCCGACAGCTGAAGATAAAATTCAAATAGTGGAGGATACAGAGAGCGACAAAGAAGAGGTTGAAAACCTTCAAACTGAAAAGGCTAGGGAAAGACATTAAAAGCTTTTAATAGCTACCGTGAATGATCAATAACTACTAATCAAAAATTTTCCTGTTAACACATAACATTAGTTCCTTTTCTGCGGTAAAATGAAGTCAGAAACAAACAAAATATAATAAGGAATGTATGTTATATGGATTTGAGAGAAAATATAAACAGCAGATACAGATCACTGTTAAAGGCGGAAAAAATGCTTGAGAAAAGGGCGATGGCAAAGAAAGATATTGAGCGCCTTGTCGAACTTAAGGGTAAAATACCGGACAAAGCAGTAAAAGGACTTTATGTTGTGTTCAACCGGGCGTTTCACATTGTTTTTACTAAAGGCACAGCGGTTTTAGAAAAGACATACGATGCTCAGTATTTGCGCTTCAAGCATAAACGTTTCAGTGACACGCTTGCTGAAAACAGTAAAAAGGGATTTGCTGAAATGTGTTTTGACAGTGTGAAAAGGCAAGTTGGTAATCTTGCTTTGAGTACCGTTGAAGGTGCGTGTCTGGGGTTTGCAGGAATAGGCTTGCCGGATGCAGTGGCTTTTGTAGGATTCATATTAAAAGGGGTTTATGCAACAGCTCTGAATTACGGGTTTGATTACGATACGCCGGAAGAAAAAGTTTTTATTCTTAAGATGCTGCAGGCGGCTTTGTCCAAAGGCAGAGAACGGGAAATTCGGAACTGTCAGGTTGATAATATGATTTTTTCAGATTTTCAGTTTCATGAAGAAATTTTAGAGCAAGAAATAAAGTGCACTTCAGAAATTATGGTGGACGAAATACTTCTTTGTAAGTTTGTTCAGGGTATTCCGATAATCGGTGCTGTAGGCGGTGCATTTAACGGAATTTTTTATAACCGCATTATCTGTTATGTGCAACTGAAATACCAAAAGAGACACATGCTTAAGCTGGCTCAGATGAATAATGTAAATCTTGAAAAGGAGTAATCGGCTTTAAGTGTTGTAATGTGCCGTTATTCTGTGAAGGCGGAAATCACGATTTTCCCGAAACCGGATTAAATGAAAATGATTTTAACTACCCGGATTTACAGAAGTTTTTTCTTGACCGAAACAGTAAACTTGGTTTTAAGATTGAAATTCACGAAAGTGGTTGCTGGTCCACAGTGAATGAGCATATTCATATTTTCGGTTGGAAGTGTGTTGATGAAAGAAGAAACTTTTTCTTCGGCAAAAAGGAAGAACAGTTAAAATGGCTTTCTGAAAAGCTGGAGGAGCACAAGGATAAAAAGTATCAGATTGTCTGCTCTCACGCACCGCTTATTGCTCACAACCCTCAAAGAAAGCCTGACGGACAGCCTTATTTTGACAGCGACACAAGGCTGCAAAGCATTATAGATTCATTTAAGAACATAATCTTTGTTTCGGGACATACCCATTTTTCTCCTAATAACCTGCAGGGTAACGTTGATTATGATGAAGAGAGAAATAATATTTACATAGATGACGGCTGCATTTGTCCAACAACATATAAATCGGGCGAGGATTTTGTGCCGAAAGAGTGGACAGACGGCGTTATTGCAGAACTTGCGATTTACGAAAACGGTGTGGAGATAATTTATAATTCCCTGCATTTGGATAAGAAGTTCGCTAGAGGTTATTACAGGTTCATAAAAGAAAGGCGGTGAATTTATGTCTGTTAACGGAACAAGTATATATGTAGACAAAAACGGAAGTGCAGTTTTTCCGGAAGGTATTGAAGAAATAAAAAGCTTTGCACTGTATGGCGAAAAGAGTCTGAAATCAGTTGCATTACCTGACACAGTAAAAAAGATAGGAATGTATGCCTTTTGCGGATGTGAAAATCTTCAGGAACTGATTCTTCCTCAAGGACTGGAATTTATAGGCAGACGTGCATTTGAAGGGTGTAAAAAACTTAAAAGCTTTGTAATGCCTGACAGTGTTACAGAAATAGAGGAAAATGTTTTTCGGGATGTTGATTTTGACAAGCCTGTATATAACAGAGATAAGACTATTCTTTATGTATATAAAAGAACTGGCTGCGGTGATGATATCACCTTGCCTGAAACCGTTAAAAGAATTTTTTCAGGTGCTTTTACCGGTAATATGTTTAACAATATAGTTCTTCACTATGGGTTGGAGCAGATAGACAGTGATGCATTTTTTAACTGTATCCTTTGTAAAAAGCTTACTATCCACTGTCCGGCCGATAAAATAAAAAACGGTGCATTCTGGAATTTCCGTCCGGTCCCCGAATTTATCTTTGTACAGGAGTATTCTGATTATTCTACACTGCTGAGAATGTGTGGTGTGAGTATGATTAAAAGGGTAGACCGGCTGGATATACCGATGATTGCTCTATCAGAAAGAAGCAAACTGGAAAGTCTTGTTTCGGAATGCTCTGTAGACGAACCTGAAACAATTATAAAGGTTGCAGAATTCTTTTCAGAGTGCGGAAAAGAAGAATTCTTTGATGCTGCGGCGAACTTCTGGTATTACCGTGCAAAAATTTGCGGAAGCGAAAAAGCCTCTGAAATCTTAAAAGAAAAGTGTAACAGAGAGAAAAGACAGCTGCCTTCTGTCGCACGGCCGGAAATAAGGAATGAATCCGGTGAAAGGCTGTATGCTCTCGGATTTAATTTCTTTGATAAAAAAAGAGACTACTGTGTTTCCTTACCTGATAAAAACGGTATAGTTGAGGTCACGGCAGATGCCGGTTCAGACGGACCTGATGAAGACGGCTTCGGTCGTGAGGAATATTACGATTGGTGGTATCTTGATGAGAATCTTAAAAGAATTCCTTGCGTGAGCGGAATATTAGGTTATTCGAATCATGACAGGCGTATAAATGAAGAAAAATTCAAAAAACTCTACGACTATGCGGTCATATTTGTCAGACAAGCCAAAGCAGTAAAAGAATATAAAAAAAGAATGAAAAAGTTGGCTGAGGAATACAAAAATGAAAACAGTTAAAAATGTTTATAAACAGAACAAATTAATTACTATCAGCACTATACTTACTGTTCTGTGTACAGAAATACTCTGTACCGTTATGAACATACTGAATTATAATGCAGAGTGGTCAGCAGTCGGGAATGCTGTGCTGAGGATAGCTGTAATGTTAGCGGGAATTTATGTAGCATATAAAGGCGGAAGATACCTTAGCAGATATTGGCTGACCTTTAATTTCCTTATATACACGCTTCTTGCAGTGTTGGGCTGCCGATCAGGTCCTTTTTATTTGCTGTCTGCAGGCTTTGTTTTTTACGAGTTTTTCTCTTTTTTTGCTTTGATTTTTTTAGCACTTTACTATACAGAAAAGTGCATCGGTTCGGTGAAATGCTCTGTGCTTTACTTCTTTATCGGAGCGATATATGTTATAGGAACTTATGATGAGAAGGAGGCCTTTATAGCTCTGTCAATGCAGTTGTTCTTGTTTGTATATGTATACGGTAAGATAAAGAACAGAACAGTTAAATTTATACATACGGTTATTGGTTTTGGCAGTCTCTTTACTTTGATATCCTTGGCCGTTTACAATTTGGTGGCTTATGCTGATGTAAAATTCCTTGAAGGCAGTTCGATGATAAGGCTGTTGGAGGCATTACCGGAGACTTTTAAAGCCTTTGGAAAATCAGAGCTGATGAATGAGTTCCAACGAGCTGTTATAGATTACACTCCTGCAAGAATCTTCGCTTTTTACGGATATGTAGTTGGTGGACTTATGCTTCTTATTGTTACAGTATTCATAGTGAGCATATTTGTAAAAGCTATTGAAAACAAAAGTCAAATGAGACCGCTTATGTTAGTTGCTGCAGCTGTTTTTTCGGCACAGTTTTTCGCTTCTGTATTTGTCAATTGTGGAGTACTGTGTGGCATAGATGTAAATATGCCTTTCATTTCAGATGGTTCTGTAGGTTATCTTTTGAACGGGATTTTACTCGGTTTGATTTTTGCCGACAGCAATACTGATTACGATGAAGAAGATGAGAAAGAATATTATGAAGAATATGAGGAGAAAGATAAACAATGGAAAGCAAAGATTATAACATTAAACGATTTTACTACGAACACAAACTGAGTTACGACACGGCACTCAAAGAAATAAAAAATGAGAGAAAATTTTCCCATTGGATATGGTATATTTTCCCTCAGTTAAAGGTTTTAGGTAGTAGTGACAGGGCGATATATTATGGAATAGAAAGTGCCGAAGAGGCAAAAGCATACTATGACGATCCTTATCTTGGCGAAAAGTTCAGAGAAATATGTCAGGCACTTCTCGAGTGTAAATCAAGCAATCCACTTGAAGTTATGGGGTATCCGGACAATTTAAAGCTTCAGTCGAGCATGACGCTGTTTTATATGGCAACGGGAGATGAACTGTTCAAGAAGGTGCTTGATAAGTTTTACGATGGAAGAGAGGATCCACAGACCATAGGCTGTTTATATATAATGGGTTAAATTTCATTACAAACAACTTTTTCAAGCAAGTTGAATCATTCATTTCCTCTTATTTACAATCCACCGCAGCTTTGTTATGTTTATCATTTTATAGTTGTTGCGGTATTTCGTTAGAAATCGCACTTTTTCCGTATTAAGTATAGTAGAGGGGCAAGTGTAGAACTCTGTTACGGATTTTGATTTACGCTTGTTACTATATAATGGGCGATTTTGCAAAAATGCCCTATTATATGTGATAGGGGAGACTTTCATTATATAATAACTGCCCCCACAAATAAAATTTTAAGAGCATAAAAAGCAAGTTTTCGGTATATGAATACTGCGTCACATTTTTTTAATTTCATAGTCAAACACACAACACTCGTCAATTTTTGACGGGTGTTTTTTTATGCCAAAAAATTTTTTTCAACTTTTTATAAAAAAACAGGAACATTTTTGCTTTCTTATGTCGGGGTATCTATGAGGAGAAAAAGTTTTCTTCTCACAGACAAGTGAATGACCGTCCGAAGGGAACAAACCGCCACGACCTTTTTTTGAAGAAAGCGAGCGTAATTTATTGAAATATGAGTTGACTGCACAGCGCCATAGAGATATGTAGTAATGCCTGCAGGAATCGTTTCGGGTAAAGCGGCAAAAACCTAATTTCCGGTATATAAATACTGCGTCATATTTTTCGCAGTTAAATATAAACACTCAAAAATAATTTTAGAAAGGAGCTTTACAAATGACTTAGCACAAACCACAACCTGAGCCAATTTTGGCTCAGTGCAAAAAAAACAACCGAGCCACAATGACTCAAAAACGGTGCCGCTTTTGGCATCATTTTAACAAACAAAGAAAATTATGGTGCCACTTACGGTGCCACAAAAAACACTTGATTAAGGGCGCCCTTATCTGCGGTGAAGGAAGACAGACGGAGCACGTAACTATACTTTAGATGTCTGACCTACACCGTAGCGAGCAGGGCATTTGTGTGCCAAATGCACCCGTTAAGGGAACACCCTTAATATCCCCTGTAAAGAAAGAGAGGTGAAAACTTATCAAAGACATCAGAATTGTAGCGAGAGTTACAGAAAAAGAGAAAAAGAAGATTGAGCGTAATGCTTCAAAATGCGGATTATCAACAAGTGAATATGTCAAACAAAGGGCATTGGGCTTTGAACCGAAAACGGTTCCGCCTGATGCCTTTTTTCATTTCTGCGAAAAGTTTGATGCACTTATTGATATGGGCATTTCAAAAGATGTTGAAGCTGAAGCTTTTAATCTTCTCACTGAATCAGTGATGTACTCATTAAGCCAAGAAAGGAGCAAATTGAAAATTGGCAACCACCGGATTCTGGCCTGTGAAAGGCAATTTAAAGTCTGTTATTGTTTACGCTGAAAACCCCGATAAAACTATGAATCCTAAATTCTTTGACTCAGATTTATATGCTACCTTACAGTACGCAGAAAACAGTAACAAAACTGACCAAGAACTTTTCGTCAGCGGTATTAACTGCTCAAAGCATAATGCTTATGCACAAATGGTAGCAGTTAAAAAGAAGTTTGGTGAGAGAGGTACTGTTGTAGCCTATCACGGTTATCAGAGCTTTAAGGAAAATGAAGTCACTCCCGAAGAATGTCATGAAATAGGCATTGAAACTGCAAGAAAAATGTGGGGTGATAAATATCAGGTGATAGTTACCACTCACCTTGATACGAAGCATCATCTGCATAATCATTTTGTAATTAACAGCACATCCTTCAAAGACGGTCTTAAATTCCGAAATAAAATCGGTGACCATTATGAGCTGAGAAAAATATCCGATGCCATCTGCAAAGAAAGAGGCAAATCAGTTCTTGAAAATGCACCATTTTACGGTGGTGAAAAAGCAGCCTATTGGCTTCATAAGCAAGGCAAGCAAACACACAGAGATATGCTCAGAGAAGATATTGAAATCTGTCTTACCGTTGCAACAAGCTGGGACGAATTCAGAAGAGTTCTTTTCCCTATGGGATATGAAGTTGATTACAGGAGGTTTACTATCAAGGCAAAGGATTGGGAAAGAGGTGTAAGAGTTGAAGGTCTTGGCTATACAGTAGAAGACATTGAAAAGAGATTCAATGAAACCTATTACAGCGGACATCATCTTGCTGATTGGAATAACTTCTTCTACGCAAGACGCAGATATTTTCCTCTTGAGTCAGTGAGAAAGAAATTGGAGTTCGGTATTGAGCACGGTAAAAGACCTGAGGTTATTTATGTAAACACAATGTTCCTCTTAATAATCTTGGTGTTTAAAGCAACTCAAGCAGCTTGTTATGTCAAAAAGAAAGCTTGCATCTCAAATGGATACCCTTGATGTAACTGACAGGCATTATGATAAAAAGTATCAGGATATGCAAAACAGACTTTATGATTTCTATGATGAGATAGAGGTTGTAGAGGAACAAATAACGGAATTACAGTCCCGTATAGCAAATATCAAAGAAGAAAAAATATCAGGTGAAAATGTCTATCTTTTTCTGCATTATTATGGTACAATGTACAAAGAGTTTACCGACGCTGAGAAAAAGAAGTTTCTCAATACCTTTATCGAAAGCGTTGAGATATTCAAAGAAGAGCAACCCAACGGCAGACTGTTAAAGTGTATCAATTTCAAATTCCCCGTCTTTTATGACGGGGATGAGAATGTGACACATATCTGTTGGGACAGTGAAACAACAGTCGAGGTAGTTACATTGATCACTCGAGACGAGGTCGAGGCTACGGATTAGATGCTAAGAGTATGGACCAAATAAAGAACATAGTTTTTAATACAATGATAATTAAATCAATTTGTTATAAGGAGAATAATCATGGCGACATATTATGTTAATGGCAATCAATTTGAGGTATCTGTTTATGGGTTGCGAATAGAATCTGATTCAGATAAAGAGACCGTCTTTTTTCTCGACCCGATTGATAACAACTGGGAAAAATACTTTTCAGCTGACTCGAACTGGATTGCTTCAAAAAACAGAGCAATAATAGTATATGCCAGCGAAAACAATTTACGGAAAGTCGATAGGTTGGTTTATATCTACTGGGAACAAGTTGGCGATCCGAATAACGTTGAAATCGAAGTTGACATAAATGAGACAGATCGCGCATATCTAAACGGTTTATTGGTGCAGTGGTTTGGCAAACGTATAAAATCATAGTCTATCGATTTTAACGTTCGACAGCATAGGCTTTACGAGGGCAGTTATGTGGGCAGCATTGATAACGTTTTTTATTCGCGCCATTGTCCCAAGACATATTGAGACGGTTTGTCTTTTGACAAAGGAAAATTGATTCGATTACGAAAAAAAGACAATTCCTCTGCATTGATATTCAGGGAGGTAAAAAAATGGAAAAATGGGAGTTTTTGAAAAACATTCAGAAGATATATGCGATTGATTTCACAGTTGAAGAGGATGAAGCGAGTATTGTGAATCCCGACAATGGGAAATGCATAAAGATATATTCGGAAAAATACTATTCAAAAGACGGCAAAGAGGCTTTTAGTGAGTATATTGTCTGCTTTGCTACGCAACACAGGCATTTTGACGAGTTGGATGAGGTTGAAGAATACATCCATGAAATATTAAAAGATGAAGTTTTACCGATTGAATTCTACGTGGCAGATAAAAGAGGCTTTGGTGGGGAAATTGAAAAAGCCGAGTTGGAAACATTGACATTCGCATTGTTAGCGCAACAATGGGGATTTTCTATAGAATATTTATCTGCAAGAGATTATGAGATCTGTAGTTGGTCAGGAAAATACGACAGCGGCAGGAAGAAAGTCGCTGATACAGATCCGAACCGGTTGATATGGGAGAAATAAGCTACAAACAATAATGCAGGGAAGTTGTGAGATGAAAGTAAGAAAGGCAGCAAGCATCTTTTTTATTGTTCCGGTCTGTTGTTTGCCGTTCTCGGAATGATCAAGTATGTTGTTGTGCTGCCGATAAAGACTGACCATATAAACAAGCAGACGGCAATGGATAAATGAGCTTTTTATTCTGATGAAAAACGGAATCTTGACGGAAGCCGAAGTCGATTCATTGCTTCTTTGCTTTCTGCTGATGCATTGATGAAAACGAAATTATGATTATCCTGATTACGGGTGCATCGCATGTCGGAAAGACGGCGCTTGCACAGAAATTACTTGAAAAATATAAATTTCCCTTTTTGTCCGTCGATCACCTCAAAATGGGGCTCATCAGAAGCGGCAACACGCAGCTGACCCCTTTGAGTGATGACGGCGATTTGACAGCATATCTGTGGCCGATCGTGCGTGAAATTATCAAAACCGCCATCGAAAACAAGCAGAATCTGATTGTCGAGGGCTGTTACATCCCCTTGGATTGGTCAAATGATTTTACGGACGAATACGCAAAGCACATCCGCTTTCTCTGCCTTGCCATGAGCGAACACTACATCCGCAATCATTTTGACGATATTAAAAAATATGCCAATGTCATCGAAAACCGTCTGGATGATTCGGATTGCACAATGGACAGTGTTTTGCTGGACAATGCACGGATTTTGCAGTTGGCAAAAGAATATAATGCAGATTACGTTCTGATCGATAAGGATTACGAAACGGATCTTGCTGATGTAATATGAACGGGATGTGAAAAACTTGTTTTTTTTGCATCCCTTTTTTGAAAAAGGAGAGAGAGAAGTGAATCAACAACCGCTTTATATTCTGACTTATGACCATGGCGGCTATGTTTTGTGGAAGGACGAGGTCAAGCCCCGTCTTAAAAAGCTTGACCAATGGCTTGCAGAAAATCCGAAGCTGAAGATCGGGCTTGATTACGAATCCTTCGCCTTTGATGAATTCAGCCGATGCGACCCCGAAGTGGTGGAAATGATCGGCGAATTGCTCAAAAAATATCCCGACAGATGCGGGCTGGGGGCTACCACCTACGGCCAGCCGCTGTCGATGTTTATTTCCGAAGAATCCAATGTGCGGCAACTGACTTACAGTGTGCGTGCCAATAAGGATTATTTCGGTGCGGAGCCGTCCGTTTACTGCATTTCCGAATTTGCCCTGCACGGGCAGATTCCCCAGTTGATTGCCGGCGTCGGTTATACCGCGGCGATTCTGCGTTCCCATGTCATGGGCTACGGCTACACAAAAACATTCGATGTGCCGTGGGGCAATTGGGTGGGTAAGGACGGCACTGCCGTTCCTGCCGTACCGACCTATAACAAGCAGGGAAGAGGCTTTAACTGCACAACGCTCGATAACTGGATTTTGTCCCGTTGGCCGCGCAATGCAGGCTATGAAATTGAAGATTTTCAGGGCAGATTCCAAAAACACACCCCCTTGCTGTGCTCGCGTTATGACGATCTGACGCAGGATATTGAAGAAATCAGCCGTTATACGCAAAACAAAGAAGACTGCGAATATGTTCTTCTTGAAGACCTGCCTGCACTTTACGGCGAAGCAATCGAAATCTTAGAAATGACCGACAATGATTTCCACACCCAGATGCCGTGGGGTTATTGCGGCAATGAAATTTTCAACGGTTGCCGACAGGGTGAGGTCAATGCCCTGCAGGGTGAAAAGCTCAATGCCTTTTCGGTGCTTCTCGGCGGACAATCTTATCAAAAAGAAAGCGAGGAAGCGTGGAAATACATCCTTGCCGCACAGCATCACGATGTCACCATCTGCGGTTTGCTCGATTTGTCAAGACGGTTTATTCCGTCTTCCTTGCAGCATTCCGATTCCGTTATTGCAAAATCGCTTGCCGATCTTGCAAAACACTTTGCACATAAGGACAATGATTCTTTGTTGGCGGTCAATCCGCATTCCTTTGCGGCAGATACATGGGTGCAGATTCCTTGTGACGGCAAAAATAATACCTATGTGCACATCACTTTGCCGCCGCTGACGGCAAAGAGTTTTGCTCTGCAAGAAACCGAAAACGAAACCACATCCGAGTTTAAATATAATGAAAAAGACGGCGAACTGCTGACCCCTGTTTACAAAATCCGCCTGAATGAAAACGGCATTGTCGGTCTTTGGGACAGAAAAACCGATGCTATGCTGTTCGGCAATGAAAACGGTGCTTTGCTGACCGCGTGGGTGGACGGTGAAGATTGCCGCAGTGTCGGCACATGGACGGTCGAAACCACGGCACATAGTGCCGTCTGCGTGCATGAAGGCAATATCGGCGCTGTCAAATTCCGTTTTGAAATGCGTTTCTGCGGTTTTTCTGCCCGCATTGACTGCAAAACAGCATTTGAAATCCACGGCAACAAGGTCGGGCAGGACGGTATCACCCAGGGCAGACCCGCCTCGCTGACCGTGAACGGCCACCACCATGAAGACAAGCTCTGCTTTGTCGCAGATCTCAATCTTAACAATGACCGCAGAATGTTCCGCGATGTGCCCTTCGGCTTCGCTGAATGGGACGGCCAGCTTCGCAAGCCCGAAGCCTATTGGTATCCCGATGACCTCATTCTTGTCGATACCCCCGTTTCTGCCGAAGAATCTTTCAATGCAACAACCTATATGTCGGGCACCTATTGGGTGGCCTTGCGTGATGCAAGCAAGGGTCTTGCCGTTTTCAACAAGGGCTGTATGGGCAGTGCCGTCAGCGGAAACAAGCTGCATATTCCGCTTTTGTATGCCAATGAGTATCTGTGCGGCACCAAAATGCTCGACGGTGTGTTTGAGGATGAATTTGCACTTCTTCCGTTCAAAGCAGATACGACCGAAACCGACATTCACAAGCAATCTATGCTTTACAATTACCCGCCTGTTGTTGCTACCCTTGCCAAAGGCAACGGCGAGCGCACGGAGCTTACAATCGCTGATTTCAATGACCGCGACAACAGCGTTGTGCTGACCGCCCTGTATCCCGAAAACGGTCATCTGCTTGCAAGATTCTGCAATTTTGCCGACCACCCTGCCACAGCAGATTACATCCCCTCCATAGGCAAGGTCACAGCCGAAACCGACCTGCTCGGCAACGAAAAATCCCCCGCCGACGGCAAGCACCTCACATTCCGCCCGTGGGAGATCAAGACAATTAAAATTGAAATAGAATAAAAGAATTGTTTCTGTGTTTTTAAATTATTTACAATTCTGCTATTGTTTCCCTGCGGCAGTTGTGCTATAATTCATTAGTGCATTGTAATAAAGTGCAAAAAAGGAGAGGGAAACTATGAAACTCAAAAGAATCGTAAGCATTGTTCTGTGTGCGGCTATGGTTTTGTCTGCATTCTGCATTCCGACCTCGGCTGCAAGCTACAAGCCTGCCTACAACACCGACACCCCCGTTGTCATTGTGCACGGCATGAGCCAGAATGACACCTATGTGCTCAATGAAGACGGCACATGGAAAGAAGACGGCAAGGGCGGCTACATCAACGGCTGGCCGCTTGAAATTGATGTGATGGCACTTGTGAAAGAAGCCCTGCCCGAAATGCTCATGTCCATTCTGTTCCGCAAGGACATGGGGCTGACGGAAGCCATGAAAAAGGGAACTTATGAAGCCCTTTATGCGATTCATAAGGACAACAAAGGTAATTATCTCACTCCCGTGGAAGTGCCTTGCTATGAATATCCCATGAGCGAAATGACCGATGAACTCAAGGCATATTATTATAATCTGCTTCCTTTACAGGGACTTGCCGAGATTATCGGTGAAGAAAATATCTATTATTTCGGCTATGACTCCATCGGCGATGTGCAGTATGAAACCGAAAAATTGAATCACTATATCCACGATGTGGTTCTGCCGCAGACGGGTGCTGACTCTGTCCGTATCTGCCCGATCAGCCTCGGTGGTACCATTGCGGTCAATTACCTTGACAGATATCCCGAAGATTATGAACTTATTGAACGCATGGTCTTTGTTATTCCCGCACTCAACGGTTCGACCATCATCGGTGACCTGATTGTCGGCGACCTGAGCATCCTCAATGATGATGATATGCTCTATAACAAATTCCTTGTTTCTCTGCTCGGCGACAGCTGGCTTTCTTATCTGCTGAATGTGGTGCTTCGCATCTTGCCGACCGATGTGCTCAAATCCGCTTTGGGCGGCCTTGCCGAAAGCCTTGTTGAAACCGCCATTGTGCCCACCCCCATTCTTTGGGCGCTGTGTCCTGCCGAATATTATGAAGAAGGCAGAGCAAAATGGCTTGAAAGCGGCGAATATCCCGAAATTCTCGAAAAAGTGGATGCCTATGACAAGGCTCGTGCAAACTTTGCAGACAATCTTGCCAAATTGCAGGCAACAGGCTGCAAGGTGTTTGACATTGTCTGCTACGGCGGTACCATGTTCCCGCTTTGCGCAGAATATGACACCACCAACGGCGACGGTATCGTCCATGCAACAAGCGCATCCATGGGTGCAACCTTTGCTGCTCCCGGTGAAGCCTTTGCAGACGATTATGTCGCCGCAGGCACCTACTGCTCCGACCCGACCCACAACCATATTTCTCCCGACAGAAATGCCGATGCAACAACGGGTCTGCTGCCCTGCAGAACCTGGTACATCAAGAATCAGGCACACGAAAAACTGCCGTTCAATGATGTGGCTCTCAAGCTTGCATTTGACATCATGTGTGACGAAAACATCAACGATGTTTATTCCCGTCCCGATGTTTATCCGCAGTTCAACGAGGGCAGACTGACCAACACCGTCAATCTCTATCTTGCCGCATGGGAAGCAGCCGATAAGTCCACCATTGGCATTGCGCAGACCAAGGCAATTGAGGATGCCGTCAAGGAGATCAACAAGCAGTTGAATCAGACGGTGGTCGTCACCGCTGAATGGGATGCAGCGGTTGAAAATCTTCGTGCCGAGCTTGTGTTTGCAGGTGTGATCGAGGATACCACCCCCACTGAGCTTGAAAGCTTCTTCACCCGTTTCCTTGCAAGTGTGAACGGCACGGTCAACGATACGGCAAACGCATTCAACTCTCTTTTTAAGAAATAAACAAAAACCGAGAGTCTGTACATAAAATAAGACCTTAAAAATGAAAGCCTTCCGTGCTATACTCAAAGCATGGAAGGCTTCCGATATTTATGAAAAGAGGTTTTTTTGAATGCAAAAAATATTCGGTGAGAATCTGAAAAAATTCCGCCTTGCCAAAAATATGACACAGGAGCAGGTTGCAGAAAGGTTGGCAGTCAATCCGCAAACGGTGTCGCGCTGGGAATGCGGTACAACCCTGCCCGATGTGCTGACGCTGCCTTTGCTTGCAAAATTGTACGGCGTGACGGTGGACGATTTTTACAAAAAGAATACCGTTGCGTATGAAAATTATGCACAGCGTCTTGCCGCCGTGTATGAAAAAACAAAAGAGCCTGCCGATTTTTTGCAGGCACTGGGCGAGTTTAAAAAGATGATGCATGAAAAAGAACTGTCCGTTGCCGATGAATGGAATGTGGCAATGCTTTATTATTTTATGCTCAAGGACTGCAAAGAAAAAGCAATGGAATGGTTTGACCGCATTGTTGAAAACGGACCGGGGGAGGATCTGCACTCTTATTACCGTGCGTGCTCTTGCCGCATTTCTCTTTATTTCGCCATCGGCAAAGGAGATGAGATCATTACCATGCAGAATGAATATCTGCAAAAAAACAAAAATGATCCCCGTGCATGGCAACTTTACATTGAAACGCTCATCTATGCAGAAGACTTTGTGCAGGCGTATGATTGTTTTAACGATGCAACCCGTCTGTTTTCCGAAGATTGGATCTTGTATATTTTAGGCGGGGATATTTGTGCCAAGTTGAAAAAGTACGACGAAGCCATGCGGTATTATGATAAGGCTGGTCAGATCGGAACCTATTTCTGCGACGAAAAATACTGCAAGGCCTGCCTTTATGAAAAGCTTGGCGAATATGAAAAAGCCGCCGATGAATACAGGGAAATTGCGCATCATCTGCAAAAACGCGGCTTCGATGTGGAAGCAGAAATGGCACTGGCAGAAGCGGAAAGTCTGATGAAAAGAGAAGCGTAAATTATGGTTTAGCGGGGTGTAGCCAATCAGGGGGACGGTGTCCGTGATTGACTCTATGATACAACAAAAGCAGTCAATCATGGTTCCGTCCCCCTGATTGGTGGCGATATTTTTGGATATTTATTTGTATTATTTTGTTTAAATTTGTGCGTGGTCGTAAATCAGGGGACAGTACTGCGATTGCCTTTTTTGAAAAATGGTAGTGGCAATCACAGTAGCCGTCCCCATGATTGACTCCCCC
>JAZNCO010000055.1:0-27041 GCA_045587645.1 Acutalibacteraceae bacterium | reverse complement strand
GCTCAATCAATCAAGGTCAAGCCGCCTTCGGCGGTGGCTACTTTGAGCAAATTCTATCCTTTTTTTGTCTCAGGCTCAGGAAACAATTTTCAACATCATATTTTTTTGAGAAAAGTGTCACCTATCATTGACGACTCTACACTTGTCATTTTTTTTCTTTCATTTTGCTTCTTGACAGTTTTTTATGAATGTGGTAACATAAATATCTTATATATAAGTAGGAGGAAAATTATGAAAAAGGTAAATTTTTTGCAGATGTTGCTTGTCGTAGCTATGCTTGCAGCTTTTATGATTCCGGCTGCTGCAGCGGATGACTATGTAACGATCGATGAATGCTGTTATCTGCTCGGCAATGTCAACAATGACGAGAGAGTTTCTTCTGAAGATGCAAGACTTGCATTGCGCTTTTCCGTTGATCTTGAAGAGCTCGACGAGGCAGCACAGAAAAGAGCGGATATGACCGGTGACGGTAAGATTCAGGCAGAGGATGCCAGAAGAATTCTCCGACTTGCCGTGCAGCTCGATCCGCTTCCCGATCATCAGCTCGTAACTGATGCAGCGGTTGCAGCAACCTGTACCGAAAGCGGTCTGACAGCCGGTGAGCACTGTTCGGTATGTGAAAGAGTTTTTGTTGCACAGGAGGTTGTTCCTGCACTCGGTCACACCTATGAAACAACTGAGATCTCTCGCAAGCTGACAGCAAGCGGTGTTCAGGTTACGGCTTGTGTCAACTGTGATGAAGAGCAGACAACGGCTGCTGATGCTGCATATCTTACTCTTGTTGCCGATGCATTCAACGCATGGGTTGCAGAGAACAGTGAAAATGCAGGCAATGCCGCATACGATGAAACGGAAGCTGATTTTGTTGTTACCGTGAACACAAATGCAGTTGAAGATGAAAATGATCTTCTGGCGCTTGCATACGGTGTCAAGGAAGCTGCTGTCAAGGCTGCTGAATTCTTTGTCGAAAAGTGTGACCGTATTGTTTATGTCAAGGCAGACGGTGTGACCGTATTTGAAAATGAAAAATTTGTCAACAGCGGCATCAAGGAAGTCGGCCTTGCAAATGCGCTCGGCTTTGTTAAGAAAATGGCAGCCCTGACCGCTGAAAACAACGGTATTGTTGAACTGGAGATCGGTGCAGATATCGGCTTCGGTGAAGAAGCATTTACCTTTGCAATCGTTGTTGAAGGCAAATATATTGATAAGATTGCAGAGCTTGCAGCAAGAGCAGCCGATAATATCAGCATGACCAACGATGGCGATGAAACCACCGTTACCGTAAAGATGCCCCAAAAGGTTATAAATAAGGCAGAAGCGATTCTGAAAAGCAAGGATCTGAGCATTCATCAGATTCTGACCAACGACATGACGGTCAAAAGCTTGCTTACTGACCTCGGTCTTGTTGACTGGACAGAGCATTTCTCCGAAAAGAATCTGAACCGCCTGAATACGGTTCTTGCAAAAATTGACGGCAAAGCCGAAGTTATCAACAACGCACTTGACAGAATCGAAGTGCTTAAAATCAACGGTGTTGATGTTCTGAAGGATACACAATTCAAGGGTCTCGGCACTTATGAAACCTTCCTCAAGCAGATCAAGACCAGATACATTACCAATGAATTCGGTGATCTGCAGATTGGTGATTTCATTCAGGAAGACGGCACATTGCTGTTGAGCGTTGAGGTTGCGGTCAATACTGACAGTGAAAAGCTTCCTGCCGACGGTACAGTCTATGAAAAGATTAACATTGTGATTGACCTTGGAAAGGATTATACTGCCCATACAGAGGAAATGATCCCCGGATACTCTGCCACTTGCGATGAACCCGGTCTGACAGACGGTGTGAAATGCACAGTCTGCAACACAATTCTTTCCAAGCAAGAAGAAATCCCTGCACTCGGACATGAGCCGGGTGCAGACCTTTATACAAATGTAATTGCAGCGACCTGTACACAGGAAGGCTCTTATGATATTGTTGTGAATTGCGCAAGATGTGCAGAAGAGCTCAGTAGCACAGGTATGCGTGTGCCTGCACTCGGTCATGATGAAATTGCCCACGAGGGCAAGGCAGCAACCTGCACCGAGGGTGGATATGAGGCTTATGTGACCTGCTCGCGTTGTGATTACACTACTTATAAGACGATCGCCGCACTTGGTCATGATTGGGATGACGGTGTTGTGCAGGGCGATAAAACTGTATATACCTGCAAAAATGATTCCTCCCATACCTACGAGGAAGCCTTGCCCGGAAAAACACTGACGGCAAATGATTTTACCGTCCGTGATGCCGAAATTCACCTTGGCTGCAAGGTTTATGACCCTGAAACGGAAGAAGCATTGATCACCTGCACTGCAGAGGATGCTGTTGTTACTTATCTCTACGGCGAAACTGCCGAAACTGCAGAAACAGAGCCCGACTCATTCGGTATTTATCATGTTTACGCATCGGTTGCAGCCGAAAACGGTTATGATGCAGCAATTATTGATCTGACTGAACTTCTTGAGGGTGCTGTATTGTATCTTTTCGATACCGATGCGATCATGACCACCTTACTGTTGACTGAAGAGGAAGAGGAATTCAATACCATTCTGATTGCCTGCAGTGATCTTAATACGCCGTTTATTTTGCAGGACGGCTTTGTTGTTTACTTCAGAGGACAAAATAATTCTCCTTATGGCGAAAATGATTTCAGATATTATCTGCCCGGTCGAAATAACGAAAACAGAGAAGTCGCGGAATATGTATATGGTGAAGATGCATTTACATACATGCTTTTCCGCTGCACCACCGCAGCCGAGTATCTTGAACAGTTAGAGCTGTCGGATGAAAACGGTATTGTTTTTGAAGATTCTTATGATGCGATGAGCAACACCATTACAATAAAGATCTGCGGTAGCGGTGAAACAAAGCTGAGCATTGCATTAAGCGGAACCGGTCTGAAAACAGCACTGACGAATACAGAGCTTTTGAAAACCTGCTATGTTGCAAATGAACCAGACATTGTCTATGATATTGCCTCGTCGATCGGCACTGAGGCGAAGGAACTTGCCTTTATTGATGATTTGCTTATTTTGATGGGCGTTACCGTGAACGAGAATACCTCACTTGCAGACTGTGCAGCCATGAATAATAAGTTCTGTCCCATCGTTTTTGAAAATGAAACCACATGGGAGGGTGCTGCAAAGCTTACCTATGAGGTCATTAAGATTCAGTTTGAGTTTGTTATAACAGACTAAATTTCTGTTGAACAGGTATTAAGAAAGGAATATATGTAATGAATAAATTCCGCAAAATTCTGTCTTTAACACTTTGCATCCTGATGCTGTTTTCCGTGTGCGGTATCAGCCTTCCTGTTGTTGCGGCAAGTGTTGTTTACGAAGCACCTGTTTATACGGAAGAGGAATTGCGTTCGATTTCTGAGCAGTATGACTATGCGCTGACGGATGAAGAAATTGCTGCCATTCTCAATGGCGAAACCACCTTGTCTGATGTTGTGGCAGGCAGGGAAGAGGATGTTACGGTCATTGTGCAGCTGTCAGCCGAGGGTATACTGAACACGGTTGAAAATGCTGTATCGGACGGTGAACTGTCAACCTCCGCAGAGTGGGCACAGTATCGCATGGAGAAAAACCAGGAATCTGTGCAGAATCGTATTGAGAAGAATGTTTTTGATGGTGAAGATGTGGAGGTGCTCTATTCCTACACGCTCATCACAAACGCATTTGCAATCACTGCAAAAAAATCCCGTATTGATGAAATTGCGGCTGTTCACGGTGTTGAATCCGTTTATACAGCTCCTGTTTACAGTGTTGTTCCGACCTCTGCCGAAGAGGAAGCCGGATTGGCTGACAACTATTTCACAGGCAGTGACAACACAACTGCTTATGACGGCAGCGGCACCACCATTGCCATTATTGATACCGGTCTGGATCTGACACATGAAGCATTTGTAAATGAAGTCAGCAATGCAAAGCTTGATAAAAGTGATATTTCTGCAGTTCTTGAAAATATCAATGCTTACAAGAATACCACCGGTATGACGGTTGATAATTTTTATCATTCTTCAAAGGTTCCGTTTGTGTTCAACTATGCAGATACCTCTCTCGATGTATCGCACAATAATGACGATCAGACCGACCACGGTACGCATGTTGCAGGTATTGCAGCAGGCTACGCCGTGGATGCAGAAGGCAAGGTTGTGTTTGAGGGTGTTGCACCCGAAGCACAGGTTGTTGTTCTGAAGGTATTCGGCAAAAAACGTGCCGGTAATGCAGCCGATATCATGGCGGCTGTAGAGGATGCCGTTACACTCGGTGTTGATGTTATCAACCTTTCGCTCGGCTCATGGGGCGGCTTTACCTACGCCGGTGATTATCCCAAAGTAGAAGCTGTCTATCAGTCAGCCGCACAGGCAGGTATCGTTGTTGCCTGTGCCGCAGGTAATGACTATTCTGCTGCCTACGGCTCACTTTACGGCAATGACCTTGCGCTTGCCTCCAACCCCGATAACGGTATTATCAATTCTCCTGCATCTTATGATGATAACCTTGCGGTTGCTTCCGTTGCAAGTAATAAGTATATGGGCAGATTCCTTTCTGTCGGTGGCAGAAAGATCACCTATACCAACAATGCAACCGATGCTTCCAGAAATATTGAAAAATACCTTGGTGAAACGGTGCAGTATGCCGTTCTGCAGGACAGCGACGGCAATATGCTGACGGGTAAATCTGCCGATTTCAAAAACTATGCAGCAGAATGCGGTGTTGCCGGTAAAATTGTTGTTGTGCGCAGAGGTGCGATCTTTACCGAAACCGTATCCCATGCGCAGGCAGCCGGTGCAATCGGTCTGATTGTCTGCGACCATTCGGAGGGCTCTCTGATCACCATGGCTGAAAATGACAGTGTCAGCATTCCTGCATTGTTTATTTCCAAGGCAGACGGTGATTTCCTGCATGCCAATGTGAGCACGGATAATAATCTTTTCGTTGCAAAGGATGCTTCTCTTGTTGAAAATCTTTCCAAGGGAACCATGTCCGAGTTTTCATCCTGGGGTGTCACGGCAGACCTGAAGCTGAAGCCCGAAATCACCGGCTACGGCGGTGTGGTTTATTCCACACGCAATAACGGTGAATACGGTCTGATGAGCGGTACCTCCATGGCTTCGCCTTATCTTGCAGGTGTTGCGGCACTGATTGCGCAGAAATATGCCGTTGACCATGCAGGCGATGAACAGGCTATGAAGCAGGCAAGAAAGAACTATGCTACCTCTGTTATGATGAGCACGGCTGTGCCTGTTGTTGAAAAAGAAACCGGTGTAAGATATTCTCCGCGTAAGCAGGGTGCAGGTCTTGTCAATATCGATGCTGCCTTGTCCTCTCTTGCACATATTACGGTGGACGGCAGTGTTACTCCCAAAATCGATATGGGTGACGATAAGGCAAAAACAGGTGTCTACACACTCAGCTTCAATGTAGTCAACGACTCTGCAATGCCTCTTACCTTCAAGGTGAATGCAACCGTACAGACCGAACAGGTCACCGTTCAGGATGTCAGCTACCTGACACAGCGTATTGACTCCGAAAAGGCTGATGCATTCATTGAAACCGGCATCAATTATGTCGATGCCTATGCCGACAGAGTGTACTATACCGATGAACTGAAGGATATCAAATTCATGTCCGGTCTGCCTTATGACCTGACAGACATGAGCACGGTTGTTGTTGATGCAGCAGAAAACCGCATTGTTGTTCCTGCAAACGAAACCGTTTCCGTGACGGTCACTGTAACCCTCGGCGAAGAAGCCAAGACTTACATGGATGCAAACTTTGAAAACGGCATCTATGTGGAAGGCTTCATCATGCTCACAAGCGAAACCGAAGGGCAGCCCGATCTGACCGTTCCTTATATGGGCTTCTACGGCGACTGGACCATGGCTCCTGCCCTTGATGAGGGTACATGGGACGATATTTATTCAGGCAGAACCGTTTATCCGCAGATGGATGTTTCTACGGGTGTTTCCATTTATGACGGCTCCAATGCCACGGTGGCTACTTATATTAACTATCCGCTTGGTTTTGCTTCCAAATACATCACAAGCCCCTTTGAACTGTATGCAAACGGCATTACCTATCAGTCGGCTGTGCGCAATACCTTCGGTGGCGAAACCGGCCTTCATTTTGATGCAATTGGCGCAGAGCTTGCCCTGCTGCGAAATGCAAAAACAATCCGTTACACCGTAACCGATGTTGAAACAGGTAAAGTTTATGCAACAGAATCCAGAGATTATGTGCGTAAATCTTATTACTACAGTGATTCTGTCGGTGTGATCAACGGCGGTTACTTCCATCAGGATCAGTTCGGCTTTGACGGCATTGATCAGACCACCGGCAAGGAAATTCCCGACGGCACAACCGTCCGCTACGATGTGGAGGTATTCCTTGATTACGGAGAAGAAGATGAGCAGAACAACAAGCGCAATACCTTCTCCTTCGTTGCAACCTATGATACCACGCCACCCGAAGTGACGGGTATGGATGTCTATATCGATTCCGAAACAGATGAGCTGCTGCTTGATGTTGCCACAACGGATGCAGGCTGTCTGTCGGTCATCTGGTATATTGTGGTTGGTTATGAGGCAAACGGAGCCTACACGCATGCTGAATTCAGAGAGGCAATGCCCGGTGGCGGCACCGTCGGAGAAGGTGTCGCAACGCTGAATCTTACGAAGGCTTGCGAGCAGGCGAACATTGACACGCTGCGTTGTGTTCTTATCTGGCAAATTGCAGACCTGAACGATATGCAGGCGCAGAATGATGATCCCTGCTTCCGTGGTGATCTCGGCGAGGCTTCTTTCTATCTTACATTCTATGATAATTTAAAGCTGACCTGCTCGGCAGGTGTCATGTCTGTCGGTCAGACGAAGAATGTCGATTTCAATAAGACATTTGCACTTGGCTATCGCGATGAAAAATTTATCAATCAGGACAGTGCAAACAATAACCAATACGGTATTTTTGAGGATTACTTCTTTACCAGCTCCGATCCCGACATTGCTTCTGTTGATATGAGCGGCAGAGTAACAGCCAAGAGTCCCGGTTATGCAACCATTACCGTCCGTACCGAATTCGGCAAGGCGGAGGCCTCCTGCCGTATCCGTGTTATCGATAATGTTCTGCAGGATCAGATTGATGCAACCCCCGAGGGCGGCACATTGGTCGTGCAGGACGGTGATCTGACGGAGTCTGTCACCATCGAAAAGGATATTATTCTTGATCTGAACGGCAGCACCCTGACCGGTGCAGACGGCTCTCCTGCAATCCGTGTTACAAACGGTCAGGTAACCGTCACCAACGGTACCGTTCTCACCCAGCTTTCAAAGCATGAGCTGGCAGATCCCGTTCTTCTGGATATTCTCAAAGACAATATTCCTGCTATCAAGGTTGCAGGTGGTGAAGTCACACTTGACAATGTGACCGTCAAGGGCGCAACCGCAACCTACGGCGGCACCACCTTCACGGCAGGCTCTGCTGTCAAGCTGACCAACGGCGCAGAGCTTTATCTGAACAATGCAAATCTTTACGGTCTGTATGCCGTCAACAATACCGACAGCGAAGAAGCCAAGGGCGGCAGCATCACCATTGCCTCCGGCCATCTGGAAGGCTTGCTCGGCTCGATCACCACCATGGAAAATGTTTACGGTGCAGACGGCTCGGTATTTGTGGACACCACCAATCTTCTGGCAGGCGAGAGTGCATCCTATCTCGGAACCGAAGAGGGTGTTGCATTTGAGCAGGCTCTGATGTCAAGCCTCGGCTATGTGGTTTCAGCACGCGAGCTTGCAAATGCAGATGTTGTCGGTAATATGACGATTTCTTATGACGAGGAAAAAGATTGTGCCGTTGTAACGTATGACGCAAGCTCTTCCAATAAAATCAATGTTGCGACAACATATCTTGCACTGAATAAACCGATCGATGCCGATAAGTATAAAACATTGCTTGTAACATATAACTGGACCGCAGGTTCCAAGAGTACTTGCTGGCCGTATGTTGCAGTGGATCCGTCACTGGTTAACAATGTTTCTAACAATTCTCAGTATGGTGTCGGTACATATGTGTGCAATAATGAAAAACAAGATGTTTTCAATGCTCTGAATCAAAGCCCGACGGAATGGAAGGGTTCTGCTGATACCTTCTGTTTCTGGCCGTTGGCACGAAGAAATACCAATCCATATATTACAACACCATTTACCATTACTACTCGTACGGAGATTGAATTCTATCAGCTCATTTTCTTCGAAAATGCCGCACAGGCTGCAAACTATACCGTGGCAACCAACCTTGCCTCCACCAACAATCTCTTTGTTGCCAATGCGCAGACCTACAATACAAAGTTCAGTTATGACAATTCTGTATTGAGCGTCAATGTTGTGCTTGATGATGTTTCGGATGATACCTACAATTGGATTCCGACCAATCTTTCTCTGTATGTCAGAACCCATAATGCAGACGGCACCGATACCGACACCCTTGTCGGCTCAAATGCTGTTTCCCTTGATGCAAACGGCGAAATCAATACCGCATTCACGGTATCTGATCCGGATGCGGAATATGTTGTTAAATGTGATTTTGACCTTGTTTTCACTGCAGACTCCACTGCAGCCCTTTACACGGCAGAGGAAACGCAGGTTGCTGCCTTTGCCGGCATGCTTTCCGCAATGATCAACGAAGCCTTCCTGTTTGAGGAGCTGGAAGCTTCGCTGACAGATGTTGTTGACTTCATGCTTTATGACATGCGTGAAGGCTTTGCAGAGCGCGATGCCTTGCATATCGACTGTCCTCTCAGACAGACTCTTGTGCCTGAATATCATCCCGACTATCCGGATATGATCGGCCAGAATAAAACTGATGATCCGACATGGGTTGCCATGTGGGATCGCGCAACCTTACCTGTGGTAATCAATACCTATTTGCTTCGTGCAGCAACGATTCTGGGTGACACAGCCATGAAAGAGTTGATGGCAGAGCTGCAGGATTCACTGCCTGCTGCTACCTGGAATTCCTTGCATACATCTTATCGTACCGGTGACTACGGTGCACAGGGTGTTCTGCCGCAGCTTTATGCTTCGCTTGCGCAGCTGGATGCTTTGGCTGCTAATGTGAATAACCGTGCGCAATTGAGCGCATTGCTGACGCAGCTCGCAACCTCAATTGTTTCACTCAGCGAGAATCTGACTGTTTTTACATCCGCTGTCATGAATCTCACCGATACGGTTGCCATTACTGAATATATATCGGCATCCGGATTTACAACATCCCTTATAAATCATGCATACTTCGGATGTTATAATGAAAGACAAACAGAATTCAGCGCATGTCTTACGGCTCTTGATGCATACTATGAGCCCATGGAGCAGGTCGCCGGTGCGCTGAAATATGCAATGACACAAACAGGTCTGTTCTCTGCGCTTGTGAACTACGAGGATACTGCCAACGCAGATGCCTTGCTGTCTGTCTACTTTGACGGCACTGCCACCGAAAACGGCAGCTATGCAACCGGTATCAGCAGCACCTTTGAAATGAATGCAAACTATGACGGTTACATTTCTTATGTTCTCAACGGCGGTAAGAACGCAAAGGAAAATCCGAACGGCTATACCGTTGCACAGCCGGTTGTGCTTGCCGAACCCACCAGAACAGGCTACACCTTTGACGGCTGGTATACTACCGCAGACTTTGCGCAGGGAACACGCATCACGGCAACGGATACTGCAACAAGCGGTGACCTTGTGCTGTATGCAAAGTGGAATGTCAATACCTATACCATCACCTTCATGGTGAACGATGATGTGCTTACCACCGAAAGCTTTGCTTTCAATTCCGCTATCGCAGCAACCGAAGAAAAGGTCAATGTTCCCGGTTATGTATTCAACTATTGGTATGAGGATTATCCGCACAATGCGTACTCCTTCGGCACCATGCCTGCTTCGGATATTGTTCTGCATGCAAATCTTGATTATATCAGCCTGCAAGATATTGAACTTATTGACGGTGTTTATACCTGGCAGTATGATGACAATACGCCCGTCCGTCTTGTGATTGACCGTTCCTGCACCATCGACTTCAACGGCAAGACGATCACAAATATGGATGATCTGGCTGCGCTGCTGATTGAAAACCGTGCAACCGTAACCATTAAGAATGCAGTCATCGCACCGCAGGTCAGCGATGTTGTTTCTGCAGAAAACTGCAGTGTGCTTGTCACTGAAAATTCAAAGGTGACATTTGAAAACTGCTATATCCTCGGCGCAAAGGATGCCCAGAATACCGCTTATGTCGGTAATGCGGTCGATGTGGAATACGGTAATGTCACGCTGAAGAACAGCGTGCTGTGCGGCATGTATGCTGTCAAGAACACCAAGGGCGACGGCGTTTATTACGATTGCCATGTCGATGTTGAAAACAGCATTCTGCTCGGTGTTGCTGCCACTGTTTCGCAGCCCTCCGTATTGCATATTGCCGGCACGCAGCTCAATGCCGATCAGCTTCTTACCGATGCAAGTCAGTTCGCGGCTGCCCGTCTGGTTGCTGCCTTCAACGAGCCTGCATTCACATGGGAATATAAGAGTGCGTATGCGAAGGATGCCGTTGAACAGGAAAAGGATGTTCTCACCGTCAACGCACCGTCTGTCACTTATACCATGCCCGATGGCTCTGTTGTAGTGTTTACAGCCGCAAAGGCAACTGCAGACGGCACTGACAAAGCCTTTGCAGACGAAGAAGTCATTATTGAAATTCCTGCCGATCCCGACAAGTACAATCATTCCGTTGCAGTTTCTTATGCCTGCAGCGTAAGTCTTGCCGATACCATGGCAAACAACCTGCTGAACAATGATGCAATGGTCATGGCAGCAATGCAGAATGAGATTGAAGCATTTGACAGCCTGGTTGCAAAATATAACGATCTTCTGGCTACCTGGGCCAATCGTGCAGAGGATATAAAAGCACAGTTCTATCGCTTCGATCAGAAGCCTGCTCTGAAGATTTATCTTAACAATATCCGCAACCGTCTTGCCAGAATCGGCGGTTCAGCCTTTACCGGTCA
Organism: Acutalibacteraceae bacterium; assembly: GCA_045587645.1. GTDB lineage: Bacteria > Bacillota > Clostridia > Oscillospirales > Acutalibacteraceae > RUG806. The sequence continues at coordinate 15,934 of JAZNCO010000055.1, read as the reverse complement.
GCAGACGGATGGGGAAGGTCTTGCACTGCAACTGGAAGGCAAGATCGAGGCTTACACCGCACTTTCCGATCCGCTCGAAAAATTCGGATGGCTGATGCTGAACAAGACCGAGGTCATCAGCATGACAGTTGAAATGGATGATAATTTCAACAGCATCTATGCCGATTGCGTATCCCTGAACGGACTTTCCCAGATTTATGAGGGTGTTGATTACACAACAAGACTCGGATATGTTGAGGAAGTCTGCAACCGTTCCAATGTGCTGCGTTATGAAGCCGAGTATCAGCCTGCCATTGCACAGAATGAATACATGGCAGCCGCCGACAGAACCGCGTTTGCAGAGGAAATGCTTTCTGCGGATATCGCTTATGTTACCGACGGTGCGGTGGATGCAAGCATCGCTGACAGCGTAATTCTCAAGGAAAGCTTTGCAACCTACACGGTTGTTTATGAACTGTATGACGAATACCTCGACGAAACCACCAAAAAAATATTCGTGATCATGGATGGCGACGATGTGCCCGAATATACTCCCGAAGCTGCAGACGGCAGAAGCTTCAGTGGCTGGACACAGGCACCTGTTCAGTTCCCGATTACCAAAATTACCTACACCGGCTCTCTGCTGAAGGATTCCTACACCATCACCTTCAAGGCAGAAGGCAGTGAGGATATTGTCAGAACCGTAAAATACGGCGATACCCTCTCCGATATTCCCGAGGTTCCTGCCCGTGCACATTACGATCAGACCGCACCCTATTGGGATGTGACCTCCTTTGAGGGCATCAGCAGTGACATTACCGTCAATGCGGTTTATACTCCCAATGTCTACACCGTTACCTTCAAGGCAGAGGGCAGTGAGGATGTTGTCAAGACCGTAAAATACGGCGATACCCTCACCGGTATTCCTGCTGTTCCCGCACGCGAGCATTACAATCAGACCGCACCTAAGTGGGATGTAACCTCCTTTGAGGGCATCAGCAGTGACATCACGGTGAATGCTGTTTATACTCCCAATGTCTACACCGTAACCTTCAAGGCAGAGGGCAGTGAGGATATTGTTAAGACTGTCATTTACGGCAATGATCTGACCGATATTCCTGCTGTTCCCGCACGCGAGCATTACAATCAGACAGTACCTAAGTGGGATGTAACCTCCTTTGAGGGCATCAGCAGTGACATTACCGTCAATGCTGTTTATACCGCAAATACCTACATCGTGACCTGGAATGTCGAAGGCGTTGAAACGAGTGAAAGCTATGTTTACAACACCACACCCGTTTACACCGGTGAGCTTGCAAAGGCATGTGATATAGATGTATATTATGTATTCAATGCATGGACACCTGCCGTCACTCCTGCAGCAGGCGATATCACTTATACCGCAACCTTCACGGCTGTGGCAAAGGACAGAAACGATGTTGAAATTCCTGCAAATCTGACCGCAACCTACGGCAGCACCCTGGCAGGTATCGTGCTTCCCAAGGGCTTTGTCTGGAAGGATGCAACGCAGTCTGTCGGTAATGTCGGTGTCAACAGCTTCACCGCTGTTTATACCCCCCAAGACACCGAACACTATCTTGTAGAAGAAATCAGTGTTCAGGTCACGGTCATCAAGGCAGATCCGACCGTTGTTGTACCGACTGTTGATGTTGTTACCGGTCATAAGCTCAGCGAGTTTGCACTGCCTGCAGGCTTTGCATGGGCAGACGGCAATGCAATCCTCGGCGCAGCAGGCACTGCAACCTGCAAGGCTGTCTACACACCTGCCGATACCGCGAACTACAACACGATCGAGGTTGATGTGACTGTCAGTGTTGTTATTCCTGCTCAGTATTGTGCAGTACACGGTCATGATTATTCCGGTGTCAGGGTAGTTGCTCCCACCTGCACAAAGGACGGTTACACCGTGCACACCTGCGCAATGTGCGGCAATGAATATTCCGACAGTGCTGTAAATAAGCTCGGTCATAAGTATAAGGATACTGTGGTTGCTCCGACCTGCACGGCACAAGGCTACACAACCCACACCTGCTCGGTCTGCGGTGATTCTTACAACGATACATTTGTTTCTGCAAAGGGTCACAAGTATACAGATGCGGTGCGTACCGAGCCAACCTGCACGGAAAAGGGTGTCAGAGTATATACTTGCAGCGATTGCTCACATTCTTACACCGAAGCCATTCCTGCACTCGGTCATACCGATAACGATGCCGACGGCTATTGCGACCGTTGTGAGTATCAGATCTGTGATCATGCCTGCCATAAGAGCGGCATCGCAGGCTTCTTCTGGAAGATAATCCGTGTTTTCAATAAACTGTTCAAGAAGAATCAGTTCTGCGAATGCGGACATCAGCACTGGTAAGTCCTTACGACACCATTCCTGTGCAAAAATAAAGCAATAAACGAAAAACCTGTCAGGGTAAATTTTATCCCGACAGGTTTTTTGCTCCATAAAAATGTTGTTGATTCTTAAATAATAGAAAAAAGGTATTGTATTTTATTTGTGAATCGTATATAATAGACTAATAATAGCATAAATATCTGTATACGGAGGTGCTTTCAGCATGAACAACCAAAAAGATCCGACCAGAAAAATCAATATTGCTGATAAGAATGAAGCCGATGTGCGTGAAATTATGAGCACGGTTTATTCCGCTTTGGAAGAAAAGGGCTATAATCCCGTCAGTCAGATTGTCGGTTATATTCTGTCCGAGGATCCCACTTATATCACCACAAATAAAAATGCACGCAGTCTTGTCCGCCGTATTAACCGATATGAGCTGCTGAGCATGATGCTCAATGATTTTATGAAAAATTCTGAATCTTACGGAGAATAAAAAATGGCTAAAACAGAAAAATTGTTTACTTATAAGGGTAAGCCCTTGGTTCGTTGCGGCAAAACACTGTATTACGGTAACAGCTATGATCCCTTTGTGATTATGATGCAGGTTGCAACTACCAAAACCGTCGGTGATATGGAAATTGCCGATAAGGTTTTTGTGCAGCTGCTCAACACCGATCCCAATGTCCGTCCGCGTGATGCTATTGTCAAAAAGAGCGAGAAAAAAGGTCTTTATGCCGCTATGGATATTGCATCCATCTGGCTTGAAAGAGCACTCGCTGCCAATTCATAAGGGGGTAGAATAGTATGGATATGATTTTTAAATCCGATAAACTGCAGAATGTGCATTCCGATATCCGCGGTCCCGTTTTTATGGAGGCCAACAGAATGCGCGCAGAGGGCATTGATGTTCTTCGCCTGAATACCGGCAATCCTGCCACCTTCGGCTTCGGCATGCCCGACAGTGTCAAGAATGCACTGCTGAACAATGCCGACAAGGCGGTTGCTTACTGCGACCTCAAGGGTATGCCCGATGCCCGTGAAGCCATCTGCGCTTATCACAAGGCAAAAGGCATTGAAGGCATCACCCCTGATGATGTGTTCATCGGCAACGGTGTCAGCGAGCTTGTCACCATGGTGCTGACCGCACTTCTTAATTACAATGACGAAATTCTTGTTCCGGCACCCGACTATTCACTGTGGACAAACTCTGTTTATATTGCAGGCGCAAAGCCCGTGCATTACATCTGCGATGAGCAGAGCGAATGGTATCCCGATCTGGACGATATCCGCAAGAAAATCACTCCCAAAACCCGTGCCATCGTCCTCATCAACCCCAACAATCCCACGGGTACGCTGTATCCCAAGGAATTGCTTGAAAAGATTGTTGAAATCGCAAGAGAACATAATCTTGTCATTTTCAGTGACGAAATCTACGACCGTCTTGTCATGGATGATCTGGAGCATGTTTCCACTGCAACCCTTTGCCCCGATCTGCTTTGCATCACCATGAACGGTCTTTCCAAATCGCATATCGTCTGCGGCTTCCGTTGCGGCTGGATGCTTATTTCCGGTGCAAAGGACAAGGCACAGGACTTCATTGCAGGTGTGCGCGCTCTCTGCGCCATGAGATTGTGTGCCAACGCACTCATGCAGTTGGTCATTCCCGCTGCCCTCAACGACCCCGAATCTACAAGAGCCATGCTCGTACCCGGCGGCAGACTGTATGAACAGCGTGAAGCCTGCTGCCGTGAGCTTGCAAAGATTCCCGGTGTCAGCTTCGTTAAGAACAAAGCTGCATTCTACATCTTCCCCAAGCTCGACAGCCGTTTCAATATCACGGACGATCAGCAGTTTGCAATGGATTATCTGCATTCCAAGCATGTTATGATCATCCCCGGCAGAGGCTTCAACTGGCCGACACCCGATCATTTCCGCATTGTTATGCTGCCCGAGCCCGAGCAGATGGCAAAGGCCATGCGCGACCTCGGCGACTTCCTTGCGGATTACAGACAGAACTGAATTTTGTGTAACCACTCTGTTTAAACAGGGTGGTTTTTTACTTTATAGGAAACAGCGTTCCTATAAAGCAAATAAAATTATATGTCCCTCCGTCGCCCGTTGCACGTGCTCGGAGATGGACGAATCGAAAACGGTCGCCGCGTTACGGCGAAGCCGTTTTCTTGACAATAAAAAATCCCTTTTCACCATCCGTGCGGTGAAAAGGGATTTGCAAATTATTCTTTAATTCAAGTTACCCTGCCGTTGGTGTCGCAGGTCAGCGTGAGTGTTTTTGTGATGGTTTGCAGCTTCACCCCGAGAGACTTCTGCACAACGGAAAAGGTGACCGATGCGGTTGCATTTTGTTCCTTGCAGGTGTAATCATCCAATTTCCAATTGCTGTCAAGTGATCTGAAATCAAATGCAGCATTTGTGCACCATACAGAGGTGCTTGTATAAGCAAATTCTCCCGTCAACTGTGCATGCCATAACAATTCCGAATCGGCAGAATAGTAATAAATGTATTTTGTATTGCTTGCTGTTTTGGTTGCTTCTTTTTGATTGTTCAACAGTCCGAGCATGCGCTTGAGGGCATCTATAATTTTTTGCAGAATCTGCATCAGCGAGTTCATGCCACCGCCCAATTCCGAAACTGTGGAATCATTGGGTGTTGTCGGCGGTATTTCATCAGGTTGAACAGTTGGCGGAACCTGCAGATCATCATCTGAATCCGTAAAATTGATTTCGTCAATGATAATAAAAAATGATCCGTCTTCATTTTGTTCTATCTGCATGTTGTTTGTCGCGGCAAAGCAGGGAACAACCGATACGCAAAACAGAACAAAACAAAGAATAAAAACCAAAAACCGTTTCATATTCCCATTCCTCCCGTCAGCAGAAGTCCTGCCTGCAAAATGCCTTCTTCATAATAGCCGTGTGCTTCCGTATGCACATCAATGAAACTTGCAACAACAAAAATGATATACACCAAAACTACCGCCAACACGGCAAACAGCAATATCTTTTTAACACTCATTTTCTTTTTGATGCTTGCAATGTCGGCATTCTTCAAAAAGCTTTCGGCAATTTCGGCAGGGGAACCGAATGCAGACACAATGCAGTCAAGATCCGCTTCGGGATCCTGCTGCACAAATTCATCAATGTCATTCTTCAGATCGGTCAGAAAGACTATTTTGCTTTTGCGGTCGCAGAGCAACAAGTCCTCAACCTGCCTGTAATATCCGCTGAGTTCTTTTTTCAATGCATCAGTCATTTTCATTCACCGCCTTCAGAATCAGATTTACACCCATCGACACTTTTTGGTATTCTTCCAACAACTTGTTGTAGTATTCTCTGCCTTTGTCTTCAAGATGATAATACTTGCGAAGCCGCTTGTTGACCACCTCATCGCGGTCGGAAATCAACCCGTTTTCTACAAATCTGTATAAAACAGGATAAAGCGTGCCCAAGGGCAGCTCAAAATTCTTTTCACTTTTTTCGCTGATGGTTTTTACGAGCTCATACCCGTACATATCCTTTTGTGTCAGCACACTCAGCACGATCAGCTCCACTGTACCGCGTTTAAAATTATCTGTATTCTGCATTCATTTTTTTCCTCTTGTTTTGTCTTTTTTACTATAACAGAAAACGGACATCTTGTCAAGATGTATATTATGTCACACAAAATAACTATTGACACAAAACAAGTCTTGTGTTATGATGAAAGCAAGGAGGTGTTCGTAATGAACAATTTGATTGAAAAGATCAAAAAAATCTTTGCCGCTTTGCTGTCCGTTTTTGCCATGCTGTTTTCGTTCGGCGCTGAAAAAATTGCAATGGACATTCAGGTGGAACAGGCACCTGAACAGACAATTCATGTTGAATGGAAAAATCAGACCGGCGGTGTTATTTATTCTCCGCGGTATTCGGTAGAAAAGCAAACAGACGAAAAATGGGAACGTGTTGCCTTTGCCGAAGATTTTGGGTTTGTAGAAATTGCATCTGTCCATTATCCTTTGCAGGGCGGCTCATTCACCATAAAGTGTGAGGAAGTATTCGGCACGGTGCTTTCACCGGGAAACTACCGATTTAATTTTGAATACGGCACCGCAGACGGCGAAAAGGTTGCCGTGCAGGAATTTGTAATTTACACAGCACCGGATGCTGAATAAGGAGGAATTTATTATGAAAGAATATATTTCTTTTTTTATGATTCTGCTTCTTGTTGTAATCAGTATAATCCCTGTAAATGCCATCGGTGAAGAGCAGGAACAGGCATTGGCACCCGTTATTCTGTATCAAAAAGGTGATCTCAATGCAGACGGTCTGATCACGGCAGAGGATGCAAGACTGTGCTTGCGTGCGGTTGTCGGACTTGAAGAACTGAATGATCTGCAAAGAGCAGCCGCCGACCTGTCGGGCAGCGGTGTCATAGACAGCAGCTGTGCAAGAAATATTCTGCGTGCGAGTGTCGGCATGGAGCAATTCAATGCGGATTCCGTTCAGACATCTCGTGATGTTGTCATTATCAAGCCTTTTCTGACCGCAGGCAGCGGAATGTATCAATGGGAATGCACCGTTGCTCCTGATAGTGAAGTTGCAACTGTGGAACGAACTTCGTATATCACTGCAGAGCCTGTTAAACCGGGTGATTCCGTGGCACAGCATTTTTATATTAACCTGAAATCCCAAGGAACCTTTGTTTTTGTGTTTAAGCTGCATTGCGCATGGACGGGTGAAGTCCTGCGGCAGTATACAATTACTGTTGAAAAAATTTAACGAATAATAAAAACTGTACATGATTCAGGAAGGAGCTTATCGCTATGAGAAAAATGATTTCCGTTCTTATGTGTTTTGCTTTGCTGCTTTCATTCTGTACTTTTGCCGCAGCGTTGGGGCGGCCGTCTTTGCAGATTATAAGCCATCGGGAGTCCTTGTCTGACGGTGAGTATGTCTGCTTTAATCTTGCAGTCAAAAATTGCTCGGATCCCGAAAGCTTCGAGCTGGTGATCCGCTACAATCCGGATGTCTTGCAGTATTCCGAGAACTATCCGTTTACATCAATTGCTGTTGTCAGAAATACAACCAAATGCACGGTTACCGAACCCGGCAAGTTGAGCGTAATCGGCACTTATAACGGCTACGGATTGCTGAAAAAAGAATTTAATCCGTTCTGCTTTAAGGTCATCGGCGAAGGAGATACGGACATTTCCGTTGAATTGGTGTCTTTCAGAACTGCAGACGGTGAGGTTGAAGATGTTGTGTTAGACGCAAGCATCGATAACTTTACCGCAACGATAGCTTTTGTGCAATATGACCTTACCGGGGACAGCTTTGTTACCGCCGAGGATGCAAGACTGGCTTTGCGCTTTGCAGTCGGTCTTGACACTGCAACCGATGCACAGTGCCGTGCCGCAGGTGTTTCCGCTGCAAATGATTTTACCGCCGAAATTGCACGCACCATTCTGCGTCGTGCTGTCGGGTTGGATGCATAAACGCTGTCATATAAAAAGCAAAAAACCGCATCGGGAGTTTTCCCGGTGCGGTGTTGAAAAATCGTGATTTGTTTTATAATAAATGCTTATTGACAAAAATGAAGATGATTATTATAATGGAAATATAAGGTATCAGGAGGTGGTTCGGATGATTTCAGAGGATGAAATCATAAAATAAAAAGGAGGTGTTGTGTAGCAATAATTTGCTTTAATTATAAATTTAGAGGTGTTTCAAAAATGAAAAAAATTGTTTCATTGCTTTTATGCTTCTGTATGCTTTTTGCACTTGCCGTAATCGGCACAGCAGAAGAAACAGAAACCGAAAGCAACCCCGTGGTTCATATCCGTTACGAGCAGGGTTATTTGGCGAATGAAGCAGCTGAAATTGCAAGAAGTGCTTATGTACATGTGGAGGTGCTCAATTGCCCCGATTTTGAAAAATGTGAAATTGTGATGCATGAGGATAATTTTATTCAGCATGACCCGAATCCTGACAGGAAGATATTTGATTATTATGACCACACAGAAGAATATGATTATTCTCATTCCGTCAACAGCACCAACACAACGCTCTCGGTTGTAAAAGAAGATGCGTATCGGATCTCACTGCAAGCACCGCTGTCCGGCAAGCTGCATCCCTTTGCTCATATCATGTTTGCAACAACGGATCGTACGGTCAGTTTTGCCCCTGTTTTTGAAAGCATCCGCTTGTTTGATGCCGACGGTGAAATTGATGATTTTGAGGTTGTAACCACAACGCAGATCGGAAAGGAAATAATAGTTCCCTGTGTCAGCGGATATCTTTCTTTTAAGACATCATGGAATACCGATGTTGCCGAATATGATGAGAAACCCTTTGGTACCGTTGAAGTCACTGTCGGTATCGGACAGATTCATTCTGTTTCAGGTATGGAAGCCATTATGGTGTATAATCCCGATGTGCTGCAACCGGTTCCGAAAGAGATCGTTGAGGAAGAGAGTGTATGGTATTCCTATCGGAACGCAGAATATGAATTGATTGAGCCGGGAAAAATAAGAATTTTCTATGCTCCGCAGGACTATGTCAGCAGTTTTTCAACGATATTGCGAGTGCCTTTTGAGTTTGTCTGCATTGCCGAAGGGGAGACCGGTCTTGCAATCGAATCCTATAACTGGCTTTATTATGAATACAACGGAAATTACGCATCGTACTATCTTGTTGATTCAGTTTGTGATCTTGCCGATTACCGCGGCTTTGAAGAGCTGACCGAGGGTGCCGAGCCTTGGGTGCGTGATGAAACGAACTGGTATATTCCTCAGGGCAGCACCGTTGCCGATTTTAAAAATAATACGGTCTGCAATGCCTATGCCGATATCTGTGTTTACGCTCCGGACGGTACGCTGCTGACGGATGATGAAATCATTTATTCCGGCTGTGTGTATAAGGTGTTTTACGAAGATGAGCAGAAGTTTGAACGAACCTTGCTTGTGCAGTATGATGTAAACTGCGACGGTTATCTGACCTCTGCCGATGCAAGATATGCATTGCGTGCAAGTGTCGGGCTGGAAACAAACATCACAGACGCACAAATCAATGCCTGCGGCTTGATGAGCAGTTCCTTGTCTGCCGATATTGCAAGACTTATTCTGCGCCGCAGCCTCGGTTTATAAAATCTGATAATAAATAATCGTCTTCGACGAATCACCCCCCGTCCCCCAATCTTGGGGGCGAAAAGGTGTTTTTGTTATATGCAAATTGCTCACAACGCGAGCAATTTCCTATATAATAAGAAAAAACCGCATCGGATTTTCCCGGTGCGGTTATTCTATGTCTTGGTTTATTTTAAAATCAGCGTGCAGTTGTTGTCCGAAACACCGTAGTTGCCTGCGGTGTGCTTGATGATATCATACAGATTTGCGGGCTCTCCCCATGTGGTTGTGACCGTCACCTTGTCAAGAACCGGACGGAAGCGATTGAGGAGCCCGATCACGGCATCACACTTGGGTGTGCCTGCCACAAAGGGCTGATCTCCCTCAAAAATACTGCGCACAAGCTCAATGGCAATTTCAGCAAACGGCATATCCTTTATGCTGTCATCCACCTTGATGCAAAGTATTTTTGCCACCTTGCCGACCGACCAGCCGTTGACCGCCTTGCCGAAAAATGTGATCACCTTGGCAAGTGTATCGTTGTCGCCAAGCCGCAGCTTGCGCATCACGCGCTTCGGGTCATCAACCATGCTCGTCAGCAGCACACGGATCATGCGCTCAAATTGCGCCTGCATATATTCTTTGCCCGTTTTGCCACCCTTATCCCATTCAAATTCGGGAATCGGAATGCTTTCAATTTCAACCGTTCGCTCGTCTTTGATTGTCACAAGGCGCATGAATGCAGGGCAACCGATGAGCGAGCCCGTGCAGACATCCCATATTTTATTGCCGTTTTCGGTGATATGCACATTCACGCTCTGGTTGTGCATGTGTCCCGTGAAAATGAGGTGCACATCGTTGTCGGCAAGAATTGTTGCCAAAGCCTTGCCGTTTTTCTGCGTGGCATCACCGATGAGTGAAAACAGCGGCTGACCGGGCAACAGGGGATAATGCTCCATGGCAATCATCATCTTGCCGTCTTCTTTCGCTTTTTTTGCCTGCTCTTCCACCCATTCGAGGAAGTCTTCGTCATAGGCAAGTCCTTTTCCGTCCTTTGTGTCATTGCAAAGCACAAGAAGTCTTACATCCTTTGAAAGCTCGGCTACATAGGACAGATGCTCCTTGTTGAACGCAATGGCATCCTTATAGCCGTAGTCCTTGTAATAATCATACAGATCCTCAAAATCCACTCCCTCGGGTTCGATTCTGCCCGTTTCGTTGAATGCAAAGGGATGTTCGTTGAAGTCATGGCCTGCCGTTACAACATAAATGTCCTTACCGCTTTTTTTGAGTTTCTTTAAAAGGTTGCAGAAACTCTCATGGCTTTCCTTTTCACCGTTGAACGAAAGGTCGCCTGCAATCAGCACAATGTCGGCTCTTTTGTCTTCTGCAAGATATTCAAAAGCCGCTTCATTGATGGCTGCGGTTTCCGCAAAGCATTTCTGCTCATTGTCCATGAAGTTTTCATATTCTTCGCCCCAACAGCCGAGCGAATGTTCAAAGTAATGCGTATCAGTGATCACAAAAAAATTAAGTTCTTTCAAATCCAAGCACCTCTTTTTGCCATATTCTAAATTATTTTATCATAACGGAAAAATTATGTCAATATCAACAGCAAATTTTAAAAATCATCTTGTAATTCTGTGCAAAATGTGTTATTTATTAAGTAAAGATTTTTTTATAATGGGAGGGTATACTGTGAAATACGAAAGCAATTGGAAATCTCTTGATTCAAGACCTGTTCCGCAATGGTTTCAGGATGCCAAATTCGGCATTTTCATTCACTGGGGGCTTTATTCCGTGCCGGGATACGCCAAAAAAGGTGACTATGCCGAATGGTACGGCTGGAATATGAACGATAAGGACTCCGAAACATGGAAATTCCATGAACGCAATTACGGAGTCAATTTTCAGTATGCAGATTTTGTGAAAGATTTTAAAGCCGATCTGTTTGATGCCGAAGAATGGGTCAGCCTGTTTAAAAAAGCAGGTGCAAAGTATATCAATCTGGTTTCAAAACACCATGATGGTTATTGTATGTATCCCACAGAATATGCGTGGAACTGGAATTCTTTTGATTTGCTCCCGCACCGTGATTTCTGCGCAGAGCTCAAAGCAGCTTGTGATAAAACGGACGTGCGCTTCGGCGTATATCATTCCGTTTACGAATGGTTCAATCCGCTGTGCATAAAAGATCCTGAACAGTATGCATTGCAACACCTGCATCCCATGCTCAAAGAACTGATTGAAAAATATCAGCCTGCCACCCTGTTTACTGACGGCGAATGGCTGTATCCTTCCGGTGTGTGGCATTCCGAAGAATTTTTGCAGTGGCTGTATAATGAATCGAGTGTCAAAGATTTCATTGTACCCAATGACCGTTGGGGGATGGAAACAAGAGGTGTCCACGGCGGCAACTTTACTACAGAATATGGTTTTGTCGGCAATGTTGATGAAGAAAAGAGTGCAGAAGAAATTCAGGAAATTCGTTATTTTGAAGAATGCAGAGGCATCGGCAGAAGTTTCGGTGTCAACCGCATTGAAACCACAGAAGACTATATGTCTGCCGCTGAACTCATTGAACTGCTTGTTGACCTTGTTGCCGCAGGTGGTAACTTCCTTTTGAATGTAGGCCCCAATGCAGACGGCACCATTCCCGTTATCATGCAGGAACGCCTTGAACAGATGGGCGACTGGCTGGCCGTCAACGGTGAAGGTATTTATGCTTCCCGCAAACTCAAAAAGAGCAAACTCGAAAAAGTCTGGTACACGCAGAAAGACGGCAAAATTTATGTCTTCTTTGCAGGCTTCCCGTTTGGTGAAAAGACCGTTGACCTTGACTTTGACCCTGCATACAAAGCACATCTTCTCGGCTGTGATGCAAACGTAGAAATTGCCGCCGCAGAAGACGGCATGAAGTTTATTTTCCCTGCAATCAATCCCGACGATATGAAATCCGATTATATTTACACCGTTTGTCTTGAAAAATAAGAGGTGACATTATGGCTTTTATAAGACCTCGTGAGGAAGAACGCACAGGCTATCAGAACGGTTTGCCGCTTGAACCGCACATTGATTTTCAGAATGACTTCTGCATGTGCTACCGCCTGAACGAATCTACCGCCGAGCGTGTGAAGCAGTATGTTGACAACGGCTATGTTGCGCACCTGATGACGGGCATTTCGTGGGGTTCATATGTCGATTACCTCACAGGCGAATATGACGGCAGAGAACACATGGACGAATGGCAGAAGGACCGCTTCGGCAACGAAATTGTCCACGGCCCCATGACCCCTTACATGGTTCCCACCATTTCCTTTGCCGACTATCTGAGCGAAAAACTGAAAATTGCCGTCGATGCAGGTGTTGTCGCCATCCATGTGGAAGAACCCGAATTCTGGGACAGAGGCGGCTATTCCGAAGCGTTCAAGCGGGAATACGAGTTGTATTACCGCGAACCGTGGCAGGCACAGCACACAAGTGTGGATGCACATTACCGCTGTGCGCAGCTCAAAGCCTATCTCTACCGCCGCACCATTGACCGTGTCAGTGCATACATCAAAGAATATGCAAAAGTCAGATATAACCGTGATGTCCGTTTTTATGTCCCGACCCACAGTCTTCTCAACTACACACAGTGGAAGATCATGAGCCCCGAAGGAATGCTCGCCGATATTCCCGGTGTGGATGGCTTCATTGCCCAGGTCTGGACAGGCACGGCAAGAGAAAAAAATATTTACAAAGGCATTCTCAAAGAACGCACCTTTGAAACGGCTTACCTTGAATACGGTGTTATGCAGGAGCTTGTGCGCGGTACAGGTAAGAGAATGTGGTTTTTGCACGATCCCATTGAAGACAACCCCATTTTTGACTGGAACGATTATCAGTATAATTACTATAAGACCGTCACCGCATCGCTGCTGCATCCGCACATCAATCATTTTGAAATCTGTCCGTGGCCTGACCGCATCATGCACGGCAAATACCCAAAGGATGCCCCCGATGCTGTCACCATTCCGCCCGCATACAAAACAAGGCTCAACGGCATGTTCCAAACCCTCGGCGACATTGAATGTGCCGATAATACCGACAGTCTTCGTGTCGGTGTGCTCATGAGCGACACGGCTTTGTATCAGCGCACCTTTACCGATGATCTGTACGGCTGTGCGCCCGAAGAAGAAGTCGGCACGGTCTTGCGCACCAACGAGGAGCTGACCAATTCCATCATCCGCAAAATTGCAAACGGCACGGCAGAAAAAACGGAAGAACTGCAACTTGCCGAATCCAATGCGTTTCCGCTGTTTTACGGTCTGGCCTTGCCGCTTGTCAATAACGGTCTTGCGGTTCGTCCCGTACTTCTTGATAACGTGCGCCGTTATCCTGATACACTGGATGAATACAATCTACTTGTTTTGAGTTTTGAATTCATGAAACCGCTGTCGCCCGATGTTAACAATGCGCTTTGTGCTTGGGTACAGAACGGTGGGGTGCTTGTGTATGTCGGTGACGGAAGCGATCCGTTCCACGCCATTCGTTCCTGGTGGACAGGGAAGTACGACACCCCCGCACAGCACTTGTTTGAACTGTTCGGTCTGCAGAAAAATCCCGCCGACGGCACCTACGATTGCGGCAAGGGGCATGTCATCATCCGTAATCTCAATCCCATGCATCTTTGTATCCGTGAAGACCTTGCAACCGAATATAAGCAGACCATCCACAGCGCAGCAGAATTGCTCGGCAAAAAATGGGTTGAGGACAACAAGCTCATTGTCCGAAGGGGCAATCACATCGTTGTAGCATCTTTGCTCGAAAGTGATACGGCAAGGGATGTTGAGCTTGACGGTCTATTTGCAGATATGTATACCCCCGATTTTGCCGTTTGTGAAAAGGTCGTTATCAGGCCGGATGAAAGCCGACTGCTGTTTGACTTTGGTTGCATAGAAAATGAAGAGCTTCGCATCATCGGCACCTGTGTGCGTGTGCTTTCTATGGAAGAAAAGAACAATGCGATCAATCTGACCGTGCGCGGGGCGGAAGGCTTTAAAGCTTATATGCGCCTGCGTGTGCCCGATGCGTATGCCAATGCAACCGTCCTGCTGGACGGTGAAAAGCAAGAATCCGTTTATTGTGAAAAATCCCGTACACTGCTGTTAACGTTCGACAGCCATGCAGGGGAACGAAATATAGTAATCAAAAAGTGAGGTAAATTAAAATGAGTAAAAAAATCAAAGTAGCCGTCATCGGTTGCGGCTCCATTGCCAACAGTGCCCACATTCCCGCTTATATGGCAGATGAAAACTGTGAAATCAAGTATTTCTGCGACATTATCCCCGAAAAGGCAGATGCCTGCGTGGAAAATTACGAATGCGGCAAAGCAATTTATGATTATCACGAAATTTTAGATGATCCCGACCTCGATGCCGTTTCCGTCTGCACCCACAACGACATGCACTCCGTCATTTCCATTGATTTTATGAAGCACGGCAAGGATGTTCTTTGCGAAAAGCCTGCCGCCCGCATTCTCAGCGAAGCCAAGGAAATGGAAAAGGTGTCCTACGAAACGGGCAGAATCCTTGCCATCGGTGTCTGCAACCGCTACAATGATGCCGTCAACAAGATCAAGGAGCACATTGAAAACGGTGACCTCGGTGAGGTTTATCATGTTTTCGCTTCCTTCCGTGCACACCGTTCCATTCCCGGTTTGGGCGGTGATTTTACTACCAAGGCTTCTTCCGGCGGCGGTGCCCTCATCGACTGGGGTGTGCATTACCTTGACCTGATTCTGTATTGCTGCGGTGACCCCAAACCCCTGACCGCCAGCGGTGTTGCATTCTGCAAACTCGGCAAAAATATCAAGGACTATGTCTTTGAATCCATGTGGGCGAAAGACACCTACAATCCCGAAGGCACTTATGACGTTGACGACTCCGTAACAGGTCTGATCCGTACCGAAGGCCCCGTTGTCAGCTTCGAAGGCGCATGGGCACAGAATGTCGGTGAGCACGAAACCTACATCGACTTCCTCGGCGACAAGGCAGGCATCCGTCTGCAGTATTGCGGTGGCTATAAGCTGTATTATGTCGAAGACGGCAAGCTGTGCAACTGTGAGCCTGTTTCCGAACGCAACCCCATGCACGCAGACGAGGTACATGACTTTGTAAAGGCCGTCATCGAACAGAGAAGAACCCGCAATGATATCTCCAAGGCCATTCTCACTTCCTACATCATGCAGGGCATTTACGACAGCTCCGAAAGCGGACGCGAAGTTGTGTTTGACTGATGGATATGTAATACGATGCCGCCTTACTTTTGTAGGGCGGCATCTGTATTTGGTGCCTTTAGGTGTGGAAATAAACCCCCAGTTCTACTGGGGGTGAAAGAAGACTTTAGTAAAGCCAAAAACGGGCGAGCTCAAAGCCGCCCGAAAAAGAACTAACGGAAAGAAGAAACCTCCTGATATAATAGTAAA
>JAZNCO010000054.1:0-47434 GCA_045587645.1 Acutalibacteraceae bacterium | reverse complement strand
GGGTGGAGATACATTACCGAGAAAAAGTTGTCTGCAAATATGTACAGCGACAGAAAAGTTTGCTTTGTAAGCATATTTTGTGTCGGATTTTTGAATGATTACGTGCGAGGTAACCAATTCTGAAAAATTGTACATGATAAGTCGGGCGTACACTTCTTGGAAAATGTACTCCACTTTTTTTGCATGAAAATGTACCAGCCCGACAGTATATTTCAACTCACGGAAAGATGTTTCAATGCCCCAACGCATATTGTAAAGTTTTTTTAATTCTGAGGGAGGAAAAACAACGGAATCGAGATTCGTGATGACCGTTTCGTAAGAATTGTCCGACAGTTTAAAGCGAACAATGCGAAACGAGAGATCGTAAAAGACAGTAGGTTCATGCTTGCGATTTTTCTTAGGCAGAAAATCAAAGCGACTGGTGGAAGAAATAAATTTAAAAGAGTTCGACCGATTACCGTTTGCTGAACATTCTGACATCTTCCGTTGCAACACAATCTGTTACATCTGCTTTCATCGGCGTGCAGCCGGGTGTCTACCGCCTTGTGCTTGAGCAAAGCGGCGCATTCAGCCGTGATGATGTTACCGTGCTTGCCGATTTCACCGCCGAAGTCGACCGTGAAATTGAACCCAACGATACACCTGCACGTTTTACCGAGCTGTATCCCGGTTATGCGATGAAAGGCTCGTCCAATAAATACGAAACGTCTACGGAAACGGATGAAGACTGGTATCTGTTCCGCATGCCGTATGACGGCTATGCAAACTACACACTGATCCATGAAGCCATGGACATGATTTCCGTCAGCTGGCAGATCTATCTGTATGATGCGGCGCTCAATCAGCTCAGTTTTAACAATGCAGACTTCTCCGAAGGCAGCATTACGGGTGAGCAGGTCGGTCTGGGCGAAGGACTTTATTTCATCTGCGTCAAGGGCCGTGTACACAGCACGCAGGACTATGCTATCAAGGTCGACACTGTCGAAGCAGTTTTATTCGAGCAGGAAAGCAACGATACCTTTGAAACTGCAACACCCGTTTCCGCAGGGGCAGTGTTCAACGGTATGATGAACAACCGTTCACAGGGTATTGACTATGACTATTATGCCGTGACGCTCACAAAACCCGGTTCACTGAAGATCATCTTCCGCCATGCCGCTATTGATGAGGACGAAGACGGCGAAGTATATATCGGCTGGAACATCTCGCTGTTCAATGCCGAGGGTGAAAAGCTCTATTCGGGCAGCTCCGACTGGAAGGATACGGTCAATCTTTCGCCCGAAATGGGTGTTGCCGCAGACACCTACTATGTGTGCATCGACAGCGACAACCGCTATTTCTCACCCGAACCCTATATCGTACAGATCGAGCACGCAAGCGACCGTTCCTTTGAAGCCGAGCCGAACAACACTTCCGACAAGGCTTCGCAGGCTGTGTTTGGTAATGCCGTGAAAGGCTCGCTGACGCAGGCGGGACTTGAAACCGACTGTGACTGGTTTGTTTACAGCATTGCTTCCGACATGGATGTCAGACTCACATTCAGCCATGAAAAAGTCAATCTTGACCGTTTGGGATGGATTGTGACGCTGACCGATGTCGACGGCAATGTCTATACCCCGATGGATGAAAAAGGACTTCCGTTTACTGATGCCGCAGGGGCAGTCATCAATCAGGTGCCGGTCAATTGGAATCAATCTGATGCGACTGCCTGTTTCCGACTGAAAGCAGGCGACTACTATGTGCGCATCGACGCAGGAGACTATTTCAGCAGCGAGACCTACTCTTTGCTGTTGCAAAAAAAATAACACAATCTGGGGAACGGAACCATGGTTGACTGCATTTGTCATATCATAAAGTCAATCACGGGCCCGTCCACCGTGATCAGCTACTTGCCCGATAAACCGTAGTTTGACTAATTGTAATAATCCCACAACTTTCTGCAAAGAACCCATATTTTTTAAACCCCAACCTTTTCGACAGACTGAGAATGGCTTCAACGACAGTAAGGATTTACACATGTTACAGTGTCCTTCGGAATATCTAGCTGCGCGGGTAGAAAACAGAAAAGAAACCAGTGAAAAAAGGCGTACGAAAAAAGAAAATTTCGGTTGCATAATATACTATTTTATTGTATTATGTAATTGTATTTTATTGTGCGAACAGTTAAAAAGGAGTATGAATATGGGCTTTGATTACAGCAACAATCAGAAAATGAATGACAGGGGTTCTTCGTATTACAAATCGTCCGATTACAAAGGCGACAAAATCAAGACTTATATAAAAACAGATTCGTATAAAAGCAATTATTCATCCGGAAAATCCAATGGCGGAGGTAGATGGATTGCACTCGCTGTTGTGATTGTTCTGGTGGCAGTCGGCATTGCGGCTGTTTACAGCAATCGTGCGATGCTTGCCGGGCTCGTTGAACATCTAAAAGAGGATGTTGTGAAAAAAAAGGATAATTTGGTGGCAATTATTGAAGAAAAAAAGCAAGAAGAGAAATCTTCACAGTTGGATGAAGTCGGAAATAATATCATCGTGCCTGCCATTACTCCCTCAATGATTGCGGTTGCAGCAAACACGACGTCGATAGGCAGTTCCAAAAAAGCCGGTGTGGAATATTACAGCGGTAGCCTGACTGAGAAAGGACAGGTCGACAGTTATTATTTTACCGCCATCAATGACGGTAATTACAGGGTCGACATTAGCGAAGTCCAGAGTGGTACCTATCCGGCGGTCTATATTTACGACTCTCTGGGAGCAGTGTGCGGCGAAGATTATTACTGCTATAACGGTGAAGGCGCTACTGCATACAACCTGAAGCGAGGACAAACATATGAAATTGTAATCCGTCAGAATAACGGTTTTACCGATTATGATATGACTTTGCATTATGCAAAAGCTGCCATTGATTTGTCGGAAACAACATTTATTGCTGACAGCATTGAATTTGCGGGTCAGGTCAATACATATTCTTTTACCCCGCCCCTGAACGGTACCTATCGTTTCCAAATGTCTGAAATGATGAACGGTACCTGTTTCTCGCTGTATCTGTATGACCGTTTGGGTGCAACGGTTGCCGAAGATTACTATTGCTACAACAATGAGGGAATTACTGGTGTCAACCTGAAAGCAGGTGAGACATATACCTTTACTGTCAACCAGCACAATGGCATAAGCAGTTACAACCTTGACATCGGTTTCCAGAAGCCAACATTGGATATATCCTCTAACACTGAGCTGACAGATAGCATCGAATTCTATTCCCAGCGGAATCTGTATACGTTTACACCTGTCCGCGATGGTACCTACCGTTTTGAGGTTTCCGAAATGATGAGTGGGACAACATTCCAAATCTATCTGTTTAACTCGCTGGGTGAAACGGTGGCAGAAGATTACTATTGCTACACAGGAGAAGGTTTGACGGCAAGCGATCTGCAAGCGGGTTCGACTTATTTGCTTGAGTTACGTCAGTCAAACGGATTAAGCGGATACCAGATGACGATCGGTCAGCAGAAAGAAACAGTCAATATCGAACGTGGTAATATCATTTCGGATAGTGTTGAATATACCGGGCAGGGTAATGTTTATAATTTGTATTGCGATTCATCTGATAGTATCAACCTGACCATTTCTGAATGCCAAGGTAACGCCGAGTTCCGTATTTCTGTATACAACTATCTGAGCGAGAGAATTGCGTATGACGAGTATTTTCGCAGCGGCGAAAGGATAACTATAAATAATCCGTCTCACGGAGAATATTTTGAAGTTCATTTGCAGCAGAAATCGAATGTAAGTTCCTATGTGCTCACTGTGGATTGAGTTGAAGATTATTCATTGAAATAACTCCGTTTTTGGCGGTCTGTGAGTAAATCCGTTAAGAACGTGAAATAGAAAAATACCTTACTATGGTAACTTAAGAAAACTCAGCTGTCTCAAATTGTGTGGATAGTGCAATTTGGGGCAACTCAGTTTTATACTACGGGAGGTGTTTTTTTCTGTTCTTAACGTATTTGTTCATAAATTTGTTGTACTGTTCTTTTGAGAGTCGTTTTTTCAAAAATCCTTTTTCATTCTAAAGAAAAACAGAGATTTTTTTCCCTCCCCCGCTTTTTTCGGTTGATGGTGGATTATAATATCAAGCATAACAGCAAAAGAAAGATAACATAGCTCTTATGTGTAATTAAGATGGTGAAAAGGATTCAATTTTGATTCTGTTGCTGAAGAGTATTTGCAACTTATTGTGTCTCTTATTAATAATCGTCCCCGAAAATGTATGAGTTTTTTCCTTCTTGAATTAATGTCTAAAACGTATTGCCTTTGACAATCTACTCAGTTGGTGCTTTTGCACAAAATAGCACCTTTTTATTCTATACTTCAAAGTCGGTCAGTGTCGCATCGCTTTGTTGACTTTACAGTAATTGTCTTTTATAATAATTTATGATTATTTCTACCGACACTCCTAAGGAGGGTTAAAGATGAACAAAGTGGTACTTTTAAATGCAATCAGACAAGAAAATAAAAATGCATCTGCTTCCTACTGCGAAGAATATGCTGACCGGATTCTGACTCAGACCGACAGTCGTCTTCTGAAGAATGTTGAAGAATGGCTTGCAGGCAAAGAACTTTCGGATATTCGCATCGGGAAATACAGCATCAAACTGATTATGGACATTCGTGAGGATAACGCATTTTTCTCTGCCTTGGATATAATGACTTCCTGTATCCGCAATCCCGCTCTTGCTGATGACTATGTCTGGAGATTCCGTTTATGATCAATCAGGGTTTCAAACAAACGTGGTTCAGTGCTTTTTCAGATGAACGCCTTTATTCGTACTTTACAGCGCAAAACTGGAAAAATATGGATAAGACAACAAAAGAGCAGCTTTGTCAGGAAGTTGTTAACAGAGATGCCAAAAGTATGGGAATGACCTCAGCACCTGATGTTTCATTCGCTTCGGGCATGGATGTCAACGTGCTCGGGACCAACGGCAAAAAAGGTATTACTCTGAATGAAGACCATTTCGTTAATGGCGTCGCTTTCAAAAATGTCAAAGGTGAACTCGTCGAAGTCAAACTACCCGATTCCAATGTGCGTGCGCTGACCACATTATTCCACGAAAATCTGCATGCGTTTCAGGATCAGATCGTCCGCAATGAAATCGCACCACCCAACAAGACAGCCGAAATCGAGTATAAAGCAAATGACTTCACTGTCTCGACTGTCAACACTGGAAATGGATCTGTACTCGGACTGCATTATCTCAGCGGTGAAACACCGGGTGAGGCAGGGTATTATCTTTACTACCTGCAATCTACCGAACGCGATGCATTCCGTATTTCCGAAATGAAATCGGCACAGATACGTGAATTTCTTGCTGCGAAATACGGCAATGAATCATCGTTTGATCACAACCGTCAGGTGATGAAAGAAAAAGGATTTGATGTGATCCACGAACGTGCAAAACAGTATTTTGGAAATGAAAATATAGAAAAAGAAATCAATACTGTGCTTGTTAACCAGCGTTACGGCACGAATTATTATGTCAGCAGAGAGATTGATGTATTGGTAAAAAATGAAATGCAGTTAAGTTATCTAAATGCTGTTTCACGGCAGAACAGCATATCGGCAACAATGCAGACCAACGATTCATCTGCACAGCAACATGATACCGGGCAGATTGGTATGCAAAACGAAAATAGTGGCACTGCGTTTGATGCATCTTCTGTATCGTCTTATCTGGACAGTTCTCAGCAAGGGGTCGCAGCGGACTCCGGCGGCGGTGGAAACGATCAAAACACAGGTATGGCGAGCGGCTATGCTGGCGGCATAGATATTTGAAAGAAAGGTGAACAGAATGTCGTCTAAAATTGATTGGACAAACCTGAAAGTGACAGAAAATCAGGCAAACACAACATTAAGGGACTCCGTTAACAAGTTTTATGAGCATGAAATGAATGATTCCTCTGTTTCTCAGCAAGAAGCACTCCAGAATACTGCAACCATGACGGAGGGATATTTAAATTATATGGAAAACTTTCGGCAGGCGCAAAACACCGAAGATGGTATGCTTGTTGAATCCGAAACTGTGAGCAGCGTGCAGTCTACAATGGACGGGGGTGTAGCGGAAGGAGCGACCACAAACGGAACAAGTAACGGCATAGATACGGGCGGCGGTATCGATGGTGGTGTTGACGGCGGCATGGGTATGTAAAAAGTCCAAAGGGAGAAAGTCTATGAATGATAACGATCTGAACTTTAGCGGTTTTGGACAGTTGTTGCCTGCTGAACATCATGCAGCTGCTGTTGTCGATAATGCCGGACTTGCGATCAAAAGAATGTCGCTGACTGAACACGGCAGAATATACGGAAAAATTCTGAAGAGCGAACCGGTTAAGGCGTCAAAGATCCCCGATCAGACCAGACCGATCATTGTTCTGCCGGGCAAGAACGGTAAACAAGTTGTCATTACCGAAGAAATGCTGTCAAAGCATATACTGTTTTTGGGTGGTATCGGCTGCGGTAAAACTAACACCATTAACTATTGCGTGGACGGCATCGTTAGAAATATGACAGACAACGATATTCTAATCGTCTTTGATACCAAAGGAGATTTTTTCGAAAAGTTCGGTTCTCCCTCAAACACGAACCACATTGTGATTGGCAATAACAAAAAGTATGAAAATATTGCAAAACCTTGGAATATTTATCTTGAGTTATTCAATGATGAAGGTTGCCTTGAAAAAAAAGAGATGGAATCAATGGCGACGGAAATCTCAAAATGCTTGTTTGAAAATTATCGTTCGGAAACTCAGCCGTTTTTCTCTACAGCCGCTACTGATATCTTTAAAAACACGCTTATTGCGTTTTGCCGTGAAGCAAAAAAAAATAACAATTATGAAAAACTCCATAATGTAGCCTTGGTCGATTTTATAAAAAAGTCAGGAGTGAAAGAATTTCACACACTGTTCAACAGCCCGGGCAACGAAGATATGCGAGGATTGTCGATGTATTACGGCGATCCAAACACAGCATTGACTCCGCAGGCGTTGGGTGTTTTCTCAACTCTGAAAGCGATGGTCAACGATTTGTTTACCGGTGTGTTCTGTGCACATGGCGGTATGCCGTTTTCTATGCGCAATTTGGTGCGCGAGAAAGGCAAAAAGATCGTCTTTATCGAATATGACCTCAGTGTAGGTCAAACGCTTGGTCCCCTTTATGGTTTAATGGTTGATTTTGCGCTTAAACAGGCGCTTGGCGGTCGCGGAGACAAAAAAGGACATACATACTTTGTCATTGACGAACTCAGACTACTTGATGCACCGAAACATCTCGGAGATGCTCTCAATTTTGGCAGAAGTCAGAATGTCAAGATCATCGCGGCGATTCAGAGCATCCGCCAACTGTCGGATGCTTTTGGTGAAGATGCCGGCAAAGTGGTAGCATCAGGTTTTATGAACAGTATCTGTTTCCAGTCTTTCGATGCGGATACCAGAAAGTATATCACCGACCGTTTCGGCGAAACTTATGATAACTACGCATTCGATGTTCTTGGTTCGCCAGCCAACACACAGAAAGGTGGCCATGTGGTAGAGGACTGGGATATTATGGATCTTGACGTGGGTGAAGCCTTTGTCAACCTGTTCGGTTTCGATCCGTTTAGGTTTGATTTTAAAATATATCCGAACAGATGAGTTCGGTGTAGACGGGAGGATGCAACTATGAGCAGCAGAAGAGTATTGAATCAAATTTGCAGGGAACGTAACAAGGATAGACATGTGGACGAACTGAAGAATTACCATGCAAGTGAGTTTTGTAGTTGCACCAAAGGAAAGTTTCTGATAACCGGCGGCTCTGCCTATCAGAGAAACAGAATGTTGATAGAATATATTGATGTTAGAAGGCAATATGAGAATATTCCGATTGTGATCGTTTCTACTTCTGCGGATCTTGAAAATGACATCATTGACTACATGCGGCAAAAAGGCGGCACGCTCTCGGTTTTTTCAGAACGATATAGAACCTATTCCGGTTTTTACGGCATGGATGATGCATCTGTCATCGAATTGCTGATAAAAACTGCCGAACTGAATGGTTTGACTTCTGCACATCTTATGGCGTCCTACGCAAAGTCGTTTCTGTCGTTGCTTCGTTCTTGCAATTATGCACCCTATCTCGATGCTATGGCAAGGCTTGCCAACAACAATGCAGATGATTTGTCAAGGGTGGCCGCACGCAACGGACTTCGCAGGGAAGATGTGGAAACGCTTTCTCGTGATAAAGAGGGTTTCCGCTTATTGAAACTGGCCATCGGATTCGTTCAGCAAGCGTTGTTAAACCTTAGTCCTTTGAGACAATCATGTCCTCGGTCTTTGCTGTCTGTTTTTGGCAGTCGAGATATTGTGTTTCTCAATGTAAACTCCGTAAACCAGAGACTGATGAACGAGATCCTTGCGTCGGAACTAAATAAATTGAGCAACAGAAGAATGTTGCTCATCTTTGATGAGGTGCCGCTTGCCAACAGTGAGAAAATGCGATTATTTCTTGAAGCTGTCAACATTTCTCAGACGGTGGATTTTGGTATTTCGCTCGAAAATGCTGTTGCTTGGCAGAAAAACGCAAACATAAGTATCGCCAAAAAATCAATAGCAATATTCCCAGACGGAATGGATAACGAATCGCTTGAGGAGTTGCTGAAGGGGTTCGGTACGTATACACATTACTGGGTTGAACAAGTCGTTCCTACCAAAAGGTTTGAACTTCTTCATAATGTAACATATCAAATCGCTTCTGAAACAAGAGACCGTGTAAGATTGACGGATACTAATGATTCGGAAGTGATACTGCATGGACATCGCGGACGTGATGTCATTTTGGCGGAACAATTGATATCCCAATTTAAGGAGGTATAGGAAGTGGGGGACTTTAATGCATATGATCATTACAGGTCAGGCAAAAGCTCATCTTTGGATCAGTATTCCGATATTTACGGAACCATCGATAGAAGCAAACTGGAGGCAACGCAGACAAAGGGTGATTTTGATTTTGAACGCAGTGAAAACCGGTCTGTACAAACAGACGGCAGAAACCATACACCTGCAAAACGCACTTCACGCAGACATTCCGCCCATATCAATTCCCGCGTGAGCGGTATCACGGGAGAGCACCTTATTGATATTGTTTGCATCGCAATCACTGTTATTGCATTGGTGCTCATCACTATTAACTTTGAAGCGGTCATGCTTTGGCTGATCAACCTGATTTATCCCGCTATCGAATTTGTCATGGTGATTGCAGCAGTACTCATTTTGATTGGTGTTTTGGTGGTAGCACTTCGGTCAAGTATCCGTCGCAGGTGGTTTTAGTGATACCTTGATTGTCAAGAAAGAGGTGAATGGTTTTGTTGAGGAGATTTTTGATATATCTGATCATATGGGGTGCATTGTTTTTAATCTTTTGCCTGATCGCAATCATTAAATACAGGGCTGAAATATTTAGTGGTTTTACGGGAACGATCATGGGGCTTGCTGTCCCGCTACTGACCTTAGTCGGTATTGTGATGATTTTTTCTTCGTTATTCAGACGTTAGTTATAAATAAAACAAAAAATTAAGCTCATGTTGTGTAGAGGTTCATCTCCTGCATACTATCACAATTAAATAGATTATTTGAAAGGACGATTTTTTAATGCGCAACCTCAAGGAAACAATTGCTTCTGGTACACTTAGCCGTGAAGAAAAAGCCAACCTGGGTCTTTCTTTGATTCGCTTGACGGAAACAAACGATAAAATACCCACTTCCGTTGATGCATATCTGATTGACGATACGGATTCTATTTGCTTCTTATCTGCCGACAGTGACGATATAACCCTTGCTTCTCCCGAGTTTTTTACAGGCGAACCTGCCGATGACAAAGACCGAATGCTGTTTACGGTCGGTCTTTTGATGTATAGTATTTTTTTCGGGGAAGATTATTACGAAGCACACAACCTCACGCCGTTTGATTTTTCATCGCTTGCTGAAAACGGTTCTGATAGCCTAATCGATGCTCCGGATTGTAATGCGGCAATTCGTGCATTCACTGCATGGAATCCGTTGGAACGCATCAACGGTATCAGTCGCTTCTTTGAATTTTTGTTGAAAGACTTTGATAACAGGATCCGTGTAGAGTTCATTTGTGGCGACACAACCGTCAAGGTTATCGAAGAAGTTATCAAGGGTGATCTCAAGTCTTATCCGAGAGAAGACTTTCTGACGGTGGATGATCAGAGGAGATACATGATTCCCGACAAGATCGACATTCCTTTTCGTGTCGGCACCAACAATTACCGCATAAAGGTAATCATGGCGGATGAGCCTACGCACGATCCTGAGCCCCGTCCCGTTGAACAGCCAGTACCATCACAACAATTGGCTTCTGACGAAGAAAAGGTAAGTGCGATTTGTTTAAGCACAGATCTGCCTGACGGTATGCAGTCTCTTACCGGCATTGAGCTCGTCTGCGATGGCAACGTTGTATTGAAACGCACATTCAAGAACAGCAGTCTAACCATCAGAAACTTCCCGTTCTGCAATTGGTTGCGAGGGGATGATGGTTACGCATATGCTGTGCTTGACAAAGCTGATATTGAACACAGACCCGGATATTATGTCTACAGACTCAGAGCGAAACGTATGCAGGGTGATATCAATGCGACCGTAATGCTCCATAATAAATCCGACAATTCATTCATTCGGTTGGTTCGCATAAATGAATTTGATAAAAAGACGCTCTCCTGTGAAGTCGGTCCCGAAGGGTTTGAACTGCCTGTTTTTGTCGGCTATGTTGCCGAAGTTGAACAACGGATCCTGTATATTGCCGCTTCGAACCTGCGACTTCCACCCATAGCGACAAACCGGAAAGTCAATGTGACTTTTAAAACCACACGCGAAAATGATTATTATACAATTGATGCTGTTATTGCTGAGACCGGAGAGCCGATTCTTGAAACTATGAAAGTGCAGGTTCTGCGAGAACTTCGCCTATAATGTTTTTTGTACAGAACAGAGAGGAAAAAGGCTTGGATATACTTAAATATGGGGAGCGAATACACAGAACCTCGGTGCTTGGTCCCGGAAATAGATCTGTAATCTGGACACACGGATGCTGTTTTTCCTGTGATGGATGCATTGCAGAGCATTATAAAAATTCAATACCGGAAACCTGTACTCCTGCGGAAATGGCACAATGGTTTCTAGAAGATGAAAGTATTTTTCATCTGACGATCAGTGGCGGCGAACCGATGCTTCAGCCAAAGGCTCTGTATGAAACAGTGCGCAAGATCAAAGAACAGCGAGACATCGGTGTTCTTGTGTATACCGGATTTTTGTATGACACATTGCTTGAAAAAAGCCAAAATGACGAAGATGTGAAGAATTTTTTGTCCTGCATTGACCTGCTCATAGACGGTCCTTATATCTGCGAACAAGATAGTAATCGTCCTTATATCGGATCGGACAATCAGAGGATTATTTTGCTGACGGACCGATATGAAAATGAAGTCGATTCATATTATCATCAGGCACAAGGCAGAAAAGTGGAATTGCTTTTTCAGTCGGATAAGACTATGCTGATCGGTGTTCCCGGAAAAGACCAAAGAGAATTATGGATGAATTTAAAAAAGATGGGAGAAATCTGATATGAATGTTATCATTACCACTTCGGAGATGATTAAGTTATCATTTCATCTTAGCGATGGAGGAATGACTGTGCTGTGTGCCGGAAAACAGCTCTGCGACTTTGGCCGGAAAAGCTTAACATACCGCCTCGGTGATGGAGTTGGTGAATGGCTTATCAGTGCTCGTCCTGGCGAGTTGTGTCTTAAACCTAGGGCCATTGAAACTGCAAACGACTTATTCATATTATTTGATTCTGCAGTCAATGACTTGTTGATCACTTACAGTAATGAGCCCGGTCGACAGAGTGATGTAATTTGTAATAAGGTGACCTGCCTGGCTTTTTCACGGGCAGACAAAAGAGATATGCAACTTTTTGTCGGTCACAATGAGACTTCTTTTTATCGCAATAATCCGTCGCTTGTCATATCCGAGTCGCAGCGAGACGATAACGAGGCTCTCGACAGAGACCTGCGTCGTAAAGATTCTTTGCTTCAGAGCTTGCTGCTGAAAAAGTCGAAGTTACAACAGGAAATCGATGAAAAAGATGCGGCTATCTCAGCTGCACAACAGTTGTTGACAGACGCAGAAGATAAACTGATTAAAAAGAAAGCAGAATCAGAAAGAATACAGGCTGAATGTGATCGTTTGCAGGTGGTTGATGAGGCCATTCATATGGACACACAGATCGCAGAAGCAACGATTGCAGAACTGAAAGAACGGTTGCTGGATGATAAAGATACCGTTGCTTTGGCTGATGACCTTTTTAAGCGGAAGAAACCTGTGACAATTAAAATCAATGAGCTCCTGAGTAAAATTGAAGCACTTGAAAAGGAAATTGGTCTGATCATCGGTTTTCAGGAAAAGATTAACGAAAGAGTACATAAACAGATTGCCGATAGTGACGGCGACGGCTTTGTAAACATGCTTGCCGGGATAGGAGGCAGATTGATAAATGGCAACAGTGAAACAGTTGAAAACACAACTGAATCAGGTACAGAATCAATTGGTTGAACTTGACCGCAACTACGACAGGATGCAATGTCAGCTTCGGGAGGAGACTGCAGACCAGATGCAGAAGCTTCGCCGGGACTTCAATCAGGCGCTTGAGCGCCAGCAGGATATAACGCAACGTGAGTATTCACAGCGATTTGAACGGTTTCAAAGAGATATTTTGCAGTTGCAGCAAAAGCAGATGCTGCAGATCGAGACGCAAACCGCTGAATATGTACTGCAGCAGAAGCAGTATTTGCAACAGATCGATGCCATTCAGTCTTCAATGGCGGAAGAACTTGCACGTCTTAAAAAGATGATAGTGGATGAACGTGCCGTTGCAAAAGAGGCTGCGGATAGTGCGTATTATGATATGCTGCGAGCACGCGATGATACAGACAGCCGACCGCACAATTTCTTTCTTCCCAATCAGTTCAGAATTATATGTCAACAGGCCGACAAGGTTTGTGAAGAAATCAATGGTGGTATGTATCAGAGTGCCATCGCCGATGCCAATTCAGCTGCAATGCAATATGACATTCTTTCTGTCAAAACGCAGAACAGCCTTACGGATTGGTACAGGGCTTACAACGAATTTCAATGTATTGTAGACGGCTTGCAGGTGCAAATTGATAGTTTTCTGCATACCCCTATTTGTGGAGGAGTACTCTGCAAAAAAGAATGCAACTTCTGGAGCAAAGGTCGTTTTGAAAGAATCAGGCTGGATATCAAAAAAGCATACACCATGATCACGGATGTACAGGAAAAAGGAGTTGTAGAATACCTGAAGACAATCGAAAATCCGGATCGAAATGCTATTTATTCTGCTGTTGTGCAGGCAAAAATCTGGCAAACGCAATTGGCGGCAATCCTGAATTGTATTGTGCAGGAATGTGTAAAATCGCATGAGCGGTATTCCCTAGGTGAGGTTGTTTTCCAGGTATTGGATAAGGATGGCTATCAAATAAAAAGAAATCAGTTCAAAGAAGCGAGTGAAGACGATTCTTCTCAGGATTGGTATTGTATGCCACCTGATGAAAATCCTTTTGAACCCTATGAAATTGCGGCTGCATTCGATGAAAAGGATATTGTGCATATTCACTTTGTTCCCGTGCGTGATCAAGGAATCGTTGTTCGTAACGAATGTAATATTTTCATAGAACTGCAGTCAATTCAAAGTGCTAAGTATGAACAAAACTATGTAAACAGTATTTACAGAAAACTTTCAGAGCGCCTTGAACTGTTCGGTTGTATCCAACTGATTCCACGTTATTATGAATCCGATGCATCGGTCGCTCGCATGGGTTGTAATGTCCTAGAGGCGGTTGAACACATTGAATGCGTAAGGAAGCAAAATGCCGATCCGGACAGACAAATTAAAATCATGGAAAGAAAATATATCTTATAAGGAGTGTTTATTATGAGTGGAGATTCAGCAGGTGTAATCGGTGTTTTATTTGGTCTTGGCGTGGTGATTGCGGCAGCCCCTGTTATCATTGCCGGGGCAGCAGCCGTTGGGGTAGGATATGCTGCATATCGCGTCGGTGGCGTTGCTGCTGCCAAAGCAAAGGAACAGAAACAGTTGCGTGACTTGGAGATTAAAAATTGTAGCAACCAGTTGGAATCTATGTACGGAAGTATCAACAGAGCGATTTCCCGCATCAACAGAATACAACGTGAATACGATGAAACTGTCTCAAAGAACGTTTCCGAACTCAGCCGCGAGATTGAGAACATTACCTTTGATAAAGATAATGCGGACGAGTTTGCTGAAAAACTGAAGAGCAGCAGAAATAAGCTTGAACAAGCTTTTGCATACAGCACATCAGAAACCGAAAAGAAGGTTGTCGGGGAGCTTAAAAGCGTTGTAAAGAACAGCAGCGATGCTCTTGCTGTTGCACAGATGCAGCAAAAGAATCTTGTAAACTGGAGCAGTAAGCTGGCTGCAGATGTTGCAAACCAACAGGCAGTCGCAACGATTGCTCTCAAGGATGCAAAGGCAACGGTGGATCTGATTCTGTCTCTCAGGAATTCTTCCGGCAATGCAGACCTTTGTGAGCAGGCAGATGTCCTCAATGGCATGTTTGAAAAGATGAACTCTTGTTACAGTGCAGGACTGTATGAAACGGCACTTTCAAATGCCAACACCATTATTACGCAAGGTGCAGTTATTGCTGCTGAGTTTGCACTGGATGAATATGAGAAGACGCAGGCACGCTATGAGCTTGAATCCAGATTAGTGATGCATCAGTGTGAACTTGAGAAAAGAAGATGTTTTACGGTTGAATACGAAGGAGAAGCGATTGATATCGATCTTGATGAATTCAGTCAAGGTCTGTATGCCAAGGCACAAGCAGAGATTTTTGCTCGATTGCGTAATCTGCGTAAAAACGGTGGGCAAATGTCCCTCAAAGAACTTCACATAGCACTTGCTGAGTGTGATGTAATTCTTACTGATCGTAACCACACGGTTAGTGTTTCACAGATCGTGGATGTGGCAATCGAAAAGATGAGACTCTACTATGAAAAACTTGCCGTTATGGATATTATCGCCGAGTATATGATGTCGCAGGGGTATTGCTTGGAATGGGCTTGCAATGCAGCCGACGATAAAACCCAGAAGTTGGTTGTCAGTTTTTCCAACCACGTTACTAAAAATACCGTATCGGTCACCATTGACACCGAAGGTACGATCGGAGATTTTTGCAATTATGCAATGGAACTTGCTTATTATTATGATAACAATCGTCCTGTTACAGAAAAAGAAAAGGACAAATTACGCAGTCAGTTGAATGCAGAATTGAAAAAGCGCGGCATCAGTGGTGCATTGATCTGTTCAGGCAGGGTTGACTTACCTTCAGAGAAGACTGAACTGCAGACAGAGCAGGATGTTCTCAATATTTCTCCTGTCAGTATTTATAATGAAGAATAATATTTATTTCAAGATCTTTAACAGAAAGGATGGTACAAATAATGAGAACAACATTTGTTGAAGAGTTTGTACCCGGCGCAAAGACACATGTTATTTACGGCAATGTACTTGATGAATTCTGCGCAACGGATCTTACACTGTGTGATTTTGAGGAGTATCTTGTTAATTTTTTGAACAGCAGAGGTTACAAAAATATCATTTTTTACGGCTCTGCAGGTACAAAAGGCGAATATGTGATAGACTACCGGAGTGCAATGTTCTTTTACAATAATGAAAATGCCGGCATTCCGCTTCCGGAGTTTGATACTGAGTCGCAAGAACAGCAATCGGAAAATAACCGGAATGCGAATAAGCAGGGGGAATCGGGAAACAGTGCTTTGGCTGCAAGCTCTGCACCTCAAATGGGCACAATAACCGGCATGATGTCTTCTCGTAAGAAAAAACGAGCATTTCCAGGTATTGTGGATGAGCGCACTCAACCGCAAGAGCCGCAGATTTCGCAGTCTGCAGGCACAGAAGAAACCGTCCGTCAGAATCAGCGTTTTAAATATTCAAACCGCGGTATGTCGCTTAGTGAATTTGTGAAGCGTGTCAAGGTTTGGATGGAAAACAAAGACCCCGACAATAAGGTTGCTGTTGTGTTTTACAACATGTTGACCACAAGTTTTTACGAGGAAGAATCCTTAATCGATCTGATTTTGGGTGAATGGGAAAATCACAATCCCGCAGAAAACATTTGCCTTTTTGTTGCTCCGTCGGAAGATAATGTCGAAAGTATCATCACCTCATTACATAGGGGCAGGCTGGACAGTTTGTTTCTGGAAAAGACGCAACAGCAGGGTGGAGTCGATCTTGCGAAAAGCAGATGTATCCGTATCGGCGCCCCGGATGAAGATGAGATCAAAAATCTTTTGCGCAGATTGATGATTATCGGAACCGAACATAAGCATGTAAAAGCAACGATCCGCTACAGCGAAATCAACAATCTTGCGCTTCGCATTATGGCAAATAGCCGTAAAAAGGAACGCTGTGAAAAACTTCGCTCCATCAGACGCAGTAAGTTGGAACCGTTTATTGAAAATCACCCCGGCGTCGAATTGACCGAAGAGGTTATCGACCGTTTGTGGAATGTTGAACATGTTGACAGAAGCAAAGCTCTTGAAAAGATGAACCGCGAAGGCTGGGAAGATCCTTATAAGTTTTTCAGGAATTTCTCCGAAAGAGAGGAAATACTTGAAAAACAGAAGACACAAGCCGAGACGGGTGTTGTTGAAGAACGGGAAGCTCCTGATTTTGCAGTTGCCAGAATATCCTCGAGCAAGGGTGGGCCTGCAAACGGAAAGATTGTTCCGCACTTTGTGTTGCTGGGACCACCCGGTGTCGGTAAGACGACTTTTGCACAGCTGATTGGCAACTTCTTGCATGAGCACGGATATATTAAGACTAACAATGTTATTAAAGTCGGCAAACAGGATCTCACCAATTCTTTTGTCGCAGGCATTCCACAGGCGACTAGAACTTGTATAGAGCGTGCATATGAAGGTGTTCTGCTTATTGATGAGGCACATTTGCTCGGTGAACAAGACGGTGGTGCGAATCATGCACCCACGGGAAAGGAAGTTGTCTCTACCCTTAATTACTACATGAATGACAACAGCAGATTTTGTGTTATTCTGGCGGGCTATGAGGAGCCGATGAAAAAGTTGTTTGATCTGGATCCTGGATTTATGGGCAGATTTACTGGCAATATCATCCGCATGAAAGCCTACAAGCCGGAGCTGCTTTATAAAATTCTGTTGCAAAATATTCAATCTTACAATTGTCAGGTTGACAAGAATCTCCTTTCCGCTGTTTCCGAAGAAGGTATCGAATACGACCCACTGTCCTGTATGGTGGAGAATATCTTTGAAAAACGCGATCGCGAGAAATTTCGCAATGCATTTGTCATGGTCAGTCTTGCAAAATACGCCTGCGGTAAAAGCCGCAAAGGCATTGTAACTGCAGACAGCTTTTATGGATTTAATTACAACGAAAACGGCAAGCAGTATATTGATGCCGAATATTTTGTTCCACTCAGACCTTTCGACTCATGTGAGAAAATTCTTAACGATCTCGATTCCAATGTGATCGGCATGCAAGTGCTTAAGCAGAAAATCAAAGATATCAATCTGGAACTTGAAGAGCAGATGAATTCTGTTGCCGGTAGTGGTGGTGAATACAAACTTCGGGCAAAGATCCTGGTAGGAAATCCCGGTGTAGGAAAGGACTTGGCTGCTGAATATATTGCTAGAGCTTACTATGCTTTCGGTTTGCTCGGTACGGATGAAGTGATCCACAGGAATGCCAGTTCCTTTGCATCATCACACAGTGGCGGTGCACAGGAAATCATGACGGAAGCTATCAGAGAAGCACAAAACAAAAAAGCCCTTCTTTTTATCAACGAGGCGCATGAACTTTGCAATGAGCACTTCGATGGTAAGGGTGCTTTGAAAACCTTGATTGCCCCGATGACGGACAAGGAAAAGCCATTCATGGTTGTATTTGCTGTTTATCCCAAGGATCTGGAGGCCTTCAAAAGACTGGACAAAGGACTCCAAAGACGAACAGAAGTCATTGAGTTGCCGGATTATACCGCTGAAGAGTTGTTTCAGATCGCAAAACTGCAAATCGACAAATTGAATCTTGTGCTTTCGCAAGAAACAGAAATTCTGCTCAAGGCGGTCCTTGAAAGTATTTATGATGCGAAAACCGATGAAACCGGTAATGCCGGCTATGTAATCGATGAACTCTTGCCGAAGATCAATTTGAATCGTCTTCACAGATGCAAACAACAAGGCATTCCTGTAAATGATCCTGAACACAAGATTATTCTCCCCGACGATATTCCTGAAAATTTACGTGCAAATGTAGATATTCGCAATCCTGCACAGCGGGTGCAGGCATTGGAGGCGCTCAAAAATGAAATTAATTCAATTCCCGGTTATGATGAAATTCGCACGGTGCTTTGCGAAAAGATAAATCTGCTTATTCAAAACTTGTTGTATACCAGAAACAGACAAATTGTTGAACCGGGGCATTATTTTTTCAAAGGCCCTGCGGGAACAGGCAAAACGACGGGTGCTGAGTTGCTTGCCAAATACCTGGCAAAAATCAACCTTATTACGTGTGATACACTGGTCAAAAGTTCTGCAAGCGATCTGATTGCCGGATTTATCGGACAGACTGCGATTAAGGCTGAAGAAAAACTCAACGCAGCACGCGGAAAGGTTTTGTTGGTCGACGAAGCATATGCTCTAGGTAACACGGATAGTCACGGAGGTCTGAGCAGTTTCAGCAAGGATGCCATTGCAAAGGTTGTTGAAATGCTGGATGATGAAGCTTACAGAAAAACGACCTGTGTGGTTTTCAGCGGTTACGGCAATGAAATGGATGCGTTGTATGAGGTCAACTCGGGATTCCAGAGCAGAGTCAGAGAGATTGAATTCAAACCATTCGATCAAGAAACCTGCATGAAAGTGCTCACCGTAATTTCAGAAAAACAGTTCTACCCCCTTTCAACAAAGGCGAACGAAAAGGTGTATAATGTAATTGACGAGATGAGAAAAGACAGTAAATTTGCAAACGGCAGAAGCATCAGAAAGTTTTTTGAATATCTTTGCTATGTTGCCGGCGATCGTCGTCTGCGTGAAAACTATGGTCCGGATGATGAACGTGCATACCTGATCTTACCTGAAGATATTCCGGAGAATTATCGTCAGGCAAAACACTTTACAAATCTCGGATAAAAAACGGCAGTAGCCGACATCTTTTAAAGATACTGAAAAAATGGAGGTATAAGAGATGAATAAAGACATTATTAGCAAAAACAACGCCGGATGTATGCAGGATACACAGGCAACCGGTGTTTTCCCTGGCACTTTTCAGGGTGAGTCCCTTGCCGCACAAAGTGAAATTAACGCCTTGATCAGTGACGTGGTCAATGACAGTGACCTGGAAGTTGACCGATTCGGCACAATCAGGGCTACCTCTGGCGACGGTCTGCAGAGTACACAGGCAACCGGTGTTTCCCCTGGCTCTTTTCAGGGAGAGTCCCTTGCCGCACAAAGTGAAATCTCTATGCTGATGCAGGCAGTTTCTAATGATTCTCAGATCTTTGTCGACAAAAACGGAACTGTGCACGGTTATAATCTGTCAGGACTGCAGGCGACGGCTTTGACCGGCATCTGTGAAGGGGATTTCGCTGCACAGTGGTATGAAACAAACAAGCGCCTTTATGACGCTGAAGTCAAATTGATGAAAAAGCGCTTTCCGGAGGCTAAAGAAGGACGTCTTTCCAACGGTAATATGACGTGGCAGATCCGTATGAATATCAGTAAGACGGATGCTTTTGAACCGTGGACGTTTCTTCTTATCTATAAGCCGGATCACCCGAACAATCATGGTTACGGCGGATCGATCAAGGTTATTCCTTTGAAACCAAGCTATGAGGAACTTCAAAAGCGTGTGTTAGCAAACAAACGCCGATTTTTTACCAGCGATCCTCCTGTTCCGCACATAGTAATCGATCCGGCCAGCGGGATAAAATATCTCTGCACCAGAGCTGAGGCAGACATTGAGTCCGGGGAAACATCGGCAAGCTCTGCTGTTCAGGTGGCTGCTTGGGCTGCCGAATGGGCTCTTTATTTTGAGCTTTCCATGCGAGACAACAAAGTATGGAATAAATGGGTGGATGACAATCACTTCAGAAAATGGAAAATTGACATTTAATACTCATTTTTCAAAAGGAGGCAGCTTTATGAACCAATGGTATGAGAAAAACAAAGCACTTTATGAGGCTGAAGTCAAATTGATGAAATCGCGTTTTCCGGATGCAAAACAAGGTTTTTTACAATCTAATGGAAATATGTATTGGATTGTTCGGATGAAGTTGAGCGAAAGCGATGCTTTTGAGCCGTGGACATTCATGCTTGTCTATTTACATGACCATCCACACAATAATACTGAAGGTGGTTCCATTAAAGTTATACCCCTTAACCCGACACCTGAGGAAATGATGAAGCGGGTTAAAGATGCAAAAGGCAAATATAATCTTCCCAATCTGACCGTGCCTCATCTTCTGTTGAACAGGGAGCAGAATATTATTTATCTTTGCACGAGAGCCCCTAAGGATATAGCAACGGGCGAGGAATATGTTACTTCTGCAGTGACGGTTGCTGCTTGGGCTGCTGAATGGGCACTTTATTTTGAACTGTCCATGCGTAGCAATGATATCTGGAATAAGTGGGTCAACACCGATAAATACAAACGTCTCCTGATTAAATAATATCTTTTTTAATATTTGAAAGGAGTTTATTGAATGCTTGACAGAGAACAGTGGTATTATCCGCAGTACAGGACAGATATTACATCCAAACGAATGGTCAGTGAAATTGTTAATATGAACAAACAGCATTTTCCTGCTGCGCTGCGC
Source organism: Acutalibacteraceae bacterium (assembly GCA_045587645.1). GTDB lineage: Bacteria > Bacillota > Clostridia > Oscillospirales > Acutalibacteraceae > RUG806. The sequence goes on along the minus strand of JAZNCO010000054.1, from coordinate 26,384 downwards.
TATCTGTCTGACGGAACAATGCTTTGGATTATCACCCTCCCCACAGATGAAACATGCGATACCCTATGGAAAGTACTGTTGCTTTATGATAAAAAATTCTCGAAACCAGGATGCGAAGAGCCTTTCCACATCGAATTTGCAAAACCGACTTTGGCCGAACTTACAGCTGCGGCAGAAAAGGGTGGTTGCCGCATTGAAGATTTGCGTGTCCCGGTCAATGGCGATAAAAATGATCTGACCGCCGTTGAGGCTGTCAGCAACATCATTAACTGGCGCAAGAAAATATATCCGTCTCTCAGCTTTTCATCAAAAGAAGATGATGTTGTAAAGCAAAGTGAAGTGCAGAAGGATGCAACTTCAAATTCTGCACAGAACGTCATTTTGGCACCTGACAAAACAGCCTCGGATCTTTCTGATGAACAGGTTCCTGCTGTTGAACGCCGAGAACAACTGGTTTGGGAAACTTTGCCGGTATCTGACCAGACACCTGGCTCCGTCGGGGAGTTTTCCGACGAGCAGGTTTCTGCTGTTGATGATGAAACATTTATTGAACCCAATACGAGCGATCTTTCCGCTGAAAGCTGAGAACAACTGGTTTGGGAAACACCGCCGGTATCTGACCCGATACCTGACTCCGTCCGGGAGCTTTCCGACGAGCAGGTTTCTGCTGTTGAAAATGTAATATTTGTTGAACCTCAGCCGATTGATTTTTCTGCTGGAACCAGTGTACGGTTGGCTTGGGAGACATTTCCTCAATCCGGCTGGGCATCTGTCCCCGATCCGAGGTCTTCTGATCAGTAATAAGCAGAGCTGGGTTGTGTTTGCGTTTTTGAAATGTACGGCACCGTTACAGGTATGTACGGTGAAGAAAAAACTGCAGTAAAAACAGTTTTTTCTGCGATCCGTATCGGCGGTTCGCATACTATTGATAATACGGTATTATTGTACCGTACGGTTTAATTCTATTAAGAAAGGTGTGAACATATGAATATCAAAGGCTGGCCCATCTGGAATGAAAGGAAATCATTCCGCTATATTGACTATGTTCCCAATAATACACTTTGCAGCCATGTTGTCATTTCTCAACGTGCAAAAGCAGGAATCATTTCCGAGGTCATTTTGAATAATTCTGTTGAAACAGGCGGTGTTTTTCTTGGTTATATCAAAAACAGCGTCTGGTATGTTGTTGAATGTTTAGATCCCGGAATTTCCACAAAAAATACAACCTATCGTTTTAGCTGGGATGCGGATTATGTCAACCATCTCTTTCACCGAGTAAGAAACCTTTACAATGTTCCGTTATCAATTTTGGGATTTTGGCATCGTCATCCGGACTCAATGGACTTTTTCTCTGATGAGGATAAAGGCACGATTGATGAACATTTAAAATCCATGCAGGATACCGGTCTTCTGAGTATGCTTGTCAATATTGATCCTGATTTTAGAATGACATTTTACCATGTGAATGGGGATCATCTTATGAAGGTGGGTTATGACATCGGTGATGAATATTTCCCGGATGCTGCATTTCAATTTGTCAGCGAATATAATTTTACTGCAGCAATCAGCAATCGCGGAAATATCAAACCGGGTCTGGCATACAATCGAATTGTTCCGCTTTCGGATTGTGAAAACACTGTCGAGGAAACAGAGCAGGTGTCGAAAAACCCTTCGCAATGCAAAGGGATAAAAGAAAATGGTTCTCCATCCCCTTTGCTTTTAAACGAGGAGATACCGACAAAAAACGACGCAGATCCTGAGAGTGCTTATATGAAAACGCAAGCAGTGGAAACACTTGTTTCGAAGGTACATGCATCCTACAAACTTCTGGATGAACAATTGCAGGTTTTTCAGTCGTTCTTTAACGAAAGTCGTAAAGATGTTGAACGAGTGTTACAATACATTAAAAACGACACTGCAGATTAACGGTTCCGAAGACAGATAAATATAAATTATTTTATGGAGGTAATTGGCAATGGATGATTTTAATATCTTGTCAGAACAAGAAGCTGAAATAATTGAAAAAAATAGTTATGACGCACAATCTTTGCAAATCGAAGATGATTTTTCCGACTTTATTGCTCAACTTGGCGAAAATGAAAAACCGATGCGTGAAGATAAAATCATGGTACCGGAAGAATTTGCCGAACGCAAAGACTATGCAGGTGATATTTACGGTTTTATCCGTAGTGATTCGGGTTATCATTTTATCTTGGGTGGCGAAGAAGCCGCTGACAATGTCCTTGGTGCAGAAAAGATCGGCAGTGTCGGAAAAATTCCTGAGTTCAACGGCGACTGTGCAGTTTACGGAATGCAGGTCGACGACAAAGTTCAATACTATATTGTGAACGAGTCGACTGTGTATACAGAAGATGGAAAACCCGAAAATGCGATTGCGCTGAGAACGGATGTCTATACCCTGACCCAGAACATCTTTTCCAGAAACTCGGGTCTTATTGAGACCGATTGGATGACGCAGAAGTGTGCTGTTATTGCGGGTGTCGGCTCTGGTGGCAGTTTGGTTGCGCTGCAGCTTGCCAGGTCTGGCATTGGTCGCTTTGTGCTGTTTGATATGGATTGCGTCGAAGTCCACAATGTCTGCAGACATCAATGCAGCCTGAAAGATATCGGACGCTATAAAGTCGATGCTATTGAAGAAAGGATCAAACAGATCAACCCCAATGCACAGGTTAAAAAATTCTATAAGAGAATACAGGAAGTTCCCGTCGACAGGTATGTCGAATGGATTGACCCGAAGAATACGATTTTCATCGGTTGTTGTGACAATCATGTCGGAGATGCCTATGCCTGTGACTATGCATTTGAGTTCGGTGCTCCCTTTGTCTCGCTTCTGTATTCAACAAGAGCCACCATCGGAGAACTGTTTCTTGCATTACCCGAACGCAATGATATTTGTTTTCGCTGCGCATACAACAGCAAAATCAAGAATGATATTGCTGAAGAACGCAGAAATCATACCTACGTCGGTGAAGAGGAAAAAGCAACCGTTAAATTTTTCCCCGGTCTTGATGTCGATATAGAATATGGTATTTCAATTCTGGACAAGGTCGTTCTTGATGTTCTCAATCGTTACAACCGTGATTATGAATTTAAAATTGCCCATACGTTCGGACAGCTTGTTTTCTTTTCCGGAACAGCATCCAAAAGCAATATGGATGCATTCTGGGCAGATGTTCTTAAAGAACCGCTTAAACTTTACGGTGCAAAACTTGGGGACGACTGCCGTATTTGCGAACATTGTAAAAAAGCTATATAAAAGGAACGGCAAGAAGCATTCTCTGTATTTTATTTCCCCATGTTTTCTGTGTACGGGGTGTTACACTCAATATAAAATGCGCAGTTGTACAGTTAAGGTTGCTTGCCGGTTCTTCTGTTGTGTAATAAGGGAGATTTGTGAATGATTATAAAAATAATAAAAAGCATTTTTGCCTTTTTTCTTGCCTTTGTTGTATTGTCCGTGTTGAACTACTTGTTACCACAAGTTACGGTTCTTTCCTCTTGGTGGTTTATCGCAATCGTGATTGCCATTTTCAATTTCCTGGTCGTTTTTCTGACGACGCCTTCCACCTTGATCAGAAAGGTAAAGGTGGTTCGTGAGGAGCATTTGATGAGTGGTCACGGACAAATAAAAGAAGTCTTCCAACTTGACCTATATGAAAATATGGAAGAATTGGAGTCAACGGAAGCAGGCAGAAGTTTTGTTAGTGAAAGCGGTGAAATTGTAACGACTGCATATGTGAATAAAGAAAAACTGCTCTCCGAACAAAAGTCAGAGACTATCAAAATCGTACATCTTGTTTTTACGGTTTTTTTGTTGACTGTTATTGTGTATGATTTCTGTTCGCATTGTGGCTATCAACTTTCTGATGTCGGCACTTTTGAAGCAGCAGGCTCACATTATGTCGAAAGTCTGAAAGAAGTGGTGGAAAAATGCAAAGTCAATGCTGACATGCTGACTTCTGGTGGAACGCAGGTGAAGATAATCATACAGAAGAACATTGAAATGCTGAAAAATGCCGCTTTGCAAGCTGCAGAACGCTTCACCGCGAACGGGATATCTTCCAAAGAATGGGTAATTGGTGTAGCTGCAGTAGCAGCCGAAAAAATGCGAACATTGCTGCAGATTTTTGATTGAGGGGAGATTAATATATGTTTAAGTTTATTATTGTTTGTGCAGTTGGGTGTAATGTATTTGCACTTTTGTTCCATCTTGTTAACTTGGTCAATGGAGACGGTTCTTTGATAAATGGTGTAGATATGAAAACTGCCGAAATTGATACCAAAGTAATGGGTGTTGTACTTTATTTCGTGTCATGGTTTATCGGCGGTAATCAAGTCTATTTTAAAGACGTCGGTAGTTATGAGACTGTCGTGTCACACTGTGCCGGCATGACATGCGCCTGGGGTGCCGTCTGTTTTTTCGGCCTGTTTATCATTCTTATCAATAAAAAAAGAACGGAAGGAAAGGCAAGAAGAAAAAACAGCTCAGCATTGCTTTTGGCTGTACTGTACGGTTTGTGTGCCTTTTTTCTGAAATAAGCAAAATTGTTGCAGGAAGCGGAATACTTACACACACCATAACAAACGAAAGACTTGCACGCAGGGGATATTATGATATATCCGAAGCATACAAGTCCATGCACTTAATATGATTGAACCGCCGTGTACGAAACCGTATGCACGGTGGTGTGAGAGGTCGGCTGATCAACTAATGATCTCCTTTTACTCGATTGATGCAAGTATTATTATTTTGGTCCTATATCTTATTCCTTATTTCCTTATGCCGAAAAAACCGACTGATTCTGATTTTTCAGCGTATAGTCGGTCTTTATTTTATTTCGTTTTACAGTGTAAAGCTCACGGTTTTGGTTTTGCCGGGGGTGAAGGTTACGGTGTAGGTTTCATCGGACAGGCCACAAGTGAGGGGCTGGGTTGTTTCCGATGTGATGGCAATGGTGGCAGTGTTGGTTGCGAGGTCCATTGCAGGGAATTGATGACGGCTCAGATGCCATTACGGCTGACGGCAATGACCGAACCCGAAACGAGAATTGCCAAAACAAGGAGTATGCCGATGCAGATGGTAATCTTCTTTTTCATGTCAACACCTCGGATGGGGGTATTTATGTAATTATTATAGGGGGAGGTCAGGGGAACGTCAATGCGTCGGATTTGTCACAAAAAAACAAACAAAACAGGCACAATGTTTTTCGCAGAAGACTTCTGTTCTTCTTACTTGCATTTTTTGGCTGTAAGCAGTATAATATTCTCAATCAGAATACGGAGTTGATAGTATGGCAAAAATAACGACAACAAAAACACATACAAGCGGTATTGCCTTGGGTGGGATCGGCACGGGCAGTGTCGAGCTTTTGCCTGACGGCGAGTTTCATTTCTGGCAGATCGCAAATCCCCCGAGGCTTACCAAAATATGCTTCGAGGATAAGGTTGATGACGGTGAAGGCAGTGCAGGTGCTCTGACTTTCTGGGTGCGTGAAAAGAAAGGCAACAAGGCTCCGATTGTTCGCAAGCTCGGCATGAAAACCGACGCTGACGACTTTACATACAGAATGTTTGCATGGAATAAGCCGGTGGAAAGAATCGATTTTGACGGCAGATTTCCGCTTTGTGACCTTGACTATATCGACAGTGCTCTTTCCTGCAAGTTGACCCTGCGGGCGGTTTCACCTTTTGTTCCGCATAACTCCGATATTGCAGCCACGCCCGGCTTTTATATGGATTTTACCGTGGAAAACCCCACGGACAGCGATATTGAAATCAGTCTTTTAGGTACACTCGTGCCTGACTTTGCCAATAAAATGAGGGAAACATAAACTCTCTTCATACTGTGGGTGACACAGTTGCTGTACATATTGAGCCTGCAAAGCAATCAGATTCTGCTTGTTGCGGAGATGTATGCCTTTCTGTAAGCGGTGATGGTGATAAGTCTTATATTACGGCTGATTACTATCGCTTTATGAAGGAATTTATAGCCGATTCAAAACTGGGCATAACGCAGGAATCCGTTTTGTTCGGCTTCAGAGAAAAAGGCAGTCTTCCCAATACCGAAATCGGAACAAAGCCCGAAGCCTTACCGGAGAATCCGGCTTCGTTGAGCGATGCTGAACTTGATGCCTTGTGCGAGGAATATAAAAAGTACCCTTATGCCGCCTCCATGCTCAGCCGACGCCTATATTGCAATCCTGATTTTCTTGCGGCAAGAGAGAACAAGATTCTTTTCCTTGACTGCTGTTACAACCAGAATAAAAGAAAGGGAACGGATTTCGGTGCCTGTGCTCTTTGCTCTCAGGTAAATCTTAAACCCGGTGAAAAGAAAAACATCCGTTTTATTCTTGCCTGGTATTTTCCGAATCTTATGGCGCAGGATGGCGAAAAGATTGGTCATTACTACGAAAATCTTTATAAAAGCGCCTTGGATGCCAACAGATTTCTTGAAGAAGGCTATGACCGCATTTGTAAATCCGCTGTCGCTTTTTCCGATCTTCTTTACACAACTGATTTACCGTCAATTTATCCCGATGCCTGGTCGTCCAACCTTTCACCCCTGATAAAATGCTCCGTTTATCTCAAAAACGGAAATTTTGGTCTGTGGGAGGGACTGGGCTACTGCGGACTTCATACTACCGATATAACCTATCACGCATCATTTTCTCTTATCAGCCTTTTTCCCGACCTGCAGAAAAAGCAGATGAAAATGGGGGCTGCATACCAGAGAGATGACGGCAGAGTGCATCACTGCTTCAGGCCTGATATGAAAAGCACGAACAATGGCTTTGCCCGTGTCGATATCAATATGCAGTTTGTTCTGATGGTGCTTCGTGACTATCTCTTTACAGGTGATAAGGATTATCTTTTATCACTTTGGAATAATGTAAAAAGAGCAATGGATTCCACACAAACGCTTGACACGGATCAGGACGGTCTTCCCGATTACGATACAAAGCGCAACACTTACGATGCCTGGAATTTCTCAGGAACACCCGTATATATTTCTCTCATCTGGCTGGCTGCTCTGAAGGCGGCTGTAATCATGGCCGACAGAGTAAGGTGATAAGTCCTGCTTTGAAAAATGGAGCAATATGCTTCTTAACGGCAAAAAATCTCTTGAGGAAAAGCTCTGGAACGGTACGTATTATAACCTCTGGAGAAATAATGACGAAATTGACGAATCACTGATGCCAGACCAGCTTGACGGTGAATGGTTTCTGCGCATGCTGGGAATTTCCGGAAATCTTTCTGATGAGAGAGTCCGTTCGGTAGTTGAATTTATTTTCCGTAATAATTTTGATAATGAGCAGGGACTGCTGAATGCTACCGTACCCGAAAACAAAAAAACATGCATAGATACATACAACAACTGTCAGACAATTGCGGTGTGGACAGGCATCGGATATGCGTTTTCTGCCCTTGCACTGTCTGTCGGAAACCACGAAATTGCCGATACTGTCGTAAATTCAATTCACAGCAATCAGTTCAGGTTCGGCCACTTCTGGGATCATTGGGAGTGCGGACATCACTATACAAGACCGATGTCGAGCTGGAGTACACTTCTCGCCGTGTCGGGACTGAAAATCGACTATGAGAACAGAAAACTGAACTTTCATCCGATCGATAAAAACATGACCTTCCCCCTTATCATACCTGATGTGCTTGCAAAAGTAACATTCACCGACGGCAAATGCAGCATCGAATGCATACAGGGTGATCTCGGCGATTGGGAAGTCATTGCAGAATAATCTCAATATGACAAAAAGAGCTGACTGACTAAATCTAATCAGTTAGCTCTTTCCTTTTGCATGATGAAATCCTGTTACTGAATCGATGTCACAACTTCGCAAAATAGCGGACAAATTCCCATTAGAAAAACCGTTTCAAAATGAGTAGTACGCCCGTAGTACGCCCGGGCAGAAGAAAACCCCGGGAAGCCTTTGGTATCGGGCTTCTCGGGGGTTGTGGTTTTTATTCCCACTCGATGGTGCCGGTGGGCTTGGGGGTGAGGTCGAAGAGGACGCGGTTGATGCCGTCGACTTCGGAGGTGATGCGGTTGGTGATCTTGTGCAGGACGGGGTAGGGCACTTCTTCAACGGTGGCGGTCATGGCATCGGTGGTGTTGACGGCGCGGATGATGGCCGGCCAGCCTTCGTAGCGGCTTTCGTCCTTGACGCCGACGCTCTTGATGTCGGGAATGGCGATGAAGTACTGCCAGACCTTGCCGGCGAGGCCTGCGTTGTCGAATTCTTCACGCAGGATTGCATCTGCCTCACGCAGTGCGTGCAGACGGTCGCGGGTGATGGCACCGAGGCAACGGACACCGAGGCCGGGGCCGGGGAACGGCTGACGGTAAACCATGGCATGGGGAAGGCCGAGGGCTTCACCGACGACGCGGACTTCGTCCTTAAACAGGAGCTTGATGGGCTCAACGAGCTCCATAGCCATTTCTTCGGGCAGACCGCCGACGTTGTGGTGGGACTTGACGGCTTTTTTGCCTTCAGCCTGTTTGATGCTTTCGAGGATATCGGGATAAATGGTGCCCTGTGCAAGGAAGCTGATGCCGTCGAGCTTGGCGGCTTCTTCGTCGAACACCTTGATGAACTCGGCACCGATGATTTTTCTCTTCTTTTCGGGGTCGGAGACACCTGCAAGCAGGTCAAGGAAGCGGTCGGTGGCATCGATGTAAACGAGGTTTGCATCCAGACCGTTTTTGAAAACTTCGATCACATTTTCGCTTTCGCCCTTGCGCATCAGACCGTGGTTGACGTGCACGCAGACGAGCTGCTTGCCGATGGCTTTGATGAGCAGTGCGGCAACAACGGAGCTGTCGACACCGCCGGAGAGCGCAAGAAGCACCTTCTTGTCACCGACCTGCGCACGGACAGCGGCGACCTGTTCGTCGATGAACTGTGCGGCAAGCTCGGGAGTGGTGATGCGGGTCATGGTTTCGGGACGGAGATTGTTGCTCATGAAAATTCCTCCTGTATGATGAAAATTTTTAAACGAACAAAATGCGCCGAAAAAGCGCGCGTGCCGACAGACACAGGACGGCAATGATTGCCCCTTGCCGCCGACACGGATCAACAATTTGTGTATATTTCTTCGGAATAGAGGTATTATACACCCAAAAAAAACAGAGTGCAAGAAAAAAATAGAGGAATTTCGGGATTTTTTGAGAGGAAATATGAGCAATATAAAAATAATCTGCTTTCTATTCCATCTCTTTACCGTCCTTCAAGCCTTCTTCATAAATGGCTCGACGATTGGATTTTTCACACAAACATCATCCTTAACGGTTTTTTTGACACCGGCACGAAAACCGCCTTCGGTCTTAATGTTTTTTGCGGTTTCAATGGTCTTTCTGATAAGTGAATTAAAAATGTACGGGGGTTGTTTTGGTATGATACTCATAATTTTTCTCCTTCCATTTGTTCATCTATAGTTAAAAGAATTAAATAATATTTTTCCTTAAATAAACTTTTAGCCATTTTCTTTATTTGTGGAGTAACCCAAGAAATAGGTCTTTGATGAATTGCGACAGGCGTATTTAAAAACTCCGGATCAATATTATATCTATGCAATTTTTGCATTAAAGTATCAGCACAAATGTATTTTGTTAAGTTCGCAATAATCAAAACAGATGGTATCAAAAAAACAACCGCAAAAACAAAGGGAGATATCTTTTCAATTGCAGAATATTGCTCAGCATAGTTTTCTTGAAGAACAATAAAGCATGTGCCAACTATAGGAAAAACAATACTGATTGCTTTCAAAATAACGGAATTGATTTTTTTGCCAACTATATATAATCCGACAAAATTGGTTATTCCGAAAACAGCACTAACAATAAGACAAACCGCCTTTACAAAAGTTTCTTTGGAAACTGTGGTCTTGTTACGCCAAAAAATGGATTCTTTTTTTGATATACGATCTTTTTTAAAAGAATTAAGTTCTTCTTCCAGTCCTTCAATTCTTTTTTTATTATCTTCTACAGTTGCCTCAACTTGATCAATATTCTTTTCGATATCATCAATATTTTCTTCTACTTCGTCAATGTTTCTTTCGATATCGTCAATATCTTCTTCTACTTCGTCAATGTTTCTTTCGACATCGTCAATATCTTCTTCTACTTCGTCAATGTTTCTTTCGATATCGTCAATATCTTCTTCTACTTCGTCAATGTTTCTTTCGATATCATCAATATCTTCTTCTACTTCATCAATATTTTTTTCAATATCTTCGATATTATTTTCGACATCATCAAGATCATTCTCCAAAAAATAGATATTTTTTTTGATGCTACCGATTGTCTGTTTTTGCTGATTTATTTGTTTTGCATTTGTTTCGACTTTTGACATCACATCCTCTTGTGCACGAAGTTGAGAAATAATACCCAATAATTCCTGTTTTGCTAAATCACTAAGCTTTTCACCGGTCACTCCACTAAGTTTATGTTCTAATTCTCTGACAACTGTTCTGTTTGTTGCTGTGTTTACGATTCCCAAGCTAAAAAGCTGTTTTGTCGTTTCTGCAAGTTGCTTCTGAAACTCAAACGACACTTTTTGTGCATCTATAGCGGCATCTTGTGCCTTGGCTAACTCCAGCATGCCATCTTGAAGCGATGAAACGGCTTTACCGGTTTTTCCAATACCGGTTTTTCGGCGACTTGCATCGGCAGCTTTTTTTGATGCAAGCTGGGCTGCTTTTTCAGCAGCTTCAACTTTTAGACTGAGATCTGCTATCTTTGCTATAGTTTTAGTGATAGTCTCCGGCAATTGTTCTGCATCAATTTCTTCTGCAACAAATCTTTCAGTTTTTTGAGTGGCAGATGTACTTTTTGAAACATTTTGTTCAAGATTTTCCATTCCTTTTATCCTCCAAGTAATGTATTTAACATTTCTTCTTTCAAACCCGGATTGTTTTCTTCTACTTCTTCTAAATATGAATCTATTTTTTCCAAATTCTGTTCAATTTCCGTCATTGATTCAAAGGCAAAACAAAAAGATTCTTCTGCCGTTCTGTAAATGTCTTTTATCGCTTTTGCGGTATCATCTGCCATTATCCACATATCCGCTTGTCTGTAAGCAACTTTTGCATTCAACAAGTGAAGCTGCTGACTGTTAAGATTGACAATTTCCCTGCGTATATTGCGGCTTTTCAGCCCCATTGCAGCATCAGCAGAAACTGCAATCACCATTCTGCCGACTCCAACAAAATTCACTCTTAATATAAATTCTTTAGCCGTATTCGGATTGACACCGCCGGATTTGACAACTGCTCGAATTGCTGCATCGCCAATATCAACAGCAGTAAATGTGCCGGTTGCAATTGTCAACATTCTGATAATGGTTCTATTGTCAAACGGTATTGTCATTCTCCAATCAATATTTTCAATACCGTTATTCTTAATTCCGGTAATAAGTCGTCTGATAAAATAGAACGAACGAACTAATACTTCGTTTATCATAACAGGAAGCATTTGTTTCTTTACAATATTCAACCCTTTATCAACAATTGCAACTTCAGTTCTTAAATCCAACTTAAAGCCAAGTAATTTCTTGCTTGTATATAAATCATTTAAGAGTTGGGGTAATTCTGATTTATTTAACGGCGGCAACATACTTAGTTCTTTCAAAAATGATAAGAATATTCCGGGAATTCCCATTCCACCTGAATTATCCGTTGTTTGCTTAGAGCCTGCCATATCACTGACAAGATGACCAAACCAATTATATGCAAGTTTAAGAATCGGAATAACAGCAGGTGCTTTTGTCAGCATACTGATAATCTTCTTTATTGGTTCCGGAATTTCTTTTTGATATTTTTCTTCATACTTTTCCTCTGCAATATTTGCCAACCAGCAACAAACTCCACTTAAGGTTGCACCAAGTAACAATGGCAATAAAACCTCAATGAAATATTTTTTAAGATCTTCCATATCTGTTTCAACACCAAGAATTTTTGTATCACCTTTTTTACCGGAAAAAATACCAATTCTTAACACTTGCGCTAAAATTCCGGCAACAAGTCCAAGTGGCGTCGGATGATGTGCCAAATCATCCAAATGATGAGCAAGTGCTGATGAAATTCCACTCCCCTGATATGCATTATCTTGAGGCATTTTAAAGTGTTTTTCTAAAGCTGGAACTGTTCTTTTTAAGCTGCCCTTGTCTAATCCATTTGCTTTAGCAAAGGATTCAACAAATTTGTTTACCTTTATGTGAGCATTTTTAATATACTCTTCCATACCTTTACTGGAAAAATCTAAATCATCCGGCAATAACTCTCCAACAACAAAAGAATCAATTAAACCGCAGACAATGCCGCTTACCACTGCCACGGTATAGTCCATACCGTCTGCATGATTTGTGAGCCTGTCAAGGTCATGATTATATTTATCAATTTCATTTTGTATTGACTCAAGTTGCTGATCAATTTCTCTGATTTTCTCATTGGTTTCAAATGGTACAATCTCATATTCTATTTGAAATTCATCATTTTCAGATTCTGCTGAAACAATTTTCATTGCAGTTGCTTCCATTTCAGTTCTCCTTTATTTTTTCTACAATAATTTCCACATTTTCCCCTTGGCTTCGTAGCCACATTTCAATGCCGTTGCCGAAAACTTCGGCGGTGATGGTATAGGTGCCGTCGGGGTGGGGTTCGGCTTTGGCGGTGGGCAGGCGGTCGAGAACAGACTCGACGGACAGCCCCTTGTACAGAAATTTCACCGTTTGCAGCTTGCCGCCGAACATGAACTGCACACGCTTTCTGAACTCGCCCTCCTGAAAGCGGTCGGCATAAGCGACACGGAATGTTTTGTTGAGTACCTTAAAATCCTCAATGCGGTCGATACGGTAAATGGTGGGATAGAGGTCGTCGATGCTGTCGATGGGCTCGTGCGTGTTGTCATCCACAATGAATGCCAGCAAATAAAAATAGAATTCCGAAAACATGATGCCGACCGGTTGCACTGTGCGTGTAACGGTCTGCTTGTTTTTCAGCTTTGTGTAGGTGATCTGCATCAGCTTCTGCGCACTGACGGCTTGGCTGATATCCCACAAACGGTCGGTCAGGCTGACACCGTGCTGCGGTTGGATATAATTGTGGCATTCATTGGAGATCAGCTTGAGAACCGCTTTTTTATCCTGCTCGGGAACGCAGAAATCTATGAGCTTGTCAAGCATTTTGCTCATTTCGTCCTTGGTGAAGGCACGGCTTTCCAGCAGAATTTTACTCAAGGACAAAACCTCGGGATTGGTCAGGCGGCTTTTGCGTTCATCAATAAGGCGATAACCGTTTTCTGTACGGTCATACAAAATCTGCACACATCCGACCTCTGTTTCCTCGGCATAAGCACGCAGGTCATCCATATCACGCTGAATGCTCTTTGGTGATACATCAAATTCAGCGGCAAGCTGCTCCTTGTTCAGCACCTGCCCATTTTTCAACCGTTCATAAATATTGAGCAATCGCAAGCCTTTATTTATTTTATAATCCATGGCAATTCCACCTTTCAACTCGATTATACGATGTTGCATGGACATTATTTGGGTATGTGAAGTTGTATTTCGGATAACAACGGAAATTTTTGAGAAAAATGACAGCAACTGTCCAAGCGCACGGTTAATATAGAGTTGCTCTCTTTTAGGAACAAAAAATGCACCCCGTTTTCGAGGTGCACAAAAAAGTGCATACCTCGGTTCATGATTGTTGCGACACAATTACTCTCCAAAAAGGGAATACGAAACCGAAGGAGCACCTTTTTACAGATAGGTGTTCCCTTTAGAGAGTATTTTTATGTGTCGCAATGTATATTTTAACATGACATATAAAAATTTTCAACATATTTTTACTTCTTTTGGAATCTGCCGCACCAGGGACTTGTTATTTTTTTGCAGCTTTGTTATAATGTTAAAAAAGAACTTTTGGGAGGGGTTTTATGCTTACATTCCTGAAAACGCTTGTAATTACGGTGCTGAGTCTGCTCGGGATTTTTGCGGCGGAGGACGGCGGAAGCGAACCGATCGACCTGCAAAACGGCGGTGACCCGATGATCGTGGAGGACGGCGAAAATTGCTATTACACCTTCACCACGGGTGGCGGCATTGACATCCGTGAAATCGTCGCTTTTGATGACACAACGCCCGTTGCCGTGCAGACGGTGTATTGGTCGGGCAATGACGGCATTGTCGGAGAGATCTGGGCACCCGAGCTGCATAAAATCGACGGCAAATGGTATATTCTTGCGAGTGCGCGTTTTGACGAAAATGCGGTCGCACGCGGTGTGATGCCTGAGGGCAGTGCAGACGAGGAGCACGGCGACTACTACCGTTACGGCTTTGTGCTGGAAAGCGAAAGCGATGACATTTGGGGGCCTTACAGTTTCAAGGGGTTGCTTGCACCCGACGGTCTGAACAACATCGACGGCACTTATCTGCAAAAGGACGGCAGGCTGTATTTTGTCTGCTCGGCATATATGGCGGTGGGCAATCAACACCTTTACATCTGCGAAATGGACAATCCTTACACACTTACGGCGGATGCCGACGGCAAGAACAATGCCGTGTGCCTGTCTTCTCCCGTTTTCAGTTGGGAAAAACAGGGTTGGCATGTGAACGAAGGGCCGGCGGTGCTGTATAACGGGGATGACATTTTCCTTGTTTATTCGGCAAGCGGCTACAGCTCGGGCGGCTACTGCATGGGTATGCTCACGCTGACGGGTGACGATGTGCGCAATGCCTGCCACTGGCAGAAAAGCATCATCCCCGTGCATGACAAGAAGCCGAAAAACAGCATTTACAATGCAGGCCATTGCAGCTTTCTGTACCGTGCGGACGGCAGTGTGTGGATGGTCTACCACGCAACACCGACCAAGGATTTCAACGATTCACCTCGTCTGACCTACATCAAAGAAATACACTTCAAGTGTGGAGTGCCGTTGTTCTGAATATATGAAACAAGGAGCTGTTTTTTTACAGCTCCTTGTTTGTTTTTATTTTTTAAGAATCCGCAATGCTCCTGTCGGGCAGGCATTGGCGCACAGCAGGCAGTCTGCACACTGTGCTATGAGATTTTCATCCCTGCATTCGGGACGGATGACGGTGGTAAAGCCTCTGCCGACAAGTCCTAAAAGCTCCTTGCCTGTTGCCGCACACGCACGCACGCAGTTGTTGCACAGAATGCACTTGTTCTGATTGCGTTCAATGACAACAAGACGCTCCTCGGTGAAGCAGGGGTGGTATTCGCCGTCCAGCTTTTTGCAGTTGATGTTGAATTTATCGGCATAATGAATCAGTCGGCAATGGCCGTAATCGTGGCAGCCGCATTCCAGACAGCGTTTGGCTTCCGCCATGGCCTGCTCGGGGGTAAAGCCGAGATTGACTTCCTTGAAATCGTGCTTTCTTTCATCCGCAGGACGGTGCGGCATTTTTGCACGGGGCAGCTTTTCACGGTCGGAAAAATCAAGCGATTCCGCCTTGCGCTCGGACACCACGGGCTCTTTATAATTCCACTCATAACCGCAAAGATAAGCATCGATCGCTTTGGCGGCTCTGCCTGCCTCGGCAATCGCCTGAATGGCAATGGAAGCACCCTTGTTGGTGGCATCGCCCACGGCAAACACACCCTCGAGCGAGGTAAGGCCGATTTTATCGTCAGCGGCAATCGTGCCGCGGCTTGTGACAGGCAGCTCCTCAAAGCCGGTCGGATCATTCTTCTGTCCGACGGCAATGATCACGGAATCCAGATCGAGGGTGACAAATTCACCCTCCACGGGTACGGGGGCTCGTCTGCCCCGTTCATCGGGCGCACCGAGCTGCATGACCTGCAACTTCACACCCGTCACCTTGCCGTTTTCTCCGAGAATTTCGGCAGGATTGGTCAGAAAACGGAACACAACGCCCTCTTCCTCGGCTTCCTTGATTTCAATATCCTCGGCAGGCATTTCGGCACGGGTACGGCGATAGATGATGCTCACTTCCTCGGCACCGAGGCGCACAGCGGTACGGCAAGCATCCATAGCCGTGTTGCCGCCGCCGACCACAGCGGTCTTTTTGCCGATGGCAGGCTTTTCACCGAGTGCAACAGCGCGCAGAAAATCAATACCGCCGAACACACCGTCAAGGTCTTCGCCTTTACAACGCAGCGCACTGCTCTGCCATGCGCCGTTGGCAATCAGCACGCAATCATGCTTTGCGCGGATATCGGATACTGTGGCATCTTTGCCGATGGTGAAATTGTTGACAAGGGTAACACCCAAATTTTCAATTTCTTCGATTTCACGGTCGAGAACGGCTTTGGGTAGGCGGTATTCGGGAATGCCGTAGCGCAGCATACCGCCCATTTTCGGCATTTTATCATACACTGTGACGGCATGACCCGACAAGGCAAGGTAATAAGCCGCTGTCAGTCCTGCCGGACCGCCGCCGATGATACCGACGGTTTTGCCGCTGTTTTCTTGTTTTTCGGGAATGACCTTGTCGCCGTTTGCATAGACCTGATCGGCTGCAAAGGCCTTTAAAAATGCAATGGAAATGGGTTCTTCCACCTTTTGTCTGCGGCAGGCAGTTTCGCACGGATGCGGACAGACCCTGCCGATAGAGGCAGGCAACGGAATTATCTCACGGATGGTGGACACCGCACCTGCAAAATCGCCCTCGCTGATCTGACGGACATATTTCTGGCAATCGGTGTGCGCAGGACAATTGAGCTTACACGGTCCGATGCAGTCGCCGTCATGATCGCTCATAATCAGTTCAAACGCGATATTACGCACCTTACGCACCTTTTCGGAATCGGTGTGAATAACCATACCGTCGCTGACGGTTGCCGAGCAGGCACGCAGCAGCTTCGGGACATTTTCAGCCTCCACCACGCACACACCGCAGGCACCGTAGGGTGCAAATTCCTTCATAAAGCAAAGGGTAGGAATATCAATACCGTTTTCGTTTGCAACGGACAGAATGGTTTGTCCTTTTTCGGCGGTGCAAGGCTTACCGTCAATGATGAGATTCACTTTTTCAGGCATGGTCAGCACCTCCGTTCTTTGTGACTGCTTTCACGGGACAGACCGTGAAGCAGACACCGCATTTGATACATTTTTCAGGATCAATGGTATGCGGCTGCTTGCGCTCACCCGTAATGGCATTCACAGGACATTTTCTTGCGCACAGACCGCAGCCGATGCATTTTTCTTTATTGATTTCAAACGAGCGCAATGCGACACATTCGTCCGCAGGACATTTCTTTTCGTTGATGTGCGCCACATATTCATCACGGAAATAGCGGATGGTGGTCAGCACCGGATTGGGTGCGGTCTGTCCTAAACCACAGAGCGCACCGCCGCGGATGCCGTCACACAGTTCTTCAAGCAGCTCGATATCGCCCTCTTTGCCCTCGCCGTTGGTGATACGGGTAAGGATCTCAAACATTCTGCGTGTGCCGATGCGGCAGTGCACGCACTTGCCGCAGGATTCCTTGGTGGTGAAATCCAGGAAGAAGCGCGCCATGTTGACCATGCAGGTGTTTTCATCCATAACGACCATACCGCCCGAGCCCATAATGGCACCCGTTGCGGAAAGGGCTTTATAGTCAATGACAGTATCAAGCAAGGCTTCGGGAATACAGCCGCCGGACGGGCCGCCGAGCTGCACGGCCTTGAATTTTTTATCATCACGGATACCGCCGCCGATGTCGTAAATGACCTCACGAAGCGTCAGTCCCATGGGGATTTCCACAAGACCGCCGCGACGGATTTTGCCCGTCAGTGCAAACACCTTGGTGCCCTTGCTGTTTTCGGTGCCCATGGCGGCAAATTTTTCACCGCCGTTGTTGATGATCCATGCGACATTGGCAAAGGTTTCAACATTGTTGATGTTGGAGGGCTTGTTTTCATAGCCCTTTTGCGCAGGGAACGGGGGCTTGAGTCGCGGCATGCCGCGCTTGCCCTCAAGGGATTCGATGAGTGCGGTTTCTTCACCGCAGACGAATGCGCCGGCACCTGCCTTGATGCGGATGTGGCAGGAAAAATCACTGCCGAGAATGTTTTCACCGAGGCAGCCCTTTGCGGTTGCATCCTCAATTGCCTTTTGCAGACGGACGATGGCAAGCGGATATTCCGCACGCACATACACAAAGGCTTCCTTTGCACCGATTGCGAAGGCTGCAATGAGCATACCTTCCAGCAGTGCATGGGGGTCGCTTTCAATGACGGCTCTGTCCATGAATGCACCCGGGTCACCCTCGTCTGCGTTGCAGATGAGGTATTTTTCTTCGCCCTCGCTCTGACGGGCGGCATTCCATTTGAACCATGTCGGGAAGCCTGCGCCGCCTCTGCCTGCAAGACCCGAAATTTTGATTTCCTCAATGACTTCCTCGGGTGTCATGGAAAGCACCTTTGCAAGTGCCTTGTAGCCGTCGGCTGCAATGTATGCGTCTATATTTTCGGGGTCGATCAGACCGCAGTTGCGCAGTGCAATACGGGTCTGTTTGCTTAAAAATGCGTTGTCCTCATCCGACACGGTGATGGGATCAAGCAAGGAAAGATTTTCGGTTTTCACGGCTTCGGCAATGGTTTGGCAATCCGATTCGCTCACACGGACAAGTCGCCTGAGCAGAATGCCGTGTTCATAAATATCCACGATCGGTTCCAGAAAGCACATGCCGATACAGCCTGCAATACCGAGCTCACAGGCGGTGTTTTCAAGAAGCGGACGAAGCGCGGCTTCAATTTTGAGTGCGCCTGCGGCAATACCGCAGCTGCCCTTTCCGATGACTAATTTCACTGCACTTCCCCCTTCCGGATCTCACGCAGAATTTCCACAGCCTTGGCAGGAGTCAGCGAGCCGTAGGTATCATCGTTGATCATCATGGCAGGCGACAGACTGCAGCAGCCCAGGCATGCCACCGTTTTCAGCGAAAACAGACCGTCCCCGGTTGTTCCGCCGTCGGCAATGCCGAGCTCCTCGCAGATGGCTTTTTCAAGCCCGTCCGCACCGTTGACATGGCAGGCAGTACCCTTGCAGAGCATGATAAGATACTTGCCCACGGGCTGCAGACGGAACTGCGTATAAAAGGTTGCAACACCGAGAACACGGGCAGGCGAATTGCCCGTTTCTTCGGCTATTTTATATAATTCGTCCATCGGCAGGTAGCCGAGCTCCTCCTGCTTTTCCTGCAGGACGGTAATCAAAGATTTTTTTTCAGACATAAAAGTGCCTCTTTTTTTCAGTTGTTATTCATTTTTCCGAGCTCATATTTCAGTTTCAGAATCGTTTTTTCAACGCTTGTATCAATTTTTTTATATGTGCTGCGCAGGACAGCAAGCTGCACATCATAACTCCCCTCGCTGATGATTCTGCCGTCAAGCATATACACCTTCTCACCTGAAGAGGAATGCTTTCCGTTTTCGCATTCCAGCAAGAGGTATTGCTCTGCGCCGGTGGGCGTGAATTCAAAAACCTCATACACTTCACCGCCCGTGCTTGCAGACGGAAATACAACACGGTGCAGAGTATTGCTGTAAAGAGCCGTCATCTCGCAGCCCTTGCCCATTTCCTTGCGAATGACCTCACGCACTGCCTTTTCCTGCGTATCATAAGCAAAAACAATCGTGCAATCGTTCCATGTGCCGACAAGAAGCTCCGGCACATCGTCACCGTCTATATCCTCAACCTCGGCACAGGTCTGTCCTACCGAGGAGGAATACTCTGCATTTTTCAGATAGTCCATATACGCTTCGTAAACCTCATACAGTGATGCAGGCTCTGTCCGGTCCTGCATATCCGCTTGTGTTACGGCAACATCCTCGGTTGGTGCCTCGGTTGCATCGGTGCTTTCCTTCTGCGCTGCGGTTGTCTGCCCGGACGGATTGCCCTTGAATACATTGAATTCGGCAATGCACACATTGTACGGGAATTTTTCACCCTCATAGCCGTTGTCCACCGTCAGCAGAACATATTCCGTACTGACAGGTGCATCCAGATAAAAATATTGGTATTCGCCGGCACCCGTATCATCGTAAGAGGCAGTGAATGCCTTGGTGGTACCGTCGGAAAAGGTCAGGGTAAAATTTTTGACCTGCCCGTTTCGCCTGAAAAGATCCTCCTCAGGCAAAAATACATTGCCGTTGACAAGCATAACGCCGTTGATAATGCATTTTTGCTCCAGCTCAAAACGGATTTCGGCACCCCCACCGCCAAGCGATTCGGTATTGACACACCAGCAGGTGTCAAAATCACCGTCGGCAGCACTGTCTGCATCAAAGGTGCGCTCGGCATTGACATTGGAAGCAGGCAGCACAATGCCGTTGACAGTGAATGCAGCGGAAATGACAGGCTGCACAGCAGGGCGACTGTCGGAAGCGGAAAACCTTGCAACAAGCACTGCACAACAGACAACAATCACAAAAAATGTAAAAACCACAACCGCAATTCTTTTGTTGCGCAGGGCTTTATCCATACCGTTGTATGCACTTTTCGCAGGGCTTCGGGTTGTTTGCTTTTCGTTCATTCTGTTTCTCCCCAACATGTAATCTCCTGCAAATCAGGAAATCAATGCTTTATAAATATCGCCTTTTTTCATCCCCGTCAGCTTGGCTGCCTGCTTGGCGGCTTCACTCGCAGACAAGCCCTTTTCAACAAGGCTTTTTGCAAGTTCGACAGGATCCTCGGGCTGTGTTTCTTCGATTTCCTCTTTGGTCTTTGCCTCAATGATGAGCACATACTCCCCTTTCGGCTTAACCGTTTCGTATTTTTCTGCAGCCTCTTTCAGCGTGGTGCGCTCAACGGTTTCATGAATTTTGGTAATCTCTTTCACAAGTGCAATTCTGCGGTCACCAAAGGCTTCATACATGTCCTTCAGTGTATTAGGCAGCTTGTGGGGTGCTTCATAAAAAACCATGGTGCGTGTTTCGGTGACAAGGCTTGCAAGATGCTCGCGGCGGCTCTTTTTTGCAACGGACAAAAAGCCCTCGAATGTGAATCTTGCCGTGTGCAGACCCGACAAAGCGAGCGCAGTAACCACGGCACTCGGTCCGGGAACGCTCGCCACGGGCACGCCGTTTTCGTGGCAGGAGTTGACAAGATCCTCCCCCGGGTCGGAAATGGCAGGCATGCCGGCATCCGTTACAAGCGCACAATTTTCGCCTGCCAGAAGCCGTTGCAGAATCTGCGCGCCTGCCTCCTTGCGGTTGTGCTCATGGTAAGGCACAAGTTCATTTTTAAAATCAAAACAGGTCAGCAGCTTACGGGTCACACGGGTGTCCTCTGCGGCAATGAAATCACAGCTTTTCAGCGTTTCAAGTGCACGCGGAGATAAATCCGAGAGATTTCCGATGGGTGTGCCGACAATATATAAGGTTCCTGCCATAATTAGTCCTCACTGATTGCATGGTGTCTGTAGAACCAGATTTCGCCGCTGCGCTTTTGCAGGTAGAAGCTGAGCCCCTTTTCGAGCTGCGACGAAGTCAGAAGAATCGTTTCACCCGAAACGGCATTCACAAAGCGGTATTTTCGGTTCGGATGCACAACGGGATTGACCGTGAAGCGAACATCCTCCGTCTGTGTGTTGCGGATGATCTGCACAAAGCCCTCGCAAAGCTCTGTGTCATCAAACTGACATGCATACCATGCGGTCGGGTCATTGTTGCACTCGGTCAGCGGATAGTAGTCCCCCGACAGCTCCAGCTGTGCAGCTTTGCGCCAGATCGGTGTCATCTTGCGTGTCAGCTCAAATCTTTCTTCATTGTCGTTATATTCAAGCATCGTCGTGACAGCAGGTGTCATGGCGACCTGATAAGCAAATTCATCGATCGGCTTGTTGCCCTCGGGCTCGTAGCCGCCCTCGGCATTGTCACCGTTCATGACATGGGAACGGAAATACGGGATCCATTCAAACATCTGACGATACTGCTTCTGCTTGAGAACATGATTGCGAATCCCCACATCCGTGTATTGCAACGGCACACTGCGGCGCATGACATCCAGGTCATTTCTTGTGCCGCCCGAAGCGCACGAGTCAATCAGAAGCCCCGGATTGCGTTCCAGAAGTGAATCCCACAACTGCAGCATGCCCTGCGTGTGCAGGTTTTCAAGCATACCCTTGCGGTTGGGCTCGTCATGCTGCTTCCAATACGGCAGGGGTGCAAAATTGAAGTCCTGACGGTAGATGTTGACACCGTAATTTTTAATCAGCCCGTCAAGCAGGTCAGTCATATAGGACAGACAATCGGGATCGGCATAGTTGACAAGATAATTGTCACTGTCCTTGCCGTCCTTATCGGTCAGGTTCAAAAGCCATTCGGGATGTTCATTGTACAGCTTTGTCCCCTTGCGGCAACGCTCGGGCTCAAACCACAAAAGCAGCTCCATGCCGTGCTCGCGGCAAAGCTTGCCGATGGGTGCAAGACCTGCCGGCATTCTGCGGCTGTCTGCCTGCCATGTGCCCGTGGTCGGCCAGTCGCCGTCACAAGGATACCAGCCTGCATCGATCCACCACGCATCAAGGTCAATGCCGCGACGGGCATATTCATTGATGGCTCGAAGCTGATTTTCTTCGGTGATACCCGTAAATTCCGGCATATCGTTGATGGCAAAGGTGTGTGCAAACAGCTTGGGACGGATGGGCTTGCCATCCTTTTCACGAGGAAGGATGTGGCGCAGATACCATCTTCTCCAGATGTTGCAGCCACGGCTTTCATCGCCCTCGAAGCAGAGCATGGTAAGGCGCGGTGTGCGGATGCTCTCTCCGGGGTACAGCACTGCATCGAATTCCTGCTGACAGACACGGAACACAACACCGTCCTCATCGGGTGCGAACACGCATTCCCACTGTCCGGGCCAGCCGACAGCAAGATTGATGCCGTAGGTATCAAAATCGAGGGTCATATACGGAAAAGCCCCGAAGCAGCTTCTGCCGCCCTGCGGAGAAAGGGTGATTTTTTCATTGACAAGATCGGTGCTCCACGAGTAGCCGTTCTTGGTACAGTCATCGCCGTTGCCGTGGCGCAGGGTCGGATGTGCTCCCGTCAGCTTGCCGTAGATCATGGGTTTTGTGATCGGCAGGCTGTTTTTGCGTGAACGGTTGGTAAAGGTAAAGCACCATTCGCAAACGGGAAAATCAAGATAACGGGTGTATTCACCGCGGATCTCCAGCCCGTTTTTGTCGATGCCCGAAACGGTGGTGCGCACGATTTCCGAAGAAATGCGTTCCTTTTGCACCACGGCCTTGAATTCCTCGGGCAAACCGAGCACCTTGCTGCCGTCATAAGTAAATGCAAGCGGCAACGATGCGGCATCGTTAAAGCAAAGCAGCTTCCCTGCCAGCGCCATATCGCGTGCAGTCGGACAATTTCTGTTCAAACAAAACACCTCCGATAAAAGAGTAATTTAAAACAGATATAATCTATTTTATTATAAATTATTTTATTTTTTTTGTCAACGAGAGAAAACTGAAATTATGGTTTATCGGGGTGTTTGCAAAGTGAATTTCCCTCTCAAACACTCGTCGCCCCTGCAAGGGGTTGGTGGGGGCTTCTACTTTGTGCTGTAAACCATAATTTACCGCGCAAAAAAGGAGCCGTAAAAAACGGCTCCGAAAAACGGATTGACTTTTAAATACTTTAAATATTCGACAGCAGTGGGCCGATGCCTTTGATTGCACCCGGGATTCCCTTGAGGATGATTCTCACACCGCCCTTTTCGCCGTTGAGAATGCGAAGCAGGCCGCCTGCCATATCCTCACTGAACACACCGCCCGACATGGAGATGAAATCACGGAACGGGGTCTGCACGGCAATTGCCTGTGCCATACCTGCCGGGATGAGTGCCGTCAGCAGTGCAAACAATCGCTTGCCCCACTTGGTGTGGGCAGAGCTTTCAAAGGTGTCATTCAGGTCAAGTGTTCTGTCCTTGCTCTTTTCGGTGGGCGGTAGCTCTCTGCCGAGGACAGCCACAAAGTGCTGCTCGGAAACATTCTGCACATCGCCTGTATAGTAGCAGGGTGCAAGCATTCTGTAATCGGGCACGGCAATTTCCTTTGCGGTTACATTGACGGTGCCGCAAAGTCTGATGTCTGCACTCGAAGCACCGACAAGAATGTCAAATGCACCGCTTTCAACACACCAGTCATTGACAAGCACGTTAAAGAATGCAAAGGCTCTCTTTTCGAGGGTGAGGGTGACGGTTGTTTCTTCGCCTGCCTCAAGATAAACCTTTTTGAAGCCCTTGAGCTCCTTGACGGGACGGTAGATGGTGCTTTCCTTGTCAGCAACATACAGCTGTGCAATTTCGGCACCTGCAACATCGCCCGTGTTTTTGACGGTGAAGCGGACGGTGAGGGTATCGTTTTCGTCCATAGTGCTCTTGTCAAGCGTCAGGTCGGAGTATTCAAAGCTGGTGTAGGACAGACCGTGACCGAAGGGATAACGCACAGCCTTGCCTGCCTTTTCATAGTAACGATAGCCTATGTAAATGCTTTCTCTGTATTCCACGCTGGCAGGATTGCCGGGGTAGTTGTTGATTGCAGGAGTATCCTTGTAGGACATGGGATAGGTTTCGGCAAGCTTGCCGCAGGGATTCACGGCACCGGTGAGGATATCAACGATTGCACCTGCGCCTGCCTGACCGCCGAGATAGGCATTGAGCACGGCAGCAACTTCAGTATTCCACGGCATTTCAACGGGAGAGCCACCCGAAAGGACAACAACCGTATTGGGATTTGCCTTGACGATTTCCCTGACAAGAACATCGTGTGCTTCGGGCAGATTCATGTGCTGTCTGTCATAGCCCTCTGCTTCGTAATCGTCGGTAAGCCCGATGAATACAACGGCAATGTCGTTCTTCTTGGCAGCTTCAACGGCTTCCTGCAGATGGGCGGCATTTTTCTTTGCCTTCTTTGCTTTCAGCTCATAGCCGGGTGCAAAGTCAACGGCAATGCCTGCCTTTTTGAATTCATCCAGTGCGTTGTCGAGCTGTGTGGGAACGATGTGCGAGCTGCCTGCACCCTGATAACGGGGTGTTCTTGCAAGCTCACCGATAACGGCAATTCTTTTGCCCTTTGCAAGCGGCAGAATGCCGTTGTTCTTGAGAAGCACCATGCTCTGTGCGGCAACCTTCTTGGCAAAGCCCTGATCATCAAGATCGTTATAGGCATAGCCGGGCTGTGCGCCGTCTGCACACTTTTTGATGAGATTGAGAACATTGAGAACACGCTCATTGAGTGTCTTTTCGCTGATGGTGCCGGCCTTGACAGCTTCAATGATTTTTGCAGCACCCGAGCCCGAGGACGAGGGCATTTCAAGGTCGTTGCCGTTGTTAAGACCAAGCACACGGTCATTGACTGCGCCCCAGTCACTCACAACAACACCGTCAAAGCCCCAATCATCACGCAGCACTTCAATCTGTGTATGCTTGTTTTCGGAGCCGTGTGCACCATTGATCTTGTTATAAGAATTCATCACCGTCCAGGGCTTTGCCTTTTTGACGGCAATTTCAAAGCCGGTCAGATAGATTTCACGCAGTGCGCGTTCATCCACCACGGAATCGCAGGTCATGCGGCGGGTTTCCTGGCTGTTTGCACAGAAGTGCTTCAGCGAGGTGCCGACACCCATGCTCTGTACACCATTGATGAAGCCTGCGGCAACTTCACCGGCAAGAACGGGATCTTCCGAGAAATATTCAAAGTTTCTGCCGCAAAGCGGAGAGCGCTTCATGTTGATGCCGGGGCCGAGCAGAACGCCGACCTCTTCCTTCAGGCACTTCTTGCCGAGGGCTGCACCCATTTCAAACAGCAGCTCGGGATCCCACGAGCAGGCTGTGGTGACAGCGGTGGGATAGCTGATGGCGGGTACACTTGTGGAAAGGCTGATGCCTTTTTTGCTATAGTCCTTTTTGCGCAGACCGTGGGGGCCGTCGCAAACGGTAACGGACGGAATGTCGTATTTTTCCATGCCCTGCATGTGCCAGAAATCGGCACCGTCCAGCATGGCGGCTTTTTCTTCCAGGGTCATTTGGGCTAAAATTTCTCTCGGGTCTTTCATATCTTTCCTCCTGCTCAAATTAATCCACTTTATACAATAGCATACAATGAAAAAAAAAGCAATACCAAAGAAAAGAACGGCACGGAATATTGCAACACCCATAAAACGAGTGCATCAAAGGCTGAAAAAGAAGAAACAGATGAACCGGAATGAAAATCATTCTTTGGTTCATCTGTTTCAAACTGCCGCCTATATTACGGATTTATCCGAGACTTTCAATTGTTGTTGCGGGAGAGGTTGCTGCTTGCGTCGCATCTGTGCTTCCGTCAAGCGTGAGGTTCGACATTTTGACCCATCCGTCGGTGCCGTTGATGCC
>JAZNCO010000053.1:0-45665 GCA_045587645.1 Acutalibacteraceae bacterium | reverse complement strand
GTACGCAATCCGTAGGGAACGGATATTATCCGTTCCAAGCAAATTGGTGGTTTGATGAGGTTTTGTATTACACTCTCTGTATCAATTTTACAACGGAACGCATGGTATGCGTTCCCTACAATCGAAACAACCGGCAGCCCGCTAAACCATAATTTATCTGCTAACCAATTTGATGACGGACTTCTTTTTTTATGCAGATTTTCTTTTTTTGTTTATCAGCTCTTTGACAAGCCTTGTCAACGGCAGCAGGTATAAATAAAATGCCGTCAGCATGCAAAGGCTCGGTGCACCCACGGAGGCAAGCGGTACCGCGCCTGCGATCGACCACGGCACAAGCGGTGAGAGCACCACCGCCGAGTCTTCAAGGTGCAGCGCCATTTTTTCGTTGTCCGGCTCGGCAGGACAGCTGAGCTGATGTGTCAGCATGATGGCAAGGGTCTGGTTGCTGGCAATGATGGCGGTGAGCATGCTTGTTATGCAAACGGCGGTGTAGGGTGTTGTTTTTTGTGCAAGAACGGTGATTTTTTCCTGCAGGGCATCCAGCAGGTGTGTACCGTCAAACATGCCCGAAAACGAAGCGGAAATGCACACGATGAGCACCGCATTGACCATGGATTTCATGCCGCCGCCCGAAAGTAAGGCTGCAAGCTCGCTGTTTTCGGGTGAGAAGCCTATCACGGCAGCTTTCAAAAGAGGGAGAATATCTGTTTTCTGTACAGTCAGCGCAATCACGGCACTGATTGCAATACTGACCGACATGGCAATTTTCACCCTGACCTTGCACAGCGACAGAATGATGATCGCCACCGCAGGCAGCAGCATGGCAGGATGCAGATTGAAATGCGTGGCAAAAATTGCACGCACATCCGTCTGATTGACCTGTGGCTGCATGAACAGCCCGATGCAGAAATACACCGCCACCGTCAGCAAAAAGGGAACAACAGCCGTTCTGACCATGTTTTTTATGTTGGTGTATAAATTTGTCTTTGTCAGCGTGCTCACAAGCAGGGCGCTTGTGGACATCGGGGAGCAGCGGTCGCCGAACAGCGCCCCCGAAAGCACCGCACCGCCCGAAAAAAGGATCGGAATGCCCATGCTGTTCGCCATGGTCACGCAGATAACACCCATGGTTGCTGCCGTGCCGAAGGAAGTTCCCGTCAGGAAGGAAATCAGACAGCACAGTAAAAAGGTGAGCAATACCATAATTTTCGGCGAGCAGACGGCGGTTGCGTAATAAACGATATAGGGAATCGTGCCGCAGATGCGCCACAGCGCGGTGATCACCCCGATGAGCAGAAAGGTGATGAGAATGTTTTTCACCGTTTTCATGCCCGTCAGCGCAAAGCCCCACATGGCGCGCACGGTATGCTTTTTGTATATGCCGTAGCCGAAGAACAGGCAAAAGCCGATGCCGAGTGCCGCGAGCACGGGGATGTCCAACGCTACACAGATGAAAAGTGCCGCCGCAAACGCGGCAAGCACAATGAGTTCGATCATAACGGAAAACTCCCGGTTGTAAATTATGGTTTAGCGGGGTGTCGGTTTATTATCCTGTAGGGGTCGGCGCCCACGACGACCCGTTGCAAACGGTCGGTTTGCAGGGATTTTTTATCCCCATACGGGATGCCGAGGCGTCATCCCCTACAAAATGAAACCGTCAAACTGTTCGATAAACCATAATTTACACCAGAAAAGAGGAGCAATATGGATATCCGTCTTGACGATGTGCTTGAAATGAAAAAAAATCACCCCTGCGGATGCAACCGCTTTGATGTGCTGCGTGTCGGCATGGATTTCCGTCTGCGCTGCAAGGGCTGCGGTCACATGTTCATGATTCCGCGTGTGAAAGCCGAAAAGGGCATCCGCAAAATCATCCGTGAAGGTGAAACAATATGAATATTGTTCAACATGAAAACAAAATCGTGCTGTCGAATGCATATATGCAGCTCACCCTCGGCACGGACGGCAGAGCGCACAGCCTTGTCTGTCTGCAAACCGATGAAGAGCTGCTGGACACCGCGCACCCTTGTCCCCTTTGCTCGGTCACGCAGGATCGGTTTTACAACAACGAATTGAAGCTCATGCACACAAGCCGCCGCATACAGCTGCAGAGCAATGCCCTGCGGTATAAGGACGGCAAGCTGTTTGTCGGCTTTGAAAAGCTGCGCTACGAAGCGGTGATAAAGCCGGAGGACAAAGAGCAGTATTTTGTGTTTACACTGGAGGATTTTCTCTGCCTTTCTGACTCCTATGAGTGCCTGCACATGCAAAAGCCGCCCGTGGAGGAATGCTGCATCCTGCAATTACCAATCAAAAGAAAAACACAGTTCGGTGCATGGCTGAACCTTGTGTCCGATGAAAAAACAGCCGTCTGCCTGACCACACCCGATGTACTTGTGCGTGCCGAAGCAGAGGAAAAAGAGGAGTATATCCTGCTGTCTGCCGTGGCGGCAAGAGGGATGCGGCTGCAAGGCGCAACCGCCGCACTGCTCATGGATGCAAATGACACCTTCCTTGAACGCATGGACCGCTTTGAGCAGGATTACGGCTTGCCCTTGGGTGCGCAAAGCCGCAGAGGCGAATACATCAACGCATCCGTTTATTGGGTGCAAGATGCCGACCCCGGCAATATCGATGAACATATTCTGTATGCCGGGAAATGCGGATTTCGGCTGATGCTGTTTTATTACACCTGCTTTTTCAAGGAGGACGGCTATTTATACAACAGTGATTATGACTTCAAGGACAGCTATCCGAACGGACTTGCCGATGTGCGTACTATGCTCTGCAAGGTGTATGCGGCAGGTATTTTACCGGGCTTTCACTTTTTGCAGACCCACATAGGATTGAAAAGCCGCTACATGACCCCCGAAGCCGATCACCGCATTCTGCACCGTCAGATGCTGACCCTGGCAAGACCGATTTCTGCAACCGACACCGAAATTTACACCGACCAATTCTGCTTTGATCTCGATCTGCCGCAGGATTGCAGGCTGCTTCGCATCGGCAAGGAGCTGATTTCCTACACCGCCGTCACGCAGGAATACCCGTACCGCTTCATCGGCTGCACACGCGGCTTCAACGGCACAAAAGCCGCCTCGCACGAGGCAGGCTCGGCTGTGGGCGTGGTATGGGTCAGTGAATTCGGTGCCATGAGCGTGTATGCCGACCAGCGCACCGATCTGCCCGATGAAATTGCAGATAAAATTGCCCAAATCTATAATCAGGGCTTCCGTTTTATTTATTTTGACGGCTCGGAGGGCACCAATGCGCCGTTTGAAAGCTTCATTCCGCTTGCACAGTGGCGTGTTTACAAAAAATGTGAGCCTGCACCGCTGTTCTGCGAGGGTGCCGCAAAAGGACATTTCAGCTGGCACATGCTCAGCGGCGGCAATGCGTTTGACATTTTCCCGACCGACATTTTCAAGTCCATGATTGACCGCTATCCCCTGCACGAGGCACCGCTGATGCAGCAGGACAGAACGCGGCTGAACTTCGGCTGGTGGGAATTTTATGACGATACGCAGGTCGATACCCTCGAATACGGCACCTCGCGTGCGGCAGGCTTCGACTGTCCTGCCACACTCAGGGGGAATCTCACCCGTTTCCGTGCGCATCCGCGTATGGACGATATTGCACGGATGCTGGCATATTGGGAGGATGTGCGCACACGAAAGATTCTGACCGAGGAACAGAAAAAAAACCTGCAGAAAGCAGGTTGTGAGCATATTCTGCTGCAAAACGGCAAGGGAGAATATGAGCTGACCGCCTGCAAGCGTCTGCAGACCAAGGATAAAAATATATCCGCATTCCGTTTTGAACGAAACGGCAGACAATGTGCGGTTGTATGGCACAATACGGGCAGTGATACGCTGTTTTTGCCCGTTGCAGCCAACACATTGCAGTATTCCGACACACCCGACGGCAAACCGATTGCCCTCAACACTGCCGACGGCGGTGTGCTTCTGCCCGTTGCAGAACGGCGGTATCTCACCACCACACTGACACAGGAAGAATTAAAGCATCTGTTTTTTGGTTAAACCATAATTTATCACCATAAAAAACCAAGGGACTGCGTTTGCAGTCCCTTGAATTATATTATGTTATTCGGTTCAGCCGAGATGTGCGGCAACATTATTTTCATAATGTCCGGTGTTGACATATCCGTTTTCGGTACGGATGCATTCGCCGAGCTTGCGTGCGATTTCGTCATAGGAATCGGTTTTCAGCTTGGCACGTTCAAAGCCGTCACGGCTGCCGTACAGGCACCAATCCGATTCCCACATGCCGTGGCCTGCCGCCTTGTAGGTCCACAGCATCCAGCTGTAATTGAAACGCTTCATGGATTTGAAGCAGCCGTTCCATGTGGTGTTCTGATGCGGATAGAATTCACCCATGATCATCGGCACATTGGGGTGCAGGATCTTCTGCAGGAACAGGAACAGTGCAAAAATGAAGTCGGAATTGTTGTAGAAATGTACCTGATATACCACATTCGTCCAGCCCTTGAGCCATGTCTGCGGCAGGGCAAAGCCCGTCCAGATGCATTCCATGGTGATGATGTGGCTTTCATCCACCGCACGGACGGCATCGTAGAGAATGGTATAGATATATTCGTTGTTGATTCTTCTTTCGATTTCCGTGGCATCCACGTCGCACATCGGCTCGTTGAGCAGGTCATACATGGCAACCGCCGGATTGCCGTTGAAGCGGCTTGCAATTGCCTGCCACAGCTCCACGGTCAGACCGCGGTAAAATTCACCCTGCTCGGAATCCTCGTAAAGACCGCAGCTGTCGCCCTTGCCGTTGTGCGGGGCATCACTCTGGAAGCCGGGCGCACCGTGCATATCGAGAATAACATACAGTCCTCTTTCGGCACATTCGCTGACGACCCAGTCAAGACGCGAAAAATCCCATTCGCCGTTTTCGTCGAGGATCTTCGTGCCGAAATCATCATAATAGAAATTGCGGTACCAGAACGGAACACGCACGCAGTTAAAGCCCATTTCCTTGATCTGATCCAGGTCATATTCCGTGAACCAGTTGTCCATGTAAATATCCATCAGCGCATAGGCCTCCTCAAGACCGAAGCGGTCAATGAGGGTTTCGAGCGAATCGTAATGGTCGGTGGTTTCCTCATAAGGAGAAAGCCAGTCCTCCCAGATCATCCACGAGCCGATGTTGACACCCTTGAGCACGATCTGCTCACCGCGCTGATTGACAAGCTTTGTGCCCTTGGTCACAAGCAGATCCTCCTGCGTGAAAGCACCCGTGGCTTCTGTCTGTGCCGCCTCATCAGCCGCAAGCGCAAAAACAGAAAACGGAATTGCCATCACAAGACAAAGAGCAATGCAAAGCATTTTTCTGAAGGTCTTTTTCATAATTCATTCTCCTGATATCTGTGTTTTAATCGTTATCGTTCAGTGCGCTGTTGACCTTTCCTGCGGCACCCGAGAGGGCTTCCTCAACCACATCAGCCGCACCGCCGAGGGCTTCACCGACCACATCCTGCACACCGCCGAGCACGGTATCCAGGAAAGAAGAACCCGTGCCGGTGTGGCTTTCCTGCACATCCTCTGCATCGGTATCGTCCTCGGAATCCGCTGCATCGGTATCGTCCTCATCCGCCGCCGTTGTGTCGGTATCCTTATCCTTTTTGTTATTCTTCTTTTTGGTGGTGGCTTCTTCCTGATCCTCTTCAACAATGCCGCTGTCGGGGTCGGTCACGGTGACCTTGGCTCTGTCACCGCAGGAGGCGAACACAATGATCATGATGATTGCAAGAAAAAAGCAACCTAAAATAGCAAGAAAATTTTTCATCCAGAAAACCTCACAAATGTAAATTCGTTATTATTATACAATGATAATCGTAAAAAAGCAAGCTTACGCATCGAAGCGACCCGTAAAATCGGAACTTGCGCATTCCGTCAGCGGCAGGCGCACAGGCTTGCCCTCAAAGGCGGATTTATAGACTGCAAGCACGGTTTCAAGTGCATCTCTGCCTGCCTTGGCGGTGACATACGGCTGTCTGCCCTCGCGTACGGCTGCGGCAAAGTCTTTGAACAGACTCGTGTGCCCGTTGCCGTAGACATTATCGGTCTTTTCGATCAGACCGCTGAGATCCGCTTCCGCGTGCGGCATCTGCCAGACCTCAACCGTATTCGCGGAAGTACCGCCGAGCTTGATCATGCCCGTATCACCGAACACGGAAAGATGCTCCTCAAGGTCGATATCCGTGCAGTTGACCGTGCCCTCCAGGGTAGCGACCGCACCGTTGGCAAATTTCAGCACCGCCACACCGACATCCTCGGCTTCAATATACGGGTGCTGTCTGCGCTCGGTAAAACCGAACACCTCAACCAATTCGCCGCCGAGCATCCAGCGCAGAAGGTCTATGCCGTGAATGCACTGATTCATCAGCGTACCGCCGTCGGAAGCCCATTTGCCGCGCCAGTCTGCCTGATCGTAATAGCCCTTGCCGCGGCTCCAGCGCACCGTGATCGCACCATGGGAAAGATTGCCCAGCCATCCGGCATCGATGGCTTTTCGCATTTCCTGCACGGCAATATTGAAGCGGTTCTGATGGCAGACACCCACCGTAACATTGTGCTTTTCAGCCGCCGCGATGATGGCATCGGCATCCTGCACGGACATGGCAATGGGCTTTTCGATGAGGGTGTTGACACCGCTTGCAATGCAATCAAGTGCCGCCGCCGCATGCAGACCGCTTGGCAGCGCAATGCTGACCATATCGGGCTTTTCCGTTTGCAGTAAGGTATTCCAATCCGCATAACGGGGCAAAGAACCGAATTCTTCGGTCAATGACGCCCGCCCCAGCATATCATCAATATTATCAAAAGAGCAATCGCAGAATGCAACGATTTCAAGTCCGTTTGCCTTTGCAGCCTTCAGATGATGCGGCGCAACACGGCCGCAACCGATGAGTGCATATTTCATGGTTTTCCCTCGCCTTCATTTTTTTGTTTATATCCTGTTTTATTGTAACATACTGATTATAGAAAAGCAAGACAAATTCGAGTTAGCACTCTTATACGCAGAGTGCTAATGTTTACAGTTTAGCAACAAAAATAACACTTATCTGTAACATTCATGCGGTATATTACAATTGCCGAAGGGGAAAGATGCTTTCGGTGAACCAAAACAGGAGATGATTCCCATGCACAACAACGCTTAGCTGCATATATAAGAAAACAACAAAACAAAAAAAAACAATCTATCGGAGGTAATTTATTATGTTGGAAATCAGACCCGCAACACGCAGAAATCTTTATGCAAACCCGTTTCGTCTTTTTGATGAATTTGACCGTGCCTTTTTCGGCAACAGCTTCGGCAATCTGAACGCTGAAACGGCATCCATCCGCACCGACATCACCGAAACCGCAGACGGCTACCTGCTCGAGGCAGAGCTGCCCGGCTACGGCAAGGAGGATATTCAGCTGTCCGTGGACGGTGATATGCTCACCATTTCCGCCGAGCGCAAGAGCGAAACGGAGGAAAAGGACAGCGAAAACCGTGTCATCCGCAGTGAGCGCAGATACGGCTCCTGCTCGCGCCGCTTCGATATTTCGGGCATCAACGCAGAGCAGATCGGCGCAAAATACGAAAACGGCATCCTCAGCCTGAGCCTTCCCAAGAAGGCGGCAGAGGTACCGCAGACACTCCGCATCGACATCCAGTGATTTTCTCCTTCCTCATTCGGGGGCTTTGCAGAAATGCAAGGCCCCTGCTTTTTTTTGTTCACAAAAACGAGGCAGGATTATTGCAAGCGGATAAAATACGATTTTTCAGGCCTTCCTGTTGCAATTTTTGTCGAAATGTGTTAGAATCATTTTCGGATAAGGCAGACCTGAAACGGTAGGCGGTTACCTTCCGAAATTCGGAGGGTGTCTTTTTCCCTCCGGAAAGGAGGGGATGTGCATGGTAACATTTGAAGAACTTCTTTTATTGTTAGGGCTTCTTGTTGCAGTTGCAGATTTTGTTTTCGTTGTATGTAAACATATTTTTGAAACAAAAAAGAAATAACCGCCCCCACCTTCCCAAGTGAAACGGTTATTTCTGTTCTGACGGAAGGCTGACCGTCTATCGGTCTGCCTTGTTCACTTTTATTATATCAATCTTTCTTCATTCTGTCAACACCTGTTTTCAGGTGTTTTTTTGTGGCGGAAAAACGCGCTTCAGTGCAAAAAAAAAGATTGACATACCTTGTTTTATCGTATATGCTGAAATCACAAAAACATAAAGTGAGGTTTGTTATGAAAAAGAATTTTGCAAAAATCGTCGCTTTGCTGTGTGCGCTGGTATGCGTGCTCACACTTTGTGCCTGCAACAATGAGCTTGAATACAAGGATGTGCTGACCGATGCAGAAACCGTGCGCATCATGTCCTTCAACATCCGCTGTGGTGAATACAAGAAAAGAAAAACCATCGTTCCGCAGCTGATCGCCGAATATGCGCCCGATTCCGTCGGCATTCAGGAATGCACCTACGAATGGTATCAGAATCTGACGGAAAACCTGCCCGACTATGAATTTGTCGGTGTGGGCAGAGATTCGGGCGACCTGAGTGAGGATTGCGGTGAAATTTCCGCGGTGCTGTTCCGCAAGGACAAATATACACTCGTTGACAGCGGCACCTTCTGGGTCAGTGAAACACCCGATGAGGTGTCCTACGGCTGGGATGCTGCCTGCAGACGCATCTGCACATGGGTCATTCTTGAGAGCATTGAAACAGGCGAGCAGTATGCCCATGTCAACACCCACCTTGACCACGAGGGACAGGAGGCGCGTGTGAACGGCTCGAAGATGGTCGCAGACCATGCATTGACCTTCGATATGCCCACCGTGCTGACGGGTGACTTCAACTTCAAAAAGGACAACGACCTTTACAGCGGCATTGTCGCAACGGGTCTGCGCGATACACAGGACCTTGCCGAAAGCACCATGAACGGAAAGACCTACCACGCTTACAAGGGCGGTGAGGACGGTCTGCCGATCGACTTCATTTTTGTCAATGACAAGATTGAATCCGTTTCCGTTTACAAAATCATCCGCGAAAAATACAACCTTAAATATACCTCCGACCACTATCCCATCTATGCGGATATGAAATTTTAAGGATTTTTCAACGGAATGACTGTTTTATCGACCTTGCGTTTCCAGCTTTTGAAATCTGCTTCGCTGTAAACTGCGGGAATCTGCTTATAAACTTTTGCAACACTGCCGCCTGCGAGGGCGGCTTTTGCCGTTTTCAAAAGGGTCGGCAGGTGAAAAAAGCCTCTTGCGACCTTACCGAGCAGCTCTCTGACACCCGTGCCTGCACCGCCGCTTGCAAGGTCGGAAGCCTCCACAATGCGCTTGTCAAACAGCAGATCGAGCTTTTCGGGCGGCAGGCTGAGCAGGGCATTTTTGAGAATATCCACACCCGGCAGATGCGCATGACGGCAGATATAATCGTAATTATATTTCCACAGGGTCTGCGTGGTGAAGCAGCCGTCCCTGTCGGCAAGAATGCACGCATGCAGCATGTGTGCCGCACGGATGGAAATATCGATTCCGCAGCCCGACATGGGATAGGTCATATAGGCGCTGTCACCGATGGCGGCATAGCCGTCGCAGACCATCTTTGCCAACGGACGGCGAACGGGGATTTTCCCGAAGGTGCCGCCGCGAAGTAAGCTTTCACCCAGTTGCGGATGATTTTTTTTGAAATTCCGCCATTCGGCATCCACCTTTTCCTGCCCGAACGGACGGAACCTGCCGAGCAGAATATCGGTGCTGTCCTGCTCTGTAATGAACCACGACATGCCCGGCTCACCGCGGTGCATGAGGTACAATTCATAGGCATGCTCGTCGGGCGGCAGGTCATTTGCTTTGTTGAAAATACCGCGCCATGCGTAGAACACTTCCCCTTCGGCATAATTCTGCTCAATGCCGCAAACATCGGGCAGGCTGCCGCGCACGGGCGAATCCACACCGCAGGCATCAATGACGAGATCGGCGCAAATCACCTGCCCGTCCTCGGTGCGAACACCCGTCACACGGGCATTTTGCGTCACCGCACAGGCAATTTTTGTATGCAGGACGAATTGCACACCGTTCTCTTTTGCATAATCTGTTAAAAGACGGGCGAGGAGCTTTCGTTCCATTTTTTCGGGCGGATTGCCGCCGAACGAGGTTTCGATCGGTGTTTTTTCGGATGGAGAATAATAGCGGTTTTCGGCAAGCACACCCTTCTGCGTGCTGTCCAGTGTCACACCCGTAAGCTCCTCGACAAGGCGCGTGGTGTTGCTGTCCTCCCAGTCATACGCGGCTTCCACGGGATCGTCAAGCGTATAAACGGTGACATTGTAGCCGTCCTTTGCAAGCAATGCGCCGACGGCAAGACCGCCGATGCCTGCCCCGGCAATGAGAATATTTTTCATAAAAACACCCCTTTCGGATTCATTAAATCAAATAAGAGAGAATTTGTCAAGGAAAACAAATTATGGTTTATCGAACTAACTCATGGCTGTCGTCAGTCATTAAAAAGTTTTGATCGAACTTTTTTAAAAGTTCGCGGAGTCGAGAGGCGGAGCCTTTCGTCGCCCGTCGCAACGGGCGAAATCCTCTATGCTTCACAAAGCGCAGGAAGAGTTTGAGAAACCCTCGCCGGGGGTTTCTCAAGTGCGAAGCACCAAGCAGACTGACGGTATGTTTTAACTTAATATTAAACACAAAAGTCTGAAATTGTTTGCGCTCTGCGCAAATAGAGAACCCCCGGCGAGGGTTCTCTACGAAAAACAGTCCCCCGGACTGTTTTTCTACTCTCCTGCGCTTATTGGCGGATAAAGTGTTCCGCTCATTGCGATGAGCGGCAATGGGCGCTGCCCCTTGACCCCGCAAGCTTTTGAGAAAAGCTTGACCAAAACTTTTAATAGTTGACAATCAAATCAAGTTTCAGCTAACCATTGCGCCGATAAACCATAATTTATCTGTTTCAGAAGAACTAAAAATTCTAATTGCAAAAATAAAAATTTATGCTATAATTAAAGTGTTGTATTATAATTTATTTTGTCGGGGAATTGAGAATATGAAAAATAACACAAACGGCAAGGCAACGGCACCCATTGTTTTTGTAACCGGGATCGGTCAGACATGGTCATCCTTAAAAAGCGACACCGACCACCGCTGGAACCTGTTTCCGGGGGATACGGAGGTTCTGTTCCATGACTATCCCAAGGGCGGCAAGCGCCGCATTGCAGGCTTTGCGCTGAAGGCGCTTTCCATGGCACTCACGGGCAATGATGCGGTGAAATCAAAGCACATCGACGGTGTGCTGAAAGACCTGATGCGCTGGTGCATTGTCGATAACGACGGCAACCTGCCCGATGAGGTGGATGTGCGCATTTACGGGCCGCGCTCGTTTGCGGAGCTGGCACATGTTGACTTTGCCACGGGCGACTACACCGACGATGAGGACAAGAGCCTGCTGCGCCGTATCTATGTGGATGTGCCCTGCAAGGAGCTTGCTGCAATCTACGGTGCAGAAAATATGTACTGTTTCAACTATTCCACCTTTTCCGATCTCTACACGGATGCCGACAAGCTGCACACCATGATTGAGGGTGTTATTGAAGACCAGAAGGACAAGACCGGTGCAAAGCAGGTCATTCTGATTCCTATGAGCATGGGTGCGACGGTTGTCAGCGCCTATCTCGATAAATATTACACCGACGAAGGCAGTGTCGGTGAAAACCTTGTTTCCAAGGTCATTTCCATTGTCGGCGCATGGGACGGCAGCCACGGCATGGCTGACCTGCTCGAATGCAACGGCGGCAAGGACTGGAACGAAAAATTCTATGACACCTTCCTGCGTGAAGCCGTGGACAATGAAAATCTGTTCAAATGCCTGAACCTGATGAATCGCGATGCCGTCAACAAGCTGCTCGTCAAGCTCGTGGACGGACTTCTTGATAATCTCTTGCTCAACACAAGCGCATTCATGGCGCTGATTCCGAAGTCGCGGTTTGATAAGCTCGCACCGAAGCTATTCAGCGCAGAGCGCATGGCAAAGGTACCGCGTCTTGGCTATGTCAAAACAGAAGCCGAGCGCTACCATGCCGCGCAGTGCAACCTGCAAAAGCGCATGCAAGCCCTGCATGACAAATGCGGTATCGGCTTTTATTTCCTGGCAGGCTACAACATGCCCTTCGGCGGTGTGAAATCCGATTTCGCCTTCCTCGGACTTCTCGGCAGTGCAAAAACCGCAAATACCGACACCGTCATTCAGATTGAATCCACTGTGCCCGGCACAACGAGCGTTCCGTTCGGACAGAAGCTGACCGCAAATGAAAACAGCCGCATGTCGCCTGACGGCAGTGTGGATGCCGCAACGGCATGGTTTGCAGACACAAGCTGGTATTTTGAAGGGCAGGAGCATGAGCTCGGCACCAACAATACCGCCCTGAAGCTGGCGGTGGATATTGCATTGGATGCAGTTGAAAGCACACAGAACGAAAAATATCCGCAGTTCAACGAATCGCGTGATATCCGAAAGGCAGTCAAATACCTCAACGAGGCAAAGGAAGAGCTGGAAGAAAAAGATCTTTCTGCCGAAAAGCGTGAGCAGATCCTTGCTGCGGTCAAGGATGTTGAGGAAATGCTCGCACGCACCCACAACAACCGCAAGGCGGATGACGAGCTGGTTGAAAAGCTGAAAGAACTTGTAGATTAAGCCCCTTTAAGGATGATTTTCAAATGAAAAAAGCATTGCACAATCTCTTGAGCATAATAATATGTGTGGCATTGGTGGTCTGCGTTCTGCCCTTGCGTGCGCAGGCATATGAATCGACCTATCCTGTTCCGAATCTGACGGGCAACAAGGCAATCGACATGGTTGCCGTTGCCAAAAGTCAGATCGGCTATGCTGAGGATGAAAACGGCGGAACGGCCTACGGTGCATGGATGACGGAACAATCCATGCTTGTCGGTCAATATTATGATTTTACATATCAGGACTGGTGCTCGGCATTTTTCTGCTGGGTTGCCGACCATGCGGGAATTTCGCGCGGAATCGTGTTCAGCACGCTTTCCGCTTCGGTCAATGTGTTGTTCGGTGCCATGGTGCTTGCCGGTGCAACCGTCCATTACGAAACCAACTATACACCGCAGTGCGGTGACTTTGTTTTCTATTCCTATAACGGTTATGAAATGGGACACTGTGCCATCACAGACGGCAGCGGAAACTACATCCATGCCAACGTTGCCAACACCGTTGTTGAACGCACGGACAACTCCGTTTATCACATGTCACTGGGTGCATATTTCTATCCCGTTTGCTATGTCACCCCCAACTACGGCGGTACGGGCAATGTCAGTGTTCTGTATGACAAGGATGTGCCCACCATCATTGACTACGGTGTGTCCATGCTCACCAATGCAGGCTTTACCGTTTATGTCACCGCCGTGGATAACATGGCAATTGCAAGAGCCTCCTTTGAGGTCTGGAGCAAGGAAAACGGAAAAGATGATGTGAAAACATACGCAGGCACCGTCAGCGGAAGCAATTTCAGCTGTACCGTCAATCCTGCCGAGCACAGCGGCTCATGGGGTGAATATCTGATCAATGTGACCGTGTATGACCCCATGGGTAACAACACGACACTCAGTGAATATGCCGTGTATGTGCCCCCGAATGAATCCAATCCACCGACCATCAGCAATGTCATCGTCAGTGATGTGACAAGCGACGGCTTTACCATCACCTGCGTGGTGGAGGATGACACCGCCGTGCGCCGTGTGCGTGTACCTGCTTGGACGGAAAAGGACGGCACGAATGATTTGTATTGGCATGAAGCCGTCATTAACGGCAATACCGCCAGTGTCACCGTGCCCACCGCGGTTTACAATGGTGCAACAGGCACCTATCTTGCACAGATCTATGCCTATGACGGTGCCGAGAATATGTCCTATTACGACAATATTTCCGTCAAGGTGCCCGGCAAGGCAGGCATGGGGCCTGTCATTGAAAATGTCAGCGTGCTTCCTGCCGCACAGGGCTTTACGGTCAATGCCGCTGTGTCTGCCAACTGCACGGGCGGAACCCTGCAGGTCATTGAAAACGGTGTGAATGTCTATCCTTACACCATGATTCTCAACGGCAATATGCTGACCTGCTCGCCGACACTCAATACAACACAGAGTAATGTGTTTTATTCTTTTGTGCTGACCGCCTTTGATGCGGACGGCAATTCCACGGAATATGTCGGAGAATATGTGCCGTCCTCGGTTGCTCTGGTCAAGGGTGATCTTGACGGTGACGGCAGAACCACCGACAGCGATGCATTCCTTGCATTGCAGGCAGCAGCAGGGAAAATGCAGCTGACCGATGCACAGCTGCTTGCCGCCGATATGGACGGCAACGGTCTGATCACACCCATGGATGCAAGACTTTTGTACCGCAAATCCGCAGGACTTGACATGTAAATCAATTTAAATCACCGGAAAGGAATGTTTGTATATGAAATTTTGTCCGAATTGCGGAATGCAGCTCACTGAGAATGTACATTTTTGTGCCAACTGCGGTTTCCCGATTGAAAATGCACAGCAGCCGAATCAGCAGGCTGCATACGAACAGCCGCAGTATACGCAGGCACCCGGTCAGCCGCCTTACGGCGCACCTGCCGAGCCGCAAAGCACCAAATCCCGTCTGGTAACGCTTCTGCTTGCCGTTTTTGTAGGCGGCTTCGGTGTGCATCACTTCTATGTCGGCAACACCGGCAAGGGCGTGCTGTATATTTTCACAGCCGGCTTGTTCGGCATCGGTGTGCTGATCGATATCATCCATATCGCTACGGGTGATTTCAAGGACAGCGACGGTCTGCCGATCCTCAACTGGGATATGTAAACAAAATACGCACAAAAAAGCACTCTTACCATTGGCGGTAAGGGTGCTTTTTGCGGTAAATTATGATTTAGCGGTGAGTTGGGGAGTCAATCATGGGAACGGCTACTCACCGCTAAACCATAATTTCCCCTTGCCTTCTTTTTTTGTTTGCATTCATGTATGATTTATGATATATTTATTGTGTATGAAAAAAATCCGATGATTTCGGAGGACGGTATGGCAAAAAGTAAAAGTCAGAACAAATTCTGGTTCAAGCTCGACAATGCCGGCAAGGTGTTTCCCGGGCAGAATACGAGCCGTTGGTCGAACATTTTCCGTTCGACTTTGATTATGGAAGAGAAAATCGATCCTGCGTTGCTCGAACAGGCAGTCAAGGACGTGCTGCCGCGGTTTCCCTGCTTTGATGTGTGCATCAAAAGCGGGTTTTTCTGGTTTTATCTTGAAAAAAATCCGCACGATGCACCGCCCGTGTGCGAGGACATCAACAACCCCTGTTATCGTGTCAAATTCAATGAAAACAACCGCTTTCTGTTTCGTGTTTTCTACCGTGAGAACCGTATTTCCGTGGAGTTTTTCCATGCCCTGACCGACGGAGCAGGTGCGACGACTTTTTTGTGTACGTTGGCGGCACAGTATCTGCGGCTTTGCGGACACGAAATCGGTGTCGGCGGTAATGTGCTCGACATAACAGAGCCCGCTCCCGAAACGGAACTGACCGACCCGTTTTATGATTACGAAGGCAAGCACGGCAGATCGGGTCGTTCGACACGAAAAGTGTATCACTATCGCGGTACCCCCCTGCCGACCCACACCGTCGGCATCATCACGGGCATCATGCCCACCGATGTTGTGCTGAAAAAGGCAAAGGAATACGGTGCAACCGCAACGGAATATCTGTCCGCGGTACTGCTTTATTGCTTCTATGAGCAGCAGAAAAAAGAGACCCGCCGCGAGGATGACCTGAGCGTGCAGATCCCTGTCAGCCTGCGAAAACCGTTCAACCGCAAGACCCTGCGTAATTTTACATTGACCTATTCTATCCGTATCGACCCGTCTTTGGGGGAATACACATTGGAAGAATTTGTCCGTCAGATCATGCTCAATCTTCGTCTTGTCAACAACACCAAAAATCTCAGTGCCATGGTCGCATCCAACCTCAAGCTCGAAAAGGGTGTGATGCGCTATCTGCCGCTGTTTATCAAGAATGCAGGCATCAACATTTCATTCCGTCTGACGGGAGAGCATTCCACCACGGTGCTGTTTTCCAATGTCGGCAAGCTCAATATTCCGCCTGAAATGGAGCCGCATGTAAAACGGCTTGACTTTCTGGCAGGTCCCGGAAAAATCAACGGTGTGCGTGTCGGCTGCGGAAGCATCAAAAATGTGCTGACGGTTTCATTTCTGGATATCTGTAAGGAAACCGAAATTGAACGCAGGTTTTTTACCACCCTTGTCAAAGCAGGCATTCCCGTTAAAATTGAAAGCAACCGATAAAGGAGATTATATATATGTCTTATTGTGTCAATTGCGGTGTCGAGCTCGATGTCAGCGCAAAAAAATGTGTGCTTTGCGACACCCCCGTTTACAACCCCAAGCAACCGCCCGAGGATGTGCCCACACCCTATTCCGACAAGGTGGTGCTGCCTCCCAAAGTGCGCAGACGCTTTTCTGCTTTCCTGTTTTCGGTGATTCTGCTGTTGCCGAACATCGTGTGTCTGCTGATCGATCTGCTCGTTTCCAAAGAAAACGGACTGCATTGGGCGCATTTTGTCAACACGGCATCGCTGTTTGTATGGATTCTGTTCGTGCTGCCGTTTCTGATTCAGAAGGTACGCACCTTTGTGCTGATTTTAGTGGATTCGCTTGCCATTCTCGGCTATATTTATTTCTTCTATCACCTGTTTGCAACCCGTGACTGGTTCCTGCATGTCGCATTGCCGCTTGTGGTGGTGCTTGGTGTTTTTGCCTGTGTGACGGTAGAAGTGTTTCAGCGCAAAAAGCCCGACTGGCCCGTGCAGGCTGCGGTCATCTGTTTTCTGATTGCTGTTTATGCTGCCGTATGTGCTGCGGCACTGTATCTTTATTTCGCCACACCGGTTTCGCTTGCCGTGCCGGTTGTTGTGGCTGCCTGCAGTCTGCCCGTCGGCGGATTCTTTATCTATGTCAAAAACAGCCGCCGTATGCAGGCATGGCTGTCCAGACGATTCTTTGTGTGAGGTAAAAAAATGGGAAAAACACTTGTTCTGACCGAAAAGCCCTCGGTTGCCCGTGACATTGCCCGTGTGCTCGGCTGTAAGGGCAAGGGCGAAGGCTGTATCATAGGACAGCAGTATATTATTACCTGGGCATTGGGACACCTTGTCACCCTTGCCGACCCCGAAGCCTACGATGACCGCTACAAAAGATGGGATATGAAGGATCTTCCCATGCTGCCCGAAAAAATGAAGCTCGTCATCATCAAGCAGTCTGCCAAGCAGTTCCGCAATGTGCATGTGCTGATGAAGCGTGACGATGTGGACAATATCGTCATTGCCACCGATGCAGGCCGTGAGGGTGAGCTCGTTGCCCGTTGGATCATGGCAAAGGCCGCCTGCAAGAAGCCTGCAAAGCGTCTGTGGATCTCCTCGCAGACCGACAAGGCAATCCGTGAGGGCTTTCAGAATCTGCGCCCGGCAACAGAATATGACAATTTGTACTATTCTGCACAGGCAAGAGCCGAAGCCGACTGGCTGGTGGGGATCAATGTCACCCGTGCGCTGACCTGCAAGTTCAATGCACAGCTTTCCGCAGGCCGTGTGCAGACCCCGACGCTTGCGCTCATTGTCAAGCGTGAGGAAGAAATCGAAAAATTTATCCCGAAGGACTACTATTCCGTCAGAGCCTACTTTGACGGCTTTTCGGGCATTTACCGTGACCCCAAGGGCAACACCCGTTTTTCTGACCCCGAATTTGCAAACAAAATTCTCGGTGAAACCAAGGGAAGCAAAGGTACCATTGTATCCTTACAGAAGGATTACAAGCACAAGGCACCGCCTGCCGCCTATGACCTGACCGAGCTGCAGCGTGATGCCAACAAAAAATACGGTTATTCAGCAAAGCAGACCTTGTCCATCATGCAGAGCCTGTATGAATACCACAAGGTTTTAACCTATCCCCGTACGGATTCAAGATACATTCCGCAGGATGTTGTTCCCACCCTCAATGAGCGCCTGAAGGCCGTTGCCTACGGCCCTTACCGTGAAACGGCATGGAAGCTGCTTCGCGGTACGCTCAGCACAAAATACATCGTCAACGATGCCAAGGTCACAGACCACCACGCCATCATCCCCACCGAGGAATCACCCGATGAACAGAAGATGAGCCGCGACGAGAAGAATATTTATGACCTTGTTGTGCGCCGTTTTCTTGCCGTGCTGAGTGCGCCGTATGAATATGACGAGGTCAAGCTCACCGTGCGTGTGGGCAAGCATGATTTCTATGCAAG
This sequence comes from Acutalibacteraceae bacterium, assembly GCA_045587645.1. Classification (GTDB taxonomy): domain Bacteria; phylum Bacillota; class Clostridia; order Oscillospirales; family Acutalibacteraceae; genus RUG806. Next base: position 27,277 of record JAZNCO010000053.1, on the reverse strand, counting down.
AGGCACGGCCGTGCGTTCCCCCGGCTGGAAAGCACTGTATCAGAATTTCAACGAAGATGACGAAGATGATAACCCCGATGACACCGCACAGAATCTGCCAAACCTGCAGCAGGGACAGACGGTGAATGTGCGTGATGTGCGCGTGCTGAACGGCAAAACAAGACCGCCTGCACGCTACACCGAGGCGACACTGCTGACCGCCATGGAAAATCCCACGGGACAGGTGGAGGACAAGACACTGCGTGCCGTGCTTGCTGCCACTTCGGGACTCGGCACCCCGGCAACAAGAGCCGACATCATCGAAAAGCTGTTCGACAATTTCTCCATTGAGCGCAACGGCAAGGAGATTCGTCCAACCGCCAAGGGCAGACAACTTATTCGCATTGTTCCCGAAGAACTGCGCAGTGCGGAACTTACCGCTAAATGGGAACAGCGTTTGCAGAACATAAGCCAAGGCAAGGAAAACAAGCAGAAATTCATCGGCGAAATGCGTACTTATGCCACCAAGCTTGTCGGTGAGGTATCAAAGAGCGAAGCGGTTTACCACCACGAAAACGCAACAAGGGAAAAATGCCCCGATTGCGGCAAATTCCTTTTGGAGGTCAACGGCAAAAAGGGCAAGATGCTCGTCTGCCCCGACCGTGAATGCGGCTACAGAAAGGGACTTTCGCAAACCACCAACGCAAGATGCCCCAACTGCATGAAGCGTATGGAATTGCGTGGCGAAGGCGACAAAAAGCTGTTTGTGTGCAAATGCGGCTACCGCGAAAAGCTTTCGGACTTCAACAAACGCCATGAGGATGCAGGTGCAGGCAAGCACGATGTTGCAACCTACATGAAAAAGCAGGAAAAGGAACAGAAAAACGATGCCTACAACCCCTTTGCCGACCTGCTGAAAAAATGGAATGAATAAAGAGGTATAGCATGCTTTTATATATCATCCGCCACGGTGAGCCGGGGCATGACGGGGCGCTGACCGAACTGGGACAAAAGCAAGCCGAGGCTGTCGGTGAACGCATGAAAAAGTGCGGCATTGACCGTGTTTTCTCCTCACCGCTGCTTCGTGCAAGGCAGACCGCACAACCTGCCTGCGAAAAGCTGGGTCTTTCCATGAATATTGAGGATTGGGCGGCTGAAATCGGTGACGGCAGACTTACAACCCTGCCTGACGGCACAAAAAAATCGGTATCCCTGCTTCAGAATACCGTCTTTTTGGAAGGCGACAATGCCGACCTGCCGTTCAGCCGTGCTTATGAATGTGATTTTTTCAACACCTCGGGCATGAAAGAGGCCGTGTCCTTCATTGAAGAAAACGGCAATGCTTTTTTGGAAAAATTGGGCTACAAAAAAGAGGGAAATGTGTATCGCATTGTAAAACCGAGCAACGAAAGGGTTGCACTTTTCTGCCATGCGGCATTCTCGCGTGCATGGATCTCGGTGCTGCTGCATATTCCTGTGCACATCATGTGGGCAGGCTTTGACTATGAACACTCCGGTGTGACGGTGCTTGCATTTGAAAATACCGAAAACGGCTTTACGGCCCCCACCTGCCTGCGCTATTCGGACACCGGCCATCTCTATGCCGCAGACCTTGAACCGTTGACGCATGATAAAAAAGAAATGTGAACACAACAAGAAAGGCGACATATATTAAAAAATGTAATTGCATTTCGCATAAGTGTGTGCTATAATTGCGTGTATTCTTTTTTTGGTAGGTTTGTTTATGATTTGTAACACCATTCTTGATGCACTCGGCAATACGCCCGTTATTCGTCTGAATCACATGGCGGATGCCGACAGTGCTGAAATTCTTGTTAAATTTGAAGGCCTGAATGTCGGCGGCTCCATCAAGACCCGCACGGCTTACAATATGATTCTTGATGCCGAGAAAAAAGGGCTGCTCAATGAAAATACCGTCATTGTGGAGCCGACCTCGGGCAATCAGGGCATCGGGCTTGCACTGGTCGGTGCGGTCAAAGGCTATAAGGTGAAGATCATCATGCCCGACTCCGTCAGTGAGGAGCGCAGAAAGCTCGTGCAGCAGTACGGTGCAGAGGTGATTCTTGTGCATGATGCAGGCAACATCGGTCTTTGCATTGAGGAATGCCTGAACCTTGCCCTGAAAATGAAGGACGAGGACAGCAATGTTTTCGTGCCTCAGCAGTTTGAAAATCCTGCAAACCCCGCTGTTCAACGTGAGGGTACGGCAAGGGAAATCATAGAACAGGTCGGAAAGCCCATCCACGGCTTCTGCTCAGGCATCGGCACAGGCGGCACCATCACGGGGATCGGTGAGGTGCTGAAGGCACACAATCCCGATATGACCATCTGGGCAGTTGAGCCTGAAAATGCCGCCATTCTTTCGGGCGGCTCCATCGGCACACATGTGCAGATGGGCATTGGGGACGGTCTGATTCCCGCCATTCTCAATACGGAAATTTACGATGATGTGTGCATCATCAAGGATGAGGAAGCACTGCAGACCTCCAAGGACCTTGCAAGCAAGGAAGGTATTCTGTGCGGCATCAGCAGCGGTACGAATGTTGCTGCGGCACTGCGCCTTGCCAAGCAGCTCGGCAAGGGCAAGACGGTGGTCACGGTTCTGCCTGACACCGCAGAGCGTTACTTCTCCACCCCGTTATTTGAATAAAACAAAATCAATAAAAGGATTGTTGTTCCGTCGGAATGACAATCCCTTTTTTATACACAAAACACTTGCGTTTGTGCGCTATATGTGATAAAATAATTATGTATGTGTTTTTATACTTTTTTGTATCATTGTGTATAAGGGTTGGCAGAATTTTCTGCCCTCGTTTTAAGGATTATTATAAGAAATATCCGTTATACTGCACATACAAAAATTTCTCACTCTTTTTTTGTTGACAAGTGCGTGCAAAGGGCATATAATACACTTGAATGACCATTCAATTGAAAGGAGATTCAAGTATGTCTGACCTTTGTACCGACACCCATGCGGCACGACACGAGCAAGCCGTGCAAACAGCGCAAAGCCATGCGCTGTCGGCAGATACGCTCAACCGATTGACGCAGTTTTTCAAGGTCATCGGGGACAGCACACGGATGCGGATTTTAGCATCCTTAACGGACACCGAGCTTTGTGTCTGTGCGGTTGCACAGTTGCTGGGCATGGAGCTGAGTGCCGTATCGCACCAGCTGCGTGTGCTCAAGCAGGCTGACCTTGTGCGCTCGCGCCGTGAGGGTAAAACGGTTTATTATTCACTTGCAGATGACCATGTGCGTGCAATTATCCGCATGGGAATCGACCATATCAACGAAGAAAGAGGAAACGAAGATGCGTAAAACAATCAGAATGGAAGACCTGGACTGCGCAAACTGCGCGGCAAAAATGGAAGAAGCCATCCGCAAAATTGACGGGGTGCGCTATGTTTCCATCAGCTTTATGGCACAGAAGATGATCATTGAAGCCGATGACAGCCGTTTTGACGATATTATGAAGCAAGCCGTCAAGGCCGTCAAAAAAGTGGACAGAAACTGCGAAGTGCTTCTGTGAGAGGTTGATTATGACCAAAAAACAGAAAAAAGCGGCACTGCGCATCGCGATTTCCGCCGTTTTATTGGCAGCAACAGCCGTCGTTACCCATTTTCTGAACCTGCCGCCGTGGGCAACCTTACTTTTGTTTACGGTGCCGTATTTTACGGCAGGCTGCAATGTGCTTCTTGATGCCGTGCGCAACATCGCACGCGGTCAGGTGTTTGACGAAAAATTTCTGATGGCACTTGCCACGGTCGGTGCATTTTTTGTGGGTGAATACCACGAGGCAGCATTGGTGATGATCTTTTTTCAGATCGGCGAATTGTTTGAAAGCATCGCTGTCGGCAAATCGCGCCGTTCGATTGCGGCACTGATGGACATCCGCCCCGATACCGCGCGTGTGATCAAAGACGGGGTGACCGAGGAGGTATTTCCCGAGGAAGTACAAACGGGGATGCACATTCTCGTTCAGCCGGGTGAACGGATTCCGTTGGACGGTGTTGTGGTAAGCGGTTCTGCCGCACTCGATACCGCCGCACTGACGGGCGAAAGCCTGCCGCGTGAGGTCGGTGTCGGCGATACGGTCATCAGCGGTTGCATCAACACCAACGGACTGTTGACCGTGCAGGTCAGCAAGCCCTATGCGGAATCCACCGTTGCACGCATTCTTGAGCTTGTTGAAAATGCGGGGATGCACAAGGCCAAAAGCGAAAAATTCATCACCCGTTTTGCAAAATATTATACCCCCTGCGTGGTCATTGCCGCCGTTTTGCTGGCGGTCGTGCCGCCGCTTGTTACGGGGAGCTTCAATAATTGGGCGGTGTGGTCGGAATGGATCCGCCGTGCCATGGTATTTCTTGTTATTTCCTGTCCCTGTGCGCTCGTCATTTCCGTTCCGCTGTCCTATTTCGGCGGCATCGGCGGTGCAGCAGCGAAAGGGATTCTCATAAAAGGCTCGGACAGTTTGGAACAGCTTGCCGAATGCAAAACAATCGTGTTTGACAAAACGGGCACACTGACCGACGGTGCTTTCACGGTTACGGCTGTCTGTCCTGCTGACGGTGTCAGCGAAGAAGAACTGTTGTTTCTTGCCGCCTCTGCAGAAAAGCACTCGGCACATCCCCTGGCGAAAGCTGTCTGTGCGGTATGCAAACAATCAAAAGAGCCGCAACAGGTGCATGAAAAAGCAGGCTTCGGGGTATCTGCCCTTGTGGACGGCAAAACCGTTCTGGCAGGCTCTGCGAAGCTGCTGACCGAAAACAACATTTCCGTTCCCGTGTATTCCGAGCAGCAGACCGCCGTGTTTGTTGCAGCAGACGGAAAATATCTGGGCAGCATTCTTCTGTCCGACCGTCCCAAGTTCAATGCAAAAAAAGCCATCGAAAATCTGCGCAAGGCAGGTGTGGGCAGACTCTGTATGCTCACGGGTGACCGCAGGGAAACAGCACAAGGCATCGCCGACGAACTCGGTATCGATGAAGTATATGCCGGTCTGCTGCCTGCTGACAAGGTGGAAATTGCGCAAAAAATAAAAGCGGAATGCAAACAGAACGAGCGCTTTGCCTTTGTCGGGGACGGCATCAACGATGCGCCCGTTCTCGCCTCAGCGGATATCGGTGTTGCCATGGGAGCATTCGGCTCGGATGCGGCAGTGGAAGCCGCCGATGTGGTGCTGATGAAGGATGATCCTGCCGATATTGCCCTTTGCATGGGCATTTCGCGCAAGACCCGTTGCATCGTCATGCAGAACATTGTGTTTTCACTCGGCGTGAAATTCGGCGTTCTGCTGTTGTCTGCATTCGGACTTGCAGGCATGGGTATCGGTATTTTTGCCGATGTGGGCGTGTGCATCATTGCCGTGTGCAATGCCATGCGCGCAAGATATATAAAATAAGTAAAATTCCCGCCGCAAGGAGGATAAAAATAATGAAAAAATCCGTTTTGTGTATCCTGAGTGTTCTGGTGATGCTTTTGAGTCTGCCGATGCTGTGGGCATCTGCGGCTGAAGAGCAGCTGCCGGTCGGTATCAACGGCAACCAGATCGACATGACCGAGGGGTATGCCTCGGGATACGGTTGGGAAATGGTCTACAACCGCCGTGATGATCTTTATACACTTACCCTGACCAAGGGTAGCTTTGACATCATCACTGCATACTGTGACCTTTGCATCAACATTCCTGCAGGTGCATCCGTTACCATCGGCAAGGATACAAAAAGCTATGCACTCGGTGTACAGAACGGTACGCTGACCATCAACGGCACGGGCAATCTGAATCTGATCGGTCAGAACGGTCTGATTGCGGTCAACGGCAATATTATCGTCAACGGTCCCACTATTTCTGTTTCCGCTACCAACCGTGCGGTGTTCTGCTCGGGCGGCTCTCTGACCATGAACGGCGGTACGCTCAATGCCACGGGTGTCAACGCAGGTGTGGAAACCACAAAAGGGCTTTATGTCAACGGCGGCACACTGCGTGCAAGCGCAACCGCAACCACGGATACAGCGGCAGGTCTGAAGCTGCAGGACTGCTATTTCAAGCTGGCAGGTGGCTCGGTGACCCTCAACGGTACAAATGCTGTTTCTGCATTGCAGAGCAATATCATTATTTCAGGCGGCTCACTGACCGCTTACGGTAATTCTTACGGCGTATACACAGGCCCGACATCTGCAAATTCCACCGCATCGGGTAAAACCGTCATGCAGATCACAGACGGTACATGTCTGTTTGCAGGTGCAAAAGCCGGCATTTATATTTGCAACAACGGTGCGTTCAGAATGAGTGGCGGCTCGGTTGAAGCCAAGGTCACGGTCGGCACAGACACGGCTTATACATACGGCATGCAGATCGACAAATCCGACCTGCACATCTCGGGCGGTATCCTGAAAGCATCCGGCTATCAGGGCATCAGTGTCAACGGTCTTTCCGCAAATGCGGACAGAGGTGACTGCAAAGCACTTGAGGTCAGCGGAGGTTCGGTTACCGCAACCGGTACGGATGCGGGACTTCGTTGTTATAATACTTCCACAATGATAAGCGGTGGTGCGATCAATGCTTCCGCTTCCGAAAACGCCGGTGTTTACATGTATTATACAGATCTGCTTATGAACGCAGGTATGCTCATTGCAGACGGTGGCTCTTACGGTATCAACAGCCATCAGGCACATCCCGTCATTACCGGTGGTCAGATCATTGCAGACGGCAATAACTACGGCTTCTTCTGTGCAGGGCAGATCACCATTGAGAACGGCTCTGTTACAGCCATCGGCGGAAATACGGGTATTGCAGCCTCCACCATGATGCTCACGGTCGGCTCCTCCTCAGCAAGCCGTGCAACCCTTACGGCAATCGGCGGTTCGTTTGCACTTTCCGGCTCCCCTGTCATGCTGTTCGGCAGATCATACGATGATTATACAACATCCCTCAACTATAAAATGCTTTGCTTCGTGGACGGTGCGGAAAGCTATCGCTCCGATGCTGCCTGCTCTTTGAAAATCAACGGCTCGCCCGTGGACATCGTGGCAGATATGCTTGCAAGCGGTGTCAACGTTGCCTACAACAGCGGCGGCTCGGCTGCAAACTACAAATGGATGCTGCAAAAAAGTGTCAACGGTCGCTATACCCTGACGCTCAACGGTGCCACTCTGTCAGGCATGGAGGTCACGGGTGCGGTGGATGTCATTCTCCGCGAAGCCGCTTCTTCTCTGACGGGCGAATGGAAAATGACCAATGCGTATGTCCGTCTGAACGGCAATGCAAGCAGCCTTTCCGTCACCAACACAAGCGCAAATGCAATCAATATGCTCAACAGCGTGCTTGTGCATGACAGCGGTACGCTCGACCTGCGTTCTCCCATGTATGCGTTTGCATCCGATTTTATCAGCATGGGTGTGCTGTATGGTAATCACCGCAACGATACCGTTACACTGGCAAGCAGTGAAGCCGTATTGCTTGGCGCAACCGCACAGAATACGGATTCCTCTGCACTGTTTGCACTGAACAACTCCACCTTGCAGGCTTACGGCAGCGATTTTGTTGCCAACGGTGTCACGGGTACAGCTTTCAACGCACAGGACAGCCGCTTGTTCTTTGAAAAATGCAAAATCACCACCAACGGCGGTGCAGGTATTTCGGCAAAGAAATTAACCGCAACAGACAGCACCATTTCTGTCACGGGATGCATCGGCAGAGGTATTGCAATCGGCACGGACGGTGTCAGCTTCGACAACTGTGCCGTCACCATAGCCGCACAGGAGGAAGCCTTGTTCACACAGGGTGATGCCGATTTTATCAGCACCAACCTGCGTGCAGACAGCGCAGACGGTGTCAAAACGGTTCTGCTTTCTGCTGCTCCCGACTCTCTTTCCCGCATTTCCGTAACGGGACACTGTCTGATCAAATCCGGCAAGCAGCCCGTTCGCATTGCCGATGAAAACGGTGTCGCATCTTACTTTGCAAACGAGGATGTAGCACTTTCAAGCGTATTTATTTCCAATGAGCACAACTACAGCCAGTCTGCGGCTTACATTTACTGCAATACGGTCGGTACGGCTGTTATGTCCTGCACCTACACCGATTGCGCCTGCACACTGACCAAGGTTATGCCTGAAGTTTCACACGATTTCAGCACCTATGTACCCAACGGCGATGCCACCTGCTCTTCGGACGGCACAAAGACGGCAACCTGCCCGATCTGCTTTGCAAAGCATACGGTTGTAGACATTGATTCCAAAACCGCACATACCTTTGCGGATTATAAGACCAATTCCGATGCACAGTGTCTGGTGGACGGCACCAAGACCGCCAAGTGTGAATACTGCGATGCAACGGATACACAGACCGATTTCGGTTCTGCACTCGGTCACGATTATGAAATTGTTGTGGTTTCGGGTGACTGCGAAAACAATGTCTGGACCAAGATGGTCTGCAAGCGTTGCTCCTTTGAAACCGAGCCGCAGGATACGGGAAGCCTTGGGGATCATAAATGGGATGAAACAAGAGGCTGCAGTGAAATCCGCTACTGCACGATCTGCAATTATTCAGACGGCAGACTTCTGAACCATAAGTATTCCGAATTTGTTGTCGATAAAAATGCCACCTGCACGGCAGCAGGAACATTGGCAGCCACCTGCGCACGCTGCGGCGAAAAGCAGACGGTGGAAAATCCGGATGCACCTGCAACGGGACACGATCCCAAGGGTTGGATGGTCATCAGAGAGCCCACTGCTTATTCCACGGGCACAAAAGCACTGATGTGCAACCAATGTCCCATGCAGATCGAAACGCAGATTCTTGCCATAACGGTTGTTCCCGTTGCACAGACGGGCATTCGCGTGGATTATGAAAACAATCTCGTGATACTTGAGCAGGCCGGTCTTACCGTCGGAGATCTTCGCGGTATGCTTGATAACAGCAGCAATGTCATCATCATGGATGATGCAGGCATTCGTCTGGAGGATGAAACCATTGCAAAAACAGGCACCGGTATTAAGGTGACCAACAACGGACAGCTCTTCAAGCTGGTGGTCATCGGTGATCTGGACGGCAACGGTATTCTCGATTCAGGCGATGCAAGAATAGCGCTTCGCGTTTCCGTCGGTCTGGATGAAAGCACACCGGCTATGATCTGCGCCGGTGACACAGACGGCAACGGACAGCTCACCGCAGGCGATGCACGAACCCTGCTGCGACGCTCGGTCGGACTTGAATAAGCAGATAGGAAACAATAAAAGGGACTGTGAAAACAGTCCCTTTTATTGTAAACTGAAATTTCCTTTTATGTATAAAGAAGTTCAAACTTTTCAGTTTCAGGATTAAACAGATACCCATTGTAATTGAAATATGTTTCGGGGTGTTTTGCATCTGTACCCGAATTGCCGATAATAATCATAAATTCATTATCTTTGTTTTTCAGGTTGTCAAAACACTTGCAGTGTTCTTTCATCACATCAACAACATATGCAAGACATTTTTCGTCTTCGTTTGCTGCTCTTTTCTTCATCGGGAGATAGCCTATCACAACACGAAGGTCACAGCAGATATGGGAAAGTTTGACAACTTCATCCATCCATAAATTGTCGTCATTTTCATGTTCAACTGCGATTTTCATATCCCATGCATAAGGCTTGACAGGTGCATTTGCTTTATTTTTTATTTTTTTGTAATGAGATTCATAACCAATCACATCAATTCTGTAATATTCCTGTTCAGATGTTAAACCGTAAGAATCAATTACAGAGCGAATTTTTTTCGTAACAACCGGAGTAAATGCCTTACTGTCCTGATATGAATCCACGGATTCAGAATCATTGATAACACGACGAAAATCAATTAAAAACTTTTTTGCTGATACTTTTTCTGCCATAACCATTCTCCTTTAATCTGAATAATTTTCCCTTGCTGCTGCAAGGTCTTCTTTAATTTGCGCTGCAAGGCTTGCAGGGGAAATAATTTTTGTATGCAGTGCATACTGCAAGCCCCAGCGGCGCATGGCCTTTTCGTTGACGGTCACACGGACAGTGACTTCCGAATCCGTTTCGTCGGCAAACTGAACATCCTGCCCGAACCAGTCAAGCACATCGCCGACGATGTATTTTTTTGCCCTGAAAACCACGGGAATACTCTCTCCTGAAAACATATAAATATGTTCTGCCATGTGTTTGGGCAGTTGCAGTCCGTTTGCAATCCCTTTCACCTGTTTTGTCGGTTTGGCGGGAGTCTGAAGCATTTTGATATCAGAGATTCTGTCAAGTCGGTAATGGGAAACATCATCATACTTATCATAATTTGCAATGAGATAATATCTGCCGTTTGCAACGGCGATCTGATAAGGATTCACCGTGTAAACCTTTGGCACACCATCGGAATTTTTCTCACGGTGCAGTTTTTTGTCTGTGCCGTATCTGTTGTAGCAGAAGGCTACCTGCCTGCCGCGGCTTATGGCTTCGTCAAGAATATCAATAGTGTAAAAGATCTGGCGGTTTGACAGTGCGTTGTCGGGCATGGTTCTGATATGCTTCACCTTTGCAGAAAAATATCTGCTCGAAAGCCTCTCCAGTTTTTCCACAAGTTCCTTGCACTGACTGTAAGGAATGTGCTTGGAAAACAGCAGGCTGTCAATAAGCAATCGCAGTTCACTGTCGCTGAATTCACGAATAAGATAAAAATCCGACCAGATATAGCTTTCTTCAAGCGCCCCCGTTGCTTTATTGGGAACCATGCGGACGACCTCGCTGTATTCGATTTCATAACCCAGCTCAATAAGGTCGAGAATATTGCGTTTAACAGACTTTCTGTCGGCAGGCATATTGTATTCCGTTTTCAGAATATCAACAATTTCCTTCTGCGAAAGTCTGTGATCCTCATCGGTATATTTCCTGAGAATATCAAGAATGTTGAGTATAAGCTGTTTTTTAGGCTGTTTGCAAGACATACAAGTCACCTCATAAACATAGTATCACTTTTATTCACACAATACAACACCCGATGAGAAAAAATCTTCCCATCGGATGCTTGTGTCTGTTTACTGAAAATCTTCCTGAATAAGATTGCCGTGCGCATCATATTCATATTCAAATCTGCTGTAGTCTCCTTTCAGACCGAAGTGAACGAATCTCTCCAAAAAACACTTTCCGTCTTTTTCAGAAAAATGATCTGCGGCAACCAATCTGCCTGCTTCGTTATAAAAATATGCAGTCTTGTTAAAATCGGTGCTTTTGCCCGTTGAAATGATAACTCTGCCGTTTTCATCATTTATAAAATTCTTCTCAACATAATAATAAAGTTTTTCGTTTTTATTACTCAAATATCTATCCGTACGTTGAATCGTAAAGCCCTTTGCATCATAAAAATACGCAGTTTCAATATAAATATCTTTACCGGAACATACCTTTTTCACCGGCAGTTGACCCGCTTCATTATAAGCATAACAGACCGTATAGTGAATATTTTCGTCCGGTTTGTATATTTTTTCTTGCAGAACATTTCCCTTTGCATCATATTCATACTTGTGCTTTTCCTGATCACCAAAAGAATCTGTGCATGCACTTACTGTCATATTGCCGTTCGCATCATAAAAATATTCTGTTATATATTTTATCTTCGGATATGTTGAAATTTCTTTTATTTTTCTGTTTTGGTCATCATAAAAGTATTGTGTCGAACCGGAAAAAATGATTTCTCCTGCATGGTATTCGGTTTCACGGATATTGCTGCTGTTGCTTTTTTCGTCATAAGAATACAATAATTCAATCCTTTTTCCGTCCCGGTCATACTGAATTTCTTTTATCAGTTTGCCGTCAGAATCATACTGATAGGAAAACGATACAAGTTTTTCCCTCCTGATCTTATCAAAGAAGGTTTCGCTGATCACATGAGTGTGTTCATCTTTTATAATAATTCTGTCGATTCCCGATTCCATATTCATAATGCTTCTCCTGTTGTATGATGCCTGCATCCTACAACAAAGGATGCGAAAAAAGTGCCACATCCTTTGTTGTAAGAGGGAATTGTTGCGGCAAAATACCTGAATGAAAAAGAAAAAGAGATTCTTTTGTATCTCGGCAGAAACTACAGAAAGCACTATAATTTGTTTTCTTTACCCCTCAACTATCCGTGAAGAGCCAAAAAACCTCCCATTTGCTGAAAAACGAGAGGTTTTTTATATCAGATGACCACATACGCAAGGGTAAGAAGAAAATCCGCGGCGCATCGTACCTTTACTCTGTTATCGTGATCTCCCATTCACTTAAATTGCCATTGATACTCGCAATGTTCATTTTACCGTCAACAAAACTGACTTTTGCCAATATGTCGGGTAAAACAAGCGGGAATGTGATGTTTTTAGCTATGGGACGGAATGACAGTTTTTTGTTCTCATAGTCAACCGCCATTCCGGAAGCGGCAATAAGCGTGCTCCAACTGGACATCGGTCTTGTATAGTGGTGTCCGCATTCCCAATGATCCCAGAAATGACCGAATCTTAATTGATTGCAGTGTATGGAATTCACAACCGTGTCGGAAACTTCCGTCGCCCCCACAGAAAGCGCAAGAGCAGAGAAGGCATAGCCGATGCCCGTCCATACGGCAATGGTCTGGCAGTTGTTGTAGGTTTCAATGCTCGTCCATCTGTTTTCGGGTACGGTCGCATTCACAAGACCCTGCTCGGGATCAAAGTTATGACGGAAAATAAATTCAAGCACCGAACGCACCCGTTCATCGGGCAGATTGCCGCAAAGACCGATCATACGCAAAAACCATTCGCCGTCAAGCTGATCGGTCATCAGGGATTCGTCGGTTTTTTCATCGTTTTTCCAGAGATCATAATATTCTCCGTTCCAGAGCTTTTCTTCAAGGGCTTTTTTGCCCATTGTCAGCAGATTGTTCCATTTTTCAAAGCAAGCTTTGTCATTGACTCTGTCAGCCATGACACAGGCTGCTTTCAGTGCCGCCAGCCAGAGTACGGAAATATAAACGGGGGTGCCCGAAAAATTCCATGCATCGTAGGTGTTGCGTTTTGTATCGTGGTCGGGCAGACCGTCCCCGTCCGTGTCGAGCGTTTGGGTGGAATCCATTGCCCGCTTGACATGCTCCCACATCGCATCCAGATAGGCTCTGTCACCTGTGAACAGATAGTCACGCAGAACCATCAGCACAAACTGCATATTGATATCCACGCGGTCAAAACCGTTTCCCACGCTTTTCATGTCGGGGCGGAAGCAGTGATGCACTCTGCCGTCCTCTCGCTGGTAGGCTGCACCCATCCGCATTTGTTTTTTCTGCAAATCGGGAAACAGACTGATGAGTGAAAAGGATGCATGATAAGTAATGTCCGTGGTGTGCATTCCGCAGTAGCCGAGGCCCTCCCACAGACCAAAGTTTCCGTTTTTAAGATAAGCGGAGTCCTTAATGAGCTGTGAAAGATTCGATGACCATGCATCGGGATAGATTTCGGGCAGGTCTGTTTCGTAAAGCAAGTCCGCAAATCCGACCGCGGAATTGAAAATATTGTCATGCTGTTCTGCAAGAAAACGGTTTGCATCCAATGCACTGCTATAAAGATTTTCGTAATAATGTCCGATTCTTTCGCCGTCCGAAGCCTTGTGATTCGGGAAATACCAGGAAAGAACAAAGCGAACGGTTTTCTTTTCACCGGGTTGCAGTGTCACCTGCGAGCAAAGCGCACACGCACCGAAATCCGAGCCTTTTCTCTTGTTATGATTATAACAGCAGTCAAGGAAGAAAATTTTATTCTCTCTTGTGTCAAGAAAATCAGGATGGCAATGCAGCCGTCTGCTGAGTATGGATGCTGCAAAGGGATATTTTTTGCATTCCTCACACAAAGCGTCAATCTCGGCATCGCTCAATAAGGACATATCTTCGGGTAAAACCGGGGGCTTTGTGCCGATTGCGGTGTTGGGAAGAGAGCCCTTTTCTCTGAATCCGAACACAACGGATTCCTGCGAAATCCCCAATTTGGAATCGGCTATGAATTCTTTCATAAAACGGTAGAAATCCGCCGTGATGTATGACTTTTCGCCGTCACCGTTCACCGAAAAACAAAGCTCACCGCAGGAGGCATTGTCCGTGCGTTCGGCAGGCTCAATATGCACCCCGATACCGTCACCGATTGCCTGCAGGCTGTTTTTGTTGCCTTCGGTCCGGTTTGCAACATCGGGCACAAGTGTACCCAGAAGGCTGATGGAAAGTACGCTGTCGGTCGGATTTTCAACAGTATAATCCATGTAAAAGCCCGGTGTTGCAGCTACATCGCTGTTGTGCGGAACAAAGGGGGAAACCGCTGTCAGACTGAGCTTGCAGGACAGCGCAGAGTCAATATATTGCAGATCGCATTTGGGGAATTTGCCGTCAAATTCAATTTTTTCAATCGGCTTGTTCCATGAAAACATACGGTAGGTGAAGTCATCCGCATCCGTTTTCATGCCGAGCTTGCGCACAACGGGCTTTCCGCCGTCCTTGCTTTCACGCACATAAAAGGAAAGCGAACCCGTGCTGCCCTCACCGTCATCCTCTTTGTCCTCAAAGCAGACCTTTGTGATGCGAGGCTGGTTTGCAATCAGCCAGGCATGAAATTCGCCGTCGGGCAGAAGCTCCAGACTGCCGGCACCGATGCCGCCCAGTGCAATGCCGCTTGCGTGTGTTTTGGTTGTTGTAATCTTCGCCATGTGCAACCTCCATGCAGTCTTAAAAATTATTCTTCCCAGTTGTAGGTGACGGTTTCGCCGTCGATTTCCCAGACTGACGGAGTCTTGTTTTCAAAAATATCAACGGGCTTCATGCTGTGCGGCTGCTGAAATACTCTGTAAGCTTCACTGAGATCCTTTCTCTGTTCCTCGGTGATGGTATCGTTGCAGGAAACAAACAGCGGAGAATTACTGTAGGAAAGCACATGCAGCCACTGCTTGTTCAGTGCCCACGGGATGTTGTTGCCGAGAATGCCTACGCAGTCGGCATCGCACATATAAAACGCTTCGTTCTGTGCAAGGCGGAATGCAAGGGTGTTGATGCCGTTTTCCCTGGTCGGCTTCCATTCTCTGCCGCTTGTGTCATTGCCGATGCGGTTGATTTCAACAAGACCGGCGCAAAGGTGAGAAACGGTATTGCAGCCGATGATATACACCTCGCCTGCGGCTTCCTTAATAAGCCTGTAAAGCGCAAGCGTGATTTCGGCGTTGGTTTTGGTTGTGTCATTGAAATGCCAGCTGCTCTCCTGTGTGACGGTCGGATTGAGCTGACTGCCCCAGCCGCCGAACAGATCGTAGGTGGTGAAATCGTGCTTGATCAGCTCAAATCCCCAGCCCTTGATTCTTTCAATGTCGGCACGGATATAATCCTGCACGGCAGGCACGGTCGGGTCAAGATACTGCTGCTTGCCGCCGCGGCAAATGCGCATATCGGGAGTGAGTGCCTCATCCTTGTTTTCAAGGAAACGCACCCATATACCGGGTCTTGCTCCGTTTGCACGGATTTCGTCGGCAAGCTTTTTCATGTCACCGAATTTTTCGTTGGGCAGCCACGGTCCGCAGCAGGAGTGAATCTGCCAGCAGTCGTCAATGACCTCAAAGGGCTTGTTCTCAATACCCTCAGCAAGTGCTGCCTGCACCCCGGCATCGGTGACGATTTCATCGAAGCTGCTCTTGCCGTATGCATAATACCAGTTGTTGCCGCCGTAGATTCTCTCTTTGGGGAAAATGGGATTTTCGCAAAGTGTTTTGCAATAATCATGCAGGCAAGCAAATGTATCACAAGAGTCATATTTTTTGTAAACAAAGGTTGCAGCAGACAGTTTTCTGCCGTTTAAGGCAACACCGCTGTCACCGTTGCGGCAATCCACCAAAGCGGTGATGCCTTTTTCGGTATAACGGAAGCTGACAAAGGTATTGGGCTGTGTTTTCACACCGAAGCAGAAGCAGCTTTTCTTGTCCGTGGCAATGAAATACCACGGCATCAGACGGTCATTGTTTTGCAGCTTCACAAATTCAAGATCGCCGTAGCTGCGCTCCCAGACATCACCGAGAACATATAAATCGGAACTGCTTTCAAAATTCCACTGCAGCTCAATGAATTTCAGTTTATCCTCCTTAGCAGTGACAAACAGGTCAAGGCTGTTGCCGTTGACGGCTGTTTCAACGAGCGTATCGGTTGTGTCCTGCTCGCAGATGATATTGTAGTTGAATTTGCTGATATCAAAAATCATTTTTGCACCTCCACAGGCTTTTTATTTATTATACCGAAACAAAAACAACATTGCAAGACAAATGAAAGCATCACTTTTTTATTGCCTTATCCGACAAACTGTGTTATATTAAAACAGGTGATATAATGAGTATTCGGAATTATACGGTCTTTGATGTGGAAACGGCGAACCGACAGCGTGAAAGCGTATGCTCGGTCGGCATTGTGCGTGTGGAAAACAACGAGATCGTTTTCAAAAAAGAATATCTGATCGACCCCGAATGTCCTTTCTGCGCCGACAACATTGCCATTCACGGTATTTTGCCGTCGATGGTGGCAAATGCGCCGAGCTTCGGACAGTTGTGGAGTGAGATCGAACCGTATTTTACGGATTGCGTTCTCGTGGCACACGGCGCCAAGGGGATGGATCTCGGTGCGCTCGTAAAATCACAGATGCGATACAATATCCCGACACAACCGCTGCAATATGTGTGCACGCTGGAGCTTGCAAAGAAATTGCTGACAAGGGCAGAATATCCGTCCTTCCGGCTCAATAATCTGTGTGAGCAGCTCGGCATACCGCTTGAGCATCATCACAATGCACTTGACGATGCACTCGCCTGTCAGGGACTTCTGGACTACTTCAACCGCGAATATCCGCAGTTTGTCAACCCTGCGTTTTATGAATACAAGGAAAAAAAGAAAAAAACCGCACAGGCGTCATTATTTTAATACAAAAAAGGAGTGTTTTTCATGCTTGCAAAAAGACAGGTACATCTTGATTTTCATACCAACGGCACACTGCCCGTGGGTACGCACTTTTCCAAGGAGCAGTTTCAGGCAGCACTCAAGGCAGGTCATGTCAATTCCGTTACCGTTTTTTCCAAGTGCCATCACGGCTGGTCGTATCATCCCACCAAGGTCAATGAAATGCACCCCACGCTGACCTTTGACCTGCTCGGTGCACAGCTTGAGGCATGCAAGGAGATCGGTGTGCGCGCACCCGTATATATTTCGGCAGGCTATGACGAAAAGGAATTTGACAAGCGTCCCGAATGGCGCTTCCATGTTTCCGCCGATCCTGTCGAATCACAGGAATACATGGATGAAACGCATTTCCATCTGCTTTGCTTCAACACGGAGTATCTTGATTTTCTGTGTGAACAGATTGAGGAAGTGATGCAGATGTATAACCCCTGCGGCATTTTCCTCGACATTGTCGGCTCCAGATTCTGCTATTGCGACAAGTGCAGGGCAGATATGATTGCAAGCGGTCTTGATATTACAAAATACGATGACCGTCAGCTGTTCTCCGACCGTGTTCTGAGAAATTACATTGAAAGAACCAACGCAGCCGTGCGCAAATACAGCGATACCGCCACCATTTTCCACAACGGCGGTCACATCTACAAGGGCAATTACGAATTCATTGAATGCAACACCCACCTTGAGCTTGAAAGCCTGCCCACGGGCGGTTGGGGCTATGACCATTTTCCGCTGTCTGCTGCCTATGTGCGCAGTCTGAAAAACACGGAATTTCTCGGCATGACGGGTAAATTCCACCACAGCTGGGGTGAATTCGGCGGCTTCAAGCACCCGAATGCACTCATTTATGAAACCGCGCTGAGCGTTGCCAACGGCGCAGGCTGCTCCATCGGTGACCAGATGCACCCTTCGGGTGAAATGAACATGGCAACCTACAACCTCATCGGCAAGGCCTATGCCAAGGTCGAGGAACGCGAGCCGTGGCTGAACGGTGCCGTGCATGCAGCAGACATTGCCGTGCTCAGCGAAGAAGCCGTGACACGCAACCGCAACGCAAAGGCCGACATCGGTGCAAACAGAATGCTGCTGGAAAACCATTGCCTGTATAACTTCATTGACATGACCATGGATTTTTCCGCTTACAAGCTGCTCATTCTCCCCGATGCGGAAATTAAAAACAAGGAACTGATTGAAAAAATAAAGGCATTTGTCGCCAACGGCGGCAAGGTTCTTGCAAGTGCCGAAGCAGGATTGGAAGACGGAAAATTCTTCCTCGATTTCGGTGCAGAGTATACGGGCAAGAGCGAATTTGAACCGACCTATCTTGTGCCGCACTACGAAACCGTCAACGGCGAAACGCAGTATGTCATGCGTTGCACCTTGCACACCGCAAAGCAGACGGACGGCACGGTCATCGCATCCGCACAGATGCCGTGGTTCAACCGTACACGCGAGCACTTCTGCTCACATGCACACGCACCCAACAACCCCGAAACCGAAGTGCCTGCTGTATTCATCAAAAACAATGTCGCTTACATCGGATGGGATATCTTCACTGCCTACGCACAGCACGGCCATCTTTGCTTCAAGGAGCTGTTCACCCGGGTACTCAATACCCTGATGGGCGATGACTTCACCGTAAAAACAAGCCTGCCCGACCGCGCTGTTGCGACTTACACAAAGCAGGAAGCCGAAAACAGAAGCATTCTGCACCTGCTGTTTGCACACACCACCGTGCGCGGCACAAAAACCGAAGTTATTGAAGATGTGGTTCCCCTGTATAATGTAAAATGCAGTGTGCAATGCGATAAAAAACCGGCTTGTGTAACCCTGCAGCCCGAAAATACGGCACTCGATTTCACTTATGAGAACGGCCGCTGTGACTTCACCGTTCCCGAAGTTTCTATTCATCAGATGATCGAACTCTGCGACCAATAAAATTAAAGGGTGATTTTATGAAAAAGCTTCTTTGCACCGTACTGAGCATCATTCTGCTTGTTTCCTGCTGCGTGCCTGTCTTTGCAAGCGTGCTGCCCTCGACATGGGCGGCAACGGACGGGCTCGGCAGAACGCTGTCCGACAACACCGCAGTCGGCAGCAAAAAACAGGATAAATTTGTAGGTATGTTCTACTGGATCTGGCATTATCCGTGGGTGGCGGACACCGAGCCCATCACCACGGGCAGCGTGCTTGACATTTACCCCGAAGCGATCAACGATTTTAACCACCCTGCATGGAACAACACCTACTCGGGCAGACCCTACTTCTGGGGTGAGCCGCTGTACGGCTTCTACACCAACACCGATGAATATGTTTTACGCAAGCATGCCGAGCTGTTGGCAGATGCCGATATTGATGCGGTATTCTTTGATGCAACAAACGCCACACAGGTGTTCCCGGACGGCTATGAGGCCCTGCTTCGTGTCTGGACCGAAGCCGAAGAGGACGGTGTGGATGTGCCGCAGATCGTGTTCATCCTCAACTTCGGCGGTGAAGAAGACACCCGCACACAGCTCATTGATATTTACACCAACCTGTATTCCACGGGACGGTATGACGACATGTTCTTTTTGTGGGACGGCAAGCCGCTTGTGATGGCGGATGTGCAGTGTCTTGACCTGAAGCAGGCACTTGACCGTGAAATATACAACTACTTCACCTTCCGTGACAATGAGGCAACCTATTTTGCAGACGATACCTCTGCATTAAAGGATACATGGGGCTGGTGCTCGGAATATCCGCAGACCCTGTTCGGCAAGGACATTTTCGGCAATGTGGAGCAGATCTGCGTTTCCGTTGCGCAGAATGCAAACGAATACGGTCTGAATGCCATGAACAGCCCCGAGGGGACGGTGCAGGGCAGAGCCTTTACGGAAGGGTATTTCTCTTATTCCTATGTGTACGGCGGTGAGGAAATCACCGTGGACAGCAGCACTGAAGATGCGTATTTATACGGTCTTAACTTCCAGCAGCAATGGGATTATGCCATTGAAAAGGATCCCGAACTGATTTTTGTGACGGGCTTCAACGAATGGATCGCAGGTCGCTTTGACGAATGGAACGGCACCGAAAATGCATTCCCCGATCAGTTCAGCCCCGAATACAGCCGTGACATTGAGCCGTCCAACGGTGCGCTCAAGGATCACTATTATTATCAGCTTGTTGAAAATGTGCGCCGCTTCAAGGGTACAGATGCTGCGCCTGCAACGGATGCCGAGAAAAGCATTGACATCAACGGCGACCTCACACAGTGGGATACGGTATTCCCCGAATACAACCACTATGAGGGCGGCAAAGTGCGTGACAGCATCGGATGGAAAGGATATTACTACACCAACGACACCTTCCGCAATGACATTGTGCAGGCAAAGGTGGCTTACGATGCTCAATACACTTATTTCTATGTGCGCACCGCTGACAACCTCACTCCCGAAACCGATCCCGACTGGATGCGCTTGCTGATTGACACCGACGAGTCGGGATGTTCTCCCAACTGGGAGGGCTTTGAGTTCGTGCTCAACCGTGAAAATCCCAAGAACGGCAAGGCAACGCTTGAAGCCGCAGACGGACTTGTATTCACAAAGGTCTGCGAGGTGGATTACACCGTGAACGGCAATGTTCTGCAGGTTGCAATTCCCCGTGAAGCCCTGAGACTGACCGATGAAGAAGTGAAATTCAACTTCAAGTGGTCGGATAATTTACAGGGTGCGGATGCACTTGCGTTCTATGAAAACGGCGACTGTGCGCCCGGCGGAAGATTTACCTTTGTTTTTGACAGCACCGCCACCGGTCAGACAGACGATAATGAAACACAGAAAACCGACACCGTATGGCAGAAAATTGTGCTGAAATTTGCTTCATTCTGCGCCGCCTGCCGTCAATTCCTGAACTATTTATTCAGATAAAAAATGGAATTTATTAAAAAACATATCAAAAAAATCATCATTGCCGTCACGGGCATTGCCATTCTGACGGCAGGCATTTTGTGCAAGCAGGAATTCTTTCTGATGATTCCGCTGTTTATTTCGCTTTTTGTCATGTCATTCCAATCGGAGGCAAACCGCATCGGAGCCTTGCTCGGCGCAATCAACTCACTCATTTACACCGCCGCCTATCTCTATATGGGAATCTATCTCTCGGCGGTCAGCGCGATTCTGTTCAGCTTCCCCTTTCAGCTGATGACCTTCATCCGCTGGCGCAAAAATGCCTACAAAAAAACCGTTATATTCAAGCGTATGTCCAATAAGGCGCGCATTCTCGGCACCATCGGCTTTTTTGTGGCATGGGCTGTGCTGATCGTTGTGTTCAATTATCTGGATAAGACCTTCGAGCAGTTCAATTATGACTATGTCGTGCTCGACAGCGCAACCTTCCTGCTGGGTCTTGTGGTGCAGGCACTGACCATGCTCGCCTACATCGAATACACCTATCTGTGGATCGTGCAGGCGGTTGTAGGCTTGTTCCTGAACATACAGATGATCATCATTGACCCCGGTCAGACCACCTACTTCATTTACGGCATCTATGCGACCTACTGCGTAAGCCTTGCATTCATCAATGTGCAAAAATTCTACAAAGAGCAGCAGGCTGTTATAGACTGACACACAATAATTTGCAAATCTATTCATTCAAAAAAGCCGTTTCCTTCCGGAAACGGCTTTTTCCGTATTCATTTTTCTTACAGCTTCATGGCAACATCCCATGCGCCCCAGATGACGGTGCGCAGGTTGCCGACCTGTGCGGCATCACCGATGATGTGCACATGCTTTGCCTTTTCGGCAATGGGAGTGGGAACATAACCGACAGACAGAATGACATTGTCACATGCGATATCGCTTGTCTTGCCGTCCTTGTCCTTGACGGTCACCTTGCCGTCGGCAATTTCGGTGACACCGGTATCAAGAAGAACGGGCACCTTGTTGGTCTTGAAGAAATCACGCAGGAAGCTGGTGTTTGCAAGGCAGATGCCGGGGGTAACGATGAGGTCATCCATCATTTCGACGATGGTGGGCTTTTTGCCCTGCAGATACAGCTCGTAAGCGATTTCACAGCCGGTTAAGCCGCCGCCGATGACAACAACATTTTCACCGACGGTCTTGTTGCCCAGCAGGAAGTCAACCGCTTCGATTGCCTTGTCGGCACCCTTGACGGGAATCTTTCTTGCCTTGGAGCCGGTTGCAATGATGACTTCGTCAGCCTGCAGATTTTCGATATTCTTGATTTCGGTATTGAAATGTACGCAGATGCTGTCGTACTTCTTGATTTCACGGTTGTACCATGCAATCAGATCGCGGTCCTTTTCCTTGTAGGACGGAGCCGCAGCGGCAATGAAGACACCGCCGAGCTTGTCGCTCTTTTCATACAGCTCAACCTTGTGGCCGCGCTGTGCGCAGACGATGGCAGCTTCCATACCGCCGATACCGCCGCCTACAACAGCGATTCTCTTGGACTTCTTGGCAGGAACGATTTTGTATTTCTTGGACTGCATGGTCTTGGGGTTGAGTGCGCAACGGGCAAGCCCCATGGTATCCTTGAGATCCTGGGTGTTTGCATGACCCTTGGAGGATGAGAAGTTAAAGCAGCCTGCGTGGCAGCAGATACAGGGCTTGATTTCTTCGACTCTGTCTTCGATGAGCTTGGTGATCCATTCGGGGTCGGTCAGGAACTGACGGGCAACACCGACACCGTCGATTCTGCCTTCTGCAATGGCTTCGGCAGCCACATCGGGTTCCATTCTGCCTGCGCAGACAACGGGAATGTCAACAAACTTCTTGATGTGTGCAACATCCTCGAGGTTGCAGTTCTGCGGCATGTACATGGGGGGATGTGCCCAGTACCAGGAGTCATAGGTGCCGTTATCGGCATTGAGCATATCGTAGCCTGCATCCTGCAGATACTTGGCAGCCTTTTCGGATTCAGCCATGTTTCTGCCGACCTCAGTGTATTCTTCGCCGGGCATTGCGCCTTCGCAGAAGCCCTTCATCTTGGATTCAACGGAATAACGCAGGGAAACGGGATAATCGTTGCCGCATTCTGCCTTGATTGCCTTGACGATTTCGGCAGCAAAGCGGTATCTGTTTTCAAACGATCCGCCGTATTCGTCGGTACGCTTGTTGAAGAATTCAATTGCAAACTGGTCAAGCAGGTAGCCTTCGTGAACGGCATGCACTTCAACACCGTCAACGCCTGCATCACGGCAGAGCTTTGCGGTTTTTGCGAATGCTTCAATGATCTCGTGGATCTGCTCCTTGGTCATTTCGGGGCAGATGATATCGTGTGCCCAACGCGACTTCTGCGGACTGGGAGATGCCAGTTCATGGGATGTGTCAATGATGGGCTTGATGATTGCACGGGTGAATTTATTTTTGTGCAGAGGAGCGATCAGCTCGGTGATGGCCCAGCTTCTGCCCATACCTGCGGTCAGCTGCACAAACAGCTTTGCGCCGGTCTTATGGATTTCATCCATGAATTCCTTGAGTTCTTCAAACATCTTGGGGTTCTGCCAGAGCCACTTGCCCCAGAAGGTATCACGCAGGGGTGCGATGCCGGGGATGATCAGACCGACATTGTTGTTTGCTCTTTCAAGGAACAGCTTGGCTGCTTCCTTGTCAAAATGGCAGCCGCCCAGTTCAAACCAGCCGAACAGAGAGGTACCGCCCATGGGGCACATAACAATACGGTTCTTGATTTCTACATTACCGATTTTCCACGGGGTGAATAAAGCTTCATACTGCTTATCCATGTTAAACCACATCCTTCTCAATATTTGCGGATTCAGACAGCATAAAAGCCCGCCTGATTTCCCATTCTACACTATAATAAGATAAAATATAAGAAATGTCAACCGCCCCTTGTTAAAAATTTAACTTTTTAATGATGTATTGCTCTGTTGCCTGCATCCGCAGACGAAAACAAATGCCTTGCATCATTT
The DNA here is from genome assembly GCA_045587645.1 of Acutalibacteraceae bacterium. GTDB lineage: Bacteria > Bacillota > Clostridia > Oscillospirales > Acutalibacteraceae > RUG806. Next base: position 3,373 of record JAZNCO010000053.1, on the reverse strand, counting down.
TATCTTCGGTGATAGAATAAAATTATAACTTTTTTGTAACGTTTTTGTGTTTTTTATGTCTTACAGGTGAAAGGGCGGTGAAAATGTGACTGCTTTTGAAGAACTTTTTCATGAAAACAGAGATTTCATCTTTAAATATCTGCTGAAAATGAGCCGCGATGCACTCGTTGCGGAAGAACTGACACAGGAAACATTTTTCCGTGCTTACATGAACTACGACTCACTTCGCAACAAAGAAAATGCAAGCAGTTGGCTTTGCAGCATTGCAAAAAATGCATATTTTGCATGGTACAATGAACAAAAGAAACTACAACCGCTGACCTTTGCGGAAGACATAGCAGCATCGGATAACACGGCACAGTTTGTGGAACAAAAAGAACTTTCGCAACAGGCACTGCATTGTCTGCATGAGCTGGAAGAGCCGTACAAAGAGGTGTTCATGCTGTGCGTATTCGGCGGGTTTTCGCTGAAGGACATCAGCCTTTTGTTCGGCAAAAGCGAAAGCTGGGCACGGGTCACATTTTACCGTGCAAAACAAAAACTGTCGGAAAGGATGAAACAAACATATGGATTGTAATATCATCAGAGATTTATTGCCGTTGTATATTGATGCGTGTTGCAGTGAAGAAAGCACACGGCAGATTGAAGCGCACATTGCAGAATGTGCAGACTGCAAGGAAATTTACGAAAGCATGAAGGCACCTTGCGAAACGGTCAGCATCCCTGCCGTGCCGACCGCATTGCGAAGAATCAACGATTGGAAAGCATCGGTTCTGCAGTCGGCATTGCTGTTCGGTTCATTTTTTGCGATCGCTGTGGGCGTTTCGCTGGAAGGCAAGACCCCGTCGGGCTTTTCAAACAGTTTCTGGGCACTCAATCTGGTGGTGCCCGTAACGGGATTTATGCTGTCACTTTCAAATTGGAACTTTATCAGGCTTTACAAAAGCAAAAGGCTGTTTACGGTCTGCTCGTCGCTTGCAACACTCGGCTTCACGGTCTGTGCATATGCATGGGCGGTATGGCATTATGAAATGATTGACATTGCCTCACTGTTTGCTGACTGCGATGCGGCACTGTTTTTTGATGTGATGCATTCTCTTTTCTTTCTGTATGGCATCGGCTTTGCACTGACGGCTGTATTCTGCGTTTTGTCGGGTGTGCTTTCAGCCCTTTATGCAAAAATGCTTGGCAAGCAGTAAGGTGGCACCATGGAAAAAGCAACACGACTTGCCACGTATTTTCTGTTTGCACTGACGGCATTCTTCCCTGCCGCATCGGCACTGACCGCCGTTTTCGGATATAAAATCACTCTTCGTTATATCCCTGTTTTTGTAATGATCCTCGCGGTGTTATCGGTCGGCACGGTCATGGGGCACCTTATATACAAACCAAAAAAGATGTTTGTGCTGACCGCGGTGCTTGCCTTGGTAAGTATCGTCAATGCGGCACTGCTGATTTTTACATGCAACACCCCAACGGTGATTTTTTGCACCCTTTTTTCCGCAATCTGCTGTTGCCTTCTGCCTGCGGTGCACGCAGAACGGCTTGCCGTAAGAATAACGGCTTTGATTTTGTCGGTGCTGATGCTTGTTCCTGTCTGCTACTGCGGTTTTATTTTTCTCATTTTCGGTAACATCGGGCAAAACACGGTGGTGCAATCTGCCGTTTCGCCTGACGGCAGATTTTGTGCCGAGGTCATAAACAGCGATCAGGGGGCACTCGGCGGAGATACCTTGGTACAAGTGCGTGAAACACATTCTTTCGATGCACAACTTTTTGTGATTGAGAAAAAGGCGCAACGCATTTACATGGGCGAATGGGGCGAATTCAAAGATATGGAAATTGAATGGAAAGACGACAATTGTCTTTCCGTCAACGGACATGAATACGCAATACAATAAAAAAGAAAAAATTTCACCGCCGAGGGTTCAGAAAACCTGCGGCGGTGTGTGTTTATTCAACCTTTTGTACTTCTCTTGCGCCGAGCATAACGCCGAGTTTGGCGGAATGGAAGTTAAGACCGCCCTGCAACCACACGGCATAGGGCTCACGCAGCGGCGCATCGGCGGACAGTTCGATGGACGAACCGTTTGTGAACGCGCCTGCCGCCATGATGACCTGATTGTCATAGCCGGGCATGTCCCACGGTTCGGGGGTAACAAAGGAATCGACGGGTGAACCCGACTGTAGGCCGCGGCAGAATGCGCACAGCTTTTCGGGGGTTTCCAGACACAGCGACTGAATGATATCATGTCTGTCTTCCTGCGAGGACGGCGAAGCGGTGTAACCCATTTCTTCAAACAGTGCGGCTGTAAACACAGCAGTCTTGAGGGCTTCCCCCGTGACATGCGGTGCACTGAACATACCCATGAGCAGTTCACGGTTTGTGCCGAGCGTGGCACCGATCTCACGACCCGTGCCGGGGGTGGTCAGGCGGTAAGACACCAGTTCCACAAGGTCTGCCCTGCCGCAGATGTAACCGCCGCAACGGGCAATGCCTGCGCCGGGATTCTTGATGAGAGAGCCGCCCATGAGGTCGGCATGGCGGGCAACGGGCTCGTCCTTTTCAACAAATTCGCCGTAGCAGTTGTCCACCAGCACAAGTGTTTCGGGGGAAATCTCTTTGGCAAGTACGGCAATACGGTCGATTTCATCCACACCAAGGCTTGCACGCAGTGTATAGCCGCGTGAACGCTGAATGTAAACACATTTCGGTTTAAGTTCTGCAACAGCCTTTGCAATGCCATCCAGATCGGGGGTACCGTCATCAAGCAAAGCGACTTCCTTGTAGGTTACACCGAAATCCTTGAGAGAGCCTTGTCCGTCGGGGCCTTTCAGGCCGATCACGGGACGGATGGTATCATAGGGTGTGCCCGTGACGGAAAGCATGATGTCCCCGGGACGAAGTACGCCAAAGAGCATAGTAGCAAGGGTATGGGTGCCGCTTGCAAACGAGGTGCTGATAATGGCAGCCTCGGCACCGTAAATCTGCGCACAGACACGGTCGGCGGTTTCGCGGCCGCGGTCACCGTAGCCATAGCCGGTGGTAGCAACAAAATCCGCCTCACAGACACGGTTGTCGATGAACGCACGCAACACCTTCTGCTGGTTGTATTCGGTAATTCTGTCGATCTCCTTGAACTTGTCGGCACATTTTGCGAGTGCCTTGTCCGCAAGAGCGAGCAGATTGGTATCAAAATCAAAAAAAGCCATGTCAAACTCCTGTTTGCAAGATAAATTATGGTTTATCGAACAGATTGACGGTTTCATTTTGTAGGGGATGACGCCTCGGCATCCCGTATGGGGATAAAAAATCCCTGCAAACCGACCGTTTGCAACGGGTCGTCGTGGGCGCCGACCCCTACAGGATAAT
>JAZNCO010000052.1:0-15097 GCA_045587645.1 Acutalibacteraceae bacterium | reverse complement strand
TCGACCCGAAGACGAGGTATTTTTATTGGATTTTTGGGGTTGAAACCGCAGGAAGGCTGTCGCCTTTCAAGGGTGAAACGCCGAAAAGACTTAAAAAGAACCGTTTTCGGGCGGGTTCGGATTATACCCGTCACCCTAACCTCATAGGCGTTTAGTTATTACATTGTTTTGATGTAAAGCTTGTTAACCTAAAAAAAGCAGGGATTTCGGTTCCCTGCTTTTTGCTTTTATTTACTTGTCACAATAAACATCATGCGCTCCATAATGGATTCATCACCGTGACCGCGGACATAGCCGCCGTGGTCGGAGGTAATGAGAATGAGCCAGTCCTCATTTTCATAAGTCGGTCTGCTCTGTACGGCATCCACAAGCAGATTGCCCTTTTCGTTTGAATCTGCAAATGCCTGCTGATACATCGGATTCAGGTTCCAATAGCCGTATTCGTGGCCGTTGCGGTCGCAATATTCAAAAATGGTGAAAATGAAGTCGGAGCAATCCGCCTGCTGCAAATCGGCAAGGGCGCTGTCGGCAGTCATGTTATCATCGTCGCAATACAGCCAGGTTGTGTTGTAGCCCTTTTCGTTGCAGTATTCGATTTCATTGCCGTAGGTGGTCAGATGACCGTCCCATGAGAAATAGAAGGCGGAAGCATCAATATAGCCGTCCTCAATAGCGGTTACAAACAGCGACATCTGCTCGTTTTCCTTTTCAGTTCCGTTGCCCGTGATGCCGTGTGAAGCACCCCATTGCCCCGTCAGCATACTGCACCAGCCGGGTGCTGTGGAGGTTGCCTGCGTGATATTTTCGGGGTAATTCGCACCGCCGCAGTAGGCTACATAAGCCTTGCCGCCGTCCTGCAACAGCCGTTCGACCACGGAAGTGCCGTCAAGCAATGTCATGGCATCCGCACGGCAGCCGTCCCAACCGAGCACAAGCACCTTCTTTTCGGTTTTGCCTTCGGGCAAGGGTGCATTGAAATGCTCTTCAATCATCGTGTGCAGCTGTGTCATGGGTATGGCGGTTTCGACGGTGTTTTCGTAGATTTCGATGCCGTCCATTCTCTCATAATAATTGTCTGTTGTATCATAGAGAATGAAATTCGTTGCCATGTAATTCGGATAAATATTGACGGCACTCACAACAAAAAACACAACAAGCAAAAGAATGCACACAAATGCACCTTTTTTGCTGCTGTCGCCTGTCCGCTTTTTGATTTGCAGCACAAGCACAAGCCAGAAAACAAAATTAAGCACCGTGCAGATGGCTGCCCAGCCCCAGGGGGCGACCTTGCCGAACACAAGGTTATTGACAACAAAGGTCATTGGCATCAGAACAGCCATGTAAGCTGCCGTTCCGATGAGTGAAGGCAACCATGCCTTTTTGTTCTGCTTTGCGGAAAACAAGGAGAAGAAAAGCAGAAATGCTGTTGCAACAAGCAGAACAATGCCGACTGCATACAGTCCGACATTCCAGTCAATGAAGCCTTTGGGATACACAAATGCATTTGCCAAAGTGAGAATACTTGCTATGAGCGTTGCAAGCTGTATTTTTTTCTGATTCAGCATAACCTGTCTCCTTTCTTATAAGGACAGTTCAACGCCGTCAAGCTCTTTGTTTTCATCGCACAGATACACCTGCACGGGATACTCCGAAAGGGATTTATCAACACCGAGAATACGCACGGTGAGGTCCTTGTCACAAAGATTTTCGGGGATGGGGAAATAATAGGTATAATGATGATCCTGCCAGACCGAACGGAACGGCGGACACTCCCAGCCGTTTGCCTGATAACAGGGTGCACGGTCGGGTGCGGTTATGATTTTACCGTCTGCTTCAAGCAGAGCATAAGCACCTTCGACTCCATGCTTGCCGTCCAGACACACACTGATATAGCAACCCTGTTTCCAATCGCTTGCCGGCACATTGATTTTCAGTTCTTTTGTGTATTCAACTTTTCTTTCACCGGGCAGAAGATTGTTGGCTTTCGGATTGGTCAGTGTCAGCTCCTTGCCGTCCTTAAGAAGTGCAATTTTATAAATGCGGTCAAGCGGCTGCGGCATACGGAAATAGCGGATTGCATCGTTCACGGGGTAACGCACGCACTTGCGTTTGCCCTTGACATCGATCACATTGTGCACATCCTGCACCAATACAGGTGCGGTTTCGGCACGAAGAACATAAACACTGTCGATGCTTGTCTTCTGCCAATCGGCAAGGTCTGTTGAATGGGTGCAGACACCCGTGGGGCCCTGCATCTGTATGCTGTTGCGGAACACAAACTGCTCATCGGAATCGAAATAAGTAATTTCCACACAATCGGCATCATATACAGCACCGAAATCCACACGCAGGCAACCGCCGTCAATGCGATAGCCACCATAATGCAGCTTGGAAGTACCGTCAAAGAAGGTGTCTTCTCTGCCGTCAAAGGCATATTTGCTTTCAATACCGCGCAGTTGATAGGTTTTCTGTCCGAAGAAAGCATCTCTTGCCGCCTGTACCTCAGGAATGGCAGTATCGCCTGCTTTGGTAACCGCCTGCCGTTCAAGGGAATCATGATTCTGCACAAACAGTGCCGTTTCAAGCTGTTGTGCGCTGTTTTCGGGGATATCAGACAAGCTGTTCTTTTCCAATGCACCGAGCAATACGGGTGCACGCAGGGTATTATCAAAAATATCGGTTTGTGCCACAGATGTACCGTCGGAAAGCGTGATATTGCCGCTTGATGCAACAATTTTCACCTTGTCGGGCAATCCGTTTTCATTTTCATGCAGAACCTCGTATTCGCAGTTTATAAGCACCTTGTCGGCTGCGTTTGCATCGCAGATCTCAACAAGCGAAGCGCGGAACGGCTCGAGGACAATATCGACCGTTTCACCGTAGTTGAAGAAGCCGACAAATTTTTCATACGGATGGTGCACAAACACGGCAACCTTGTCGCAGTCTGCAAGACCGATTTTTTCATTCAGCGGCACCTGCATTGTTTTTTCATTCCATACCATGTTGCCCGTGGCAATGAAGCGGCGGTTCTTTGCACCTCTGACAACCGTGTGTTCGGGGTATGCATCCCCTTTCAGCTCAAAGCCGTCCACAAGAATGTCATTCCAACGGCGGTGCAGATTAAAAATACGGGCAAGGTGCGCCTGCTCAAAATCACGCAGCAGCCACGGATTGCCGTAGATTTCGGGTGCTAAAATCAGATTTCTGCCAAATGCCTGAATGATAAGCTCATCTTCAAAATATTCATTATGCGAGGAAATGCAGACACCGTGGTCTTCTCTAAGACGGGTCATACCGGGGGTGTTGCCGCGTGACATCATGTAGGCACGATGATGCGGTGCGCAGCGGTCATTTGCAATGTGCACATCGACATAGGTTTCCACACCCTCCCACAGCCATGTGGTGGCATATTCCATGCCCTCATCACCGAAGTCAAGGCGGTGATTGAGGAGAATGAAGTCTGGCTGATATCGGCGGCATTCCTGCATCATTTTTACAAAATACGGGCGGTTTTCGGGCGCAAGCGTGCCGCAGACACCGTCAAATTTAAACAGCGCAAAACGGTAATCACGGGCAAGCGACACCATTTGTTCAAGTCTTTTTTCGGCACTTTCCTTTGTTTTTCCGAAGCCATCGGGACCACCCCACACACCAAGCCTCGTGTTGAGCTTTTCAGCCGCCTTTGCAATGGGGCCGTAGCCGTTGGGGAATTGCGCCTTGATTTTGGGAGAATCAAAGGTTTCGTAGGTTTCTCTTGCACCGTCCAGATTGCCTGCATCCCATGCGTAAATATCGAGCTGCATGCCGTATGTTTGCTTGAGATAATCAAAATAAGCAAAATTCACAAGTGTTTGTGCCTCGGTAGAGCCCTCGTTTGTGTTGTTGATCCATGAAAAATATTCACTTTTGGACGGGGTGCTTTCCTTGGCACCCGATTTTCCGTACTTCTCGTTCATGTACACATCTCCTTATTTCTTTTTACATTCGTTGAGCACTTTTCTGCCGTTGTCGCTGCGTGTGAACACAAGTTCAAAGCTACCGACAGGGCCTTTGAGGTGCTTTTGCAGAATTTCTGCGGTTTCCTTATTGACACCGAACACGGTGGGACAAGCAAAGCTGTTTTCGTAATTTCTTTTTACCGTACCGAGGGTCTTTGTTGTGCCGATGATGACATAACGCGGATCGTCAATTTCCGCAAACAGCTCTTTGACGGCTTTGAGGAAAACCTTTTTTTCTCGCTCCGAGCTGCCCTCAAGGCTGACGCTGACCGCTTTTCCGTCTGCACTTTTCTGTGTTCGCAGCTTGATTTTGGAGGAAGATTCAATTTCCTTTAATTCCTGCAAGCCCTTGAGCACGGCATCCGCAAAGCCTTTGACCGTTTTTTCGGGTGAGGAATTTTTAATTACATAAGATGCTTTTTTGAAGCAGAAATACGCAGCAGCAACAGCAAGCAGAATGCCGATCACAGCACCGAATCCCGTCAGCTTCACGGCAAGAACAATACCCACCAATGCAAGAATTGCAAAAATGACAGCCAGTATTTTACTGCTCCTGACCTTTTGTTCGGGATACACCGTCAGAGGCACCTCGCTGACATCGCTGCCCTGCTGCGCATAGGCGGTATTTTCGTTGACCGTTGCCGACCACCTTGCCGCCGCCGTGTTGCGTTCTGCTGCAAGACGCAGCATTTCATTGTTGATGCGGTCAATACCGTTTTCGTTAAAAGGCGGTGTTAAAATATCGATTCTGTCAATGCCGCTTGCAATGACATCCTTTGTGTAGGCAGGTGCCTGAAAACAAGCAAAACGGCGCTTGACGGTTTCAAAATCATTGCCCTCGAGTTCATTTGTATTTTGTCTGTCCTCATCGGGAAGCACCGTTACAAGATGCCAAATGTTCGACACCTTATCGGGATTGTTTTTATCAATACGGATGGCTCTGCCACGCATCTGATTGGACAGCATGAAACTGCCGACAAAGCTTGCAAGAATCAGAGAGTTGATATTGGGTGAATCCCAGCCCTCACCGAGCAGGGATTTTGTGCCGACAAGAATATTGATTTCTCCCTCGGCAAACACCTTTGTGATGATGCCGACCTTGTGCTTGTTGGAGCCGCTGAACACAACCTCGCTGTGGGCAGTGCCGTCTATGGGCTTCACGCTGCAGCCTGCACCCGTTTCGCTTGCAATCCGCTGTGCCGTTTCAACGGCAGTATCCGGCAAAATGACAAGTGACCCCGTGAGCATGGCGACCTTTGCCTGCGTACCGACCGTTCTGCGGATGGCTTCAAAAACGGGTACCGCACCCATGGTATGCAGTGCATCGTCCGTGCCGATGCTTTTTTTGACATCCTTTTTGATGAAATCGGTCAGTACAAGCATACGCAGAGCTTCTCCGAGATTGTCAACCTCATGCTTTGCTATGATTTCCATGGCATTGAGCTTGCCCATGGAGGAAGCAAGCATGCGGTCTATTTTTTCGTTGGTTATAAGCTGTACCTTTCGCTTTTCAATCAGACTGTTCTGTGCAAGAATGCCTTGCAGCTCGGTTGACAGCTCCTCGGTGAACACCTCAGGAGTGTCTATGACAAACTGAAATGCCGCCTGCGTGATTTCTGTGGTATTTGCAGGAACCGTTTTTTTGCCGAACAGCTTAGTAAGGATCGTCTGCGGCACCTTGGCACCATGTGCGCAGGCAACGCTGATGAGTGCGCAAAAGCCGTCCGTATGGTCATAAAGCACCTCATCTGCAATGCCTTGCTCCCCGAGAACACCTGCATTGCGCAGAGCCGCCGTCATGTAGCCCTCCTGCAGAATATATTCCGTGCATTCCTTTGCCTTCTGCTTATAGCTTCTGAGCATTTCGGCTTCCGCTTCGGTGGGATAGCTGAAATAAATATAATCCTGATGCGGACAAAGTGTTTTTTGTTTTACAAGCTGCGGAACAAAGATTTCCTCATCGATCGGACCGCAAAGCCTTGCATAACGATCCCATTCCGAGGTCGTTGCATCATACGGCGGTGTTGCGGTCAGGGATATGATCGTAACATCCTTGCCGAGCAGAGAAATGAATTTTTCGAGTGCACGCTGCCATTCGCTTTTCAGGTGGTGCGCTTCATCCAGACACAGGGTGCGCACACCTGCTTTTTTGACGGTTGCAAGCAGATCAAAATTGCTGAAATCGGCTGCGGCCTCTGTTTCGAGTGCATCCTCGTCTTCCTTTTCATCCAGCTGCAATTTATTGACAGCGGCATGCAGTGCCTGATAGGTAATGCTTGTCAGCAAGGCAGGCGCAGTCAGGTCATAAGAAATATAATCCTCCACCGGTTCCGCTTCGGGCAGATAGCATTCCTCAAAGCGTTCACCCCACTGCTGCTTGATGGAAACTGACGGTGACAAAACGAGCGCAGGCGCATTCAGACGGCGGATGAGCTCCAGCCCCAGCACGGTTTTGCCGCTTCCCGGTGCGGCAACAATGTGAATTTTGCGATCTTTTAAATGCCGGTCTGCATTGTCGAGTACCTTTTGCTGATAATCACGGAAAGTCCATTTGAATTGCACACGACTGAAATCCTTCATACATACCACCCCAATATCAGATAACAATTTCAGTATAACATATCTTTTTTCGTTTTTCAAACAAAAAACAGCACCCGATCATCCAAAAATGAAGGCACTGTTTTAGTGTATTTGTCAGTTTTACAAGCGCAGCTCGTCTTCCCTGCGCTGTTTCTTATTGGTTATAGACCACAGCAAACCGCCGACTGCACCGCCGCCAACGGTCAGACCGACAAGCAGGAATACCCACCACAGGCGCATACCACTTTCGGCTTGCGCTTGCTTTTTTTCTTCCTCTTCGGTGGGCACGGGTGCTTTTTTGATCGCCTTGGTCACAATTTCAATAGTTTCGGTATGCTTGTCCCCGAAATCGTCCTGAAAGCGCACCGTGGCAATGCCCTTGAGTTCACCCTCGTTTTCGGCGGTGACATTGAAATTGGCATTCACCGTTGCCGTCTGTCCTGCTTCAATCGTGCCGACCAGCACACTGCCCGCACCGCGCAGCCCCTCTGCTTCAAAGGTGACAAGCACATTGCTGACCGCCGCACCGCCCATATTCTGCAACGAAAACGACAGCGAAACGGTTTCACCGATGACACTGTTTGCAGGGAAATTCAAATTGTCCCACACAAGCAAAACCGTCTGTCGCACGGGCAAGCGCAGTGTATCGGAATTGGAGTATGCACCGCCGTTTTCGTCCTCGTATTCAACACTCACGGTCGCATTGTGAAGCCCTGATTTTGCGGTGTGTGCGGTGTTGACATACAGCTCCCACACATAGAAGTCACCTGCTTCCAGCTTGTCGAGATACATCGTGCCCATACCCTCGCTTGCAATTGCATCCGATTGCGGAGCAAAGCTCAGTTTCAGGTTGTAAACATCCTTGTCCTTGTGGGTGTTGACGATGGTGACGGACACCTTTCTGCGCTCTCCGGGGAACAGGGCATCCTCCTGCACGGTAAAAGACGACACCATCAGACGGGGCTGACTGCGGTCTTCCTTTTCCTGTGCAGTGCTGTCGGATTCGTTTTCCACAATGTCAAAATAGAAGCGCTCGGACACGGACACGGTCTTGCCGTCCGCCGTTTCACCCGTGAATGTGACCGTGCCTGCACGGGCGCTGATGATGTAATCATCAGTCGAAAAACGGACATTGCCCGTGGCACTGCCGCCTGCAGGGATATCGCCGAGGCTGTCCTTGCCGACTGTGCCGGGACCGTCCACGCTGACGGTCATGGTTACGCCGTACAGTTTGGACTTGCCCGTGTTGAGTACGGAAAAGGAGAAGTCAGCCATGTCGCCCGACACCACTTCACCCGGCACACCGACAGAACCGACTTCCATTTCGCTTTTGTTGCTGACGGAAAGACGGAGTGTGTCTTCGGCAGAGCCATCCGACCCGTCGGGATTGGTGAACGACACGCGCACACTTGCCGTGTGCGCCCCGTCCGAAGCGTTGGAGGCAACCTGCACGGGCAGCTCCCAGACATATTCGTCATCGGCTTCGATAACGGACACATACTGCGTTCCCGTGCCCACAGGGCTGATGTCGCCCGTGGGTTCGGAAAAGGTCAGCTTGCAGTATTTTGCATCTGCCGTTTCGCTCTGATTTTTAAGGGTGATGTGCACCGTTGCCTTGCCACCTGCGGAAAGCCCTTTTTCGGACACAGTGCAGGAAGTGACCATGAGTTGTGCACTGTCATACTCCGATGCGGCAGCAGGAACGGGCAAAAGAATCAAAAGTAAAAAAATAAGAAATAGTTTTTTCATAAATATGTACCTTTGTAAATTATGGTTTATCTTACTGACGGAACCCCTCAAATACTTGTCGCCCCTGAAAGGAGATTCCCCTGTTAGGGGAAATGTCAGCGAAGCTGACAAAGGGGTTCCCGTTTTCGGAGAAAAAGATGTCTGCGGAACGCAGACAGAGGGGTTCAGGCGGTTATATCAGACTTTATTGACCAAATTTGTGCAAACTTGGTTAACCTGAAGTCACTTCGTGACATCTCCCCTTCCAGGGGCGACAAGGGGATTGAGGAGCAACCAAGTAAGAGTTCGCTAAACCATAATTTGTTTTACAGCTCTCTGATATTTTCCACAATGCTGTTCTTCATCTCTCTGCGAAGGCGGATGGTCAGATTGAGCATACACACCGCAAACAGCAACGCAACAAACAGAACCGCAACCCACCATGTGAGATTTTGCAGATAAATCTCTCTTTGCAGGAGCTTTTCAAGAACAGGAATGAGAATGCGATACAGCATTGCGCCACCGAAGCCGATACCGCCGCCGATGCCGAACACAAAGGCATATTGCAGCAAATAAATTTTGCGTAATTCCGCCGCTGAAGCACCCACCGCACGCAAGGTGCCGATGATTCTTCTGCTTTCTCTGATTTTTGCATTCGTGGAGTTGCACAGCGTTGCAGCCGAAATGCAGAAAAACAGCATCAGCAGTGCCGCAAGCAGCAGCCAGACCTCGTTGCGGTCTTGTTCGAGCTGCTGATTCCATTCGTAGTTGGAAAACAGATAATACGATTCGACCCTTGTTCCGATCTCCTTGAGCAGGCTGTTGACGGTCTTTTGTGCATTTTCGTCCGAGTAGTCAACAAGATTCAGATCTATGCTGCGAATACCTGCATCAATGCCCATTGCCTGTGCACCCTGCCATGTGGTGATGAATGCAGAGGTTGCATAAATGCCCTGTGTGTGGTATTGCTTGACGGCAGAAATATCAAGCGAAGGGATCACAGCGCCGATCTCCACTTCTTTTACAAGGTGTGTGAATTCGTCCGTGCCGACATACTGCTCAAATTCAAGCGGTCCGTTGAGCCAATGCAACGTCAGCGTATCACCCACATAAAACGCATCTCTGTAAGTTACCTTGTGGGCGGTTTCAAGCTCCTGCTTTGTTGTGCGTTCGGTGATGGAGGCGCTTATGTAGCCTCCGTTTTGCGTTTGCTTCATCCAATAGCCGTCGGGTGCGACCGCAATCACCTTTTGCCCTGAGTGGACTTCGGAAATTTTAACATCCTGCTCCTCGGCTTCATCAATGATTGCCTGCACCGCTTTGTCATCCAATATAAGCAATGGGAATTCCATTGCCGAATCGGGCAGGCTGACAAGGTCAAGAAATTGCCTCATTCTCGGCAGAATGACCATATCCTCGGGGTTGGGTGCAAAAAACAGAGATGTGTCATATTCATTGGGCAGGTTTTCATAATCGTAAGCGTGTTGGTTGGCAATGGTCATCAAGTAGCTCGACACGTTTCCCGTATCTATGCATACTATGGTTGCACCTGCCGTAAAAACCTCCTTGACATAGGGCGATGCCAGCACACGCAGGCTGTCATTTTCGGTAAAAAACTGCTGATCGTCCTTCACATTTATCCATGTATTCAGATAATGCTGCTGTGCACCGATGTAAAAATCGGTTTCGTATCGGTAGGTGTCCTTGAATTCCTCCGTCAATATGCTCGTGCCGAACACGGAAAGCAGCAGTCCCAATGCCACAAACACCGCAACACCGCTTTGCTTTGCACCGTTGAGCCTGATTTCACGCATGGCAAGCAGATTCGGTGCACGGAAATCGGTTTTCATTTTTATTTTTTTGTGCTTCATTTTTACGCTGATGTCCGTGTTACGCAAGGCTTGCATAGGGGTGATACGGGTTGCAGACAGCAGCGGAATCATTGCCGCCAATAAAACCACCGCAATGCCCAACAGCGCGCTGAGTGCAAAAACCTCCCACTCCGGGCGGAACACATAGCCGTCACCGAGGAAATGCACAACAACAAGCACACCGAGATACGACAGCAAAAGACCTGCCGGTACGCTGAACAGTGCGATAATAAGGGCTTCTCTGCCGAAAATGTTGACAATCTGCCGCTTTGTCGTACCGACCGCACGCAAGAGGCCTATTTGCCGTCTGCGTTCCTGTAAATTCATATTGAAGGCGGTGACAATGCCGAAGCACGAGCCGGCTACAAGAATGATTCCCAAAAAGGTCAGCATATACAATGTATCGCCCGAATCGGTATCCTCTGCTGTGTAATAGCCCTCATAGAAGTAATCGGTGTTGTGACTGACTTCCAGGGTGTTAAAATCGGTTTCATTGTAGAGCTTTGTGACCATTCTTCCGGTCGGCTGATCCCATTTGCCGTAGGTCAGCTCCACTGCCTTGCCGCCGTCTGCGACCATCGCCGTATCGGCAAGGTAGGCAGCGGGGAAATCATTATAGACGGAGTATCCCTCACGGCTGCTGTTTGCGGATTGCCGCTGTCCTCTGCGTTTGTCGGTCAGAATGCCGACAAGGGTGTAGGTCTGCTCCTCAGTTTTAAGTACACCGCCGTTGCCGTCGGGAATTTCACACAGCACGGTGAAGGTGTCGCCAACGGAAATATCAAGTCCTATTCTTGATAATGCCGATGCTTCAATTGCGATTTCGCCGTCTGCAACGGGCATTCTGCCGAGCGAAAGGGTCTGTCGGGTTATGGTGCGGAACGCTTCGTTTGCCACGGCAATACACATACCGTATTCCCGTTCTTCTTGTGTCAGATACGCAAAAGCGACATTTTTTACCGTCGCCGTTTCCGCATTCGGGTCAATTGCATACAGATCGGACAAATCCTTGCCCTCGCTGTCAAAAACAATAAACTGCTGTTCGCCGACACGGTTGAGCCTGCGCTCCTCGGTGCTTGCCTGCGAAGCGGTATAGAAAAACAGAATGCTTGCCGAAAATGCAATCGACAAAATAATGCCGACAATCAGCACAATATATTGCTTTTTGCGCATTTTCAGATTGCCCACGGCAAGCTGATTGACGGTGAGTTTCTTTTTTCGGTTCATGGTATGTTCCTCTCCTTAATGCAGTGCCGCAATTTTGCCGTCCACAATACGCAGAATCCGTCCGGATTGTTCGGCTACGGATTGGTCATGGGTGACAAGAATCAGCGTAACGCCCAATTCACGATTGACATCTTTCAACAATCGCAGAACCTCTCTGCCGCTTCTTGCATCGAGGTTGCCTGTCGGCTCGTCTGCAAACAGAACGGCAGGCTTGTTGGCAAGCGCCCTTGCAATGGCAATGCGCTGCTGCTGACCGCCCGACATGGCAGAGGGCAGATGCGAAAGCCTGTCTTCGATTTCGAGCATATCAATCAGCTTCTGCAGATATTTTTCATCCGCTTTTTTGCGGTCGAGCATCACGGGAAGCAGAATATTTTCATAACCGGTCAACTCCTGCACGAGGTTATATGCCTGAAAAACAAAGCCGAAGCGTCTGCGGCGCAGAATGGAAAGCTGATTGTCATTGTAGCCGCCGAGCGACTTGCCGCCGTAGAGCACCTCACCGCTTGTCGGGTTTTCAAGGGAAGACAAAACATGCAGCAGCGTGGATTTGCCCGAGCCGGACGGCCCCGTTACGGCGCAGAATTCACCCTGCTCAAAGCTGACGGACACATCGTCCACCGCTTTTATTACATTTTCGCCGCTTAAATATTCCTTGGTTACGTTTTTACATTCTAAAATGGTCATGGTTCTGCTCCTTTTGATTTGTTGACAAGTCTATTATACACGCCTTTTCTTACATTCCGGTGACTTTTACCTTACAATTTCGTAAGATAAGAAAAAACGGGCGCAGAAATTTGCTTTTCTGTGCCCGAAATATATTCACTTCTTATTTTTGCAGTTCTTCTTTTAAGATGTTATAAATTCTGTCCACATCAGGAAAAATCAACTTTTTCCCGCGGTTGTGAATTGACAAAACCTGCATAGCATTGGAAATGATTTCATTTGATAAATTTTTATGTATTCTTACGCTGTTTCCGCTTACGGTGTGCTCATGGTCAACATATTTTTCAATAACGGGAAACATATTCTGAATCAAAAAGGCGCAATCCTTGCCTGCAAATGTGCCGATTACAATTGTGTTGCATTTGCCGAATTTCTCAATTTTTTTATTCATAATATTGCGGTATTTATCGGCTTTTGAACTTTGAGGAACAGCCCAGTAAATACCCGGAATTTTCGGATCGGCAAAAAAGAAAAAATGCGGACGATATTTTTCGTTTTCTTTGTTTGACATCAGTTGCGAATCATTTACCAAATCAAAAAAATCATCTTTTATATGATAAGATTTGCCGATACAAACATCCATTTGAACTACCTCTTAAAAAATCCCTTGCCCAA
Source organism: Acutalibacteraceae bacterium (assembly GCA_045587645.1). GTDB lineage: Bacteria > Bacillota > Clostridia > Oscillospirales > Acutalibacteraceae > RUG806. The sequence continues at coordinate 2,352 of JAZNCO010000052.1, read as the reverse complement.
AAAGAGCAAGGGAACATTTACAAACTGAATTATTTGATATCCCGCACCATCAGCAAGCGGTAAACATCTGCGAACTGAATTATTTATATCCCGCACCATCAGCAAGCGGCAAACATTTACAAGCGGGACTCGAACAGGATCCCTTTGCAAATTTATTGTAGCATACAACACAAGTAAAGTCAATGTTTATTTGTGTTATTTGCCGTGCTATTATTATATGCAAAAATATATTTTTATTACTTTTTTCACAATTTCAAATTCGCATCGATGACGGGGAAACACATGCTCACGCAAAGGCCTTTGTTGCGGTTTTCCGCCGTAACGGTGCCGTGGTGCTTTTCGACAATTGCTTTTGTGATGGCAAGGCCGATGCCTGCGCTGTCGGGTGAAGCACCTTCGCTGCGGTGAAATCTCCTGAACAGCATGGGAAGCTCCTCATTTGCCACGCCGCCGCCGTTGTCCTGTATGACAACCAGCAGACTCTTTTCCGCTTTTTCAATGATAATGTCGATTTTGCCGTCCGGTGCGGTATGCTCACACGCATTTTTGATGACATTTCCGAAGGCCTCACGAAGCCATGTCTTGTCACAGCGTAAAACGGCTTCACCCGTCACAGTGATCGCCTTTTGTGTATATAAGGCGGAAAAATCCGCTTGCAGCTCGGCAAAAATATCCGTCAGCTGTACCTCGGCAAAGTGCATGCTGTAGGTGTCACTGCGCAATTTTTCAAGCCGCAGAATGTTGAAAATCAGCTTTTCCATTTTGCCGATGAGCGCAAGCTCTTTTTCGGTGTGGCTGTCGGGTGTGGTACTGTGCTGCATTTCGCAATAAAGCCGCAGACCGGCAAGCGGCGTTTTGAGCTGATGGGAAATATCGGAAATAAATTCGGTGTTGCTTTTCGCTTCGCGTTTTGTATACTCACGCGCGTGCACGAGCGCGGCTTCAAGATCGCAGATGTTGTTTTGCAGATGCGAAAAAGCTCCCTCATCCGTTGCAAGCTCCGTCAGGCTGCCGTCCTTCAAAAACAAGTCAATGCTTTCGGTTAGAGCTCTGATTTTCTTTTTGGTACTGATGTGCAAGGCAAGCAGAACCGCACAAACGGCAAAAAGCAACACAAATGCGATGATAAGAATGATATCTTTCATTTTACTCCTCCCATCGGTATCCCGTGCCACGCACGGTTACGATATGTGCAGTGCCGATCTTGTCACGAAGGCGGCTGATGTGCACCGAAAGGGTGTTGTCGTCAATATAATTGCCGTCACTGTCCCAGATACGTTGCAAAAGAGAGGTACGGGTTACGATCACACCGCTGTTTTGCATGAGCGCAGATAAAATTTGAAACTCCGTCGGTGTGAGAAACAGAGTTTTACTCCCCTTTTTGACCGTCATGTTGGCGGTGTCAAGGGTAATTTCGCCCGATTGCAAAGCAGAGTTTGTGCTCTTTCGGCGCAGAAGTGCACGAATGCGAGACAGTAGTTCAAGCAGTCTGAACGGTTTTGTAACATAGTCATCCGCACCGGCATCCAGACCGCGCACGATCTGAAATTCTTCATCACAGGCGGTCAGAAAAAGAACAGGCACATCTGACCCCGCATTGCGGATGTGTGTGCAAAGGTCAAGTCCGTTGCCGTCGGGCAGCATCACATCCAAAATAATAAGATCATAATGATCCGCAGCGAACAATGACTTCGCTTCGCTGTAATTCTTTGCACACACGGGTGTGTAGTTTTCTTTTGTCAACAGCTCCTGCAGACCTTCGCGCAGATAGAGGTCATCCTCCACCAGAAGAATTTTTGCTTTCATGCTTTCACCGCCTGACTTGTAATACTTACAGTATACAGGTTTTTCTTAAATTTTGCAATGTAAGGAATCTTAAGATTTCGTAAGACTTTATAACAAAAAAAGACACCTGCTTTTGCAGATGTCCTTGTTGGTGACCCGGACGAGAATCGAACTCGTGTTACCGCCGTGAAAGGGCGGTGTCTTAACCGCTTGACCACCGGGCCGTTTATGAAGGCAGCTCGCTTTGCTGCTGCCTTTTTTGGTAGCGGCAGTGGGACTTGAACCTACGACACCACGGGTATGAACCGTGTGCTCTAGCCAACTGAGCTATGCCGCCATTTGTGTACTGCTCATTCGCAGCAGGATTCATTATACATGAATATTATGCATTTGTCAAGAGGTGTTTATGAATTTTTTCAAAAAACATTGTTATGGTACAATTGATGGGTGACAAATAAAAAAGAAAATTCAACTCAAATATGGTATGATGTTAATCACCACAAAAAACACACACCTGAAGGAGTTGAATTTTCTATGGTTAGTATAGCATCAAATGCACGGTATCGT
>JAZNCO010000051.1:0-12768 GCA_045587645.1 Acutalibacteraceae bacterium | reverse complement strand
CTACCATTTTTCAAAAAAGGCAATCGCAGTACTGTCCCCTGATTTACGACCACGCACAAATTTAAACAAAATAATACAAATAAATATCCAAAAATATCGCCGCCAATCAGGGGGACGGAACCATGATTGACTGCTTTTGTTGTATCATAGAGTCAATCACGGACACCGTCCCCCTGATTGGCTACACCCCGCTAAACCGTAATTTATCGCAAAAAAAAGAGACCGTTTTCACAGTCTCCTTAACTTCATTTTCTCTTTTTACCGAAGATGCCGCCTTTGTTTTCTCCCGTTGCAGGATTTTCACCGCAGGCTTCCGCATAAGCACGAAGCAGCTCCTTCTGCTTTTCATTGAGCCTCTTCGGCACTTCCACTTTCACACGAACAAGCTGGTCGCCACGACCTCTGCCGTTGAGATTGGGAATACCTCTGTCCTTGAGCTTGAACACATCATCGGGCTGTGTGCCTGCCGGAATGGAATACTTCACATTGCCGTCCAAGGTGGGAACGGTCAGCTCCGAGCCGAGTGCTGCCTGCGCAAAGCTGACAGTCACCTCATACCAGACATTGTAGCCGTCACGCTCAAAGAACGGGTGCGGACGCACATTGACACCGACACGCAGATCTCCTGCCGGGCCGCCGTTGATACCCTTGTTGCCTTCCCCTCTTATGTTGATTGCCTGTCTGTCGGAAATACCGGCAGGGATATCCACTTCAATCTTCACATTCTTGCGTAAGCGGCCTGCACCGCGGCATTTGGAGCACGGAGTGGGAATAATGGTGCCCTTGCCGTTACACTTCGGACACGGCTTGGTGGATGTCATATTGCCGAGCATGGTGCGCTGTGTAACCGTCACCTGACCTCTGCCGTTACAATCCGGACAGGTCTGCGTGGTTGTGCCGGGTGCGGCACCCGAGCCGCTGCAGCCGTCACAAACCTCAACACGGGCAACCTCTACCGTCTTGCGGCAGCCCTTTGCTGCATCTTCAAAGGAAATGGTGATATTCGACTGCACATCACTGCCTCTTTGCGGTGCATTGGGATTGCTGCGCTGTCCGCCGCCAAAGCCGCCGCCGAAGAAGGACGAGAAAATATCGCCGAGGTCAAACTCCATTCCGCCGCCGCCAAAGCCACCGAAGCCACCGAAGCCGCCGCCCTGGCCTGCTCCGTAATTCGGATCTACACCGGCATGGCCGAAACGGTCATAGCGTGCCTTTTTGTCAGCATCGGAAAGCACCTCGTAGGCTTCGTTGCATTCCTTGAATGCAGCCTCCGCAGCAGCATCACCGGGATGCAGGTCGGGATGGTACTGCTTTGCCATCTTGCGGTATGCTTTTTTGATTTCATCCTCCGTTGCATTCTTCTGCAAGCCGAGGACTTCATAATAATCTCGTTTATCTGCCATTCTTAAAACCTCCGTAACGGGGCATCCTTCGATGCCCCGTTATCGAGTTGTGTTTATAATTTAGTTGATATCTTCGTAAGAAGCATCATAATAACCGTCATTGCCGCCGTTGGGAGCACCATAGTTACCTGCATTGGGATCCCAGTTTGCCTGTGCGTTGGGATCAAAGCCCTGACCTGCATTGGGATTTGCGGCATTGTAGATCTTTTCAGCAATCTTCTGGAATGCAGCAGTCAGCTCTTCCTGACGGGACTTGATGAGGTTGTAATCTTCACCCTTGAGCGCATCCTTGAGGGATTCGATGGAAGCGTTGACGGTAGCCTTGTCATCCTCGCTGAGCTTGTCACCGTTTTCACTCATGAGCTTTTCGCATTCATAAACCATCTGGTCTGCATTGTTGCGGATGTCAAGCTCTTCCTTGCGGCGCTTGTCTTCTTCCGCAAACTGCTCTGCTTCACGGACAGCTCTTTCAATATCTTCCTTGCTCATGTTGGTGGAAGCAGTGATGGAGATCTGCTGTTCCTTGCCTGTGCCGAGATCCTTTGCGGAAACATGAACGATGCCGTTTGCGTCGATGTCGAAGGTAACTTCGATCTGCGGAACACCGCGACGGGCAGGCATGATACCGTCAAGATTGAAGCGGCCGAGGGTCTTGTTATCTCTTGCGAATTCTCTTTCACCCTGCAGAACATGCACTTCAACAGAGGACTGATTGTCGGCAGCGGTGGAGAAGATCTGACTCTTCTTGGTGGGAATGGTGGTGTTGCGGTCGATGATTCTGGTGCAGACACCGCCGAGGGTTTCAATACCGAGTGACAGCGGAGTAACGTCAAGAAGCAGAAGACCCTTGACATCGCCACCGAGAACACCGCCCTGCAATGCGGCACCGATGGCTACGCATTCGTCGGGGTTGATGCCCTTGAAGGGTTCTTTGCCGGTAAATGCCTTGATGGCTTCCTGCACGGCAGGAATTCTGGAGGAGCCGCCGACCATGAGAACCTTGTCGATCTGGCTGATCTTGAGGCCGGAGTCAGCAATTGCCTGACGGACGGGACCCATGGTAGCTTCCACGAGGTCTGCGGTCAGTTCGTTGAACTTGGCTCTGGTGAGGGTATCTTCAAGGTGTTTCGGGCCTGTTGCATCAGCAGTAATGAACGGAAGGGAGATGGTGGAAGTGGTAACGCCGGAAAGCTCGATCTTTGCCTTTTCTGCAGCTTCCTTGAGTCTCTGCATAGCGGTCTTGTCACCGCGAAGGTCGATGCCGTTTTCACGCTTGAAGTTATCTGCAAGCCAGTTGATGATTCTCTGGTCGAAGTCGTCACCGCCGAGACGGTTGTTACCTGCAGTAGCAAGAACTTCCTGCACACCGTCACCCATTTCGATGATGGAAACGTCGAAGGTACCGCCGCCGAGGTCATAAACCATAACGTTCTGATCGTTTTCTTTGTCAATACCGTAAGCAAGGGCTGCTGCAGTGGGTTCGTTGATGATTCTCTTAACATCAAGACCTGCAATGCGGCCTGCATCCTTGGTTGCCTGGCGCTGTGCGTCGGTGAAGTATGCGGGAACGGTGATAACAGCTTCGGTCACGGTGCCGCCGAGATAGCTTTCTGCATCTGCCTTGAGCTTGGAAAGGATCATAGCAGAGATTTCCTGCGGTGTGTATGCCTTGTCATCGACACGGACTTTATAATCCGTACCCATCTGTCTTTTGATGGATGCGATGGTGCGGTCGGGGCTGGTGATTGCAACACGCTTTGCAACCTGACCGACCATTCTTTCGCCGTTTTTGCCGAAAGAAACAACGGACGGAGTGGTTCTTGCACCCTCTGCGTTCGCGATAACAACGGGCTCGCCGCCTTCGATAACAGCGACACAAGAGTTGGTTGTACCAAGGTCAATACCGATAATTTTTGCCATTTTAAAATAGCCTCCTATAAAAATTGAATTGTTTTTTTATTAAAATTTAATTTAGTTTGCAACTTTAACGGATGCAGGGCGAATCACACGGTCCCCGATCTTATAGCCCTTGATGAACACCTCGGCAACAACATTTTCACCGAAATTTTCATCCTCCACACGCATCACACCGTTGTGGAAATTGGGGTCAAATTCCTCGCCTGCTTCACCGAAGCTTTCACAGCCGAGTGTTTTCATGGTTTCAAGCAGCTGCGTGACGATCATTTCGACACCCTTTTTATAGGAATCCAAATCGCCCTGTGCGGCGCTTGCGCGTTCAAAATTGTCGATCACGGGAAGAAGCTTTGTCAGCACATCCGACTTGGAATCGGCATACAGTGCTTCTTTTTCTTTCTGCGAACGACGGCGGAAGTTTTCATATTCCGCGGCGGTACGAAGCAGCTGATCCTTTGTTTTTGCAAGCTCTTCCTCGAGTGCGGTTACTTTTTCGTTCAGTGCATCACAAGCGGCATCCTGCGCGACCTCTTCATTCTGCACAACTTCTTCCTTCACAGGCTCTTCTTTATTCTTTTTTGCCATTGTTTTCACCTTTTCTAATTGCTCATATTTTCATCCAGCATGGCACCGATGAGCTGTGCTACATACTGCACAAGCGGAACCACTGCGGAATAATCCATACGCATGGGGCCGACAATGCCGATCATTCCGGCTTCTCTGTCTGCAATTGTGTAGCCTGCGCACACAACCGAGGCATTCATAAGCTCACGGCAACGGTTTTCCGTTCCGAGAATGACACGTGCCTGTCCGCCCGAGCCCGGACGCAACAATCGCACGGCATTGCTGCGGTTACGAAGAAATTCCTGCAATGCGGCACCTCGTCCTTCAAAATCGCGATGGCGAAGCAGATTGGAAAGTCCTGCACTCAGCACATCGGTCACGGCGGCTTCTTTGGCAGCATCCGCAAACGCAGTCAGCAGCGGAGTCATTTCAAAGGCTTTGTCACCGAGAGAAGCGGTCACGGTCTGCACAAGCGGTGTTGTGATCTCATCGGGTGCGCGGTCTGCAAAACCGGAAGCGGCGATCTTATAAAACAGATCCAGCATTTCATAAGATACCTCGCTGTCACAACGGCAGATACGGCTTTTGAGTGTTCCGTTGGAAATGGAAACGACCATCATCACATTTCTGCCGCCAAGCGGAACAAGATCTGTCCTTTTGATACGGCTGCCTGCTGCAAACGGCGTTGTAACCACTGCGGCACAGCCCGTCAGTTCTGCAAGCACCGCAGCGGCTGATGACAGCAGCTTCTGCGGATCGCCTTCATTGCTGTCCACACGGCTGCGGATACGGAAAATATCCACCGCAGAGGGCTCATACCGTTCCATCAAATGATCCACATAATAGCGCAAGCCCTTCTGCGAAGGTATGCGGCCTGCACTTGTGTGCGGCTGCTCAAGATAGCCCCATTCGGAAAGCTCCGCCATTTCATTGCGGATGGTGGCGCTTGACACACGGAAGCCTGCGCTTGCACACAGATATTTGGAACCGACCGGCTCACCCGTTACAATATATGTTTCGGCAACCGTTGCAAGGATTCGCTCCTTACGTTCGGAAAGCTCCAAAGGTGTCACCGCCCTTCTTCTTTGTTAGCACTCTCGCTTGTTGAGTGCTAACTCTGTCTATACTATACAGCATTCCAACTCGTTTGTCAATAGTCGTTTTCAGTTTTTTCAGAAATTTTTCCTGAAATTTTGTTTGCGTTTTCTGCATTTTATTTCATTCTGCTGTTGTAAAAAGAAAACAGATGTGCTATAATACTTCTAATTATTAAAAAAAATAATATTATTTTAATTATGGAGTGAAGCTGATGGATGAATTGATCCTCCGTTGCGCTTGCTGTATGCACGAAAAAACCGAGCCCGGTCCTTGTGTTCATTGCGGCAGTGAAACCGATCCTGCACAGGATTTTGCCTGTCTGCCGCAGCACACGGTTCTGAACAACCGTTACTATATCGGCATGCCCCTGCACAGAACGGGTGAGGCGAATGTGTATCTGGCATTTGACAACGAATACAGCTGCGTTTGCATTGTGCGTGAATTTTATGCACCCACGATTTCCAAACGCAACCTTGAGGACAACAGCGTTGTTCCCTTTGCTGATTGCGATACCTTATTCAACAAATACCGCAGTGAATTTCATTCCCTGTGGTCAAAAATCAAAAAACTGAAGGGACTGCCCGGTCTTGTCACTGTTTCCGACTTATTTGAGGCAAACAACACCGTTTATGCCGTGACCCCGAATTCGGATGACATCACCTTGCGCGAATTTATGAGCAGACAGCCCGGCGGTAAGATCACATGGGAGCAGGCACGCATTCTGTTTGTGCCCTTGTTCTCAACCCTTGCAACGCTGCACGCAGCAGGTGTTGTGCACCGCGGTCTTTCCCCCGAAACGATCTGCGTTGACCGCAGCGGCAGACTCCGCATTTTTGATTTTGCGGTTGCAGATGCCCGTCTTGCAAAAACCAATCTGGATCCCGAGCTTTTTGACGGCTACTGTGCGTTTGAGCAGTATACACCCGGCAGAGCGATCGGTCCGTGGACAGATGTATATGCATTCTCGGCAGTGCTTTACCGTTGTCTGACCGGCATCATCCCCGTTGCCGCACCGTTCAGAGCCGTTGAGGACACCATGTCCATCCCTGCAAACATTGCACAGGTGCTTCCCCCCTATGCCATCAATGCCATTATTGACGGTATGGAAATCAACGCACTTGAGCGCGTGCAGAACATGGACGAGCTTCGCAGCCTGATCGCAGCCCCCACGGAATATGTTCCGCAAAGAAAATCCATGTTCGAGGAAGAAGCCTACTATCCGACGGATGCACAGCTGAATCCGCAGGAGGAGCCTGTATCGGAAGAAGAACCCCAAGAAATCGAACTGACGGACGAGCTTGCCGAAGAAGAGGAGCTTCCCGAGGCAGACAAACAGCAGCCCGAGGAAGATGAAAAGAAAAAGAAAACAAGCATTGATAAAGCCATTACGGCACTGCTGATCGTGATTCTTGTGATGACCGTTGTGGGACTCGGCTTCGTTGTCAAATATCTGTCCTCGTTCATACAAGGTGATCCCATTATTCAGGATCCTGCTTATACAGATTCAACCATCACCGTTCCCAACTGCATCGGACTTACGATGCGGGAAATCGAAAACACACCCGACATCATGAACAACTTCTCGGTTCGTTTTGTAACGGTGACCGGTTCCTCCCGTGCATATGGTCAGGTGGACAGCCAGAGCCTTTCCTACGGTGATGCTGTGCCCACAGGCAGTGAACTGATCCTTTCTGTCAGCACATTGTCAATGCCCGACCTGACCGGCAAAACTGAGATCCAGGCAATCGCAGCACTGGAATCCTACGGTCTTACCTATTACAGGGAATACAAGCAATACTCCGACGATGACAAATCAAAGAGTGGTACCGTCTACCACACAACACCGGATGCAGGCACCGCGGTCGTTCCCGGAGAAAACAGAATGTATGCAAAAGACGGTCAGTACTATGATGTACTCATCACGGTATGGTATTATGGTGTGATTTCTTCGGATGTTGTGCCAACCAATCCGAATACACAGACACAACCGTACGATAACAATATCAATATTGACCTGAATTTCGGCAATAATTCAGTTGGATAAGGAGGATAAACATGAAAAAGCAATCCTTAAAATCAAAGCTGCGCAGTGCATTTGCCGCTGTTTTGTGTGCAGTGCTGGTCATGGCCGGACTTCCCGTTGCGGCTGTGGCTGTTGACACAAAGGTAACACCGCAGGCATTGCAGCTTGCAACCATTTCTGACACGCATTATTATCCTGCCGTGCTGGCTCCCCATGAGGATGATGCAAACTATAATGATTTCCTGACCAAGCTGCTGTGCAGCAATGTCAACTACGAAACCCTTGACTATATTCTTGACAAGACTTTTTCCTCTTTGGAGGCACAGGCAATTGCCAAGGGACTGAAATATGTTGTGATTACGGGGGATATGACCCTCAACGGTGAGAAGCAGGGTCATAAAGCACTTGCCGCAAAGCTGCGTGCCTTTGAAGAAAGCACGGGGCTGCAGGTCATTGTGACCAACGGCAACCACGATATCAACAACTCCAAAGCCGCCTCCTATTCCAATGTGGAGGTAGAAAAGACCTCTCCGCAGGATTTCCTTGAAATTTATTATGAATTCGGTTTTTCCGATGCATACCACACCTTCATTGACTACAAGAGTGCTGAGGACAAGCAGACAGTTGAATCCAAAGCCGGCATGCTCTCCTACTCGCTGCAGCTTGAAGAAGGCTACCGTCTGATCATGCTCGATGCCGGTCATTACACCGCCGATGTGACTCAGGACGGCACGGACGAAAAGGAAACCTCGGGCGGTGTCACGGAAGAACTGCTTGCATGGCTGCTCGCAGAAATCGAGGATGCCAAGGCAAACGGCGAAATTCCGTTGATGGCAACCCACTGGAATATGTCGGGTGCAAACTATCTGCATGAGTATATCACCGTCGGCTTTGTCATTGACGAGCACTACAAGCTGCAGGAAATTCTTGCCGATGCAGGTCTGCATTATGTATTCAGCGGCCACCACCATGTCAGCGATATTGACATCACCTATTCCGACAAGGGTGAACCGATGTACAGCATCATCACCCCCACCCTGACCGAGTTCCCTGCTGCCTACCGCGTAACCGCATTTGATTACAATGCGCAGGATGAATCCATTGCAGCCACCTTCAATACATACGAAATTGACGGCAGCAAAACGGTAGAGCTGAACCTTGCTTACACCGGTGAAATGCCCTACAGCGTAACGGTTTACAGAAACCAATATACAAACGGTGACGAAAACGGCGATGCTGTTGAGGATTCAACATACTATCTGATGCGACTGGTCAGAAATGCTCTGCTTCCCTTTGTGGATCAGATCCGTGAAGCCGGACGCATCATTCCGTTCATTGAACAAATGCTGGAAATTGACCTTGAAGCAACCATTGACGAATTGATCAAGGGCGGTATTGTTTTCGGTGACTTTGAGCTGTTCACTGCAAAGAACATCATGCGATTCCTGAAGGATCTTGATATTCAGATCTGCAAACTGCTGCTTGTTGATCCCGAAAAGACCTTTGATGAGGTCATTGAGCCTGCGGTTGTCAAGCTGCTCAGCCTGCAGATGAGCGAGGTTCCCTGCACGAAATTCATTGACACACTCGGCTTCGGCTCAACCGAACGCGGCGGCACACTGGCTGACCTGTTCATGAGCGTCATGTACTATATGTATGAAGGCAACGAGGACATCAGCGACGATGCATTCATGCAGGATGCGCTCGCAAACATGAAATCAGGCGAAATCATTACCCCGTTCGTGGAAGCCATCATTGACACCGTTGTGTATGACATTGTGGCAGACACCCTGCTTTCCAATCTGGAAGTCAACCTGACAAAGCTTTTTGCAGGATCAGAGATGGATGTTATTCCCGAATTTGACACCCTCAATTCGCTTTATTACATTATTGTTGCCCTTGTGGATGCAGGCGTTTTCAACTACCTGACGGGCGATGCAGAGCCGACGTTTGAGAATGTTATGCGTTCTCTGTTTGATGCGCTGCTGATGATGCTTGAAGGCAAGCCCGACACCACCTACATGCACCTGCTCGAAATTGTTCTCGACCTTGCAAACCTGAAATACGGTTCCACCGTGGAAGAAGTGATCGGCTATCTGCTCGACGAATATGTTCTGGCAGACAGCATGGTGGACGGTATCGGCGGCGTAATGTACACGGTTGTTGATTCTTTCTGCAATGACGAGGATCGTGACAATAATGTAACTTATGTTTATGACGGCCCGATCGAAATCATCCCCACGCAGGACGAAATGCAGATTCCCTCTTTGATTTCCGTTACCTACGGTGATGATTCCGCATCCGCCTTCAATATCAGCTGGTACACAAAGTACAGCGTTTCCGGTACGGATATTGAGCTTTACAAGGCAGACAGCGAGCCTGTTTTCAAGGGTAAGAACAGTATTCCCGAGGGTGTTGGCATTAAAACAGCCACCACCGAGGAGGTTCGCTCCTTCAACGGTGTGGATGTCGGTGTAATCGGTGTCATGCAGAAGGACCGCGATGTTTATCGCCATTGTATTCAGCTGACCGGTCTTGAACCCGACAGCACCTACTATTACCGCATCGGCGATGCCAAGCTCGGCTACTGGAGCGAAACGGGCACACTGAAAACGGCTGCAGGCGATGATTCCGCATTCACCTTCTTCCATTTCACGGACACACAGTCCGTTATTGAGGATCAGTATAAAGTTTGGGGCAAGCTGCTGGACGATGCACTGGAGATTTACCCCGACTCCGCATTCATTGCACATACAGGTGACTTCGTTGACCACGGCGACAACTTCCTGCAGTGGAAATGGGGACTCAATGCAGCCTCCGACAATCTCATCAACATGCCTCTGATGCCCACCGCAGGCAACCACGAAGCCTACGGCACCTACGCAATTGACAACTACTTCTCCCTTTCCGACGGCAATGTTGCCATTCCGCAATACACGGATACGGGTGTTTACTACTCGTATGATTACAACAATGCACATTTCATCGTTCTGAATACCAACGATGCAAATGATGACGTCGGTCTCTCCGACAAGCAGGTCAAATGGTTGCAACAGGATGTTGCGGCAACGGATGCAGACTGGATCATCCTCCAGATGCACAAGGCAGTATTTTCACAGGGTTCGCATTACGGAGATGATGATATCGTTGCCCTGCGTGACCAACTGCTGAAGCTGATGCTTGAATTGGATATTGATCTTGTGCTTTCCGGTCATGACCATGTTTATATGCGAACCATCCCTGTCGGCCATTACGGTGCAAGTCCTGCAACCGAAACGGTCAACATCATCGGCAAGGACGGCATTGAATACACCGCAACGCTCGATACAGAAGGCACCGTATTTATATGCGGAGGCACCAGTGGTGTAAAATCCTACACCGCCGCATTCGGTGAAACAGCCGAGTACTTCCCGAACAACTACTATGCATATCCGAGAGCTGACGATCAGCAGATCACAGAGCCCATGTTCTCAGCCATCACCATTGACGGCACAACACTGACCTTGGCTGCATACACCTATGACCAAAACGGTGAGCTGTATGTCTGTGACACAACGGCACTGTCCAAGACAAAGATCGTTTATATGTCAGGTGATGCGGATGCTGACGGTGTTTTTGAAGCAAGCGATGCAAGAACCGCACTTCGTCTTGCGGTCGGTCTTGACTGGTCCACCGTTTCCGACCTGACACTGCTTGCTGCCGACTTCAACGGTGACGGACAGATTCTTGCAGACGATGCAAGAAGAATTCTGCGCTGCAGTGTCGGACTTGAAGATCTTGCAATGGTTGAAGTCAGAAGCATCTTCAAGGGCGAGCTTGACAGCCGCTACGAATAATCCTTATATATAATATTACATTATATATAACAACACAGCCCCGGGAAAACCGGGGCTGATTTTTAATACAAAATTACTCTTCCGTTCCGTCTCTGCCCATTACTTCCAACGGATCAGCAATCACGCCGTCCACTCGCATTTCATAGTGCAGATGACAGCCATCCTTTGCTTCCACGGGAAGCTTGCCCAGCACACCGACCGTATCTCCCTGCTTTACCGTATCACCGACGGCAAGCGTGATACTGTCAAACTGCAGACCGCAATATTTGGCTGTGGCACCGTTGCCGAAGTCCAATTCGATCACACCGCCCCATGAGGTATCCTCATAAACAGCAGTCACGGTTGCATCCGCTGCAGCAAGAACACTGTCGCCCTCGTTGCCACCGAAGTCCACCCCGTTGTGCGTTCGCCAATCGTTCATGGTATCCGAAAATACGGGAATGCCCATACTGAAATCCTTGACAATATCCGTCCCGGCAGGCAGCATATATTCCTTTTTCACAGAAGCAGGACCGTCTACGGGCTTACCGTCCACAGCAACCGTTTCGGTTGCATCCTCGGTTGTATTACCGAACACGGCATCCGCAAAGCTACTTTCCTCTTCAAAAATGGAGTCAGCAAGGGATGCAAACTCATCGGGAGTCCAGCCGACCTTGGCTGTGGTACGCTCCGTATCCTGCGGAATGGTTTCCACCGTCTGTGAGGATGAAGGCACATTGCTTGTTCCTGCTTGCGACAAGGGATCTTCTTTGTCTGTTGTCACCTGTGCCAACACACCCAGGGTCAGTGCAAATGCGCAGGCACCAAGCAAAATAAATGCATTCCGGCGATTATTGCCGTTCTTTTTTTCTGTATCGTTAATCATCAAAACGAACACCTCCGATGCAAGTTTTGCCCTTTACGGGAGAAATATGCAACGGAAGATTTTCATGAAAAAAATTTTTCAAATTTTACAAACAAATGTTTGCTTTTTAAAAACATTTGTGCTATACTGTATTTGTGTAATAAGATACCTTATTCTTTTTTACAGAAAGGAGTTTTCCATGAAGGATTTAAATGCAACGCAGAAAAAGATTTACGAATATCTCTCCGAGCGTTCACAAAACGGTGTACCGCCCTCGGTGCGTGAAATCGGTGCAGCGGTGGGCTTAAAATCCACCTCCTCGGTGCAGGCAAATCTTGATGCACTTGAAGAAGCAGGCTACATAGAGCGCGACCCTATGCTCAAACGCTCCATCCGCGTACGCGGCAACAGCGCAAGCTACACGCAGGTACCGCTGATCGGCACCGTAACGGCGGGTATGCCCATTCTTGCCGTGGAGGCGATTGAGGGCTATGTTCCCTACGGCGGCGACATATCAAGGGATAAATCCCTGTTTGCACTGCGTGTGCGTGGTGACAGCATGATCAATGCAGGCATTCTCAACAATGACATTGTGATTGCCGAAAAAACGCCCTATGCCACCAACGGTGACATCGTTGTTGCCATGCTCAATGATGAAGCCACCGTCAAGCGTTTTTACAAAGAAAACGGGCACTTCCGCCTGCAACCCGAAAACGAGGCATATGAACCGATTATTTCGGACGAAATTATCATCCTCGGCAAGCTGGTATCGCTGATCCGTTATTATTAAAAAATGCATCAAGAAAACGGCTTCGCCGTAACGCGGCGACCGTTTTCGATTCGTCCATCTCCGAGCACGTGCAACGGGCGACGGAGGGACATATAATTTTTTTTGCTTTATAGGAACGCAGTTTCCTATAAAGTAAAAAATCCCTGCATCGGAATTTTGCACAGGTCCGTAAAAAACGGACATAGAAAAAACACCCCCTCCTATGGTAGAATTAAGATAACTACCATAGGAGGAATTTTTATGCCCAGAAGTTACAGACACATCAAGCAGTACGAAAAGGAAATGATGAAATTAAA
>JAZNCO010000050.1:0-18860 GCA_045587645.1 Acutalibacteraceae bacterium | reverse complement strand
GGGTTCAGGCGGTTACATCAGACTTTATTGACCAAATTTGTGCAAACTTGGTTAACCCCTCTGTCACTTCGTGACATCTCCCCTTTCAGGGGCGACGAGTGTTTGAGAGGGAAATTCACTTTGCAAAGACCCCGACAAACCATAATTTAACACATCAAAAAAAACCGGGGTGCCGAAGCACCCCGAACAAAAAATTATTATTCCTCACTCTGCGCAGCAAACTGTTCTTCGTCCTTTTTGCTGACATTATAAATGAACTGCAATGAAAGATATGCAATCAGTGAACCGATGGCAAGGAATGCAATATACAGCGATTTGACACCGTCACCGAAGCCCTCGGGTTGCACGGCATTTTCACCCTCGACAAAGCCGATGGCACCAAGACCGAGCGAAACCACAGCCTGACCGATGCCCTGCGAAAGCTTGCGGAAGAAGGAATACAGCGCATACAGCGAGCCTTCCTCACTCTTGCCGGATTTTCTGTAGCTGATTTCGATGCAGTCTGCAACGATTGCCCATACCGTGACCTGGAAGGTGCAGCTGCCTGCGTTGACAAACATAAGGGCAACAATATAGAGAATCATACCCGTCTTGTCGGGTGTCATGGGAACAAACAGGAATACAAGACCAGCCACGGCACTCACAAGCGTTGCAACCGAGCAAACGGCCTTCTTACCGAATTTCTTGGTCAGCTTCCCGATGAATACCATAATAACGATCATCGGCACATAGCTGCCGACCATGGCAAGCGAGATCTTGGACGGATCCTTGAAGAAATACTGGAATACCATGTTGTTCATGGACATGGTGGAATTAAAGAGAGCAACCTGCGCAACGGTGGCAATGGTTGCACCGACCATGGCACGATTGGTGAAGAATGATTTAAACGCGGAGAAGAATGCCTTTGCACCGGTTGCGTTTTCGCCTGTTTCTTCACGCACAACGCGCTCCTTGACGAGCTTTGTGGTTCCCCACAGAACAAAGAAAGCAATGATCGACAGAACGATCGCAACGGGAAGCAGGGTTTCACCCTTGAGATTCTGCACCTCTTCGCCTGCCGCATTGATATCCTTGGAATACACAATATTCGGCAGCACGATCATAATGACAACAGCAGGAAGTGCGGCACCGATGGAACGGAAGGTAGACAGTGCGGTTCTTTCCTGCGGTTTGTCGGTAATCACAGAATGCAAAGAGCCGTAAGGGACGTTTACCATGGTGTAAGCCACCGACCACAGGCAGTAAGAAACCAGGCACCATGCATATTTGGCGGCATACGGGAAGCTCTGCACGGGTGCAAAGATCATCACATTGAAAATAACAAGCGTGACACCACCGAGGATGATCCACGGCATATATTTACTCTTTTTGCCGATGCGCTTGGTATCGACCATATTGCCGATGAGCACATCGTTGATTGCGTCCCACAATTTGGAAATGAGAATAATGGCAGCATAGTCGGTGGTGGAAATGCCGATATACTGCAGATAAAACAGCTGCATAAAGGTGGACACAAGCTGGAAAGAGAAGCCGCAACCCATATCACCCATGGCATAGCCGAGTTTATCGAGCATACCAAAGGGTCTGATACCGTTTGCAGAAACCTGTTTTTCATTTTTCATAGAATCCTGCTCCTTTTTTGTTCAGATATATTTTATTATACCTTTTATTAAATATACTGTCAAGCAATTTCAGATCTTTACAAACTTTAACACATTTTTAAACTTTTCGTTGCAAAAAAAAACACTGCCGTCTGACAGTGTTTTCAGCCTTAATCCAGCAATGACAGCGCTTCGGCACGCGTACGAGCATCCTTTTTCATAATTCCGCGTAATGCACTCGTTTTTGTTTTTGCACCTGCCGCACGAACACCTCGCATGGTCATGCACAGATGCTCTGCCTCCACCACCACGGCAACGCCCTTTGGCTGCAGATTATCCTCAAGAAAATCGGCAATCTGCGCAGTGAGTCTTTCCTGCAGCTGCGGTCTTTTGGCAAACACACCGCAGATTCTTGCAAGCTTGGAAAGACCGATGACCTTGCCCTCGGCAGGAATATAGGCAATATGCGCCTTGCCGACAAAAGGCAAAAGATGGTGCTCGCACATGGAATACAGCGGAATATCACGCACGATAACCATTTCATCATTCTGCTGCTCGTTGAAAATTTTCAGGTGTTGTGTGGCATCATCGCCGATACCTGCAAACACCTCGGCATACATATTGGCGACCCGTTTCGGGGTTTCGACAAGTCCCTCACGGTCGGGATCCTCACCGATTGCGATCAGAATTTCGCGCACAGCTCTTTCAATTCTCTCTAAATCCATAGCTTCTCCTCATTTATTCGTATGAAAAAATCAGTTTTAACTGGAATCGTTCTTCGTCCACAGCATAGCCGATACGATTTGTCTGCAGGCTGTCATTCAATAATGCCGCCTCGTCCAATATGGCATAAATTCCGCCCTCGTCAATCAGACTTTCAACAGCCGCCTGCAAGGTGCCGGCAGCATCAAAACGGAATTCCGCAAATTCTTTTCCGTTCTGCAGGGCTTTTGCAATACCATCGGCAATGACCGACAAATAGCTTTCCTGCGTGCAGAGCAGATTTTCAACAATATAATAATCATACTTCTCACTGTTGCAGACGATGTGCGACGGCATCTGTATATCGGAATGCGTCAGCAGCAAGCGATGTTCGGATATGGCAAAATATCCGTGCTCCACGGTTTGTGAGCCGTCATCGGAAACGGGATCATCCCAGGTCGGGTCACAGAAGCACCATTCTCCGTTCAGACAGACCGCAAGCCACATATGGTTGATGTCTGCCCCATTTTCGGACACGCTACCTGTTACAAGGCAATTGTCCACTCCTGCAATATCCAGCATCAGCTTGAGTGCCTTGGAATAGCCTGCGCAGGTTGCATAGCCGTCGATCAAGGCTCCGTTGCACTGCGAGGCACTTTTGCCGTCTGCATAAGAGCAAAGCTCGCACAGAAAATCATGCAGAGTCAGTAAAACAGCATAATCATCTGCATTTTGCGGAAGTGACAACGCCGCCTGCCGTGCTTTTGCGGCAACCTCTTCAATCGTTGCACGCGCATCCCAGTACGGCATAGTGTAAACGGGTACAAAATAACAAGACAAGCCCGCCGTCAGCAGGGTCGCTTCGTCACTCAAAAACAAAAGCTGCGGATTGTCATATCGCAAGGCTGTAAAAACGGCATTCAGCTCTTCCGTTTTCAGAATAGGAACCGCTATACGCTCAGGCTGACCGAAAATATCATTGTAAATACAGCGATAAGCAAGCTTCTCTTTGTCTGACAGAGCTTCGTAATAATGCCGGGCAGTCTGCCAGCTTATATAATCTGGCTCAAGAAGGGATTGATTGCTTTTTTCGAGCGAACGGACAGAAAAGGTATTTGCAAAAGCTTCAAAAATTTCCTCCGGACGTTCTGCAAGTTCTGTCACATTCAATGTCTGCGAACAACCCGACAGCAAGAACACACAGAAAACAAGAAGGATTGCAAGGATATTTTTAAAGCGCAAATAACATCTCTCCCTTAATAGGCTTCAATTGTCGGATCAGACCGAAGCAATGTGTTGATAATATCCGCAGCCTCCTGATAGTCATAGATGCTGATATCGGTATTGAAATAGGTAATAAAAGATGAAAAATAATCAATGCCGCCCTCGACAAGTGCATCGGTAAAATGCGTTTCAAGCAGGGTGCACAAAGCATTTTCCTGATTGACAAGCAATGCCTCCCCTGTTGCGGAAAGCGTCATATATTTTAAAAGCAGGTCGCTTGTGAGCGAATTTTCTCCCTTGCGGAAGGTGTAAGTAATTTCGTCCACCACATACGGAATATCATATTCAATATCAATGGTGATGGGGCCAAGGTGGGTCATCAGCTTTTTAAAACGCGAGGTGGTCAGACGAAGGTATTTATCGAATGCAAGCGTGCTGTTTTCACGGTAACAGCTGACAAGATCATACGAATAATCACGGAACATTTCTTCCACGGTCAGCATTCTGTCATTATAGGTAAGCAGCTGCTGCGAAGAAACGGCATTGACGGTGATGTCTGCCGTGCTCAGCGTGACCGAAATTTCTGCCATAAAGGACAAAGCATCCCCGTCATCACCGCAAATGAGCAAAAAGGAATATACATCCTTGGGGGCAGTAATGACCGCCATGGCAGGAAGAGTCGTATCGGACTCGGAAACGGTGGTATCCTCCTCTGTTCGCATACCCAATGCCTTTTTTACATCAAAATCATTGACTGCAAGCAGAATCACAACGGAAAGGATGCCGATGAGCAATGCTCCGACAATAATACCCACAGTGCCGGCAGTACGGCGGCGGCTGCCTGTGCTGTAATTTGTATATGTTAATTGTCTTGCCATTATAATAAACTCCGAACTATAAATTTAACCGAGTTTATTATATAAAGAAACCTTAAAAAAAACAAGATATTTATCTCTGTTTTTCTTTCTTTTTTTTACGACACACACCGATTTCCTGCAAGAAAACTGACAGGCAATCGGTGCGGTCGGGAAAATATGGATGATAAAGAAACGGAGAAATCTGATTTATGCGACAAACGGAGCGAATCTTGCAAATTCATCATCATCGGACAAATTTACGACCGCTGTCTTTTTTTCGGTCGGCTGTTTCGGTTCGGGGTTGCGGCGGCTTCTGAAAAAAGCAACAATGCGGTCAAACAGACGGTTTTCCATCTGGACAAAAAGCTCTTCATTCAGGATCGCCCAAACGATACCTGCAACCATCAACAACTGAAAAATAACAAGAAAAATGCTTAAACCTGACATAATAAAGTCCTCCAATCGAACATTTGTTTTTCGTTTGCAATTGCATTGTACTGCATTTTTCTCGCTTTGTCAAGACAAATGTTCATGAATTTTTCAATTCACTGTCCTTTTGTTTGGACTATATGAGAATTTTCATGCCATTATTTGCCAATTTGATTATAAATCAGACTTTTTTAACTGTCAAGGGCTTCGACAAGAGAACATTTTGTTCGACAAAAACAGAACAAAACCGAACATGATGGGTAAAAATTAAATATTTTAACAAAACTACTTTATATTTATTATTATATGTGTTATAATAAATTATATATGCAAAAAATTTACAATGCAAAAAAGGAAATAAATACCATGATATTTGCAGATATTGAAAAAATCAAGATAAAAGCCGGTGACGGCGGCAACGGTGCCGTTGCCTTCCACCGCGAAAAATTCGTAGCCTCGGGCGGTCCCGACGGCGGAGACGGAGGCAAGGGCGGTGACATTATTTTTGTTGCCGACAGCCATCTGTCCACCCTTTCGGACTTCCGCTACAAGCGCAAGTATGCTGCCGAAAACGGACAGGACGGGCAGGGCAACCGCAGAAACGGAAAAAACGGGCAGGATCTGATCATCAAAGTCCCCTTCGGTACGGTCATCCGTGAAGCCGAAAGCGGTGCGGTGCTCGCAGACATGTCCGATGACAAGCCCTTTGTGTGCGCAAAAGGCGGCAAGGGCGGTTGGGGCAACACCCATTTTGCAACCGCAACCCGTCAGGCACCCCGCTTTGCCCGTGACGGATACCCGGGTGAAAGCTGGGAAGTCAGACTGGAGCTGAAGCTCATTGCAGATGTGGGTCTGCTCGGCTTCCCGAATGTCGGCAAATCCACGCTCATTTCCGTGGTCAGCGAGGCAAAGCCCATTATCGCCGACTACCATTTCACAACCATCATCCCCGTTCTCGGTGTGGTGCGAATGGGCCCCGAAAGCAGCTTTGTGATGGCAGACATTCCGGGACTTATCGAAGGGGCAGGCGAAGGTGTCGGACTCGGCCATGAATTCTTAAAGCATGTTGAGCGATGCAGAATGCTCGTGCATGTGCTCGATGCTGCCGGCAGTGAGGGCAGAGATCCGTTGGAGGATTACGAAATCATCAACCGTGAGCTTGCCGTTTTCAATCCCGAGCTTGTGGATTGTCCGCAGATCATGGCACTCAACAAGATTGACCTTGCCGAGGACGAGCAGCTTGAACGACTGCACAATTTCTTTGACGAAAAGGGGATTCCCTATTTCGATATCGTCGCTCCCATTCAGGAGGGCACAAAGGAGCTTATCAATGCCGTTGCGGCAAAGCTGCAGACATTACCGCCCGTCAAACGCTATGAGCCCGAAGCGGTGCCGATTGAAACACTTGCAAAAAAGCAGAACCACGGCTTCAAGATCACCGAAAACGACGGTGTTTATTATGTGGAAGCAGAATGGATTCTGAAAATTCTGAACAAAACCGATATGGAGGACTACGAGTCGCTGCAATACCTGCAGAGAGTGCTTGAAAACAGCGGAGTGTTTGATGCACTGCGCAGACGCGGCATTCAGGACGGCGACACGGTTTCGATTTATGACTTTGAATTTGAATTTGTGCCGTAATGAAACGGACGGCAACTGGCGCACCATGAACGGACTTGCACTCGCCTTTGTGGGCGATGGCATTTATGAGCTGATGGTGCGCACCATGCTCACGCAGGGGGTTGAGAAAAATGTCAACGACCTGCACAGCGAGTGCGTACGGCTTGTCAATGCCGCATATCAGGCGGATGCCATGGACAGGCTGATGCCGATTTTAACCGAGGAAGAAATCACCTTTTATAAGCGCGGCAGAAATGCAAAAAGCGCGCACACGCCAAAAAACAAAACGCAGGCGCAATACCACAAGGCAACGGGCTTCGAGTCGCTGTTCGGCTATTTATATCTGAAGGGTGACATGAGCCGACTTGAAGAGCTTTTCAACATTACGATACAAAATGAAAGTGATGATGTTTAAGTGAATATCAAAAAGAAAACCGCAGTCGATGCAATTGTCGATGTGCTGTTCTGGATCGCAGGCACTTTTCTGTATGCACTGTCGGTGCAGGTTTTTGTAGCTCCCAATGCACTCGCAGCAGGCGGTGTGACGGGCATTGCGACAACCATCAACTACCTGTTCCCCGTGATTCCGACCGGTGTGATGATTTTTGTGTGCAACATTCCGCTGTTTATTGTTTCGTGGATCGTGCTCGGCAAAAGCTTCATTCTTCGCACCATCATAGCCACCGCCATGAATTCGGTATTCATGGATATCATTCCGAATTTTATTCCGGCCTATGAGGGTGAAAAGCTCATCTGCTCACTGTTCGGCGGTATTCTGTGCGGTATCGGTCTCGGGCTTGTGTTCCGTCATGGTGCAACCACAGGCGGTATGGACATTGCCGCAAGGCTTGTAAGACTGAAGCTGCCGCATATTTCCACGGGCACAATGACGCTGCTGCTTGACTTCTGCGTGATTCTGTTTGCAGGAGTTTGCTTTAAGAGCATTGACAGCGTGCTGTATTCGGTGATCGTTGTGTTCATGTCGGGCAAGGCAATGGATTATGTGATTGCAGGCATGGGGCACGGACGGATGCTGATGATCGTGTCGGCACACCCCGAGGAGATCACTCATGATATTACCAAGGAAACGGGCAGAGGTGTATCTCTGCTTCCTGTGCAAGGCGGCTTCACAGGCGAAGAAAAGAAAATGCTTCTGTGCGTGGTGCGTGCACATGAGGTTGCCAAAATACGAAAGATCGTCAGACGCTATGACGAGCATCCCTTTATTATCATCACCGAATCGAGCGAGGTGCTCGGTCTCGGCTTTAAGGACCATAACGAAACTTTATAATATACAGGTGAACACATGAAAGAAAAGAAAACAAACATCCGCAATTTCTCCATTGTTGCCCACATCGACCACGGCAAGTCCACGCTTGCCGACCGACTGCTCGAAATCACGGGCTCGGTTTCCAAGCGTGAAATGACCCAGCAGGTGCTGGACAACATGGATCTCGAAAAAGAAAGAGGCATTACCATCAAGGCAACGGCTGTCCGCCTTGACTACAAGGCAAAGGACGGCGAAACCTACACCCTCAACCTCATCGACACCCCCGGCCATGTGGACTTCAATTACGAGGTTTCGCGTTCATTGGCTGCCTGTGAGGGGGGCTTACTGATTGTCGATGCCACACAGGGTGTTGAGGCACAGACCCTTGCCAATACTTATCTGGCACTTGACAACGATCTTGAGCTTGTTCCCGTCATCAACAAAATTGACCTGCCTGCTGCCGATCCTGACCGTGTGGCTGCCGAGGTAGAGGACATCATCGGTCTTGACTGCTCGGAAGCACCGCGCATTTCGGCAAAAACGGGACAGAATGTGGAAGAAGTGCTTGAGCAGATCGTGCAGTGCATTCCCTGCCCCGAGGGCGATGACGATGCCCCGTTCAAGGCATTGGTATTCGATTCGGTTTACGACAACTACAAGGGTGTTATTGTTTATGTGCGCGTTATGGACGGCACACTGCGCCCCGGCGACACCATGCGCATGATGGCTACGGGTGCACAGTTCACGGTTGTGGAGGTCGGCGCAATGCGTGCAATGGGTCTTGAGCCCTGCGATGCGCTCAAAGCCGGTGAGGTCGGTTACATAACCGCATCCATCAAAACCGTCCGTGATGCCCGTGTGGGTGACACCATCACCACCGCAGCCAATCCTGCCAAAGAACCGCTTGCAGGCTACCGCAAGGTCAACCCCATGGTGTTCTGCGGTATTTATCCTGCGGACGGTGCAGACTATGAGGCACTGCGCGATGCACTTGAAAAATTACAGCTCAACGATGCAGCCCTTACCTATGAGCCCGAAACCTCGGGTGCTTTGGGCTTCGGCTTCCGTTGCGGCTTTTTGGGACTATTGCATCTCGAAATCATTCAGGAGCGACTGGAACGAGAATACGATCTCGACCTTGTTTCCACCGTGCCGAGCGTTATTTACAAATTCCATCTGACGGATGACACGGTGCTTGAAATCGACAATCCCACCAAATATCCCGATCCTGCCATGATCGCATGGTCGGAAGAGCCCATTGCCGAGGTGCATATTTTTTCACCGCCCGATTATGTGGGCACCATCATGGAGCTGTGCCAGAGCAGACGCGGCATTTTCAAGAACATGGACTATATCACCTCCGACCGTGTGGATATCCACTACATTCTGCCGCTGAATGAAATCATTTATGACTTCTTCGATTCGCTGAAATCCCGTACAAAGGGCTACGCTTCCCTCGACTACACCGTCATCGGCTACGAAAAAAGCAATCTTGTAAAGCTGGATGTGCTTCTCAACGGCGACATGGTCGATGCACTGTCCTATATTATTTTCTCAGATTCGGCATACACAAGAGCAAGAAAGATTGCCGAAAAGCTCAAGGAGCATATTCCGAGACAGATGTTTGAAATTCCCGTACAGATCGCCATCGGCGGCAAGGTCATTGCCCGCGAAACCATCAAGGCCATGCGCAAGGATGTGCTTGCCAAGTGCTACGGCGGCGACATCACGAGAAAGAAGAAGCTGCTTGAAAAGCAGAAAGAGGGTAAAAAGAGAATGCGCTCGTTCGGCACGGTCGAGGTGCCGCAGGAGGCTTTCATGGCAATCCTCAAGCTTGACGATCAGTAATGGACACACTCGGTCTTTATTTTCACATTCCGTTCTGCAAATCAAAATGCCCGTACTGCGATTTTTATTCCGTTGCGGACAAAACCTTGTTTGAACCGTACAAAATTGCCTTGTGCGATGAAATCAAAACGCTGCGCCGTTGCAGAGAATTTGTCGGAACAGATATAAAAACAAGACTCGTTGACACAATTTATTTCGGTGGCGGCACACCGTCACAGTGGGGTGCGGACAATATCTGCATTGTTTTGCAGACGGTCAGAGAAAATTTCAACCTGACAGACAATGCGGAAATCACCGTGGAATGCAATCCGTCCTCCCCCGACCTCGATGTATTTTTGCAAAAATGTACCGCAAACGGTGTCAACCGCATTTCGCTCGGTATGCAGTCGGCTGTGGACAGCGAACGCAAAAAATTAGGCAGAACCGCCGACCGTGCGAAAATTTTACAGGCGATCATGGCTGCAAGAAAAGCAGGAATCAGCAACATCAGCCTCGATCTGATCATCGGCATTCCCGATCAGACACAAGAGAGCTTGCAGGAAAGTCTTGATTTTCTTGTGTCCACGGGGGTGCCTCACGCAAGTGTTTATCTTTTAAGCATTGAGGAAGACACCTTTTTCGGCAAAAACCGACATCGGCTCAATCTGCCGGAGGAAGACACGGCTGCCGACTTTTATTTGCAGACGGTTGCATTTTTGAATCAGCACGGTCTGCAGCAATATGAGGTTTCAAACTTCGCCAAAAACGGCTTTGAAAGCCGCCACAATTCCCGTTACTGGGAGCAGAAAGAATACCTCGGTATCGGTCCTGCGGCGCATTCGTTTGTAAACGGCAAACGATTCGGCTTTGACAGGGATATTCATGCATTCATGGACGGACATGCTCCCGTATTCATCGACAACGGCGGCGATTTTTTGGAATTTGTGATGCTGAAAATGCGCTTGGCTTCGGGGCTTACGCATGCCGATTGTCTTGCAAAATTCGGTTTTCCGATTCCGCAGGCGCTGCTTGAATGTGCCGGACAATACGAAAAACACAAGCTATTGACTATCAATGAAAGTGGGCTGTCTTTCACAGCAGAAGGATTTTTGGTTTCCAATGCCGTTTTATCCGATCTGCTTGACAGCATAGGATAAAAGATATGAAGCTTCACACACTTTTAAAGAATATATATCCGACAGACAATATCCCTGATTGCGCAATTGCGGATCTTGTCTATGATTCCCGTAAGGCGGCTGACGGCACACTGTTCTGCGCACTTTGCGGTGCGTATGCAGACGGCCACGACTATGTGCAAAAGGCATACGACAACGGCTGCCGTGTGTTCGCGGTAGAGCATAAGGTCGATTTGCCCGACGATGCACAGCAGCTTATTTTTGAGGACACACGAGCCGCCCTCGCACAGTTGTCGTGCAATTTCTTCAATCACCCTTCCAATGAGCTTGCCGTGGTCGGCATTACGGGCACCAAGGGCAAAACCACCGTCACCAACATGCTTCGCAGTGTGTTTGACGGCTGCGGTATTTTAAGCGGTGTCATCGGCACCATCGGCGCGTTCTGGGGCGAAAGAGAAGAAAAAACCGTCAACACCACCCCCGAATCCTATGAAATTCAGCGTCTTCTGCGCAAAATGGCAGATGACGGCTGCAAGGCGGTATTTATTGAAATCTCCTCTCTCGGACTCAAGCAGCACCGATCGGACGGCATTTTGTTCGACACGGCGGTGTTCACCAACCTCTCCCCCGACCACATCGGCGGCACCGAGCACGAAAGCTTTGAGGAATACGCTTATTGGAAAAAGCAGCTCTTTAAGCAATGCAAAAGAGCCGTGCTCAACGCAGACGATGCATTCTGCGCCGACTTCAAAAAGGAACTGAACTGCCCCGTGGTCACATTTTCCATGGAAAAAACAGAAGCCGATTTTTCGGCAGACGATATCACATTCATCCGCACCGACAAATTAAGCATGGGATTTACGCTCATGCATGACGGCATCTCTGCCCGTTGCACCGTGGGTATGCCGGGTATTTTCTCGGTTTACAACGCGCTGACCGCCATTGCGGTTGCGCACGGTCTGGGCATTGACAAGAAGACCGTATTCACCGCCCTTGAAAACGCTTTCGTCAAGGGCAGAATGCAGCCCGTTGCCGTGGACGGTGACTTCGATATTCTCATTGACTACGCGCACAACGGTTTAAGCTTCAAGAGTGTCATTGAAACCGTCAAGGCTTATAACCCCACCCGCATGATCGCGCTGTACGGCTGTGTCGGCGGCAGAGCGCAGGTCAGAAGAAAAGAGATGGGCATGATTTCGGGTGCGCTGTGCGATCTGTCCGTTATTTCCACGGACGATCCGCAGTATGAAGACCCGGCTGTGATTGCCGAAGAGGTGGCAGGCTATGTCAGACAGGCAGGCGGTGACTATGTGATCATCGTTGACCGTGCCGAAGCCATCCGCTATTGCCTTGACAATGCACAAAGCGGTGACATCATCCTGCTTTTGGGCAAAGGACACGAAGAATACATGAAAGTCAACGGTGAAACCGTTCCGTTTTCGGAACGAGCCGTTATCGAAGAATATTTCAACAGAAAATAAGAGGTTATTATGTATACATTCCGAACTGCAACAGACTTGGATGCGTTTGAAGCATTCGTAAAAAACAACGGCGGTCAGTATCTGCAATCCGCCAAATGGCCACAGGTCAAGCTGGATTGGAAGCCGTATTTTTATGCAGGCTTTGAGGGTGAAACCTGCGTGCTGACAGCACTCATCCTTGAACGCAGTGTGGCGGCCGCAAAGCTGTGGTACTGCCCTGCCGGTGCCGTTTGCGATTATAACAACACCGCACTTCTCAAGGAGTTCACCGCCTTTATGTCTGCCGAAATGAAAAAAGCAGGCGTTGCGGCACTGTTCTTTGACCCGTGCGTGACACTTCGCAAAAACGGCGAAACGGATGAAAACGGTATTGCCGTACATAACAATTTATTGCAGGCAGGCTTTGAATTACAGCCCGATGCTGCCGCCTGCATCTATAAAGCACCGTGGCAGCTGATGACCGCCTTGCGTGACGAAAACGGCACACCTTACACCGAAGCACAGATGCTCAAAAAACTCGACAAGGGTGTGCGCTATTCCGTCAGAATCGGCGAGCAGCGCGGTCTTTGTTGGCAGTCCTTCGGCGCAGAAGAAGCAAAGGCAAATCCGCAGATTCTCGAAGACTTTGCCGATATCATGCGCGACACCGGCGAACGTAATGACTTCCTCGAACGAAATGAGGACTATGTTCTGCGCCTGATGCAGGTGTTCGGCAAGAAAGAAATGGAACTGACCCTTGTTTATTATGACAAAAACAAGGACGAACAGCTGCAGAATGAGCGCCTTGCAAAGAAAGAAAAGCTGATGAAAGACCTTGAAACCGCCCCCGAAAAGAAAATCCGCGGCATCAAGGA
Organism: Acutalibacteraceae bacterium; assembly: GCA_045587645.1. Taxonomy (GTDB): domain Bacteria; phylum Bacillota; class Clostridia; order Oscillospirales; family Acutalibacteraceae; genus RUG806. The sequence continues at coordinate 5,859 of JAZNCO010000050.1, read as the reverse complement.
AGAAATTGAATCCATCGACAAGCAGACCGGACACTACGAGGAAAGAAGAAAAGAAACCCAACATATCGCGGCCGACAAAATTGCCGTTGCAGGGGGACTCACCGTACATTACAACGGGCTTTCAAGCTGCTTGTTCGGCGGTGCGAAAAACCTGCTTCGCAATAATTTCCGTTCCAGCCATTACCTCAACTACATCCGCCTTTGCAAGAGCATGGAGCTCGGAAACGAATTCCATGACCTCGGCTATGTCCTGCCAAAAAAAACCGAACCGACCGCAGACGGACTTCTTGCAAAATGCGAGCCGCGTGAAGATTTTGAGGGCATTCTCGCGTTCAAAAAGAGCTTCGGCGCGGATGAATACGAATACATCGGCGAATATGTTTTGGTCGGCAGCAAAGCCGCCTATCTTGCTTACACAAAACTGATGCCCACCGCAAAAAAGGTCAAGAAGACCGTCTTTGCCGTTCTCAGAAAAGGCAGATAAACCATTCAACGGAGGTTTTGTCATGGAAAACGCAGCATTCAGAAGCCTTGCCGTGCAGTCTGAAAACCCGAACTGGGATGTTTTCAGTGCACGCAAGAGTGCGCTTTACAGCAAGGAAAACGACACAAGAAGTGTGTTCGAGCGTGATTACACCCGCATTCTGCACTCCCTCGCCTACCGCCGCTTAAAGCACAAAACGCAGGTGTTTTTCAACATCAGCAATGACCACATCTGCACACGCATGGAGCATGTGTCGCATGTGGAGAGTGTTGCAACCACCATTTCAAAATCCTTGGGGCTGAATACGGAGCTGACCCGCGCCATTGCCATGGGACATGACCTCGGCCATGCACCGTTCGGGCATCAGGGGGAACGCAAGCTGCACAAAATCAGTATGCAGCACCTCGGCACCTCCTTTTTCCATGAAAAAAACGGCCTGCGCTTTGCAGACCACATAGAGCTTTTAGAGGATGATTACCGTTTCTGGCGCAATATGAACCTGACCTATGCCGTGCGTGACGGTATCATTTCGCACTGCGGTGAGGTGGATGAAAACGGCATCCGCCCACGCAAAAACCTCATTGACCTGAACGATTTTACCGAGGTCGGCCAATATCAGCCTGCCACATGGGAGGGCTGTGTGGTCAAGATTTCGGACAAAATCGCCTATTTGGGTCGTGATATTGAGGATGCCCTGCGACTGCATTTTTTAGAGGAAAGTGACCTTGCGGAACTCAGTGAGCTTTGCCGCGTCAACTCCAGCAAGGCAATCAACACAACGGCCCTCATCCACGGCATGATCTATGACATCTGCCGCAATTCCTCGCCCGATGCAGGCATTGCGCTGAGTGAGGACGGTGCACATCTTATGAATACGGTCAAGGCATTCAACATCCGTGCCATTTACCGCAACCCCAAGCTCGACCCGTTCATCAAATATTCCGACCTTGTCATTGAAGAAATCTTCAACCTGCTGTACGGACTCTTTGACGGCGAAAATACCATTGCCGCCTTGCAGAAAAAGGCACGCGAATACCCCGAAACCTGCGGTGCATTTGCAAACTGGCTGACAAAATACTGCGACATGCCGCAAACTCTTTTCGATACCGCGGCAGAAACAGAGGTCAAGTGCGTGAACGAAAAGATTTACGGCACACTCGACGATGAAAAAACTTACATACAGGCTATCATTGACTACATTTCCGGCATGACGGACACCTATGCCATCAAATGCTTCAATGAACTCATTACATATTAAAAAGGACATATTATGGCAAGATTTGCAACCCTTTGCTCCTCAAGCAAGGGCAACTCAACCTATATCGGCACTGCCGAGCACGGCATTTTAGTGGATGCAGGCTCGAGTGCAAAGCAGCTCGAACTGGGGCTTACACAATTACAGTTAGACCCGACCAAAATCGATGCAATTTTTGTAACCCACGAGCACACCGACCATGTAAGCGGCATCAAGGTCTTTGCAAGCCGCTATGAAATCCCTGTTTATGCCTCAACGGGCACCTACAAAGCCCTGCTGGGTATGGAAATTCTCAACGGCAAATTCCCGGCTTACGAAATGACAAAGGATGTGTGCATCGGAGACATCGGTGTCACCGCCTTTCGCACCTCACACGATGCAAAGCAAAGCACGGGCTACACCGTGGATCTCGGGGAGCGCAAAGTCGGCATCTGCACAGATACGGGGATTATGACCAACGAAATTCTGCATCATCTGCAGGATTGCGATCTGGTGCTGCTTGAATCCAACCATGACCCCGATATGCTCGAATTCGGGCCCTATCCCCTGCCGCGTCGCAGACGCATCAAATCCGACCTCGGGCATCTTTCCAACGGCACTTGCGCACAAACAGCGATTGAATTGCTCAACAATATGCGCACAAGGCGGTTCTTTTTAGGACATCTGAGTCAGGAAAACAACACACCCGAAAAGGCCTACACCTGCACCAAAGCAGCCTTTGACAAATTGGGAGCGATTGAAAATCAGGACTACACGCTTTGCGTTGCACCCGAAAAATGCAGTAAAAAATACATCATCTTCTGAGGAAAATATATGTTACCTGTAAACATTCTGACAGTCGGCAGACTCAAAGACCGCTTTTTTGAGGATGCAAGTGCGGAATACATGAAATATTTAAAGCAGTTTTCCAAGACGGAAATTGTGGAAATCCCGGCTGCCACCCTACCCGACAATCCTGCACAAACGCAGATTCAGACCGCGCTCGACAAGGAGGCCGAAGCCATTTTAAAGCGCATTCCCGACTCTGCTTTCGTGGCGGCACTGTGCATTGAGGGCAAGCAGATTTCCTCCGAGGACATGGCTGAATTGCTCAAAACCAATCAGCAGACGGGAAAGCCTGTCTTCTTCATCATCGGCGGGTCTTACGGACTGTCCGACACGGTCAAAAAAAGGGCGAATGTGCGCCTTTCCATGTCGAGAATGACCTTTCCCCACCGCCTTGCAAGAATCATGTTATTAGAGCAGATTTACCGCGGCTTTACCATCAACGCAGGAAAGACATATCACAAATAAAAAAACGAATTTTTGCATTGCACCGTACTTTCGTAAACAGCAAAAAATAACCCCATCGGAAGACCGATGGGGTTTGTTGACAAAACTGTCTTATGCTTCGTAGACGCTGACCTTTTTGCGGTCCTTGCCGTAACGCTCAAACTTGACTTTACCGTCGATCAGAGCATACAGAGTGTCATCGGAGCCGATGCCGACATTATTGCCGGGATGGATATGCGTACCGCGCTGACGGACGAGGATGGTGCCTGCAAGAACTGCCTGGCCATCGCTTCTCTTGGCGCCGAGTCTCTTGGATTCGGAGTCACGACCGTTACGGGTGGAGCCCATTCCCTTTTTATGAGCAAAAAGCTGAATGTTAACCTTAAGCATTGTTATACCTCCGTAGTTATTTTGATTGCAGTGGGATACTCTTCGCAAAGCTGTTCCATGTGAAGACGGAAACCTTCGAGAATAACCCTTGCACTGTCATCACCGTTCATTACGGTGCAGTGCAGAAAACCGTCTTTTACTTCGATTTCCGTTTCGGCATTCACAATTTCGGTCAGTGTGTTGACCGTCATGCATGCCGCTGAGGAAACCGCCGCGCAGACGATGTCCGATCCTCTTGCTGCCGTGCCGGAATGACCCTTTACGGTAAAACCGGTTAATCGGTTTTCATGAAGTCGGAAAACGGTGCGGATCATTATGCGTTGATCGCAGTGATTTCAATCTTGGTGTAGGGCTGTCTGTGGCCAAGCTTTCTTTTTTCGTTCTTCTTGGGCTTGTAGGTCATAACGGTAACTTTCTTCTGTTTGCCGTTCTTGAGAGCCTTTGCAGCTACGGTTGCGCCTTCAACATAGGGAGCACCGACCTTGATGCCGTCTTCGGAACCAACAGCAATAACCTTTTCAAAAGTGATTGCTTCCTCAGCCTCAACGTTAAGCTTTTCGATGTAGACGACATCGCCTGCTTCGACCTTGTACTGCTTACCGCCGGTTTCAATAATTGCGTACATGCTTTTTTTCTCCTTTACAAGACTCGCTACGGCGGGCGGGTTCATAAAACCACTTGTGCATTCTTTGCAGAATACGCCCTTGATATGCGGCATGAAGAATTTTATCATAAGAGAAGCACTTTGTCAATAGATTTTTTCTTTTCAATATAACTTTTTTAGACAAGTACTCACTTGCATTTTTGTGCAATTTGCTGTAATATAATATACAATATAAGAATTACCCCTAAGGAGGAATGCAGCATGGCATTCAAAGAAATCAATCCGCTGGATTACACCGCAAATCCCTTCTCTGACCTTGCAAAAAACTGGGCACTGCTGTCAGCCGGTAAGCAGGACAAATTCAACTCCATGACCGTCAGCTGGGGCGCTGTGGGTGAATTATGGGGCAAGCACGTTGTGTTTGTTTTTGTCCGTCCGCAGAGATACACCTACGAATTCTGCGAGCAGAACGATTATATGACCTTGAGCATCATGCCCGACGGCATGCAGAAACAACTCGGTGTGTTCGGCAGAAAAAGCGGCAGAGATTGCGACAAATATGCCGAAACAGGACTGACCCCTGCGTTCACCGAAAACAGTGCCTACTGCGAGCAAGCGCAGACTGTGTTTGAACTGAAAAAGGTGGCGGCTTTTGATTTTGATCCCGAAACATTCATTGACAAAAGCGTGATTCCCGATTGCTACCCCAACAACGATTTCCACCGCGTGTATGTGGGCGAGATCACCCGTCTGCTCGTAAAAGAATAAGCCATGACGGACGTTAAAAGATGGATGTCGGCACTGCCCGACCAAACCAATATCACCAAAATCAACATTCCCGGCACACACAATTCGGCAAGCCGTTTTGTATCGGCTTCGTGGATCACCAAATGCCAGCACACGGACATTCCCCGTCAGCTCAACATGGGGGTACGGTTGCTTGACATCCGCATGGAACTGAAAAATAACACCTTTGTGGTGGTGCATGCCATCATCGACTGCCGCAAAAAGAGGTTTTTGTTCTCTGAAAAAATCACATTCACGGACGTGCTGAACGATTGTCTTGCTTTTCTCGATAAAAATCCGTCTGAAACAATTCTCGTCAGTGTGAAAGAAGACGACGGACACAACGGTGATGTGTTTTATGAGAAGTTTTATGAGCAGTTCATAGACGGACACAAAGACCGTTGGTTTCTTGAAAACCGTTTTCCGACATTAGGCGAATGCAGAGGAAAGCTTGTTTTGCTGCGCCGTTGCGGATTGGGAAATATGCAGACAGATGAAAGTCAGGGGCTTGATTTTTCGCACTGGCCCGACCAGGGCAACAGAGAGAGCAGTGAACCGAAAATCTGTGATATGCACAACGGTCTGACAAAAGCAATCGTGCAGGATCGATATACACATTTTCAAAAAGAAAAGTGGAATGATTGCATTGTTCCTGCCATGGAAAATGCAAAGCCCGATGCAAACACAGCTTACCTTCATGCAACGAGCACCGCAGGCGGTCTTTTGCCGTTCGCATCGTCAGGATACATCAACCGTAAGCTTGTTCCCTATTTAAATGAAGACAAAAAGGTACACGGCTGGTTTATGGTGGATTTCATCACCCCGAAGATCTGCGAAGCGATCATAAGTCAAAATAAATAAATATGTCAACCGGGGCTGTGAAAACAAACAGCCCCGGTTGTGTTTGGTGTTGGAAATTACGGTTTGTCGGGGAGTTGGGGGAGTCAATCATGGGGACGGCTACTGTGATTGCCACTACCATTTTTCAAAAAAGGCAATCGCAGTACTGTCCCCTGATTTACGACCACGCACAAATTTAAACAAAATAATACAAATAAATATCCAAAA
>JAZNCO010000049.1:0-93267 GCA_045587645.1 Acutalibacteraceae bacterium | reverse complement strand
TTTTGGATATTTATTTGTATTATTTTGTTTAAATTTGTGCGTGGTCGTAAATCAGGGGACAGTACTGCGATTGCCTTTTTTGAAAAATGGTAGTGGCAATCACAGTAGCCGTCCCCATGATTGACTCCCCCAACTCCCCGATAAACCGTAATTTGCAAAAAAAAGATTGCCCCGTGTGAGGCAATCTTGTTAAACATTTTACAACAAAACTTCTTACAGCAAAACTTCTTACAGCAAAACTTCTTTTCCCGTTTCGGCGGATTTGTACATTGCTGTCAGAATTTTAATCATATCAATACCCTGCTCGGGAACAAAATCGGGTGTTGCCTTGCCCGTGATCACATCAATAAAGTGTGCAAGGTTTTTGTCGTGTCCGCCGGATGCGGTTTTTCTCTGCTTGCGGATGGTCTTGAGCTTGCCGTTTACTTCCGTAAAAATCTTCATACGGCTCTGCGACCAGTCAATGCCTGCCTTCGAGCCGCGCAGCTCCACAAAGGATTTTTCCCTTGCAACATTGGAAGCCCAGCTGAATTCAATTTGCAGAATGGCACCGTTTTCAAAACGGATCATACCCATGGCAAGGTCTTCTACGTCAAATGTGCCGCCCTCGACCTTGTCACCGAAATCCGAATTGACGGAGTCGGATACATCATTGTCTGCAAATTTGCAGAAGGTGCCGCCGCTGACAGAAACCGGCTTGGGATTGCCCATCAGCCAGATTGCAAGGTCGATCATGTGTACACCAAGGTCGATCAGCGGACCGCCGCCCGACTGCGCCTTGGTTGTGAACCAACCGCCCTTGCCGGGAATACCGCGTCTGCGGATCCAGCCGCAGCGACCTGCATAAATATCGCCAAGCTCGCCCTTTTCGGACATTTCTTTTGCAATTTTTGAAATATCAAGCCAACGGTTGTTGCGCATGATCATCAATGTTTTGCCTGCCTCATCGGCGGCTTTTTTCATTTTCAAGGCTTCTTCCACGTTGATTGCATCGGGCTTTTCGCAAAATACATGCTTGCCTGCTGCAAATGCATCCACCGCAATGATGGAATGCAGATAGTTCGGGGTGCATATATCAACCGCATCAATGCTTTCGTCCTTGAGCAGCTCCTTGTAATCGGTATACACGGCCGCTTGTGTGAAATGCTTATTTTTTGCCCATTCGGCACGCTCCTTGCGGATGTCGCACAGGGCTACAACCTGCACACGCTTGTCGCGTATATAAAAGGGAAGGTGGGCACCCTTGAAAATGCCGCCGTTGCCGATGATGCCCATGCGGATAATATCACTCATAGTCAATCGCCTCCGTTTTGTATTTAATTCCATTGTAGCACAAAAAAACAAAAAATGGAAGTAGGAAAAAATTCCCAAAAATTTCCAATTATTTTTGCAAAACCACTTGCAAAACTGAAAATGATATGGTAAAATATGGCAGAAATTGGAAATAATACCCAATTATGAAAGGAAGGACAAGCCATGTCAAAACAAAGAAAAATTTTGCTCGCAGAAGAAAACGGAGATTTTACACAACGCTGTTGTGCGGCTCTGACCGCTTATGGCTATGATGTTACAACCGCACCGAAGGATGGTGTGCAGATTCTCGATATCATCCGTACACAATCGCCCGATATTGTGATTCTGGATGCTGTGATGGCGCATCTGGATGCACTCGGTGTGCTTACGCGCCTGCCGACACTGCATCTGAATCAGAAGCCGCTGTGCATTTTGCTGTCGGGTGTTGATAATTCGCGCTTTGAGCAGCAGGTGCTTGCAAGCGGTGCGGATTATTATTTTCTCAAGCCCGTAGAGCCTGAATTGTTGGCGGAGCGTGTTGTGCAGCTCAGCGGATGGTCGAGCTTAAAAAATGTTTCACAGCCCCTGGCAAAGCAGCCTGCAAATGAGCCGGATCTTGAAATCATCGTATCGGACATCATGCATCAGATCGGAGTTCCGGCGCATATCAAGGGATATCAGTATCTGCGCACGGCAATCATCATGTCGGTGTCGGATACGGAAATGCTCAACTCTGTCACCAAGGTGCTGTATCCGACCGTTGCAAAGCAGTATGAAACAACATCCTCGCGTGTGGAGCGAGCCATCCGTCATGCAATTGAAGTGGCATGGGACAGAGGGGATCTGGATGTGCTGGCATCCTATTTCGGATACACCGTACAAAATTCAAGAGGAAAGCCAACCAACAGTGAGTTCATTGCCATGATTGCGGATAAGCTGCGCCTGCGGTTGAAAAAGATTTCCTGATTCTTGTATAAACATAACCGCCGCTGTCCTCAACGGGACAACGGCGGTTTGTCTGATTTATGAATTTTAATTATGCAAGCTCGGCAGGCAGCTGACCGCTGACAGGGGCTTCCAGACGGGATTCGTCGCGCTCCACAATCGGATCTGCACCGTTTTCCACGCAGTCGCGTGTGACAATCACACGGACAATGGATTTGTCAGACGGTGTTTCGTACATAATGGGCAGCAATACCTGCTCCATGATGGCACGAAGTCCGCGTGCGCCCGTTTTCTTTTCGAGTGCGGATTCTGCAATGGCTTCGAGTGCATCCTCTTCAAACTGCAGCTCCACATTGTCAATTGCAAACAGGGATGCATACTGCTTGAGAAGTGCATTCTTCGGCTCGCGGATGATGCGCACAAGTGCTTCCTTATTGAGATTTTCAAGGCTTGTCAGCACCGGCATGCGACCGACCAGTTCGGGAATGATGCCGAATTTAATGAGATCCTGCGGAATTGCCTTGGACATGATGAAATCCTGATCAAAGTCAGCCTTGGTCTTGATTTCGGCGCCGAAGCCGAGCACTTTATTGCCCATGCGCTTTTCGATAATCTTTTCAATGCCGTCAAACGCACCGCCGCAGATAAAGAGAATGTTGGTAGTGTCGATCTGAATGAACTCCTGCTGCGGATGCTTTCTGCCGCCCTGCGGAGGTACATTTGCAACCGTGCCTTCCAGAATTTTCAGCAATGCCTGCTGCACACCTTCACCGCTGACATCGCGTGTGATGGAGGTGTTTTCGGATTTACGGGCAATTTTGTCGATTTCGTCAACATAAATAATGCCGCGCTGGGCGCGCTCCACATCAAAATCTGCTGCCTGAATCAGACGAAGCAGAATGTTTTCAACATCTTCACCGACATAACCGGCTTCGGTCAGTGTGGTGGCATCGGCGATGGCAAAGGGGACATCGAGGGTCTTGGCAAGCGTCTGCGCAAGGAAGGTCTTGCCGACACCCGTCGGACCGAGCAGAAGAACATTGCTCTTCTGAATTTCGACATCGTCATTTTTGTTCTTGCGGAAAATGCGCTTATAGTGATTGTAAACGGCAACGGACAATGCAATTTTTGCCGTATCCTGACCGATTACATATTCATCCAGCTTGGCTTTGAGCTCCTGCGGCTTGGGCAGCAGACGGGGAGCCGCGGAACGGGAGTGCTTTTTCGGTTTTGCTTCTGCACCAATCTCGCCGTCCTCAATGATCGCACGGCAGTTTTCAATGCATTCGTCGCAGATATAAGCACCCGGGCCCTGAATGAGCATCGCAACCTGATCCTGCGTTCTGCCGCAGAATGAACAGCGGATGGGTTTGTCTTCGTGTTTAGCCAAAATGTTTTCCTCCGTCAATGGAATCGGAATGAATAAAAAGGGAGACGGTTTTTCATCGACTCCCTTTTTTGGTCTGCATTTATCTCTTGTAAAGAACCTTATCAACCAGACCGTATGCGCAGGCTTCTTCAGCAGTCAGCCAGTTGTCGCGTTCGGTGTCGGCGGTAACAATCTCAATATCCTTGCCCGTGTTTTCGGCAAGAATGCGGTTGAGTTTTTTCTTGGTGCGCAGAATGTGCTGTGCGGCAATTTCGATTTCGGTTGCCTGACCCTTCACACCGCCCAGAGGCTGATGGATCATCACTTCGGCATTGGGCAGGCAATAACGCTTGCCTTTGGTGCCGGAGGACAGCAGGAATGCGCCCATGCTGGCGGCAAGCCCCATGCAGATGGTGGAAACGTCACACTTGATGTACTGCATTGTGTCGTAAATTGCCATACCTGCGGTCACGGAGCCGCCGGGGCTGTTGATATAGAACATAATGTCCTTTTCTGCATCCTGCCCTTCGAGGAAGAGCATCTGTGCAACCACAAGGCTTGCGGTTGCATCGTTGACCTCATCGGAAAGAACAATGATGCGGTCATTGAGCAGGCGGGAAAAAATATCGTAAGCGCGTTCGCCACGGTTGGTCTGCTCAATAACGGTCGGAACAAGAGCGTCATAAATGGGTAAAGACATACTGTTTGCCTCCTTGGAGTATATTGGAAGTGTTGGCAAAAGCAGGCACTTTTATTCAGCTGCTTCTTCAGCAGTTTCTTCTTTCTTTGCTTTCTTGGTGGTTTTCTTTGCAGGCTTTTCAGCGGCTTCTTCGCCGTCAGCAGCAGCTGCCTTTTTCTTGGAAGCAGCCTTCTTCTTTGCCTTTTCAACAACAGCGTTGTCGGTGATGACAGCGTTTGCCTTGGTGCTCTTGAGGTTTGCTTCAACGGATGCAGCATCAATTGCCTTGCGGACGGTTTCTGCATCTACGCCGTACATTTCAGCCATCTTTGCATATTCGGCTTCCACATCTTCAGCAGTGACTTCGATGCCTTCGATGTCAGCGATCTTTTCGAGAGCAAGGCTGATCTTGACTTCTCTTTCAGCGGCTGCACGATAGTTTTCCTTAAGAGCATCCATATCCATGCCGAGGTACTGCATGTACATTTCCATGGACAGGCCCTGGCTCTGCAGACGGTAGGAGAATTCGTTGATCATGTCGTTTACGCGGTTTTCAAACATGACTTCGGGAATTTCGCCTTCAACGAGGTCAGCAAGCTTCTCGAAAACAGCATTTTCAAAATCTCTCTGTGCAGACTGTTCTTTTCTTTCAAGAATGGTCTTCTTGATGTCTTCCTTGAGTTCTGCAATGGTGTCAAATTCGCTGACATCCTTTGCAAATTCATCATCAGCAACGGGAAGAACCTTTTCCTTGATTGCGTGCAGCTTGCACTTGAAAACAGCTTCCTTGCCTGCAAGCTCGGGAGTGTATTCGGTGGGGAAGGTGACATTGACATCGAATTCTTCGCCGATGTTTTTGTCAGCAACCTGTTCTTCAAAGCCGGGAATGAAGCTGCCGGAGCCGAGAGTGAGTTCATATTCTTCACCCTTGCCGCCTTCAAAAGCAACACCGTCCACAAAACCTTCAAAGTCGATGACGGTGATGTCACCCATCTTGGATGCTCTGTCTTCTACGGGAGTGATTCTTGCGTTGGCTTCAAGCTTGCTGTTGAATTCAGCTTCCACTTCTTCGTCGGTTACTTCGACAGCTGCCTTGGGAGCAGAGATGCCCTTGTAGTTTTCAACCTTGATTTCGGGCTTGACGGTAACCTTGCAGGTCAGTTCAACGCCTTCCTTGCCGACGGACTTGATGTCGAAGTCACGGGGCTGGTCAACGGGAGTGATGCCTGCTTCTGCCACAGCAGCAGTGTAAGCATCGGGGAATGCAAGTTCAAGAGCGTCATCATAGAAAACGCCTTCGCCGTACATCTTTTCGATGAAAGCTCTGGGAGCTTTGCCTTTTCTGAAGCCGGCAACATTGATCTTGCCTTTTTCACGGTTGTAGACTTTGTTGACAGCAGCTTCAAAGGTAGCAGCGTCAATGGAAATTTCAAGGGTAAATTCGTTGGTGCCGGTTTTTTCAGCAGATTTAAGACTCATATTATTTTTCCTCCTGTGCGGTAATAACCGCGCAAATTATCCTTTTTATTATAGCAAAAGCTTTTTAATAAATCTATACTAAATTAAAAAAAAGGTGAATATAAAACGGCTCATAAGGACACGATTTTTGGGCAGAATGATAAAAAATCAGCCGCAACGAGCGAAAAACGGATGCCGTCACGCTCAAACAGTGCATATTTGCTGCCCGAAAGCCCGTGCAGATGTCCGAAGTAACAACGCTTTATGTTGTATTCAAGAAGCACATCGTAAATCTCATGGCAGATGTTATCTTCATACAGCGGAGGATAGTGCAGAAACACAATCGGTTCACCGCCGAGCTGCTTGGCAGCCTCCAGAGACATGCGCAGTCTGCCGGCTTCGCGGTTGAGAATTTTTTCCACATTTTCCGTTTCTGCATCAAAAAACCATCCTCTTGTGCCACACACTGTCAGATCCCCGATACGGTATGCATTATTAAACAGTATTCTGATACTCGTAAGTTCATTTTGCTCTATGAAATTTGTCATCTTGCGCATGGTTTCCCACCAGTAATCGTGGTTTCCCTTGCCGAGAATTTTTGTGCCGGGCAGGCTGTTTAAAAATTGCAGGTCGGGCAGTGCCGATTGCAGGCTCATGCCCCATGAAACATCCCCCGGAATGACCACGGTGTCCTCGTCCTTTACGATTGCACGCCATGTTTTTTCAAGGCGGTCGGTGTAATCCGACCACCCCTTGAAAATATCCATCGGCTTATCCGTGCCGAAGGACAGATGGGTATCGCCAATCGTAAAAAGTGCCATTTTTTTCTCCGTTTAATCCGCTTATAATTGCTGCAAAAGCGCACAGAATAGTAACAAACATGAAAGGAGTGCACCGTGATGGAGAAGAAAGAAATCAAGCATATTCACTGTACCGTTAAAAACTGTGAGTACCACACATCGGACAGCCGTTGCATGGCAGGCAACATCACCGTCGGCACGCAGAATGCAAACTGCTGCGGCGAAACGGCCTGTGAAACCTTTAAGCTCAACCGTAAAAACGGCTGCTGTGAATAACCTTTAAAGGATGCCGCGAAGCAGCAGCTTCGCGGTGTTGTTTTAATCAGATACCAAGCATGTCGAATACGACCTTGCGCATTTCTTCCTTGTTACAGATGCCGGTAAAGCGCGGTGTTGCGCCTTTGAGAGCCAAAAGCTGTGCAGGGGCAGTGTTGGCGGTTTTTGCCTGCAATTCTTCCACCATGGAGAACTCGTCAGCCGGTTTTTCGCCGTCGGAAACGGCATCCAAAACTGCGGCGCTGAATTTGAACGGACTTGCGGTGGAGGCGATCACGGCAGGTGCGGTGTCACCGGTCTGCTTGCGGTATTCTTCATATACATTGACAGCGACAGCGGTGTGCGTATCGCAAAGATAATTGTAGGTTTTATATACCTCACCGATGGTTTTTGCCGTGGCTTCGTCATCACAGCAGCCTGCGGCAAACAGAGCCTTGATCTGTGCGAGAATGTCTTCGCTTACGGTGTATGCACCCGTTTCATTCAGCGAGGTCATCCATGTGCGAAGCTGCTCGTCATCCTTACCGCAAAGGTCATACAAAAGTCTTTCGAGGTTGGACGAAATGAGAATGTCCATCGAGGGAGAAACGGTCGTATGGAACGGACGATTTCTGTCATAGGTGCCGGTGGTGAGGAAGTCGGTCAGAACATTGTTGGCATTGGATGCGCAGATGAGCTTTCTGACGGGAAGTCCCATTTTCTTTGCATAGTAAGCGGCAAGAATATTGCCGAAGTTGCCCGTGGGAACCACGATGTTGATTTCGTCACCGTTTGCAATTTCACCCTTTTTGAGCAGGTCGCAGTAAGCGGAGAAATAGTAAACGATCTGCGGCGCCAGTCTGCCCCAGTTGATGGAGTTTGCAGACGAGAAAGCAAAGCCCTTTTCGTCAAGAATGTCACGGATTTCAGGGTTGGTGAAAATCTTTTTCACACCCGTCTGTGCATCGTCAAAGTTGCCGTAAATGGCACAAACACCGACATTGCTGCCTGCCTGCGTGGTCATCTGCAGCTTCTGCATGGGGCTGACACCGTCGTTGGGGAAGAAAACGAGAATACGGGTGCCGTCCACATCCCTGAAGCCTTCAAGGGCTGCCTTGCCCGTGTCACCCGAGGTAGCAACGAGAATGACGATTTCCTTGTCGCTGCCGCCTTTTTTGGAGGCGGTGGTCAGAAGATAGGGAAGCAGCTGCAGTGCCATGTCCTTGAATGCGCAGGTCGGGCCGTGCCACAGCTCAAGAATATGCACATTGTCGTGCAGGCGCACAACGGGAGCCACATCCTCGTGTGCAAAGCCCGTGCCGTAAGCACCGGTGATGCAGTAGTCAAGCTCTTCTGCGGTATAATCGGTCAGGAACAGTGACAGCACTGCCTTGGCGCGGTCAATGTAGGATTTGTCCTTCAGCTCGTTGAGGAATGCTTTGTCGATCTGCGGAATCCCGGTGGGCACAAACAGACCGCCTTCAACGGAAATGCCTTTTTCGATCGCCTGTGCGGACGAAACGGACAGATTGTTATCTCTTGTGGATGTATAGAGCATAAAAATCTCCTTTCTGTAAAAAACTAATTAAACATTGTACCAAATCTTTTTTAAAAAGTAAAGTGTTTTAATAAAAAATATATATTGAATTTTTATATATAATTGTGATATAATAATCTGTACAATGCAAAATGGGGTGGTTTATCTTGCTTAACGATTACATTCTCAAATATGCCGACTCTGCCGCACAGCATACGGAAATTCGTGCGCAGCAGGCATTCAACCGTTCCGTCACCATCGTCGGCGGCAATCTTGTCAACAATACCCGTACCCGTACGGGCGGTGTGTGTGCAAGAGTTTACAAAAACGGCCTTTGGGGATTTTCATCCAAGGGTGAATACAATGAGGAAAGTGTCCGTGCCGTATTGGAAGCCGCCCGCGACAATGCATTGTTTATGGATCGCAAGCTTTCCCTGGGAAAGCCGCCCATTCAGGCCGCAAGCCCCGTGCAATATAAAACAGACCTGATTTTCAGGGATGTCGAGCAGAAAACGCTCATCGACTATGCAAGTGCGGTGGACAATTATATCAAAACCAAATACCCCGACCTTGCAAGCCGTACCGTCAGTGTCAGAAGCGGTTGCATTGAAAAGATTCTGCACACCGACAACGGCAGTTTTGCACACCAGTTATTCCCGAGAACCTACTATATTGTTTCCATGGCGGCTGAAACCGCAGACGGCGACACCGTGGAGCTTTTTGACATCATCGGCGGCGGCTACGGCAGCTTCTGCGAATTTTACGATGACCCGATGCAGTATACCGATCGCATTGACTCTCTTTATGAAGAGCTTATGCAGAAAAAAGAGGGCATTTTCCCCGAAGCCGGCATGTGTGACTGTATCATCGGCTCGGCTGTGGCAGGTATGGTCGCGCATGAAGCCGTCGGTCATACGGTGGAAGCGGATCTCGTTCTGTCCGGCTCGGTTGCGGCAAGCAATCTCAACAAGCAGGTGGCTTCTCCCATTGTCAATATGGTGGACTTTGCGCACACAGCACTCGGCGAAAAAGCACCCCTGCCCGTTTATGTGGATGATGAGGGCACACCGTGTGAGGACAGCGTTCTTATCAAGGACGGCATGCTTGTTGGTTATATGAATAACCTTGAAAGTGCCGCACATTTCGGTGTCAAGCCCTGCGGCAATGCAAGAGCCTACGGCTTTGCGGATGAGCCTATCATCCGTATGCGCAACACCGCGGTTCTGCCCGGCAAGGACAAGCTCGGCGATATGATCGCATCCGTCGAAAACGGATATTACCTGACCCGAACCGCCAACGGACAGGCAGACACCACGGGTGAATTTATGTTCGGTGTCTGCATGGGCTATGAAATCAAAAACGGCAAGCTCGGCAGAGCATTGCGTGATACCACCATTTCTGGTGTCGCGTTCAATATGCTCAAAACGGTCGATATGCTGTCGGATACCATCGAATGGGATTTTGCAGGCTTCTGCGGCAAAAAGCAGCCGATGACCGTTTCCATGGGTGGCCCTGCCATCAAGTGCAAGGTCAATATCGGCGGTCGCTGAAAGGAGAACGGGATATGAACAGATTAAAAGAAACAGCTGAATATGTTCTCCGTGCACTGAAAAATGCAGGTGCAGACCATGCACAGTGCTCCGTTTCAAGCGGAAAAAAGGAAGAATTCAATATTGATGCAGGTGAGTTTTCTCTGCTTCGTTCGGTTTTCAACAGCGGTGTGAGTATGAAGGTATTGAAGGACGGCAAAATGGGGCAGACCTTTATCAACAGCCTGGAACAGCAGGACATTGATGCGGCGGCGCTGGAATGCGTACAGTCTGCCGAGGCCAGCGTGCCCGATGAAGCCTACTGCATTGCTTCGCTTACCGAAAATGCCGACTTTGTTGACGGCACCAAAACCCCTGACCGTGATGTGTTTTTTGACCGTGTGCGCGAATTTTTAAGCGACATCGGCAAGGAGTTTCCGAGCATCATGGTTGAACAGATCATTGCCGAATACACCGAGGGCAGCAGTGTTTTTGCCAATACCAACGGTGTTTTGTATACACAGAAAAATGCAAATTATTCCGTTGGTGCCATGTATTCCGCACATGACGGTGACGAAACGACCTCGTTCAACAGCTTCGGTATTGACTATACCGATCCCGATGGGCGTATTATGGATATGGGTGACAGCCGTGAAATGTTTGCCCGTTGCGAAGCCGAGCTCGGCATGCGTCCGCTGGACGGCAAATTTGAGGGTGTGGCTCTGTTTGCACCCGGCTGTCTGGACAGCATGCTTTCGACCGTGATTGACAATTTCTGCTCGGACAGCGTGATCGTGGAAGGCACATCCCCGTGGAAAAATGCAGTCGGCACGCTTGTTGCGGACGAAAACTTTAATCTTCGCGTGATTTCACATGATGATCGCGTGGTCTGCGGTGAGCGTGTGACCGATGACGGTTATATTTCCGAGGATTATGACATTATAAAAGACGGCATATTGCAGGATTTCTGCCTTTCCGAATATGCCGCACGCAAAACGGGTCTGAACCGTGCGCCGTCCTCAAGCGGCTGCATCGGTGTAACTCCCGGTAAAATTTTATTGGCAGAGCTGATTGACAGCATTGAAAACGGCATTCTCGTCTGTCGTTTTTCGGGCGGTGACCCTGCCACCAACGGTGATTTTTCGGGTGTTGCAAAAAACAGCTTTTATATTAAAAACGGCAGAATTGCACATCCCGTCAGCGAAACCATGATCAGCGGCAACCTTGCTGCCATGCTTAAAAATGTTGTCGGTATTTCGCAGGAGGTATCCTGTGACGGAACCTGTGTGCTTCCCTATGTCGCATTCGGCGGCATCACCGTTTCCGGCTAAAATTAAAATAAGATTTTTCCCAAATTGGAGCTTTACAGATTATGAGTGTAAAAAAAGAAATAACCGTGCCCGTGGTCGCATTGCGCGGTGTCGTCCTGTTTCCGGATATGACCCTGCATTTCGATGTGGGCAGAAAAGAATCCATTGCCGCCCTGCGTGCAGCCATGAATGCAAGACAGAAGGTATTTTTTGTCACGCAGGTGGGGTATGCGGATGAATATCCGGGACTTGATGAACTGTATCACATCGGTGTGCTCGGTGAGGTGCGCCAGATCGTGCGCATCCCCGGTGACAAAACCAATCTTCGCGTGGTCGTGGACGGCATACAGCGCGGTGTCATCACCGCCGTGCTGCAGAAAAAGCCGTTTCTGAATGCCTGCGTGGAGCTGCTTGAGGATGAACGCGGCTTTGAAGAGGATCCCGTTTATCTTGCCGCTTTGCTGATGCGTTGCCGCAGCTTGTTTGAAGAATATTGCATGCATTCTCCGCCGCTTGCCGAGGATGTGGTTCACTCTGTTTACGAAACGGACGATCCCGGTGTGCTTGCCGATAAAATTGCAGGCAATATTCTGTTCCCCATTGAAATCAAGCAGGATCTGCTTGCCATGGCCGACCCCATGGAAAGACTTGAATTTCTGTGCGTTGCCCTTGCGCAGGAAACGGAGATCCTTGCCCTTGACGAGGATATTCAGACCCGTGTACAGGAAGCCATGGACCGCAATCAGAAGGAATATTATCTGCGTGAGCAGATGCGCATTATAGAAGAAGAGCTCGGTGAAGCCGAGGGCGATGACATCGGCTCTCTGCGCCGCATGGTCGAAGAAAGCGCCATGAGTGAAAATGCAAAGAAAAGGCTGCTCGGCGAATGCAGAAGACTGCAGAGAATGTCGCCTGCTTCGCCCGATGCGAATGTCTTGCGTACATACATCGAAAAGTGCCTCGAAATTCCGTGGGGCAAGTATTCCAAGGAAAAAACAAAAATTTCCGCCGCTGTCAGGGTGCTCGAAAAAGACCATTACGGTCTGAAGGATGTCAAGGAGCGCATCACCGAAATGCTGGCAGCGCGCATCGTTTCTCCCGAAATCAAGGGGCAGATCATCTGCCTTGCAGGTCCTCCCGGTGTCGGCAAAACGAGCATTGCAAAGTCCATCGCCACCGCAACAGGCAGAAAGTATGCAAGAATGTCACTGGGCGGTGTGCGTGACGAAGCGGAGATCCGCGGTCACAGACGCACCTATATCGGTGCCATTCCCGGCAGAATCATCGATGCACTTGTCAATGCAGGCACCATGAATCCCTTGATTCTGTTGGATGAGGTCGATAAGCTCAGCTCCGATGTCAAGGGCGACCCGTCCTCTGCACTGCTTGAAGCACTTGATGCCGAGCAGAATCATTCCTTCCGTGATCATTATATCGAACTGCCTGTCGATCTCAGTCAGGTCTTGTTCATCACCACAGCCAATGACAAAAATGCCATTCCCGAAGCCCTTCGCGACCGCATGGAAGTCATTGACATCACAAGCTATACTTTTGAAGAAAAATTCCATATTGCCAAGAAGCACCTGCTGCCCAAGCAGATGAAGGAGCACGCACTCACAAAGAACGATCTGCGTGTCACCGACGGTGCAATTCGTGCCGTCATTGAGTGCTATACCCGTGAGGCCGGTGTGCGTAAGCTCGAAAGACAGCTTGCAAAAATCTGCCGCAAAAAGACCCTTGCTATTGCAAACGGTGAAAACGAAAAAACGGTTGTGGATGAAAGCATGCTGGAGAGTCTGCTCGGTATCCGCAGATTCCGTGATGATGAAAACGAAAACGAGGATGCCGTCGGTGTTGTCAACGGCCTTGCATGGACAAGTGTGGGCGGTGAGCTGCTCAAGGCAGAAGCCCTTGTCATGGACGGTACGGGCAAGCTCGAAACTACGGGTTCTCTTGGTGATGTGATGATCGAATCCGTCAAGGCGGCGGTCAGCTTTATCCGCAGCCGCAGTGATGCACTCGGCATTGCGCCCGACTTCTATAAAACCAAGGATATCCATGTGCATTTCCCCGAGGGTGCCGTACCCAAGGACGGCCCTTCGGCAGGTATCACCGTGACCACGGCGATTGTGTCCGCACTGTCGGGCAGATCCGTGAATGCAAAAATTGCCATGACGGGGGAGGTGACACTGCGAGGACGTGTGCTTGCCATCGGCGGTCTTCGTGAAAAGGCAATGGCGGCTTACCGCATGAATATCCCGACCGTAATCATTCCGGCGCAGAATGTACCCGACCTGCAGGAAATTGACGATGCTGTCAAGGAAAAAATCACTTTCATCCCCGTAAAGCATGTCGATGAGGTGCTCTCTCTTGCGTTGACGGAGCTGCCCGAAACGGCTGAAAATAAAAAAAGCGGCATGCATTTGCCGCCGAAGGAGAATTATAAAAGAAACCGAGGTGTCAGCGGTGAATTACAATAATGTGGCCTTTGAAGCGGCTTACGGCACTGCAAAGCAGCTGCCCGTGTCGGATCTTCCCGAAATCGTGTTTTCGGGTCGCTCGAATGTCGGCAAATCGTCGCTCATCAACAAGCTGTTCAACCGCAAGAATCTTGCCCGTGTCAGCTCCGTGCCCGGCAAAACCACGACCATCAACTTTTTCCGCTGTGAGGATGTCCGTTTTGCAGACCTGCCCGGTTACGGCTATGCAAAACGCTCGGGGGAGGAAATCCGCCGTTGGAGCAACCTCATGGAGGGCTATTTTCAGTCCGAACGCAACATAAAGCTCGTGGTGCAGCTTGTGGATATGCGCCACAAGCCCACGGCAGACGACAAAACCATGATCGATTTTCTCACCGCCGCCGATGTGCCCTTTGTGATTGCGCTGACCAAGAGCGACAAGCTCAAAAAGACCGAACGCGCAAAGCGCGAGCAGGAGATTCCCGAGGAACTGCCCGGTCTTGAAACCATTGCATTTTCGTCCGAAAACGGGGAAGGTGTCGAGGCTCTCAAGGCACGCATCCAAGCCGCTTTATCTGAATGAAGAGAGGAAGAGTATTATTATGAATATCTGGCATGACATCAGCCCCAAGCGCATCACGGCAAGAGATTTTATTGCCGTTGTTGAAATTTCCAAGGGCAGCAAGTGCAAGTACGAGCTTGACAAGGAAACAGGTCTTCTGCGCCTGGACAGAATCCTTTACACCTCCACCCATTATCCCGCAAACTACGGTTTTATTCCCCGTACCTATGCCGATGACCTTGACCCGATGGATGTTATGATTCTCTGCTCCGAGCCCATCCGTCCCTTGACAGAGGTGCGTTGCTACCCGATCGGTGTTATCACCATGATCGACTCGGGCAGATACGATGAAAAGATCGTCTGCATTCCGTTCAACGATCCGACCTACAATACTTACACCGATATTTCCCAGCTGCCGCGTCATATCTTTGACGAAATGATGCACTTCTTCCGCGTTTACAAGGAGCTTGAGGACAAGGATACCGCCGTCAACGAGCTTAAAGGTGCCAAGGAAGCAGAAGAAATCATTCAGAAGTCGATTGATTGCTACGTCGATACTTATTGCAAATAAGAAATAAGACAAGGAGTTGCCAAAAGCAGCTCCTTTCTTCATGCGGTAAACCATAATTCTTTTTGTAACCTTTTTCCGCTTTCGGTTGTTATATAAGTGAAAGGCCTTTTCAACAGGATGGTGAAGCAATGACAGAAGAAGTATTTACGGATGCCGTGCATCGCAACAGCCAAAGATTGTATCTGATTGCACTTTCATTTGTGAAAAATACATACGATGCCGAGGATATTCTGCAAAATGTATTTCTGAAGCTGTGGAAATATCCCAAGCCGTTCACCGATGAAACGCATCTGGATAAATGGCTGACAGCCGTGTGCGTGAACGAAAGTAAAAATTATATCAAGCTTCCGTTCAGACAGCATATTGATATTGATGACTGTGTTTTTGCTTCATCTGACGATATGGACAGCGGTGAAAAAACGGATCTGTACAGGGCTGTTATGCAGCTGTCCAAAAAAGAACGCGCAGTCATTCACTTGTTTTACTACGAAGACCTGTCCGTCAAGGACATTGCGAAAATGCTGAAAATGAACGAGTCGGCAGTGAAAACAAGGCTGAACCGCGCAAGAACCAAACTGAAACAACGATTGGGGGATGCATGGACCGATGAGTAAAAAACAATATGTTGCAACCTTTTCAGACCTTCATCCTGCCGATGAAGCATTGGAAAGGATCATGACCATGAAAGAAAGAAAAAAGAATTTTGCATGGAGAAAAACGCTTGTGATCGCGGCGGTGGCGATCAGTGTTCTGTTTGCCCTCGGTGCAGTGGCTTATGCCGCGACAGACGGTGAAATTGTAAATTCCGTTGTAGAAACGATTGATCTGATTGCCGGGAAAGCGTATGTTTTTGTAAACGGCAAAAAGACCGAAACAGAACTCAATATTTCCGAGCAGGTCAATGAGGACGGCGAAACCGTTTATTATGTGGAAATGGGTGTGCCGCTGTCAGATACGGACTCGGCAATTAAAGTGGAGTATGTCGGTGATGTTGCGGATATCAAAGCATTTGATCTGTATATTCAGGAGCCAGTCGAAAGCACAATGGAATCCACCCAAAGTGAATAAAAAACAGGGGGCTGCGTAAGCAGCCCCTTCGGTTTTACAGAAACAGATTGTGGAAGCCGTCCAGAATCTTCTGACGAAAGAATTTGACAAGTTTATAGTAGAAGGTGCTTTCTCTGCCTTCGATTCCGGGAAGAAGTGAGCCTTCTTCAAGTGCCATGTCGAAGTGATAAATCATCTGATAATCATAATTTTCAATATCATCTTCGTGCAGGGTAATCAGTCCCGAGCCTCTCGAAATGGCATCGGAATAGGCATTGCAACCCACCGTGGGCACATTGTGGAAGGCAATGCCGTAGCAATCGGTCACAAAGTCATTCACATGGTCATGGCCGAAGAAGGCGGCAATCACATCGCCCGTTTCAAGCAGCGCATCCATTTCACCGCCGTTCACAAAGGGAGGGCTGCAGGGCTCTAAAATAATGCCTGCATGGCGGTTGAAGAACGGCACGGGGAAGTAGGTTTTTCCTTCAATCGTGTAATCCTTGCCTGCCGTAAAGGGAAGTTTGGGATACAGTGTTTCGTAAACTTCTGGCATGATAATGTGCTGAAACAGCATGGCAGGAACAACTTCTCCACCGTTTTCGGCTTTTAATTTTGCGGCGGTGGTTTTGTACCATTCAATCTGATCTTCACGCACATGGTCATAACCGCCCGTTTCTTTGTCGGGGTTGGCAGAGCCGCTGTCAATCAGCCACAGGTTGAATGCGGTCTTTGTGCCGTCGGAAGACAAAATCGGGATATTGCAGTTGCCGCAACCGTACAAATCGGGATCTGCATCATAGGTCATCGTACCGAATTGCTTGTAAATGTCGAGCAATTCTTCGGGTGTTGCATCCAGTTCGGTATCATGGTTGCCGAAAACAAACGCATGGGGGATGTTGCGTTCACGGCAAGGAAGTGTAAAAGCTTCAACGGATTTTGCATAGCCGTCAAGCGATCTGTCCACGCTGTTGTCACCCAAAAAAATGACAAGATCGGCTGTGTATTTGTCCAGCGTTTCACGCATGAGTTGCATGGTGGATTCTTCCACATCTTCATTGTCCTGAATGTCAGAGAAAATGACGATTCTGAATTCACCGTTTTCGTTGAATTGCAGAGATTTGTTTGTGGTTTCAGCCGATGCAAACAGAGGCAGGAATGCCACGCACAGCAGGCAAGAAAGCAAAATGCAGAATAATTTTTTCATGTTAATGCTCCTTTTGTTCTTCTTTTCTTTCAAGGCGGGAGTAAAAATAGACGCTCACAAGAATAATCACACTACCCGCAACGGTCAGCCATGTGGGATATTCCCTGAACAGAAATACCGCGAGTATGGCGGCGCCGACGGGTTCGCACAGTTTTGCGGCAGTGATGAACGAGGGGGACAGGTATTTTAAGCACCAACTGAACACACTGCCGCCGAAGGTTGCGGCAATGGCAAGCACGGCTTTCCAGGTCAGTTTTCCTTTTAAAAACAAACAGAAGCCGAGCGATACCCAGATCACATCCGTGCAGACGATGGTGGTTGAGCTTGCAACGGATGTGTGTTGCAGTGACTCAAACCAAAGTGCACAGCTAAAAATACACCGCTGAGCACGCTCAACAACAGTTCTTTTTTAGGAAGATGAAGTAATTCCGTGCGCACTTCCTTTTTGCCGAACACAACGGGGGAAAGCAATGCTACCGTGCACAAAAGCCGCCACGCGGCAGTGACACTCGACGGTGCATCGGAAAAGCGGACTAAAATCGCAGACAGTGAAACGCCGACAACGCCGACGATCACCATGATCATAGGGTGTTTTTCAAGATATTTCATATGTTTTCAGGCAGAAAGTACGGGGAGTGGGTTGAGTCACTCCCCGTGGTTCAGGTTCAGAACGTGATTTTAAGGGTCTTGATTTCAAAGGGTTTGAAGCGAAGCGGCAGCTTGTTGTCGCATACTTTCAATGCTTCGTCCTTTTCTTCAAGCAGATTGCATTCGTTGATGCTCTTTACATCCTTGCCGAACGAAAGCACGGTGTCGGTTGCCTTGTTCCAGGTTTCATACAGACGGACGATGAGGGCATCGCTGTCTTCCGCTTTCTTCACCGTTTCAATGCAGATATTGCTCTTGTCCGCGGTAATCAGCGAGAAGCTGTCGGCAAGTGTGCCCTCGTGTGCATCTGCTTTCTTTGCATACAGCGGTACATTCAGGCTGTAGCCCTGATTGACAACATCACTCTGTGCGACCGCACCGCTGTGGGCGTAAACGGCAAAGGTGAAGGTATGACGTTCGCGGTCCTGCAGGTGGTTCGGGGTGGTGGCGCAACGAAGCAGGGTCGGCTTGATGTGACCGTCCTTGACCGTCCAACCGTACTTGCAGTCGTTGAGCACGGACAGACCGAAGCTGTTGTCCGAAAGGTCAGCCCACTTGTGGCCGCAGACCTCGAACTGTGCGAAATCCCAGGTGGTGTTGCTGTGGGCGGTGCGTTCGAGGTTACCGAACTGAATGTCAAAGGTCGCTTTGACGGCATTGACATCCACGGGGTAATCCGCTTTGAGCGCAATGTTCTTTTCCTGCCAGTCGATGTCATAGAAGATATCGAAGCGGTCGGAATGCGGATAGAAGATAAAATACTGTGCGATTGTCGAAAGGTTGAACGGACGAACCACCTTGACAACGGTACGGGCAGCGCCGCTTTCAACAACCTCGCAGGAGGTTACATCGTCAATATACCAGTATTTTTCATCGTAATAGCACTTGATATCCCATGCTTCGTGGTTGTGCGGTCTGTCCTCGTAGGCGATCAGGCGGTTGAGCAGCTGCCCTTCGGGGGCTACCAATCTGCCGCTTTCCTTGTGAAGCAGGGAGGTGATGTTCATATTGCCGTCGAAGGTGACGGTGTAGAATGCGTTGTCAACGGTGTTGTCGGCAAAATCGAGTGCACCGCAGGTGCAGGGAGTGCCTGCCTTGCGTGTGAATGCTTTGTAGCCCTTTGCAGGTACATTCTTTGCAAGGAATGCGGTCTTGCCGTCATAAGTTTTCTGTGTGGGCAGCGCCGTGCCGTCAGTGTCATAAACGCAGACATTGTCGGGCAGGTCGCAGAGCACAACATCGGTTCTTTCAAAACCGAGGGTATTGAACACGATCACACTGTCTTCCTTGACACAGATGTTATCAGCCATAGCGGAGAGTGCCTTGTCGATGAGCACATTGCCGTCGGCAAGAATCTGCTCGTACTGTTCTTTGGAATCCTCATAAACGGCTGCAATGGACGAGCCGGGAATGATGTCATGGAACTGATTCAGAAGAATGATCTTCCATGCTTCAAGGATTTCTGCGGCAGGATAATCAGCACCCGTCAGCACCTGCGCAAGCTTGCAGAGGGTTTCGGCATCGTGATACAGAAGCTCGCTCTTGCGGTTGTATTTTTTGTTTCTTGCCTGTGCGGTGAGTGTACCGCGGTGGAATTCAAGATACAGCTCACCTGCCCACTTGGGAAGACGGTCGCTGCCCTTGACTTCTTCGGCAAGGCGGTCAAAATAATCACGGGCAAATTCCATCTTTACATTCGGGCAGCCCTGAATGCCCTTTGCCATGCGCATACCCTTTTCGAGCATGCCTCTGGTCGGGCCGCCACCGCCGTCACCGTGACCGAAGGAGCACAGCACATTGCGGTTGAGGTCTTTGTTGGAATAACGCTGCCAGCCGCCGATGATCTGATCGGGGGTCAGGTCTGCGTTGTAGGTGGTCTGGAAACGCTCTTTTTCGTTTGCACGCAGGCTCGGAATGAAGTGCGACAGGATTTCCGTGCCGTCAATGCCCTTCCACATGAAGGTATCAAAGGGGAATTTGTTGTATTCATTCCATGAAATCTTGGTGGTCATGAAGTAGTCGATGTCGGCTTTTTTCATGATCTGCGGCAGTGCACCCGAATAACCGAATACGTCAGGCAGCCACATGATCTTGTTGTCAACACCGAATTCATCCCTGAAGAAACGCTTACCGACAAGGAACTGACGAACAAGGGATTCACCGGAAACCACATTGGTGTCGGATTCGACCCACATGCTGCCCTCGGCTTCCCAGCGGCCTTCCTTGATCATCTGCTTGATTTCTTCATACAGCTCGGGATAATCCTGCTTGACAAAATCATAAAGCTGTGCCTGCGGGGACATGAACTTGTAGTCCTTGTATTCACGCATGAGGTTGATAACAGTTGCAAAGGATCTGCCCGTCTTGTCACGGGTCTGGCGCAGGCGCCACAGCCATGCGGTGTCAATGTGGGTATGACCGATGGCAGAGGTGTAAACACCGTTGTCAACACCGTAAATATTTTCTTCAATGTATGCACGGGCAGCCGACACACTGTCCTTGAATACGGCATAATCCGCCGTGTTCAGCTCAAGCAGATTGACAGCCGTGTTGAGCGCCTTGATGATATCCACACGCTGCAAGTCATCGTGGCTGTACAGATGTGCGGTTTCCCACGGAGTGAGCAGATCATAATACAGATCTGAAACATCCTTGTCGATGACTCTGAGGTTGGCAGCAAGCTGTGTGGGACCTCTGAATTCCCAGTCATCGGTGTAGGCATTGAGTGCGATTTCGTAGGTTTCGCCGCCCTTTGCGCATTCTTCAAGATAGATAAAGGTGTGGTTCATATCCACGCCCTGCACCATTTTGCCGTTGACGAACACAATGAACTGCTGTGCTCTGTTTTCCCAACGGAAGGACGGGAAGGGAGTGATGTCATACACAACGGTTTTTCCTGCAAAGCGTTCGGGAATGGTCACGGTCTGTTTGAACCAGCAGTACTGCTCCTTGTAGCCCCAGAAATCGTCCTTGCCAAAGGGTGTCCATTCACCTTCGTTGATTTTGGAAATATCGGACTGCCCGTCACGGAACAAAAAGTCGCCCGTATTTTCACTGTCTGTAAAAATTCTTCCTGCAAGGTGATCGATGATCTGCTTGATACGCGAGGCAAGCATTTTTCTTTCGTTATTTTTGTCTACAAAAGGGATATCAAAATGTACCGGCATTTTTTATAAGCTCCTTTCACATTATTATTTATATAATAACAGAATTAAAAAAACGGGTCAATCAAAAAAAGACCGTCTGCAGGTAGAAAAGCAGGCGGTCTTTTTGGTAATTTTGTTGTATTATTATTTCTTTTTTCTGAAAACAACGAGCTTCGATGCCACATAATTGAAGATCACAACAAATACGGCATTGATGATTTTGACAAGATATTCGTCAATATGGAAAACCTCGATCAGCAAGGCAAACACCGCAACATCAAAAATCAGGAAGCAAAGAATTCTGGCACCGAAAAAGGATATCATTTCCTTGATGACTGCACCCTTTGCTTTTTCCTTGCTTTCAAACACAAACAATTTGTTTGTGACAAAGGCAAACAGCACCGAGCAGACCCATGCAACGGAATTTGCAATGTATACCCATTTAAAGGAGAATGAACCGATATTGAACAGCACCGTTTCATTGTTCTGTATTTTGCCGAACAGCCAGAACACAACAAAATTGACAACGGTTGTCAGCACACCGAAAACGAGATACATCAGCACCTCATATTCCACGATTTTTGAAATAACGGGGAGGGAAAGGATTTTATCAAAGAGTTTTACTTTCCGCAATGCCGTGAATAATTTGTCATACAGTTTTCGCATTCTTAAAGTCCTTTGTTGTTTTGTTTTTCAGCTTTTCGGATATCGAAATAAAAACGCACACCGTTTTGTGTGTTTTCAACACCGTAGCCTTGTCCGTGCAGCTTCTGAATGGATGCAACAATGGCAAGTCCCAATCCGAAGCGCCCCTGCGAACGCGACATAGCCTTGTCGGCACGGTAGAAGGAGTTCCAGATTTTGTCAATATCCTTGTCTGCAATGGGATTGCCCGTGTTTTCCACCCAAACTCTGTATACCTCGGGCAGGTTTTCCGTATAGGTACGGATGATTTTTTCACCGTCCACATGCGAAACCGCATTGGACAGATAGTTGTTTGCAACCGATGCCAGAATAATCGAGTCACCCTCACCGTAAATGTCGGCAGATATGTCATTGACAGCCGTGATCCCTTGTTCTGTCAGGGAATTGCTTTCTTTGGCAAACCATTGTGCAATCATGTCGCGTATAGAAAATATCTCATTGGTCGGCACATAGGCACCCGAGTCATATTTAGTGATCTCCAGCAGCTTCATGACCATCTGATTCATGCGTACGGATTCATCCATGATGACTGTGCAGTATTCCTTCGCTGCCTGCGGATTGTCGTCAATGAAGGTCATGGCTCCTTCCGCATAGCCCTGAATGATTGCAATGGGGGTTTTCAGCTCGTGCGAAACGCCTGAAATGAAAACCTGACGAAGATTATCAAGGGTACGCTCGTTTTCAATATCCTGCTGCAGCTTATCGTTCTTTTCCTGCAGGTCGGTCAGTGCCGAGTCAAGTGTGTCGGACATGGTGTTGATCTTGTCCGACAGCTCCGACAGCTCAAGCACCTTGGTAGGCGGCAGCTTTTCACCGAAGTCGAGCTTGCTCATCTTGTCAGTGATCTGAACCATCTGCTTGATCGGCTTTGTCAGGCGCATCAGTGCAAGGCCGATGATGACAAGCGACAACAGCAAAAGAAGGATTGTAATGGCAGACATGATCAGAATGACGATTCTTGTGTTCGAGGACAGCGCACTTGTCTGCATGATGATGTTCATGCGCTCGCCCGTTTCGGTGTACTGATAATGGATCAGAAAGTCCACTTCAATGCCGGCGGTTGCATATCTGCCGATGGAAAAGCCGCGTTGACCGACAACCATGCTTTCATCATTGAGCGGATCGTAGTTCGTTTTGTATTTTTCGTCAATAACAGGAGCCTGCGACAACGGAAACGGCAGGTTGTATGTCATGTCAGGAGTGTAGTTTGTGCTGTAAATGAGTGCACCGTCCGAATTGTAGATTTCAACCTTGGCATCATACCCCGTTTCAACCGCCTTGATTGCAGTTGTAAAATTATCCTCATCCCCGTAGGTGCTCATGATTTCATCGGAAGCCAGCCACATGCGGACACCCGGCAGAAGATAATAAAAAGGCTCGGGCAGTTGATCGTATGCGATCACGGGCAGAATCAATGAAATCAGCAGAATCAGTGAAATGCGTGTGAATATTTTTCGGGTGATGCTTTTTTTCTTCAGCGGCGGCAGTTTTTTCTTTTTGTCAGCCTGCTCAGCCTTCATTTTCTTTTACCTCAAGCTTGTAGCCTGTGCCGTAAATGGTTTTGATATGTTTAGTGCCCCAATCTCCGAGCTTGGTGCGCAATCTTGCAACATGCGAGTCCACGGTGCGGATATCGCCCGTGAAATCATAGCCCCATATATCGTCAAGCAGCTGCTCGCGTGTGAAAACACGACCGGGAGAGCTGAGCAGCTTCTGCAGAATGGAATATTCCTTGACGGTAAGCATGATGGAATGACCGTCCAGCCAGACCTCATGTGCAAAATTATCAAGTCTGAGCTCGTCCACGGAAACGACCTTGTTGCCGTTGGCAGAGGTATCACGGCGCAAATGTGCCGCAACACGCTTCATCAGAACGGATGGACTGCACGGCTTGGTGACATAATCGTCAGCACCTGCCTCAAAGCCCATCAGCTCGTCAAACTCCTGACTTCTTGCAGTGAGCATGATGATGGGAACATCGGAATTTTCACGGATACGGCGGCAGACCTCCCAACCGTCCACCTCGGGCATCATAATATCAAGAATCAGCAATGCTGTGTCGGGATTTTCCTCAAACAGACGAAGTGCCTGATCGCCGTCTGTTGCGGTCAGAGGCTGGTAGCCTTCATTGCGCAAAAAGTCACTGACAAGCTTGAGTATCAGTTCTTCATCGTCTGCAACAATAATTTTTTTCATCTTTCGTGCCCTTTCTGTGTTTTTTATTGTTCTATCAGTTTTTTCAAAACGGGTCTTTTTTCAATCAGCTGATAAAGCGGCAATGCAAGCGCAATGCACACAATCAGTTCACCGATGCCTACGCTCAATGCCGTAGAGCCGAAAACCGCCCAAAAGCTTTCTTGCTGCATTGACAGAAATGCAATTTCCGCCCCCACAAAAACAGCATTGAACAAAACGGGCATCAGCAATGACAAAAACGGAATGTTTTTGATTTTTACATTGCGCAGTCCCCGTGAGCAGAGTGCCTGCAGCAGAGTAGCTGCGGTGCCGACCGCAATATCAACGGGGCCCAACGGGCTTGCTGCATTGGAAACGGCACAGCCGAGGATCAGTCCCGGTACGGCACTGCCTGTGAATACGGGCAGTATGGTGAGTGCTTCGCTCAATCGCAGTTGAACGGTACCGAAGCCAAGACCGAGTGCCTCCGACATCCATGTCAATGCAACATAAGCGGCGGCAATGAGTGCTGCTTTTGCAAGGGTGCGTGCTTTGTTTTTTCTCATTTTTTTGTCCCTTTCCGGGTGCAACCGCTGATAACTGTAAAAATGAACATAATGGTAAAAATATGTATTTTATTGCAGTTAAAAAAGCGGAGCCCATAGTTTTGATTCTGACTTTCGTCCGGGCAGGATGGTTTCGAACTGCCCGATGCAAACACTTATGCATCATATAAAGTATAACAAAAAAGGATTGCTTTGTCAATGAAAAAGCAATCCTTTGCAACACGCAGATTTGTTTTTGCTGTGTTTGTCAGCCGATGATTTTCAGCTCAGCCGAATCAATGGCACGCTGAATGAGCTCTTCACGGTTTTCGATCATTTCCTCTGCCTGACGGGCAAGCTCGACCGTGGCACGGGTACGCGGATGCTTGGGTGTAAAGACCGTGCAGCAATCCTCATACGGGCGAATGGAAATTTCAAAGGTGTCGATCTTACGGGAGATTTCCACGATTTCATTTTTATCCATACCGATACACGGACGGAACACCGGAATGGATGCGCATTCATCCGTGCAGCCGAGTGCATGCAGGGTCTGGCTTGCAACCTGACCGAGGCTTTCACCCGTGATCAGTGCACCGCAGCTTTCGCGGATGGCAATTGCGCTTGCAATTTTCATCATAAAGCGGCGCATGGTGATGGTAAACATTTCCTCGGGGCAGTTGTCGCGGATGGCTTCCTGAATTTCGGTGAATTCAACGGTGAACAGACGGATTCTGCCTGCATATTCCGTCACCTTTTCAAGCAGCTCATGCACCTTGCGTTCGGCAAGTTCAGATGTGTAAGGGGGAGAAGCGAAATGCACTCCCGTCAGGCGCACGCCGCGCTTTGCCATCATCCAGCCTGCAACGGGGCTGTCGATGCCGCCGGAAATGAGCAGGCAGGCATTGCCGCCCGAGCCTACGGGCATACCGCCTGCGCCGTGCAGCTGATTGCCGCGGATAAATGCGTATTTGTCGCGCACCTCAACCGTGACGGTGATGTCGGGATTGTGAACATCCACACGAAGTCCCGGCACATGCTCAAGCAGCCAGCCGCCGACCTCTTCACAGATCTGTGGGGAAGTCAGCGGAAATTTTTTGTCCGATCTTTTGGCTTCTACCTTGAAGGTTCTCACACCGGACAGTGCTTCGCCCAGGTATTCAACAGCCGTATTGCGGATGACATCAATGTCCTTTTCGCAAACGGCGGCACGGGAGAGTGCGGCAATGCCGAATACCTTGCTGAGTCTGCGCACGGCTTCATCCCTGTCGACGGAGTCATCCTCGGGAGTCACGGTGATGGTGGATTGAGATTTTGTGAAAGTGAAATTGCCGAGTGAGGACAGTCGGTGACGCATGTTTTTGATCATGATGTCTTCAAATGTACCGCGGTTGAGTCCCTTGAGTGCAAGCTCTCCGTTTTTGATCAGTATAATTTCTTTCATTTTCTTGTCCGTTCTTTCTGTATGTCTTTATCTTCTGAATCTTTGAATCGCAGCCTCGATGCCGTTGATGAGTGCATCTGCATCCGCATCGGTTGAATAGCGTGAAAAGCTGACTCGTACCGCAGAATCGATCTGCTGCACGGGAAGCCCTATCGCGCGAAGCACCTCGCTTCTGTGCCCCTTTTTGCAGGCAGAGCCTGCGGAGATGTAAATTTCCTGACGGGAAAGATGATTGATAAGCACCTCCGACGGAATGCCTGCAACCGAGAGGTTGATAATATACGGCAGGCTGTCATGCGGAGAGTTGATTTCCACCTTCGGCAGGGCCTTCAGCCGTTCGGCTGTGTAGTTGCGAAGGGCTGTCATTTTGTTCAGCTGCTGTGCAATATCGGGCATTGCCGCACACGCTGCGCCGAAGCCTGCAATGGCAGGCATGGGCTCTGTGCCCGAAAACATGCCGTTTTCCTGACCGCCGCCGAGAATATGGGGCTTGATCTGCACTCCTTTGCGGATATACAAAGCACCTACACCCTTCGGACCGTGCACCTTGTGTGCGGATATACTCAGCAGGTCAATGCCGTCCTTGGCAGGATGCAGCGGCAGCTTGCCGAAGCCCTGTACCGCATCGCAATGCAAAAGTGCCGGTGCACCGATCCGTTTGATGGCCTTGCTTGCCGCAGAAACGGGATTGATGACACCGATTTCGTTGTTGACCGCCATGATGCTCACAAGAATGGTGTTTTTGTTAATTGAATTGAACAGATCCTCCTGCGAAAAGCTGCCGTTGCGGTTGGGCTTGAGATAAATGACCTCAAAGCCCTTGCTTTCCAGATCCTGCATGCAGCGAATCACACTCGGATGCTCAATGGAGGTGGTGACAATGCGGTTGCCCCTTCTTTTCAGTGCGTTTACCGTACCGAAAATGGCGGTGTTGTTGGCAACCGAGCCGCCGGTGGTAAAATATATTTCATCGGGAGAGCAGGACAGAATGCCTGCCACTTGTTTTCGGGCTTTGATCAGCGCTTCGCCGGCATCCAGTCCCTTGCGGTGCGTGGATGACGGATTGCCGTAATTATCCGTCAGCATCTGTGTGATGGCGGATACGGCTTCGGGGCAGACTTTTGTGGTTGCGCTGTTATCCAGATAAACTTCCAAACGCAGTTCCTCCTTTCCGGTAGGTAAAAAAGTCCTACCGATACATTATACTACCGATTGTCCGTTTGTGCAATCTGTTTTTTTGTTTTGTGTTGAAAAAACGAAATGGAAGGAACTGTCAGGATTGAAATTTTTGTAAACGGACATACTGAAAACAGAAATGCTGAAAAGTCTGACGGAGGATAAGAAAATGGGTAAAAGGAGAAAAATCCGGGCGGTAAGCTTTTTTTTGACGGTGGTCGGTGTGCTGACACTGTGGGGAAGCCTGCAAATGCTGCAACGAAGCCGCTATGAGCAGCAGGTCATTGTTGCGCAACGGCGTGCCATTGCGCAGCTTTGTGAATATTTTGATGCCATGCAGACCGATCTTGAAAAAAGCGGGTATGCCAATACGGTGCCCATGTTTGCAGAGATCGCATCCGATCTCGAAAAAAATGCAAGCGGTGCAAAAACCGCACTCGGTACGCTCGATTCGGGGCAGACGGTGCTGTCGAATATCTATATGTATCTTTCACAGGCAGGTGCATTTACGGGCAGTCTTGGCAGAAAGCTGTCCACGGGTGAGCAACTGACCGCCGAGGACCGTGCACATTTACAGAATCTGGCACAGTATGCAAAAATTCTGCATGACAAATTTCTGTATATGAACGATCTTATGGAAAGCGGTGCATTTTCGTTTGATGAGGTGGACGGTGAGCTCGGCAGCACCGAAATGACGCAGGCGGTCAACTACCTTTCTGCTGCCGCAGGAGCAGAGGAGTCGTTTGCGGATTACCCGACCTTACTGTATGACGGCCCGTTTTCGGACGGTGTGCTGCAAAAAGAATCCGCATTGCTTTCCAACGAAAAGGAGATCACCCTGACCGAAGCCAAGCAGCTTGCGGTTGATATATTGGGCGCAAGCAATGCCGCACAGGTCATAGAGGACGGCGAAAATGCAGGCAGAATCGCGACCTATAATTTCTATTATGAGGGCAGTGAAACGCAGATCACGAAAAAAGGCGGCTATGTGAAATTGCTGCTGAATGATTCCTTTGCAGGGGAAATTGTATACAGCGGTGAGGATGCCGTTGCCATTGCGCAGAAATTTTTGCAGCAATGCGGCTATGAGGATATGGTCAGCAGCTATTATGCTACCAATGACGGCATCTGTACGGTCAATTTTGCCTTTATGCAGGAGGATTATATTTGCTATCCCGATCTTATAAAGGTCAGCGTTTCGCTGTCGGACGGCAAGGTACTGAGCATGGATGCATCGTCCTATATTATGAACCACACACAAAGAGAAATACCGACACAGACCGTCCGTCTCTCCGATGCAACAAAAAAACTCAATCCCGATTTGTTTATCCGTCAGGTGCGCAAATGCATTGTGCCCACAGCAGGCGGCTCTGAAGCGTTTGCGTACGAATTTATGGTCACGCAGGACGGCGAGCAGGATGCACTTGTTTATATCGATGCACAAACGGGTGCGGAGGATGAAATTTTTCTTCTGCTGTATTCGGACGGCGGCACATTGACAAAATAAGACAGTTATCCCAAAATGCAACCGGCATATCCCGTTGCGGCACGGACACACTATACTTCGCAGGACTGCGCAAGGGCATTCTGTTTTTGTGCAGCCGTGTAAACTTAAAAAGAAGGAAAGCAGAATGAAAAAAGGAATATTTGTAATTGCCTTTGCCGTTTTAGCGATCGCTGTTCTTGCAACGGGATGCCGGAATAACAGCAATGATAAAGCAGACGGCATCAGTGCAATGCCTGAAGTAACTGCTGCACCGATTTCCAATGTCGCACCCACCGCGACCATGCCTGCCACAACGGCACCGACCACACAGCGTGCCACTGAAAAAGCAGGCGACCGTGTCAGCGAGGCGGCAAGCGGTGTCGGAGAAGCCATGCGTGACGATGTTCTCGGCATGAGCGAAGCGGCAAGTGATATGGCACAGGGCATGCGCAATGCAGGGAACGATCTTGCAAACGGCATGCGCAATGTCGGTGACGATTTAAAGGACGGCTTCGGCAGTGAGGCAGGCAAGCCCGGTGTCGGCATAACCGACCGTATGGACGAGCTGCTTGAAACAACCGTTGCACGATAAAAAAGAACTGCAATCCGCAAAGCACGGGTTGCAGTTTTTTCGGATCAGTATGTGAAATCCTCCAGTGCGATTTCCGCAAGCTCACGGAAGCAGAAGCCCGTCAGCACCGCGGCATCACGGTTGTATTTGTGGATTTTTGTGCGCAGCGCCACTTTTTTGTCCGCGTTGTCAAACAGAATCTCACCGCAGATGCCGAGAATATCCACGCATAGAATGAACTTTTCAATCCAGATGGTAAGCTCCTTGTAAATGCCGTCTTTTTTGCCTGCCAGCAATTTTGCTGCATTCTGCATTTTAGCAAGGTAGGTGTTGAAAATCTCTTTTGCCTTTTCAACATCGCCTGCTTCTCTTGCCGCATAACAGCGCAGAAGATTTTCACCCATGATGTGCGAGTTTTCATCCTTCAGGCAGGAGGTGCGCAGATGGTCTGCAAGCAGAATAAAGGCTTCGCGTTCGTCTTCGGGAATGTTGTCGGTCACCGCCTGCATATAGGCCTGCTCGGGATCGTAATTTTCGGGATTCCACAGATAAGTCAGCGCTGTTGCAAGCGGAATGCGTGTGCATGCAACATATTCCATGCAGTTGAAAATTTCACCCTGCGCATATTGATAAAGTGCCTGATCTCTGCCGATGAGAGGCCCCATGTGCATTTCCATAAACATTTCCGCATCGTTGACGGGGTAGTTGTCCCAATACAGCGGCTTTCTGTTGGTGCTTTCAAAAAAGGTCTGCGCTTCGGTACAGCCGATTTCCTTTGCGCAGATATCGGAACCCGTAAAGAAAATACGGATATCCGTGCCGATGCCCTGCCCGAGTGTGCGCAGATAGTCGCTGTCGCCCTTGCCCCAGTATTCGGTCGGGCAGACGGTCAGCACACTGCCGTCGAGCGTTTTCATAAAAGCAGAGGTGCGGTTGATAAGATCCACATGTGCTTCGACGATGCTCCCGTATTTCCGCTTGTCCTCTTCGTAATACAGGTCGGGTGCGATGTCATCGAGCAGCAGTCCGAAGGAACGGATGCCGATGGAATACAGCTGTGCGAGCTTCTTTGTAAGGCAGGAAAAATCCGTTTCATTTGCATAGCAGATGCTAAGCCCCGGTGCAATGCAATAGGCAAATTCCATGCCGTATTTCGCTGCCTCGTCGGACAGTACTTTGAGTTGCATCAATTCATTTTCGGGGTATTCCTCGCGCCAGAGCTTACGGTGATACGGATCGTCCTTCGGAGCATAATAATGCGTGTTTGCGCCAAAGGAAGCGGCATAGCGCAGCATTTTCAGTCTGTTTTCATAGCTCCACGGTCTGCCGTAAAAGCCTTCAATGTAGCCGCGCACGGCAAATTTCGGTTCTTCTCTCGTTTCGCCCAATACAAAGCGGTTTTCCCTGCACATACGGCGCACGGCAAACAAGGCATTGATTGCACCTTTCTTTTCTGCATAACGGATGTGCACCGCCAGACCGTCTGACTGCTTTTCAATCTGCAGTGTGTAACCCTCTTTGGATTGCAGTGCACTGTCCTGACGGATTGTGATTTCAATTTCGGTTCCTTTTTTTACATCCGCGAGGATATAAGAAAAATCCTCCGACACAAAATGGATGCCGAAGTCTTTTTCAAAGGAAAAAACGGTGTTCTGATTCATACTCGTTCCTCCTTGTATTGGTTTTATTCATTGACTGCCGCCCACAATGCACCCTCTGCCGGTGTTTTCGTCAGAAGGACAACCTTGCGGTCAGCAATTTCATTTGCAAAAAGATCTCTGAACAGTTTGTTGTGTTCAAAAATGCCGCCGTAAACATAAAAGGGAATATCCTGAGGCAGTTCTTTTAAGAGAGCCTTGGCGGTATCTGCAAAGAGCTTTGCCTGATTTTTTACGACCTGCATGGCAATGCAGTCGCCGTTTTCGGCTTCTCTGATTACGCAGGGTGCAAATTTTGCAATTTGGTTTCTTTTCATCGGCGGATCGTAGAACACATCGATCAGTGCAGGTGCATTTTTCACATTCCAGAAATCGAGCGCCGCCTGCAACAGGGAAGTCGCTTCACCTGCTCCCTCTGCCGCGCGCACGGCCGCAAATAAGCCGTCCTGCGCAATGCGAAAGCCGCTGCCCTCGTCACCCAGCAGGTAGCCGTAGCCGCCCTTGGTGATGACCTTACCGTCGGGTGTTCTGCCGCAGGTCATGGAGCCCGTGCCGCAGATGCCGACCGCAGCCGCACCCGTCTCTCCCGTTGCAGCAAGGGCAATATACAGATCAGAGTCCATGATGATTTTGTCAGCACTGAAAATACCGTCACAGAATGCGGCAGTTTCTTCTGCACTTGCTCTGCCGAACAAAGCAGACATGCCGATGCAGACCCCTGCAAAGTGTTCAATGCCTGTTTCCTGCGCAACGGTATCAAGCATCATTTTCATGTTTTTGCGGGCATTTTCCATGCCGACAGCGCAGTAGTTGATGGTTTCACCCACTGTTTTGTAAAGCACCTTGCCGTTTTCATTCCCAACGAGAACGGTGGTTTTGGTGCCGCCGCCGTCAAGACCTAAGAAAAACCGGCGGCAGTCGCCGCTGTCGCCGGGAAAATGTTGGTTATTCATCATTTTTTGTCACATCCTCTTGAACTTCTTCAATAGGGGTGTTGCCTGCGGCTGCAAGCTTCGCAGCCTTTTTGGCTTTTTGCTTTGCCCAATAAACAGGCGGTTCGCCTACGATGTAGTCAATGCCTTCAATGGGCTTGGGATTCTTGATGTATTTGATGAGCAATACAATCAGTGCAACTGCACACACAACAGCGACTGCAAGGCTCAACACCTGCGAGGTGCGCAAGGTTGTGTCGCCGATATAAAGGCTGTCGGTACGGAAGCCCTCGATGATGGTTCTGCCCGTTCCGTACCACACACCGTACATCAAAAACAGCTGGCCGCTGAATTTTCGCCAATTTTTGAGTGTGATATAAAGAATGGCGAAGCCTAAAAGGCACCATAGCGATTCATACAAAAATGTCGGATGCACGGGCTTGGTCGGGTCAAGATTGGCAATCACGGGATCCTCACTGCCGTTGACAGCGCCCTGCGCAATAACATAGGACAGATAGTTATAGGTCTTCTGACTGTACATACCCCACGGGAGTGTGGTGTTGGTGCCGAATGCCTCCTGGTTTGCAAAGTTGCCCCATCTGCCGATGCCTTGCCCGATGAGCAGGCTCATACCGACCATGTCGAGCAGGTTTCGGATGTTGATTTTGTTGACCTTGCAGACAATCAGACCTGCCGCAAGCCCTCCGATGATGCCGCCCCAGATAGCAAGTCCGCCTTCCCATATATAGAGGATCGACAGCGGATTGTCGCTGTATGTTTCCCATTTGCTGAAGCAATAATAAAGTCTTGCGCCGATGATGCCGCCCAACGAGCCGTAAATGAGAACATCGACCATTTTGTTCAGGTCAATTTTCCATGTGTAGGCGATTCTGCCGCCGAACAATGCGGCAAGGATGTATCCGAATGCAATCAGCACACCGTACCAACGCACGGTGATGACGGATTCGGAAAAGGGGAGGTCGATCTGACAGAAAACGGAAGAAATATTAACGGAATTCTCCAGTGCTGTAAACCAGACCTCGGTTTTTTCCAAGAAAAATTCCAAGTTTTCTCATCCTTTCGGATCGGATTATTCGTAATCGTCTTCGTTTTCCCAGTTGTGCCAAACAGCCTGCACATCGTCGTTATCTTCAAACATTTCAAGCATCTTGCCCATGTTCTTGATATCGTCGCCTTCAAGACGGGTGTAGGTAGCGGGAACATATTCTGCCTGCGCGGAAGCAATTTCATAGCCGGCAGCGGTGAGTGCTTCTGCAACGGTTGCAACGTCGTGGGGATTGGTGCGGATGTCAAACACACCGTCGTCGGTCAGGAAATCTTCTGCACCGGCTTCGAGGGCTGTTTCCATGAGCTTTTCTTCGTCCACATCTTCGCTGTCAACAAGGATAACGCCCTGACGGGTGAACATGAACATAACAGAGCCGGACTGCCCCATGTTTCCGCCGTATTTGTCGAAATAGTGGCGGACTTCACCTGCTGTACGGTTACGGTTGTCGGTCAGTGTTTCAACCACAACGGCAACGCCGCAGGGGCCGTAGCCTTCGTAGATGATTTCTTCGTAGTTGTCGGCATTGGTATCGCCGGCAGCTTTTTTGATGATGCGTTCAATGTTGTCGTTGGGAACATTGAAGGACTTTGCCTTTGCGATAACGTCTTTCAGTTTCGAGTTGCCTGCGGGGTCGGGACCGCCGTCACGCACGGCAACAGCAATTTCTCTGCCGATTTTGGTAAAGACCTTTGCTCTTGCGCCGTCAGTCTTTTCCTTTTTTCTTTTGATTGTACTCCATTTGGAATGGCCGGACATAAGTAACTTCCTTTCAACTAAAAATGCTTGGTTTCCGAACACTTATTTTAGCATAAAAAATTTAATTCGTCAATTCTTTTGTTCGAAAATTATATATTCCAATAATCAGGGGATATCATTTATCACCTATGAATAAGGAGGTATATGATTCTTTTGCTGAAAATATTACAAATCATCGTTGAAA
This sequence comes from Acutalibacteraceae bacterium, assembly GCA_045587645.1. GTDB lineage: Bacteria > Bacillota > Clostridia > Oscillospirales > Acutalibacteraceae > RUG806. Next base: position 59,754 of record JAZNCO010000049.1, on the reverse strand, counting down.
TGATGTGCTGTTTGTAACAAGAACAGTATGATCTATAGTGTTATCGCTTTTTACTGTTATCAGTGCGGTGAGCAAGATGCTCAGTATTCTAACAACACTGAAATAACCCACTTAGAGTTCAGTCGCCGTTGAACTCCCTAATTTTGTACAGGCACTTTTCCTTATGGTATGACAGCTTTTACAAAAAAATAAGCAATACTTCAAAATCCAAAAAAATTTTCAGACATTAATTAGAACAGAAAAAACAATCTTGTTTTTTGCATTAATATTTTACATTGCAATATGTACACTTATTACCAAATAGCGATAATTTTCTTCCACATTTTGGACAAAGATTATTTTGGAGTGCGTATTGTTTAATCATTCCAGTTCCTATAAAACTATTAATCGAAATATGTTTTGGATATGAAATACTTATAAGGCTATCGCAATTACGAAAAGAGCCATATCCTATTGTTTTTACGCTGTTCGGAATAGTAACACTTTTTAAATTCTTACAACCATTAAATGCACTATTTCCTATTATTTCAACGCTATTACCGATAGTTACATTGATAAGATTCTCACAATCACAAAAAGCTGCATCTTGTATTGTAGTTACGCTATTTGGAATATTAATGCTTTTTAAACTTTTGCATTTATAAAATGCATACGCTTCTATTTTTTGGACACCGTTACCAATAGTCACATTGACAAGATTTTCAAGACCACTAAAAGCTCTGAATTGTATTGTGGTTACACTATCTGGAATAACAATGCTTCTGATGAGTTGCAGATCAGAAAAAGCTGTAGGTGAAATATCAATTACGCTATCAGGGATAACAACATCAATATTCGAACCCTTATATTGAATTAGTCTACCAGCAACGATTTCAAAATCATTGTTGTTACTTGGTTGTACACCTGTAGATACATTGGTTGCACAATAAGGGCAATACTTAAAATGAATTTCAATAGGTTTTCCACAATTAACACAGAACATAACGCACTCTCCAATTACCTTTGTTATATTTCTATAATACAATTATTGTAAACAAATGTCAAAATTTAGTTAATCTTCCGAATAAATTTTTAATCAGTTCTCAACAATTATTTTTACATTTATCTCATTGAAATACAACATGTGGGTAAAATTTCATCATTTAATTTTAGTTCGCCTTTATTTTGTTTATTCTCCAATCCTATTTAATTGGAATATCTATTTTGAAAACTCAAAAATCATAGACATTTTGAATCCTAATAAAAGATACAACTCTTAATTGTCCAACCGAAATCGCCGAGATAGCAGACGAAGACCCAATCGGGATATTCTTCGGATGTACCGCAGACATATACTTTGCTGTTGTCCGGAATTTTTTTGATGATTGAGTTGTTTGTTCCTGGTCCTGTTCGCATGTTGACCGACATGCCGTCTTCACTGCCAAAAGAATCAAGAACTGCTTCTTGTGGGACTGTCATTCCGTTTGTCGGTAATATTAGGTTATCATTTTCGATAAAACGCAGACTGGGGAACAGCCAATAGTTTGATTCGAGATATTCTCCATTGATTTCTTTGATAACCCATTTTCCATCTTCTCGTACAAATTCAAATTGAATCTCTTTTGCTTGTTCATCTTGTTGTGTTCCACCCAGTGCATCATAATATACGGTATGCATTGTGAACAGAGCATCCGAATTTGACATTTTTAAATTACCGGCTGTACAAGAATATAATCCTTCGATGCCAAAACCACCTATCTTATAGTATAATTTTCCATTTTGTTCCGTGTAAAAGGCTTCAAATAGATCTTCATAATAGTAATGATGAAAAACACTGCAAATTTCTGTTTTCATTTCAACATGAGTGTAAGGGACAAGACCGTAATCGTATTGACCGACTTTAATTGTCTGCGAAGGGCTGTATCCTGCTCCACCCAACCATTTTACAACTATCTCGTGGGCTTTCTGTAAAATGTTTTCTGCCTGCTCGACAGTCAATGATGTATTGACGGTGATATAATCAATAAGTTGCCAACAATTAATGCTTGTAACAATATTATTTTTTGCATATATTCTTATTTCAAATTCGTCTTTTTTCAGATAAACATTTTCAATAATTCCACTTTCGTCCTTTCCGTTATCAACTATTTGCCAATTATCTTCTTGTAGTTTATCACATTCTGTTTTAAAATCGTCACCTATGCAAATATTGAAAATAGAATAATTACAAGTCTTATCAATCGAAACAAAACTGATAATACTGCTAAATGGTTCAGAACAAAAAGTTAAATAGTCATTTTCATATTGACTACCATAAGAAACATCTACTTTTTCCATTCCGTCTATTTTACTTGTTTCTGTTTCGATATTCTTACCCAGATAATCTTTAAGTTCAATAATTTTATGTTTAGGATTAAGATATACCGTACCCAGAATATTTCCGTCAGCCTTTTCTACCGTAACAGTACCTGTTGCAGTTTCGTATAATTCATCAAACATAACCAATTTGTTAATAGTATATGTGTATGTGCCGACAGGAATATTAACTGAAAATTGACCGTTGGCATCTGTTGAACAGGTGATTTCTCCGACTATCATTCCACCCTCATCAATTTGTTGCAACAATATACTTGCATCTTCAATAGGTTTGTCAGTTTCTTTTTCGATTACATATCCCATTAAATTAGTGGTAGGGGTAAGATACACCGTGTCAAGAAGCATCGTTGAGACGTTTTTTTCACTAATTGCCGTTACTTTTTTTGTCACATAACCGTTGTATTCAAAAACTAGTTCGCATTCACCCTCGGGTAAATCTATCTTAAAATTACCGTTGGCATCTGTAAGAACATTCCGTTTTGCATTGCCAACTTCTGCAGAAATCTGTACACCCTCTATCGCTTTGTCTGTTGTACTATCTTTGACAAATCCGCTGATTGTTCCTGCTTTGTCAGTTCGCCTGATTGCTTCTTCTACTGCAAGTTTTGCATTAACCATTGGGTATGTATTTTCAAGCGGATGCTTTCCGTCTGGGTTATCGTGTACTGTAATCGAAGTATAATTACATACTATTTCTTTAACTTCTGCACCTGTAAAACTTGGATTTACAGACCATACTAATCCGCATACACCTGTAACATGTGGTGCAGCCATTGATGTACCACTCATAAGTCCATAACAATCGTTTACTGTTGTGCTAAAAATATTTGTTCCAGGAGCGCATATATCAACTCTTTCACCACCATTTGAATCTGTTGCCTGTTGATAATTGCCATCCAGATTTTTCTTTGCATTACCTACAATAATAATTCTATCAAGAATATCTTGCTTTTCTTGTTCTGTGGCAGAACCAATTATATTATCCTCTGTTATACAACTCCAAATACCATTATTGGTCGCATCAACTGCAATTATTTCCCAACTTTCATTTTCAACAAAAACTTTAGCACCATTTCCAGAAGAATGTACAATCAGAAAATCATACCCGTCTCTCAATAAAGACAAAATGTAATACGAAGCAATTTTTGCTTGTTCATCTTTCCATTCTTGTGGTTGATTTATAGTTGCCCTATTACTATTAAAATTATTTAGAAATTCAGTATATTTAATCTCCATTGATGAACCGACAGAATAATTTATAATTTTTGCACCTGACCTTACAGAATACCATAATGAACTTAATATTCGTGTTTCTTCTTCCCAAGTTTGTTTATCATCAGTTTTATTAGGTCTCCAATCATTATAAATTATATTTACATTATCCACTATTCCTGTAATTCCTTTGTTATCTGAATTGGCACCTATAATACCAACAACATGTGTACCATGACTGCTAACTACTTCTTTTTTGTTTTCTTCATCCCAATATTTATAATCGTTTATTGTTTCCATCCAGTCTGTTGAGGGGGTCAAAATATCTTTTAAGTCTTCATGTTTCAAATCAAAACCATCATCAACAACAGCAATATTTATATTTGAAAATCGTTGTTTATAATTATATGCTGAGGGCACTTCTATTGCTTCAAATCCCCAATCTCCAGTTTCTTCCCATGTTTTATACGCTATTGTTGAATTCCGAACATCTGAGTTGGTAGTAAGATTGTTTATGTAATTTGGGTGAGCAAAAAAAATCTCATCAAATTGTTGTAACTCATTACAAATTGAATTAATTTCATCAAGAGTGTACTCATCATTAAATTTAACATCATAAATCTTATCTAATCTACCAACAATTTCACCACCAAATTCTTTTAGTATAGCAATTAACTCATCTTCTGTTATGTCGTCGCTAGCAAAAACTGAAATAGTATTATTTACATATTTTTGTTTTAAATCTTCATCATATTTTATATGTTCTTCGCTAACTTCAAAATATGGATCTCCTTGGTCATAGTAAACATCAATTATTTGTTCTTCTACAACTTCTCCAATTGTTACAGAAATTACCACCTTACTATTTCCCGGTAATACATGCACTTTGTTAAGTTCCCACACTTTATCATTAGCAATAGTTTCTCCTGTAAATATACTATTACTTAAATTATAATCTTCTTCTGCATATGTATTATAACGAATATAAACAGTTCCTGATAAGTTCTTATCAAGTGTTACCGTTCCAGATAGATTTATATTACTACTTTTTGTTTCAAAATATGTTTCGTTTATGGTCAGATTAATTTTTCCAAAACTGTCTTTTAGTTGAATTTCATTATTGTGAGTATTATTTCTTATTAAACCAAAAGAAACAGCAAACACTAAAGCAAGTAAAGACAATACAATAATAATTATTAAAACTATCTTATTTTTTGACCATTTTTTCTTTTCCATTTTTTTAGCTCCTTTTTTATGAATTTCTTTATTCGAACAAAATTTAATAATTCTAAAATGTCTTTACTTCCTCCTTCTTGAACTAAACATTTTATTCATTACTTATATAATACACTTTCAATGTTAAATAGTCAACCATTTGGTACACTACTAATTGGGTAATTATATCAAAGACTAATGGGTGCTACAATTTGAATGGTGATAATTTATGTTAAAGATGAATATTCAAAACTTATTAGATAAGAAGGGAAAAACTCGTTACTGGTTAGTAAAAGAAATGCAAACCACATATAAGACAGTTAATAAATTATGCGATAATACCTTGACAGGTCTGCAACTAGATACAATAGAAAAACTTTGTTTGATTTTAGAATGTTCTCCCAACGATTTATTTTTATTTGAATAGAATAGTTTAATAGACAAGTTTCGACTTGTCTTTTTTACATAATGATATTAGCATTTAACATCTGACTTATCAATATAAATCTGTTTTGTATAAACTAAAAAGCTTATTTTTATTATAACTGTTCTTTTTTTATGTACCAAAAGTATTCTTGCCACAAAAGAACACTTTCAGGAATAACAGGAAGAACATCTGAAAATCCGCAACTGCCTTAAAATACAATACATTCGATGCACCAACGAGCGAGAGGGGTCTCGGCAAGTTCCCGAGACCCCTCTCGCTCATCATGTTGTTACATCTCATAGTATTTGTATGAGCAGTTGCTGTTTTTGTTGTTTTGTGTTTGTGTGATGTGTTTTTTTACTTACTTATTTATTTTGTTAATATATTAGTTTAGGTGTGTCTTTCTTAAAAGAATGACAACGAGATAAAACTGAATGAACAGTTTTTATCTCGTTGTAGAATTCAAAATTATTCCAAATACCAGACTTCTTCCATGATCGGCTGGGCGCCCGTGACGGGATCCATTTCCATGACCATGACATCCTTCATGTATTCGTTCCATTTGTCCACAACAGGGCTTTCCGCCTGCACCCTGGACGAATATTCCATGCCTTTTTCGCATTCATAGTAGCCGAATACCTCATTGCCGACATGCCAGATGCTGTAGTTGCAGATGCCTGCACTCTTGAGCAGTTCTACCATTTCGGGCCAGATCTCAGCATGTCTTTTTTTGTATTCCTCGTATTTGCCGTCTAAAATAATGGCTTTCCATGCGTATCTTTCCATTTGCTTATCCTCCGATGCCTGCAAAAAGTTCTTTCATTTTTTCTGCGATCATGTCAATGAAAGCAGAGATCATCAATGCAAAATTGAGAAGTGAGGGCTTGTTTTTGAAGTTTTCAAATGCATTCGGTGCGCCCGTCACGGGGGTGATGGACGGTGTGGCATCGTCATTCTGCAAATACTGCGGATATTCCTCCATGGAGAATACGGTCAGCTGTTCGTCTGTGGTGAGCATGATTTTGTACAGTGCATCAATGGCATCACTTCCGTTGCAATGCAGCCAATCACGCAAAAACCATGTGCTGTCGGGCAGTGCGCAGGTGGAAGCATCGATCATTTTGTCAGGGGAGAGGTAGGCGGTGTCGGACAGCGAAGCTATGTATTCTGCGTCAAATTCTTCGCCGTAAGGGGCACAGGTTGCACCGACAGAGGCATACATGGTGTCAACCGTGCCGTCGGAGGTGTTTTTCCATGCAGTGACAAGCGGTGTTCTCTGCACATTGTAGCCGCAGAGAATGTAAGTTTTGACACCGTCATTGCGTGCAGCCTGCAGATTGTCATCAATGTTTGCCATGGCAACACGGTAGTTTTCAACCTGATTGTAAAGGTCACCGTAATTTTCATCCATGCCCATGAAAACAAGAGCTTCTTCATAATATTCCTCGGGAACGAATGCCCAGATGCCTGCAAACGAGCCGAAAATCGGAATCAGGGATTCTGCATAGATGCGATCCAGCACCTGTGCGACAATGATGTCACCCAGACCGATGAGCATATCCCACACACCGGCAATGCGCAGTGTATCGGTCAGGGAATACAGCAGAGCCTGCACGAAGTCGCCGCCGTCCATGTAAGGAAGTGCATCCTGTGCATAGCGGCGCAGTGCGATTGCATTCAGTTCAAATCTGCCTGTGAACAGTTCACCTGCCACGGCAGTACCCTTGAGAGGACAGCATTGGGTGATGATGGTTTCGATTTCCTCGTAGCCGTATTTGTCAAGATAAGCACTCAGCACAACACCGCCCATGGAGGAGGCTTTAAGCTGCACCTTGTCGTGGCCTGTCAGCTCTTCAATCTGATCAATGACCTCCTGCAGACGGTCTGCATGGACATAGGGATCCAGACGAAAATCGTAGTCAAAATAAAAATCACAATTTACATGATGCTCGCCCGATTCGGGGACATTGAGATAAGGGGTTGTGACATTGGGCAGGGACTGACCGTCACCGTCCAGTGCAAGGTCACCGAAGCAATCGTCAATAAAAGCGATCAGCGCATCGGCAAGCAGATCTGCATTCATCGTTGCAGCAGCCTTTGCAAGGGTGCCAAGCTGCGGCGCAATGCAGGAAAGCAGATAGTTGGTGTCGATTTTCCACAGCTTTTGTTCGTTTTCGGTGCCGGCATCACGGACAATGTCCGAGCAACCGAGCGCACCGACATAAATGACAGGGCTGAAGCCGCAGTCACATTCACTTGTGTCGGCAGCAGCGGCACAGGGGGCCATCACACCGACAAGCATGAGAACAGATAAAAGAATGCTGAGATACTTTTTCATAAATATTTCCTCCTGTTACAGATAAAAACAGTATAATCCTTATCAGAAAATTTGTCAACCTTGCAACAAAAAAATCTCTCTATCGAGAAGAAAGAGAGATTTTTGCTTATTTATTCGATTATTGTAGAATTATCAGGGATTGCCTTAATCAAGAATGAAAGATAATCCGTTGCGATATAATTTTCGGGTACGGCCAACAGTTCATCATGATCAAAGTATGTTACAGAGTCAATTGCAAAACTCCAATTTTTGTTACCGCCCGGACAACGATCTGTTATAAGAATGAGATTTCCGTAATCATCCACATAGTGCTTCTGTGGGCTTGGTGCGCCTTCGTCAAATGAATAGCATGTGACCGATTGTCCGTCTAATGTGACTTTTTCTGTTTTGAAAGGCTCCTCTTTTTCCGAAACAGAGCCGAGCATATAAGTTAAATCAAAATCCCGTATCATTTCCTGTATTTCATAATAATCTATTGCGAATTTATCATCATCGCCGGGCACATAATAGATTTTATCATATGAATTCAGCATATAATAAGTATTCTGTTTGTGAAGATAGGAGATATGCTTAACAGTTGTCGAATCATTATCATCAACATTAACAGGCGCTGTCAATAAAAAGTCATCACCTGCAGCAATAAACTCAATGTCAGTTGAGGTTGAAGCTATTGTAATCGTTCCGCGACATGCATAATAACCGGATCGGATCAATCGGGATTGCGCCAACATATCAATATCAAGACCGACCGCCATGCGCAACGCACTTCTTGCATCGTCAGCAGAAACAATGCCGTCATTGGTGCAATCTGCTGCCTTTTTTTGCACATCCGTGAATGCAGTCAGTTCAACAGCATTGCGTAAAATCAAACGCGCATCGGCAGATGCGATTTTGCCGTCACCGTCAATATCAGGAAAACAAATGGGTGCGGCATGAACAGGCAAAATCAAAAGCGAGCTTAAACAAAGGATGCAAAGCAGGGCAGATATACACTTCTTCATAGTAATCACCTCATAATATTTGTTTTTCAATTTTATTATAAGGGAATTGCGGCATTTTGTCAACAAAAAAACTCCGTTCCAAACGGAACGGAGTCAACGTAAGTATTAAACTTATTTGAGTTCAACCTTTGCGCCAGCTTCTTCAAGCTTTGCTTTGTAAGCTTCTGCATCTTCCTTGGAGACAGCTTCCTTAAGAGTGGTGGGAGCGCCTTCAACAGCTGCCTTAGCTTCAGCAAGGCCGAGACCGGTAACTTCGCGGACAACCTTGATAACCTTGATCTTAGCAGCAGCATCGAAGCCTGCAAGAACAACGTCGAATTCGGTCTTTTCTGCAGCAGCTTCTTCAGCAGCAGCAGCGGGAGCAGCAACTGCAACAGCAGCAGCAGCGGAAACGCCAAATCTGTCTTCTACTTCTTTAACGAGCTCTGCCAGTTCGAGAACGGAGAGAGCAGCAACGCTATCAACAATAGCAATGATCTTTTCGGATGCCATGTAAATATCCTCCTAAATAATGACTTAAATAATTACTTTCTTTTTGCTGATTATTCTGCAGCAGCTTCTGCGGGTGCTTCTTCAGCTGCGGGTGCAGCTTCTTCAGCGGGGGCACCGTTCTTATCCACGATAGCCTGAATAACACGTGCGAATGCGGCCATGGGTGCCTGGAATGCATAAACAACAGTAGCAAGGAGAGTTTCCTTGTTCGGGAGTTTTGCAAGGGAGTCGATCTTTTCAAGAGAGATGGGTTCACCGTCGATGAAACCGCCCTTAACCTTGAAGTTTTCGTGAGTCTTTGCAAACTCGGAGAGAATCTTTGCAGCAGCAACATAATCGGATTCGCTGACTGCGAGAGCCGTTGTACCGTTGAACAGGTCATCCATTTCGGCGAGCTTTGTACCTTCAACAGCGATACGCAGAAGGGTGTTCTTTGTGACTGCATAGTCAACACCTGCGTTTCTCAGATCGGCACGAAGCTTTGTATCATCCGCTACGGTGATGCCCTTGTAATCAACAAGAATACCGGCGACGGCACTGTCGATCTTACCTTTGATAATCTCGACCTGCGCTTTCTTTGCTTCTAAAACCTTTGCGCTTGGCAAATTTTTCACCTGCCCTTTAAAATTATTATAGCCCTTCCGCTTGACCGCGGAAGGGCATACCTGTTTCGTTAAAAAACTGTACGCACATTCCTCGGCAGGCGGTAAAAACCTTTATGCAAGAATTTGCACCTGCTGTCTTTAGAACAGCTTCGATATATTAACACACTTTTTACTGTATGTCAATAGTTTTTTAGAAAAAATTCAATTATTCAGCTTCAACGCCGGAAGCAACAACCTTGCTGGGATTCATGCGGACACCGGGGCCCATGGTTGCAGCAACAACGCAGGAACGGATGTACTGACCCTTTGCAGCGGCGGGCTTTGCCTTGATGATAGCATCAAGCAGAGTCTGATAGTTTTCCATGAGCTTTTCAGCACCGAAGGAAACCTTACCGATGGGGCAGTGGATGATGTTGGTTTTGTCAAGACGGTATTCGATCTTACCTGCCTTAGCTTCAGCAACAGCCTTGGCGATGTCAGGAGTAACGGTACCTGCCTTGGGGCTGGGCATCAAGCCACGGGGACCGAGAACCTTACCAAGACGACCGACAAGACCCATCATGTTGGGAGCAGCGATACATACATCGAAATCCATGAAGCCTTCGCCCTGAATTCTTGCGACGAGATCTTCAGCACCGACAACTTCTGCACCTGCTTCTTCAGCAGCGGTAGCATCGGGACCCTTTGCGAAAACAGCAACGCGGACAGAACGGCCTGTGCCGTTGGGAAGAACGACAGCGCCTCTGACCTGCTGGTCAGCGTGACGGGAGTCAACGCCCAGACGGACGTGTACTTCGACGGTTTCGTCGAATTTAGCGGTAGCAGTCTTCAGAACAGTTTCAAGAGCCTCTTTGGGATCATAAAGGTTCTGTCTGTCATACTGCTTCATAGCATCAGTATATTTTTTTCCGTGTTTCATTCTTTAACCCTCCGATCAGTCAACAACTGTAACGCCCATGCTGCGTGCAGTGCCGGCGATCATGCTCATAGCAGCTTCGACGGATGCAGCGTTCAGGTCGGGCATTTTCTGTTCAGCAATCTTTCTGACCTGTTCAGTGGTGATGGTAGCAACCTTGGTCTTGTTGGGAACACCGGAACCACTTTCGATACCGCAAGCCTTCTTGATAAGAACTGCTGCGGGAGGAGTCTTGGTGATGAAGCTGAATGTACGGTCTGCGTAGATGGTGATGACAACGGGGATGATAAGACCGATGTCGTTCTTAGTGCGCTCGTTGAATTCCTTTGTGAAACCCATGATGTTAACACCGTGCTGGCCGAGTGCGGGACCAACAGGGGGAGCAGGTGTTGCTTTACCTGCAGGGATCTGCAATTTAACAAATCCGACTACTTTCTGTGCCATAAGTGCACCTCCAAAAAAAATGTGGTAGTGGCGGGAAATTTCAGGTTCCCTCCCACGAACCGCCTCTCGACGGCTATAATAAGCGGATCAACCGCTGATTACCTGAATAATCAATCGAGTGTGGACTCAACCTGGTCAAGTCCGAGTTCAATGGGTGTATCGCGACCCATCATGGAAATGATGACACGAACCGTTTTCTGTTCGAGATCGATGGTGTCGACAATACCCGAGAAGCCGTCGAAAGAGCCGCCGATGATCGTGACGAGATCGCCTACGTTGTAAGCAACTTCGATGACCTGCTTTTCAACGCCGAGGCTGTAAGCTTCCGCATCGGAAAGGGGCTTGGGCTTGCTTTCGGGGCCTACGAAACCGGTCACACCGCGGGTGTTGCGGATGATGTACCATACTTCGTCCGTCATTTTTGTTTCTTTGACTTTGTCATCATAAAAGACAGCCGTTTTTACGAAGACATAACCGGGGTAAAGCTTGCGTTCGATCTTTACCTCTTCCATCTTCTTTTCTTTTGGTTCCTGATTTTCTTCCTCTTCGGTGAAAGAGTAGAAATCTTCTTCTGTCTTTTTCTTTCTGGGCTTCTTTTCTTTGATTTCTCTGAGTTCTACAACCGTTTGTGTCGGTATACACACTTCGGGGATCATGTCCTGCAGACCGCGGTTTTCGATCACTGTCAGCAGATTGGAACAAACCTTGTTCTCATAACCCGAATACGTGTGAACGACAAACCATCTGTATTCGTCGTACATGGTATTCCTCCCGTTAAAACCGATTAAGCTTCAGTTGCTTCTTCGGCTTCGGTAACTTCTTCAGCGGTTGCTTCTTCAGTGGTAGCTTCTTCAGTAGCTTCTTCGGTTTCGTCGTCTGCATGGGTATGTCCGTCTGCTGCGTGACCATGTTCGTCAGTAGCAACTTCGGTAGCAGCTTCGGTCGTTACGACCTGTGTGACAGCATTACCTTCCGCATCGGTAACGGTTTCACCGTTTTCGTCGGTAACAACCTCGGTCACAACATCTTCAGCGAAGTATTCGCCTGCGCTGATTGCAAGATCCGATGCACCGGAGAAAGCAAGGTTCAGCAGCTGGTCAACACCGTAAACGGCGACACCGACTACAACAACAACTGCCAGAACGATACCGGTGTTCTTGAAAACGGTTTTTGCATCCGGCCAGCTGACCTTCTTGGCAACACCCTTGAAGTCCTTGAAGAACTTTGTGACGGCCTTGCCGCCTCTTGTGAATACATTGCCTTCCTTCTTGGGCTTGCTGGCTTTAATGCGTTCTTCTTTTGCTTTTTTTGCGGCCTTTTCAGCTTCCTTAGCAGCCTTCAAAGCCTCTTTGTCCATGTTTTTGTCCATGTTGTCTGCCATAAGTCTCATTCCTTTCACAAAGCACGAGGGATTCTGCGTTAAAACGCAGTGAGAACAAATGCCTTACTTGGTTTCTCTGTGGAGAGTATGCTTTCTGCAGAATCTGCAGTACTTGTTGAACTCTACTCTGTCAGGCGTGTTCTTCTTGTTCTTCATGGTGTTGTAGTTACGCTGTTTGCACTCTGTGCAGGCAAGAGTAATTTTGACTCTCATTCTAACGGCACCTCCGATTTTATTTGGCCTCCCTCTTTTTCTTTTCCGGTTTGCCTAATTTCCGGAAAAGAAGGGCACAAAAAAAGAACCCTCCTAGAGGTATAGACAATATAGCATAACCCCCTCATAAAGTCAAGCATTATTTTTAATTTTTTACGGGAATTTTTTCAAATTTTGCGAAAACTATTGACAAATAAGTATAAGGATTTATAATATAATCATCTCTGTGACGGAGAAGATGTCTTTTGACGATGCATTTTTTCAGAGAGTGCCGTGTTTGCTGTGAACGGTGCAGAATGCAAAAAGGGCATTACCACTCCCGAGTGCGCACCGAAATAAGGTCGCCGTATAAACTGCGTTAAAGTTTTTTGAGGTGGCGGCAGTTTGCTGCAAACCGGGTGGAACCGTGGAGCTTACAGCTTCATCCCGTGTCAGGGGTGAAGCTGTTTTTTCATCCCATATCATATTACATTATATATAGAAAGGTTGACACACATGGCAAACATTACGCTTAAGGGCGGCGTTGTCAGAGAGTTTGACAACGGTCTGACCGCCGGTGAAATCTGCAAGCAGATCAGCATGGGACTTTATAAGAGTGCCTGCGCCTGCAAAATTAACGGTGAGCTCAAAGACCTTCGCACCGTTGTTGACAGCGACTGTGAACTGCAGATTCTTACTTTTGAAGACGAAGAAGGCAAAAAGACCTTCCGTCACACCGCTTCGCACATTCTTGCACAGGCAGTCAAAAGACTGTACCCGACTGCAAAGCTGACCATCGGTCCGGCTGTTGAAAACGGCTTCTATTATGACTTCGATGTGGATGTTCCGTTCACACAGGAGGTTCTTGAAAAGCTCGAAAAGGAAATGAAGAAGATCGTTTCTGAAAATCTTGCACTTGAACGCATTGAAATGAGTGCAGACGAAGCCACTGCACTTATGAATGAAAAGAACGAGCCCTACAAGGTCGAGCTCATTGCAGAGCACGCAGGCAAGGGTGAAAGCATCACCTTCTACAAGCAGGGTGAATTTATTGAGCTTTGTGCCGGCCCGCACCTCATGCAGACCGGTCTTGTCAAGGCATTCAAGCTGACCGCCTGCACCGGTGCTTACTGGAGAGGCGACTCCAAGAACAAGATGCTGCAGCGTGTATACGGCACGGCTTTCCCGAAGCAGAGCGAGTTGGATGCTTATCTCGTACAGCAGGAAGAAGCACGCAAGCGCGACCACAACAAACTCGGCAGAGAGCTTGAGCTGTTCACCACTTCCGAGCTCATCGGTCAGGGCTTGCCCATCATGCTGCCCAAGGGTGCAAAGATCATTCAGACCCTGCAGCGCTTTGTGGAAGACACGGAAGCATCCCATGGCTGGCAGCTGACCAAGACACCCTACATGGCAAAGAGTGACCTTTACAAGGTTTCCGGTCACTGGGATCACTACCGTGACGGCATGTTCGTGCTGGGTGACCCCGAAAAGGACGATGAAGTATTTGCACTTCGTCCCATGACCTGCCCGTTCCAGTATCAGGCATATCTCAACCGTGCCCGTTCCTACCGTGATCTGCCGCTGCGTTACAACGAAACTTCTACGCTGTTCCGTAACGAAGCCAGCGGTGAAATGCACGGTCTGATCCGTGTTCGTCAGTTTACCATTTCCGAAGGCCATCTGATGTGCCTGCCCGAGCAGCTTGCCGATGAATTCCGCGGCTGTCTTGAAATGGCTATCTATATGCTCAAGACCCTCGGTCTGTATGAGGATGTTTCTTACCGTTTCTCACAGTGGGATCCGGCTGATACCGAAAAGTACATCGGCACACCCGAGCAGTGGGACGAAGCACAGAGTATCATGAAGAACATTCTGGACGATATCGGACTTGAATACAAGATCGGCATCGGTGAAGCCGCCTTCTACGGCCCGAAGCTCGACATTCAGATCCGCAACGTATTCGGCAAGGAAGATACCCTTATCACCATTCAGATTGACCAGATGCTTGCTGAAAAGTTCGGCATGGTTTATGTGGATGCAGACGGTGCCAAGAAGAACCCCTATATCATCCACCGTACCTCCATCGGTTGCTATGAACGCACACTGGCTCTGCTGATCGAAAAGTACGCAGGTGCATTCCCGCTGTGGCTTGCTCCCGAACAGATCCGCATTATGCCCATCGCAGACCGTCATCACGATGCTGCTGAAGCGCTCGAAAAGAAGCTCGCTGCTCTCGGTTTCCGTGTGACCACCGACTACAGAAACGAAAAGCTCGGCTACAAGCTGCGTGAAGCACAACTGCAAAAGCTGCCCTACATGCTTGTCATCGGTGACAAGGAAGCAGAAGAAGGCACCGTTTCCGTGCGCCGCAGAGGCGAAGGCGACATCGGTTCGATGCCCATTGACGAATTTATCGCCATTGCAACGGATGACCTGAACACCAAGCGCATCCGTCCGTAAAAAATAAAAACAGCGCAGACCGTTTTTTGTTGCGGTCTGCGCTGTTTTTTTGATAATTATTCAATTTCAATATTCTTGACACCGTATTCAAGAATAATGTTAATCAATTCATTGCGTGAATAATTGTTTTCATTTGCAATTGTATCGAGTGCCGAAAGAATTTCTTCACGGATTCTGACGGTTATAACACGGTTTCCGTCTTCTCCTCGCTTTTTTATTTTGAGGGGTTCATTTTTCATCATTTATATCACTCACTTTCAATATTTATTATATATTGACAAGTGTTGTTAAAATATGATACAATATGCAATGTAAAATGATATTAAAAATGACATCACATTAAAATAATGTTATAGTGGCATTTGCTGATAAGCAGGTTGACAATGTGTACAAATTCGTGTTATAATGTAAATAAATATTATTTAATGCAAAAAACAGATTTTCTGTGGAAGAAAAGGATGGTGTGTTTCATGAACAACAAAAACAGACAACAGGCGAATAAAACCCCGAAGCAACAGCTTGAATTGCGCTACAAAAGCGCGGTGTCCAATTTGCTGGCTGTTGTACTGCTGACGGTCATCAACATTGTCCTGTTGGTAACAAACAGCAACCGTTATTTCCTGTTTTCGGCATTTCTTCCGTACCTTGCAGCCGATTACGGTATGTATTTCTGCGGTATGTATCCGGCAGAGGTGTATGCGGATATTGAAAATCCCGTTTTTGCGGACAAATCGCTGCTTGTGATTATGCTTGCCGTTGCGGCTGTGATTTTGTTGCTGTATGTGCTTGCCTACATTTTCGCAAGAAAGAAAAAAATCGGCTGGTTGATTTTTGCACTTGTGTTTTTTGTGATTGATACCGTTGTGATGGTCATTTTTACGGGACTGAACACAGAAAATATTTTTGATATCGTGATTCATGCATGGGTCGTGGTTTCTCTGGTGCGCGGAATTATTATATACCGTGATCTCAAGAAACATCCTGCCGAGGAAGTGCAAGAACATGACGAAGGAACGGACGAGTCTGAAACAAAGGTCGATATGCTCGGCAACTCCATCCCACTGCGTGATGCGGATATGGAAATCAAGGCAAGGATTTTTGTGGAAGCAGAGGCCTTCGGTCACAAAATCGTTTTCCGCAGAGTGAAGAATGTCAATGAACTGGTCATTGACGGCAGGGTGTATGACGAATACATTGCAACGATTGAATTTGAACATACCTTGCAGGCAACCCTGAACGGACATGAATTTGTTGCTCAATTTGACGGCAAGGGCAGAAGCTTCATTTTTGCCGACGGTGAACAGCTGGCAAAAAAGATCCGCTTGGTTTGATTTTTTGCAGTTTTTGCAAAAAACACCTTTCTCTTTTTGCACTTTTTGCTGTTGAGTACAGAAAAACTTTATTGTATAATGAAAATACAATAAAAGAAGGGGGGGGCTGTTGGTATGAAATACAAATACAGATATTCATACAAGCAATATATCCGCATTTTGCTGATTTCACTTGGTTGGTTTGTTGTGATTTCAGCGGTTGCGTATGTGTATACCGCAACGATGTGGTTCGGTTCGGGTGATTTGTTTTCAAAGGAATCGATTATTTCGTTTTTCAGTGACAAATTCCTGATGGCGCTTGTGCTCGGGTTTATTGTTATTGCCGCCTTTTTGCCGCTGATTTTTGTGGCTTTGCTTACGGAGGTTGAATTTTTTGACCGTAAGCTGCGTGTGCGTGTGCCTCGCGGAAAGATTATGATTTCGGTATGGATTCCGTATACGGATATCTATGCTGTGCGAGCAGTGAAATATCCGATTATCGGTTTATACGGTATTCGCATTAAGAGTACCGTTTACGGCGGTAATGTGTTCATTTCCCGTCACATGAAGGATGAACAACAGTTTATTGCCATGCTGTGCAGAAATGTGCATTCCATGCGACCGAATGCGGTGATCGATGAAGAACTTTTGCAGATTGCAAAAGCAGTGAAAGGAGAATGAGAAATGGAAATTTCAAGTGTATTGCAAAGTGCAGCCGGCTATGTTTTGCAGATACTGGGTATGGGGGCGGTCGTGTTTTTTCTGGTGCTGCTGTTTGACCGCGGCCTGTGGAAAAATAAAAAATTCAAGCGCATGGGGATTGCAGCCATTGTGCTGTATGGGTTCAGCTTTGTGACACCGCTGTTGTCGGCATTGTTTATGCTTGTCAGCTCGTTGCTGATGATGAATGACAGCATGTCGGTGGTCGTTGTGATGGGATCGGCATGGGTGAATGTGGCTGTTACTGTGGTTGCATATGTTGCCGAAATTGCCAGTCTGATCCTGAGCATCTGCGGTATTGTGAGTGCGAGCAAGCATAAAAAACAAAAACCGCCCGTGCAGACGCAGGATGACAGTGCTTTTGCAGAGCAGCCGGATTTTGTACAGGATCCCATGCAGGAAGAATCGCAGCAGGAGCCGTTTGCACCGCAGCAGGAAACAAGCCCGTCGGAGGCTGACGATTGCTCTATGTCCATTGGCATCTTTATTGTTCTTTGGATGCTTACATTCGGTATCGGCTATATGTTCTGGGTGCACAAAATGACAAAATACCTCAACCGTGTACCCGGTGAAAAACCGTTGGAGCCCGTTGCACAGTGCCTGCTGTGCGGATTTGTGCCGTTCTACTCGATTTATTGGTTTTATGTCCACGGACAGAAACTGGAAAAGCATCTGCAAGGCTTCGGCAGAAATGAAAATCTTTCGACCTTGTGTCTTGTGCTTGGTATCTTTTGTCCTTTGGCAGCAGGTATTATCATGCAGGATTACTGCAATAAGCTTGTCGGCAAGTAAAAATGTTACAGATTGGCAAGGATTGTCAATTGATAAAAAAGAACACATATGATATAATGTTGATGAAAAAATAAAATGAACGGAGTGAATCTGAATGAGAAAAGCAATTGCTGTTCTGACTTCCTTTGTGTTTATGATGACTTTGCTTGCATTGCCCGTTTCTGCAGCGCAGGAGGACGGCCCGTCCTTCGGTGACAGTATTCTGCTTGGCGATGCGGATCTGGACGGCGTTATTTCTGCAGGGGATGCAAGAATTGCCTTGCGTGCTTCGGTTGATCTTGAAGAACTGAATGAACTGCAGTTTTTGTGTGCTGATTTTACGCAGGACGGAAAGGTGACTGCGGATGATGCCCGTATGATTTTGCGCACCTCCGTGGGACTTGAAGGTGATGTAACACCGCCGACCGAGCCGGAAGATCCGACGGTTCCGGTTGAACCCGAGCCGCCGACTGAACACACGCATTCTTATGTACAATATGCTTGCGCCTGCGGCGAAGTGCAGGACGGTCATTTTTATGATTTTTTGAAAGAATGGATTCTGACAAATTATACGGCTATTGAAAATGACGAATATCAGGTGGATATTCTTGCAACATACGAAGACGGCACCGAATGCGCGGTCATTTACGCCTATGAACCGTCATCGGATATTTTGGCGATCGCCACGGTGCTGATTGCATACGACTATGTCTGGGTTACGGCATTTACACTGCCGGATGAGGCGGTTCCGTTTTATGGCTATATAGAATGCCTTGATATGGAAACCGCAGAAGTTGTCGGCAGCGGTCGTTTTGATAATGTTACATTGAGCAATTATGTTGCCGGTGCATCCGTTGCGCTGACTGAATTTGACGGCTACAGTGCCTATCAGGAATATTATGAAGAAATGGCAGGCTATGGAATGACAAGCGGTCTGCAGATCATTCACGATCATCTGCGTGCACAGGGCGGCTACATCTTTGATTATGCCGAGATGGGCTTGTATAATTTCAACGCAGCAAAGTAAATTGCAACATAAAACAGCACAAACCGCAAACATACGGTTTGTGCTGTTTTTTACTTTATAGGAAACTGCGTTTCCATAAAGCAAAAAATATTATATGTCCCTCCGTCGCCCGCTTCGCGTGCTCGGAGATTGACTATTCGAAAACGGTCGCCGCGTTACGGCGAAGCCGTTTTCTTGGTATCTATCAGTCGATCGTGGTTCCGTAATCGTCACCAAGCATTGCCATGAGCATTTGCATCAAGCCGGTTTTGGTGAAGTCAGACGGGATTTTTTTCATGTATTCGGGAATATTTCCGGTCAGATTTTCAACATCGAACATCTGGATGATGTTGCCGGAAGCATTGTAATCCTCTACGCGGATGAGCTGACCGTTGCTGTTGACATAATGCTTGACGGATTCGCCGCTTGCGGTGTTGAAGGTGAAGCAGGTTACCTGTTCACCGTTGAGAATCGCATTTTCCTTCTTGTCGGGCTGTGCGTTTTCGCTGATCTGAATAAATGCTTCGGACATGTCAATGTCCATGTTTTCAAATTCCTGGCTCAGATCAATGGTTTCACCGGCAAAACTGATGGTTTCATCCATGGAGCAATAGGTTTTGGTATTTGGTTCCAGCATGTAGGATTTTCCGTCTGCGGTTTGCAGGAAGCCGAGCTCTGTCATGCCGGTTGATACGCCACTCATCATTTCTCCGAAATCAACCTCCATGGAGGTGTACATGGTGTTGCGCGTGAATGCAACCGTCATATACATGATTTCATTGCCTTCCTCCATAGAACCGCGCAAGCAATATTCACCCGAACGGAAAATGCGTGACTGTGCGAGCATATCAATGCCGCCGGAGGCATCCGTCGCAGGTGCTTCCGTTGTAGGTGGTGTGGTCGGTGTAACGGTCGGATTGGTGGGCTGTTCATTTTTGTTGGTAGGGGATGCGTTCGGGGTGGTGGGTGCAGGCTCGGTCGGCACTGTAATGGTTGCATTGGTGTCGAGAACTTCCTTGTCCTCAGCCTCGGTCGGAGCTTCGGACGGCTGGGTGACAACATCGGCTGCCGTACCCGTCTGGCTGTTCTTCAGAATGCCGTTTTCATACAATGCAACGGTGTAAGAACCGTCTGTATTGTATGTATAGACAGCACGGGTTGCTTCGTTGCCCTCGGAGGTAATTGTGACATACTGTGTCATTCTGCCGTCCTGATAAGAACGGACGGTATAAGAGCCGTCAGCCTTGTATTCATAATCGGTACGGGCTACAGCCTTGTTTGTGTTGTCAAAATCGGCAATGCTTGACAGCTTGCCTTCTTTCGTTGTTGTTACGGTGTAGGAGCCGTCAACATTATATGTATAAACGGTGCTGTCGATTGTTATTCTGTTTTTATCACGGGTTACGCCGGACAGCAGCTTGCCGTCGGTTGTATAGGAATATTCCTCTGTTTTGACGGTGTCGCCGTTCTTGGCATCCGTATGCACAACCTTGGTCAGAAGCTTTTTTGCATTACGGGTGTAAGTGATTTCTGTCAACAGCTCATGTGTGTTGATATCATACGTGCGGCCCTGGGTATAGGTGCCGTTCTTATAGCTGTTTTCATCATCCAGCAAGAGTGCAAGACAGGTGCCTGCAGAACGGTCAATTTCAACAATGGTGTATTTTTTGTCGATAAATGCACCTAATTCAATGACAACGGGTTCTGTGGCCTCTTGCGTCGATACTTCATCAGGCTGTTCTTCGTTTGCTTCGCCGCAGGCTGCAAAGCAGGACATGACCATGCAAAGGCAAAGCAGCAGGGCAAGCAGGCGGATTGTTTTTTTCATTTACTATACTCCTAACTTAATGAAACTGCAGATAGTTTAACATATAAAACAGGTATTGTCAATTACAGATTCAATTCAGCTTCATTGTCAAAAAAATCCCCCGTCCTTTCGGACAGGGGATTGATTACAACGGATCAATAGTTGAAGTTGTAGTATTTGCAGGTGTTGGTCAGGTTAGCGCTCTTGTCCTTGATGGTGGCAATCAGGATCTTAGCGGAGCCGATGATGATGTTGATGTTACCAACATGTTCCATGGAAACGAACTGACCGTCGGGAGTGATTTCAGCGGTTACGGTGTAGCCGGTGTAGATAACATGAACGCCGTCATAAGCGGTAAGAATCTTGGTAACGGTGGGATCGTTCTTGAGAGTGTCTTCAAGATCTTCCCAATAGATGAGGGACTGTGTTACCTGACCGAGCTTGCTGGAACCGTCCTTCTTCGGTGTGTCTTCGTCTGCGCAAACCATCTTGATGACATAGTTGCCTGCAGCATTGGTGGTGCATTCAGCGCTTACGATGAAGCTGTAGTCAGTAAGAGTGAAAGCGGGGAAACGGTTCTTGGCATCATCCGTGCCCTTTTCGTTGATCTGTTCGCCTGCTTCGTCTTCAGTGGTCATGAAGCCTGCAACAACACCTTCAACAGCGGAGTTGATCATGTCAGCACCGATGTTGATTTCGCTGATGAACTGCCATTCCTTCTTGGTGTAGCCTGCAGCGCCGTCATTCTTGACCTTGTCAGCAGCAGCCTTGTAGAAAGCAATGATTTCTTCTTTGGTAGAGGGAACACCGGAGGGAGTTGCATCTGCGGGAGCAGCTGTTGTGTCGTCTGCAGCGGGAGCAGCAGTGGTGTCATCGGCAGCAGGAGCAGCCGTGGTATCCTGTGCAACCGGCTGTGTGGTTGCGGGAGCAGAAGAGCCGCCGTTGGAGGAGCCGCCACCGTAAACATTGACGGTACCGGTACCGATGTTTTCAAACGGATTGTAGACATCGCCGTTTGCATCGACGAATGCGATCTGGATGGTCTGCGTGCATGCAGCCATTGCGCTCATCATAGCGATGAGGCAGACGATAGCGATTATTTTGCTGATATGCTTTTTCATTTCAGGACAAACCCCTTTCGTTATTATCGGAAAAACCGATTTGGACGTTATGCACGCAAGTGTGCAATACAAGAATAATTTACATCATAAACGCTTGAATGTCAATAGGATAATTTAAAAAAAGTTAAAATTGTCAGATTATTTTCAGACAAAGTGGCTGTTTACCATTGAAAATCGGTATAAGTGGTGGTGCTGGAAAGCACAATGCTGAGGTCTGTCGTAAAAGCACGGATCTTGCCGTTTGTCAGTCGCATGGTGCCGTTGACGAAGGTTTCATAGGCGATGAGCGTGCCGTCGGGGGTGATTGTCGCCTTTGCGTAGCAGCCTGTGAAATCAAAGAAAACATTGCCGCGCTCTACGGTGGCATTCATATTGGGGGCATAGGTGTTCATAATGTCATCCACGGTAATGAATTCAAAGATTTTTGCATAAACACTGCCCGTGGCATCCGGATTGGTGGCATCGGGAATATAAACCGTGATCACATAATTCGCACCGTCATTTTCGCAGGTGATGCTCTGGATGTCGGAGATGGTCAGTGCGGAAACAAAGGTCTGCCCGGGAGGGGACATGACATCAATGCTCGAATTGCCCTTGTTGACAATCGTTTCGGTCGTGTCATTGGGCAGGAGCGAATCTTTGATCATGTTTGCAATGGTGTTGACAAGGTTGTTGGACAGGGTCATTTCCGAGCCGATGGTCTTTTTTGCTTTTTTGAAGCCTGCATTCTGTGCCTTGACCTTGTTGACAGCTGTGTTGAAGAAATTGAGCTTTTCCTCATCCGTGGCAAGCGAAACGGCACCGTCCTGCTGTGCTGTCGTATTTTCGGGAGCTGCGGTAGCAGGCATTTCGGCAGACGGCTGCGTTTGCTGAACAGGCTGGGACTGTGTATCCTGATTGACCAAAACGCTTGTTCCGTTGTTTACATTATAATAATTGACAACATAGCCGTTATTGTCGGCTTTTGTAACAACATTTCCCTGGGGGTCAGTCGCCACAGCCGGCATATCACCGCTGATGCTGATGCAGCCGCCGGATGCAAGGCAGAATGTCAATATGCAAATCAGAAAAAGCATCCTCTTTTTCATTTTTTTAAGCTCCTTTATAACTTAATCAATATAATTCAGTTTACATGAAGCGAAAATGGATGTCAATACCTTTTTGTGTTTCGGTTGCGGCACAAACTTCCGCTTTTGTGTTCTTGACAGAAGGTTGTCGTGTTGTTATAATATTATTGATTATACTTTAAATGGGGAATAAAATGAAAAAAACATACAAAAGCATCATCGCAGCTCTGATGATTGCATTTTTATTGATTTCGTCTTTGCCGGTTGTGTTTGCTGCCGAGGGGGATACCTATGTCGTAACGGCAGAAAGCACACCCATGCTCTCGGAGGCTTCGGACAACGGTATATTTATATGTAATGTTTATAAAGGAACGGTCGTACAGGTTACGGAAACACGCTTCGGCTATGGCTATGTATATCGCAACTCCGTTTCCGTCGGTGGCTGGATTTGTCTGGATGACCTGAAAAAAACCGATGCCGATTATGCGGAAGATTATATAACCGGTATCGAGATTTCGTTGCCCGATAAGCTCACTTATATCGTTGGTGAAGAAGCGTTTGACAAGACGGGGTTGGTAGTCTGCGCCGTTTATGCCAACAATGACAGAATTGAAATCACGGATTATACCCTGTATCTGCCTGTTTTTGATACCATCGGTGCAAAAACCGTAACGGTTCATTACAAAGCCTTTTCAAGTGGCAGAAGTTTTACTGCCAATTTTGTTGTTTCGGTTGAAAAGGTGCCGATAAAGCGCATTTCGATCGAGGGCAATGCACAGACACAATTCATTGAAGGGCAAAGCATTTCCATGGACGGACTTGCCGTGCGTGTGCAGTATCTGGACGGCAGAACAGACCGTGTTTTTACATGGAGTGAAATAAAAAACAATCCCGATTTTACTTTTACGGCGGACGGCAATCCGATAGATGATACACCGCTTTCCCTTGGTGAACACACAGTAACTATAGGGTATCTGTATCCCGAGCATACGGCTTCTTATACCGTGACTGCCGTTGAAAAGCAGCCTGCACAGCTGCAGATCCTGCAACCGCCTTATAAAAATACCTTTTACAGTGATACCCGAAAGCCCGATCTCAAGGGTCTTGTGCTGTCCTTGATCTACACCAACGGTGACACCGAAATGGTGGCAGGCACGGCATGTGAAACGGTTTTTGATCCCGAAACGGCAGTTTTGGGCGAAAATGAAATCATTGTCCGTTATAAGGGTGTTGACACAACGCTCATCATGGAAATGATCGAGCCGACGCTGATCGGAATTGAGCTGGCTGATCCCGGCAGAACCGTATATATGCAGGGTGCTGTTTTTGACGGTACCAACACGGTTGTGAACGGCATTTATAACAGCGGAACCAAAGCGGAGCTGACCAACTGGGAGGTATATTCCTTCGATACCGCGACCTGCGGAGAAAAAACTGTTGAGCTTCGATACGGCGAATACAGCACCACATATACCGTATATGTGACCATGACGGGCTATCTCAACGGCGATGCGGATCTGGATGGCAGAATCACCTCTGCCGATGCTCGTCTGATCCTTCGCTACAGTGTCGGACTGGAAGCCTTGGTCGGCAATGCACTGTTTGCGTCTGACCGTGATGGGAACGGCGCTGTTGATGCAGGTGATGCAAGACTGACATTGCGTGCTGCGGTCGGACTGGATCCTGTTTTTTTGCAGAATAATGATGAAAATCAATAAAGGAGTATACAAAATATGAGCAACAACAAAAAGCAGCCCGAAGATGAAAATATTCTTGTTCTTCACGATGAGGAAGGCAACAAGGAACGCTATGAGATTATTGATACGGTTGAATATGATAACCGTGATTTCATTGTCCTTCTTCCGCTTCCCGAGGTCGGTGAGCCGAACGAGGAAATGCTGTATGTTCTTGAAGTGGTTGAGGATCTTGATGATCCCGAGTATGACAACTACATCGGCATTGAAGATGATGAAACCATTGATGCCGTCTTTGAAATCTTCAAGGAGCAGTATTTTAAGGACTAATCATTTTCATATTTCCGAAATAACATTTTTGCAAACTGGCAATCGCCGCCGTCTACGAGGAAGCAACATGCTTTCATGTGGGCAGCGGCGCTTTTTTTGTCCGGAAATGAGGTGATCATGCAGGTTTTTTGCAAATAGCCCTCACAGCATATGCGCAAGTTCGTGGAGCGCAGGTAAAAGGGGCACTGAATATTTGCTTCTTCTGTTTTGTTTGACATTTTTCCTCCCTGTCTGCGGTTTTTCTTCCGCTTTCTCTGAAAAATACAGAATGCTGACAAGAATAAACCGTAATCTCTCTTGACAAATACAGAATAATGTATTATACTGATGTTGTGGATGATAATTATACAGCAATCTGTGAATTACAACATGATAATATTACAGAATTCTGTAAAAGTCAAGGGGTTTTCTGAAAAAAACCTATTTTTGTGACAAAAACGGAGAAAGCAATGGATGCAACCTATTTAAGAATTAAATCGCTTTGCGATGAACACGGCATAAAACTGTCGGCTCTTGCAAACGAAATCGGTGTGCGCAGTTCCGTGTTTACGGAGCTGAAAATGGGTCGCACCAAGCAGCTCAGCGCAAAGACCTTGCGTTCCATTGCTGCGTATTTTGATATTTCCGTCGACAGCCTGATGCCCGTTCCCCAAGAGGAAGAGGTCGATTATATGCGTGATGAGCTGTTCCGTAAGCGCCGTATGCTGTTTGATCTGTCTGCAAAAGCAAGTGCAGAGGAGCTTGATACCATACTCAAGGTCGTCAATGCTTTGATTGCACAGCCGTAATGATGTTATAAATATATAAGGAGTCAAAGTTGAACGAAATTATTATCCGCTTGTTGCCCATGCCTGTCGGTGTGCGTGCTTTTACCATTCCCGATGCAGAGGGAGATTATAATGTTTACCTGAATTCATATCTTTCTGTCGAGCAGCAACAACGCAGTCTGCGGCATGAGAAGATGCATATAAAAAGAAACGATTTTTACAAGGAGTCGAGCGCCTGTTCTATTGAACGCATGCTGGCGGCGCTGCTCTGATTCGCAACAGGATTACGTGCACATCACAGGGCTTGTGACCTTCGCCTTATGATGTGCACAATACCTGTTTTTTTAATTGCTTTTAAAGTAAA
Organism: Acutalibacteraceae bacterium; assembly: GCA_045587645.1. Classification (GTDB taxonomy): domain Bacteria; phylum Bacillota; class Clostridia; order Oscillospirales; family Acutalibacteraceae; genus RUG806. Next base: position 33,756 of record JAZNCO010000049.1, on the reverse strand, counting down.
AGTGTGTTATAATAAAAAATAATAACTTTCCAGAGTGTGATGTATGAGCTTTTTTCAGGTGCCCGACAGGGAGGTTTCATCCCGTCTTGTTGCATGGTATAAAGAAAATGCCCGTGATTTGCCGTGGCGTAAAAGTGTGAACCCTTACCGCGTGTGGGTGTCGGAAATCATGCTGCAGCAGACCCGTGTGGAGGCTGTGAAGCCTTATTTTGCACGGTTTCTGCAGGCCCTGCCCGATGTGCAGTCGCTTGCTTCTGCCGATGATGATTTTCTGCACAAGCTGTGGGAGGGCTTAGGCTATTACAGCCGCGTGCGCAATATGAAAAAATGTGCAGTGCGGCTTGTTGAGGAATTCGGCGGTGAAATGCCGTCCGATCCCGCTGTTCTGAAAACCTTGCCCGGCATCGGCAGTTATACGGCAGGCGCAATTGCCGCCATTGCATTCGGTGTACCTGCCCCGGCTGTGGACGGTAATGTGCTTCGTGTGCTGTCAAGACTTTGCGACAGCCGTGCCGATATTGCACAGACCGCTGTAAAAAGGGAAGCGGAAGAAACGGTCATGCAGATGATTCCGCAAACGGATGTTTCCGCGTTCACGCAGTCCTTGTTTGAGCTTGGGGCAACGGTCTGTCTGCCCGGCGGTGACATGAAGTGCGAAAGCTGTCCCGTTGCTGCATGGTGTCTTGCAAAGCAGAACGGTACCGCGGCGGTTTTGCCGTATCATTCCGCCAAGCCCGAACGCAAAAAAGAACAGCATACGGTGCTTCTGCTTCGTGAAAACGGCAGATTCATCCTGCGCAAAAGACCCGAAAAAGGCCTGCTTGCAGGCTTGTGGGAGTTTCCGAATGCAAGCGGACATCTGGACGAAAAGCAAGCCATTGATTTTGCCCGCAAGCTCGGGTTTGAGCCGCTTCGTGTGCGCACACTGCCTGCGGCGGTGCATATTTTTACACATAAAGAATGGCATATGATCGGGTATCTGCTCGACGGCACAACGGAAAATACCGATTGCGTCACCGCCGATGCGAAGGCACTGAAAAGCATCTATGCCTTGCCGTCTGCATTTGCGGTGTATCGTGATATTGCCCTCGGTGAATGAGATATATAAACCAATTTTTCATATAAACTGAATCGGAAGAGGAGTGTTGATCCTTGAAAGAACGTCCCGTTATTAAAACCTTGCCTGCCATCACCGTTGTTTGTTCGGTGCTTTCGCTGTTTGCGGTGGCATTTGAGTTCGGCTTTGATGAAAACATCGGTATTTTTCTGCGCATGAGCCCCGACTTTTTTGCAGGCGGCTTTCTGCTTGTGTTGCGCCTGATCGCCTTGGCGGTACCGCTGTCGATGCTGATTATGTCACTGCTTGTGCGCAAAGCGGATGCACGGCTGATGCTGCTGACCCCTGCGTTGATGCTCGTTTATGCGTTTGACCAGCTTTTGTATTATATCCGTGCCGAGCTGTTCGGCGGCACAACGGCAATTCTGTGGGTGGTCTGCCGCGTGGCACTGCCGCTGGCTTTTCTGCTTGTGTTGTTCATGACCCTCTCGGGCAAGATCAAAAAGCCCTTTGCGGCGGCATTCACAAGTGTCGGCGCCTTGCTTGTCAGCATCGGTGTGCGTGTGGCTTGTGCGGTCATCGACCGCAGTGTAACAAGTGAGGTACTGCCCGAGGCATTCTTCTATCTCGGCATGGCTGCCTTTGTGATGAGTCTTGAATTTCCGCAGCTTGAACGGGCTGCCGAGCACCGCGTGTTCGCAGGTACACCCGACCAGTTCTGTCCCGAATGGGAGGACGGTGACATTCCCGAGGAGCTGTGTGAATATGAAGACATCACCGCCTGTGTCATCATTTCCGTTATGACCTTCGGGCTGTATCAGCTCATCTGGCTGTCGCGCATCTGCAAAAAGATCCGCCTGCTGGCAGGAGAAAACAAGGCCTGCGGCAAGGAGATTGCAAAAATTGCGCTCATTCCGTTCTATCTGTTGTATTGGATGCGCAAGAACGGCAAAAAGATTTCGGATGAAGCAAAAAAACTCAATATCCACCTGCCCGATAACGGTGCGTTTTATCTGCTGTTCTCGCTGTGCGGTCTTTCCGTTTTTGCCGTTGCGATGATGCAAAAGGACTTCAACCGCATCGCCCGCAGACTCGATCAGACCGTTTCCGCAGCCGCCCTGCAGAATGAAGAAGACCGCAGGCAGGCAAAGGAAAATCCGGTTGCCGTTGCCGCAGACAAAGCACAAGCGGCTGAACAGACCGAAAGCGGCGCCAATGACAATGAGGAAAAAATTGATACCATCACCCTTTTGCAGGCACTCAAGCAGCTCAAAGCCATGGGCATCCTCACCGAAGAGGAATTTAAGGACAAAAAGCAGCAGGTGCTCAATCAGTTTTAAAAGCAACAACCGCCCCGATTTTTTCATCAGGGCGGTTGATTTTTTTTGCCGTGAATTCAGATCATCCAGATCGGCACGATGAAATTATCCGAATCGATCGCAGATAATGTCGGGCGCATACAAAGAACGGCACCTTTGCCACGAGGCAAGGTTGCTTTTGTCAACAGATCGAACGCACCGACAAGCTCACTGCCGGGATTTGCAGAACGCTTGATCTCCAGCGGATGCAATTGTCCGTCACTTTCTATGACCATATCAATTTCATTGTTTGATTTGTCCCGATAATACCACAGCAGACACTCTTTTGCATTGTTGTGATAGGTTTTCAGAAGCTCCGAAACAACATAATTTTCAAGAATTGCTCCGTTGATGGCGCCGTTTGCAAGAATTTCCGCTGACGAATAGCGGGTCAGATAGGCAACAAGCCCCGTGTCAAAAAAATACATTTTCGGCGTTTTGACCGTGCGCTTGAGCAGGTTGTTGGAATACGGGCGCAGAAAAAAGATAACATCCGATTTTTCAAGCACCTGCAGCCATCGTTTTGCAGTGTCATCCGATACGCCGACATCCTGCGCAATATCGTGCACATTCAGCATCTGTCCTGCACGGCAGGCGGCCGCACGGACAAAATCACGGAACAGAAGCGAATCCGAAACCTGCACCTGTTCTTTCACATCACGGTCAATGTAAGTTTGCAGATAGCCGGAATAGAATACATCGCGGTCTGTGAATTTGCCGCTGACAAGACCCGGCATGGAGCCTTGCCAGATGCGCTCATAAATTCCCGTAATGTCAGCAGGGGCATTTGTTTTCTGTCGTTGTGCCAGTGCCGCAAGGTCAAGGGTGAACGGCTCGCAGTTGCCGCTGCCGTATATTTCATGCTGTGAAAGCCCGTGCATGTGCAGAATGGCGACCCTGCCTGCAAGGGATTCCTGCGCCAGTTCCATGAGCTTGAATGCCTGCGATCCGGTCAGCCAGTAGGTGCCGGGGGCTGCACCCTTGTCGATTTCCATTTTGATATAAGAAAACAGCTCGGGGGCATATTGCACCTCGTCAATCATGATCGGGGTGGGGTGCAACTGCAAAAACATGGCGGGATCCCGTTTTGCAAGCCCTCGTTCTTCAAGGTCATCCAATGACACATACGCACGGTCAGCATCTGCAAGCTGCCGCAGAACGGTGGTTTTGCCGACCTGCCGCGGCCCGGTGATCAGTATGCAGGAATACTCTTTTGACAGTGCAATGATTTTTTCTTCGATATCCCGTTTGATATAGGTCATCCATATCACCTCTCACTGTGACTAAAATACGATACAATCTTATTTTAGTCACAAAAACACCCATTGTCAAGACTAAAATACGATGCAATCTTATTTTAGCCAAAATTTGTGTTGTGTATTTATGTATAACGCTGACTTTTGTGAAAAATAAAACTTTTCAATCTTCCTCTTGCAGAATGCAAGGCAGTGTGCTACAATAAAAGCACCACACTAAAATTTAATACTGTTCCGTAAAATAGGTCGTGTTTTTATCTTCCGGTAAAAGCACAGACTTCACTTTTCGTGCTTCTTTGTGTTGTCGGAAAGGGTTTTGTGTGGTAGCAAATTGAAGTTTGTGTTTTTCGTGTGTGCATAACTTTGGTTAGCACACACTTTTTTATTTTAAGGAGGTAGGTATGGGGGATTATGTCGGCACAAAAGTGATGGCTGAACTGTGGGAATGTAAGCCATCGCAAATAACGCAATGGTGCAGAAACGGAAAAATCCCGGGTGCAGAACAAGACAAAAAGGGAAGTCCGTGGCGAATTCCGATCAATGCATTAAAACCTGAAAAACACAAAGGAAAATGAAAAATGGAAGAAAAAGTTTTAATCAAAAGTGAACAGTATGATGTGAAGAAAATAACAAATACAATTGTAAAGACTGGTGTTATTTTATCTGTAATTCTGCTAATTGTGATAATAGGTTACTATATTGCAATGTTCAGAACTGTTTTTGTGTATTTTATAAGAAATATTTTTTGGGAGTATTTAATCTTTGCTTTGCTGCCGGTTTTTGTGGTTACTGTTGTAATTCCGATGTTAATTTATTTCTGGCTACACAGTTATGAAATGACTGTTACCGATAAGCGAATTTACGGTAAAGGCGCATGGGGCAAACGAGTGGATTTGCCGGTTGATTCTGTTTCTGCAATTTCAACGATTCGCATCTTGAAAGGTGTAGCTGTCGCTACATCTTCGGGAAAAATCAAGTTCCTTGTCATTAAAAATTCGAATGCAATTTATGATGTGCTGAATAATCTTCTGATTGAAAGAAAGGAAAAGAAAAATGAAACAGCGACAGTAACAGCATCGAATGTCGATGAGGCAGAGCAGCTGAAAAAATATAAGGATTTGCTTGACAGTGGTGTTATCACACAAGAAGAATTTGATGTGAAGAAAAAGCAGTTGTTAGGATTATAATCGCAATATAAAACAGGACTATGGCAATAATATGCTGTAGTCCTGTTGTTTGTTTACAGTATTACAATTCCTGAGGTGACAGGGAATGAAGGGTCTTTTTGTGTCAATGACAACAGTCTGCAGGCTGCACCGTCGGGGTGGTTGCGACCGGCTTCCCATGCTTCAACGGTTTTTACCGATACACCCATATATTTTGCGAACAGGTTTTGTGTCAGACCGGTGCCGTTGCGTATGGATTTGATTTCGCTTGCGGTGTAGACACCGACCGGCTCAACGGATATGGTTGTTGTTTTGGCTTTCAGGTTGCCTTTTTCAAATTCAATTGCTTCATTCAATCCTGTTTTGATGTCATCAAATAAACTCATGGTCAATCCTCCTTGCGTTCATTTTCTTGCAGTTGGCGTTCGAGAATCTGAATCATTTGCTTCAATTCATTTCTTTCTGCCGGTGTTAAATTGTCTTTTTCATTTTTAGGATATGCAGTTATGAGAAAAATTTTCTCGTAAACTTCAAAATCAACATAAATTACACGCACACTACCGCTTTTTCCTCTTTTTTCAAATGCAAAACGCATTTTGCGGATTCCGCCCGTGCCCTGCATGGCTGCTCCGACCTTCGGGTCAGTAATCAGTTCCTCCTGCAATCTTTTCAGATCTTTATCGTCCAATCCCATTGATTTCCATTTCTTTTGAAAAAACGGCAATTCAACAAATGTTCTTGTCATTGAAAATTCAACTCTCTTTCTTTTCAAGATAAGTATACCCTATTTAATAGGGTTTGTCAATGATTTTCGTAAATAAAACAGCCCTTTGTTTTTATTTCAAACCCCTTGATTTTTATTACCAATATCTGTATAATATATAAGTTAAATTATGTCTTCTTTTAAGGAGTGTTTTTATTATGCATTGGTCTGAAGAAATTGCAAGAGAACTCATTCGCAGAAAGCCCGATAAGGAAGAATATGTCTGCGCGGCAGGCATTTCTCCGTCCGGCTCCATTCATATCGGCAACTTCCGTGACGTTGCAACGGCTCTGCTTGTTACAAGAGCACTGCGCAAGCTCGGCAAAAAGGCAAGACTTCTGTTCTCATGGGACGAGTTTGACCGCATGAGAAAGGTGCCCGTCAACGTTGCCGCCATCACCGAAGGCTTCGACAAATACATCGGCTATCCTTATGTGGACGTGCCCAACCCCTATGACGATGAATTTTCCACCTATGCCGACCATTTTGAAAACGAATTCATGGTATCCATGGAAAAATTCGGCATCACCATGGACTATCGCCGTCAGGCTGAAATGTACAGAAGCGGCAAGTATGTCGAGCACATCCTGACCGCACTGAAAAAGAGAGGCGAGATTTTTGACATTCTCGATTCTCACCGCACGCAGACCGCTGCCGAGGGTGAAAGAGAAGCCTATTATCCCGTTTCCATCTATTGCCCCGAATGCAAGCGCGATACCACCAAGATTGTGTCCCTGAGCGACGATTGCACCGTTGCACAGTTTGAATGTGCCTGCGGTCACTGCGGCAGCTTTGATTTTACCAAGGACTTTAACTGCAAACTTGCATGGAAGATTGACTGGCCGATGCGCTGGATGTATGAAGGCGTTGACTTTGAACCCGGCGGAAAGGACCACGCTTCCCCCCACGGCTCTTATGATACAAGCAAGGACATTGCCCGTGCCATCTTCGGTTATGAGCCCCCCATGTTCCAAGGCTATGAATTTATCGGCATCAAGGGTTCCACGGGTAAAATGAGTGGTTCCAGCGGCCTGAACCTGACCCCCGACACCCTTCTTAAACTCTATCAGCCCGAAGTCATTTTGTGGCTGTATGCCAAAACCGAACCCCTCAAGGCTTTCGACTTCTGCTTCGACGACGGCATTCTGCGTCAGTATTTTGAATTTGATAAAATGCTCAACGAAGTTGCAAACGGTACTGCAAACGAATACACACAGTCCGTCATGGACTTTGCTAAGGTCGAAGGCAGGGAAGTCAAGCCCGTTCCCATGGGACTTCTTGTGCAGCTCGGCAGCGTTGTTGACTTCAATGTGCCCATGCTCGAGGTCGTGTTTGACAAGATCGGCACACCCTATAAATATGAAGACTTCGCAGACAGACTCGAAAGAGCAAAGTTCTGGCTTGAGCAGTGCGCACCCGAAAGTGTCAACCGTCTGCGTGTGACCCGCAACTGGGATCTTTACGAAACCCTTTCCGATGTGGAAAAGAAAGAAATCGAGCTGCTTCGTGCCTACATTCAGGCAGGCGGCTACAATCTTGACGAGCTGCAGACCGCCATTTATGCAATTCCCGGTCAGGCAAGAGGCGAAGAGCTCGACAAGAAGGCCCTCAAGGAAGCACAGGGAAAGTTCTTCAAGAACGTTTACCGTCTTCTTATTGACAAAGAACAGGGTCCGCGTCTGTATCTGTTCCTGTTTGCAATTGATTCCGAAAAGTATCTCGGTCTGCTCGATTTCTCCACCCCCAAGACGGAAGCTGAGCTCTATGTTCCCGTTGAAGAGCCTGTTGTTGAAGAAAAGCCTGCCAAGGTTTACGGTGATCCCGATCCCGTTCAGCCTATCAAGGAAGAAATCGACATTGATTACTTCGGCAACATCGACCTGCGTGTGTGTCAGATCGTCAAGGCACAGGAGATCCGCAAGTCCCACAACTGTCTGAAGCTTACCCTCAATGACGGACTTGATGAAAGAGTGATCGTTTCCAGCATCAAGCATGACTACACCTGCGAGGAGCTTGTCGGTAAGAAGATCATTGTCATTGCCAACCTCAAGCCTGCCCGTTTCAGCGGTGTGCAGTCCAACGGCATGCTGCTTGCCGCCACCAACAATGCCTGCGGTTGTCAGGTTATTTTCGTGGATGACTGCGTTCCCGTCGGTACGCAGATTAAATAAGCATTTATCGGCACATACTTTTACTATACAAAAAGGAGCTTGATAGTATGCAACGTTCTAAATTAGGCGCACGCACATGGTTCAACCTGATTCTGTTCGGCACGGCCGGTCAGATCGCATGGAATGTGGAAAACATGGTTTTCAATACATTCCTCTACAACTCTATCTACGGCAATGTGACGGATCAGGCTGCCATTGACAATGCCATCCCGTTCAGCACCGCCATCAGCAACATGGTCGCGCTCAGCGCCTGTGCCGCTTTTATTTCCACCCTGCTGCTCGGCACACTCAGCGACCGCATGAACCGCCGTAAGATCTTCCTTTCGGCAGGCTACATCGTCTGGGGTATCGTTACCGCCCTGTTCGGCTTTATCTCGCTTGAAAACACGGCAGCGATCCTGCAGTCGAGTGACATGCTGCGCATTCTGACCGTTACGGTATGGACGGTTATCATCATGGATGTCATCATGACCTTCATGGGCTCATTGAGTAATGATGCGAGCTTCAATGCATGGGTCACCGATGTTACGGACGAATCCAACCGCCCTGTGACCGAATCCGTGCTTGCCGTGCTTCCGCTTGCCGCTACGGGCATCGTCATGGGTCTTATGGCAGTGGTCGGCAAGATCGGCTATTCCACCTTCTTCCTCATCCTCGGTGCAGCGGTCACCCTTTGCGGTATCATCGGCATTTTCAGCCTGAACGAATCCAGAAGCGGTATCCGTCAGGTCAACGGCAATTACTGGTCGGATGTTGTGTACGGCTTCCGTCCGTCGGTTGTCAGACAGCATAAGGATCTGTATCTGTCCTTTGCCGCTGTGTGTATCTTCAACATCAGCGTGCAGGTCTGGTTCCCGTATCTGTTCATTTATCTGGAACATGTCATTCTTAAAAACACACCGGAGCTGCTCGGTGTAAAGACCATCATCGGTGCAGTCATTGCATTGGCAATCATCATTCCCGGCATTGTGATTCTGCTTACAAAGCAGGCAAAGATCGGCAGAACCAAGGTGTTTCTGATTGCATCTGCCGGCTTTGTGGTCGGTTTGTTCCTTGTGTTTGCATTCGGCAGAGATGTCGGCAGTACGCTTCCTGCCATTGCTCCTGCACTGGTCGGCTATGCAGTGCTTACCATTCTGCTGAATGCCAGCGTGCGTGACTACACGCCCGAGGACAAGGTCGGTCAGTTCCAGGGCATCCGCATGGTGTTCTATGTGCTCATTCCCATGGTGGTCGGTCCTTATATCGGTGACCTTGCCATTTCCAATTCCACAAGAACCTATCTCAATGAATACAATGTTGAAACACCGCTGCCGACGGAAACGATGTTCCTGGCTGCAGCCTTGATTGCTGTATTTGTGTTTGTTCCGGTTCTCTTGTTGTGGAGAAGATCAAAAAGCAAGCAACTTGCTGACAATGCTTGACAAATTCTCCAAATTTGTGTAAAATACAAATGTAATAAAGTGTTGCAAAAAAAAGGAGGTTTTTTGTTTATGTCCAAAAAGATTTCGCGCGTTTTATCCGTTCTTCTTGTCGTTCTGCTTGCCTGCAGTGCTGTGATTCCTGCCCTTGCTGCAGAGAGTGACACCATTTTCAAGCCCAAACTTGCCGTAAAGGTGGAGGCAGAAGAATCTTCCTACGGTATTGATGAAAAGGTCGTTTTTAACATCACCGTAACCAACATCGGCCGTGTGGATGCCGAGCGTGTTTATGTGGAAACCAAGAGCCACAAGCATCTCGATCTGGATGATGACCAGATTTATATTGTTGTCGGTTCCCTGGCAGCCGGTGAAAGCAAAACCGTTGAGCTGTACGGCAAATACACCGACGGCAGCAATGCTTCCATGATGACCCGTTTGTTTCAGAAGGTCATGATGCCGATTCAGGAATTCATCTTCACAATGTATGCCACCGTCTATGTTCCCATGTTCAACAATTCAAACATGAGCTATTGTGAAGTCAATTTCTATGATGCGTATGAGGAAATTGACAACAACTACGGTGTGCTTGTGTCAGCAAAATACGGCAACATGCCCGGTGAAACAGAAACCACGACAGCTCCTGTTGAAACAACAACCAAAGCACCTGAGGAAGATTTTGAAGAAATTGTCACCGAACCCGAGGTGACGGACGATTTTCAGGAAGTTCCCGATTACAATAACTGATTATCAAGCATAAAAAACAGCGGTTTTTCACCGCTGTTTTTTTTACTTTATAGGAAACTGCGTTCCTATAAAGCAAAAAAAATTATATGTCCCTCCGTCGCCCGTTGCACGTGCTCGGAGATGGACGAATCGAAAACGGTCGCCGCGTTACGGCGAAGCCGTTTTCTTGTGGAACGCATCTTGTTATCTCGGCCAATCGCTTGTAAGTCCTACGCTGTATCGCAGAATCAATCTTGCATCAGCGGCGGTGACAGCATTGTCTGCATCAATATCGGCGGCTTGCAGCTGTGCTTCGGAAAGTGTTTCAAGGCCGACCGAAACGCGAAGTGCAATTCTTGCATCGCCTGCCGAGACATTGCCGTCATTGTCGATGTCACCGTATCGGATCTCGGGTGTCAATGTGACGGTGGTTTTTTGGGTGTTGATATAGCCGTCCTTCATATTTGCATAATCAAAATAAAGCGTGTTGTTTTCATAGGCAAAGCCCTCTATACAGTAAAAACGCTCGCCGTCAATGGTCAGCTCCGGCTCATAAAACAGTTCCATTGCGCCGTTGTTCGTATTCACGGTGTAAACCGCCTCGGGCATACTGCAATACAATGTGTCATTCACGCAGGCAAGCTTTGCAAAATTACCGACAAGGTAGTAGCCGGTATCGCTGATATGCCATGCGTCTGCAACAGAAGCAAGGGTGTTGTGACCGGACATTTTTCTGATTTCCTGTGCAACCGAATCGATGTAATAGATTTCATCGTTCAGCAATTGAAAAGCGGCTTCACTGTTCTGCCAGAAATAAGAATCATAGCTTGTGTCTGACGGTGTCAGATTGAAATCATCCGCATCGTGAGGGGAGGCGGAATGGACACCCGTCTGCAGTGCGGTTGTGGAAAGCAGGAAGTTATTGTGCATCACGCGGCCGTAGACATCGGCAGTCGGATCATCCCATGTGACATCAACATGATAGGCTGTGCCGTCAATATATACGATGTTCCATGCATGGTTGAGCATTTCGGAGGATGTGATTTCGCTTTCAATGCCAATCTGCTCCAGCAGATACATGTATGCAACCGCGTAGCCCTGGCAGACGGGCTTTCTGCCCACAAGAGCGCCGTACAGTGTGGCGGTTTCATAGCGGTCTGCGTAAACATCGCCGTATTCGCAATGCAAGGCAAGACGGTCGTGCAGCAGCAGTGCCTTTTCAACATCGGTCAGGTCAGCGTTGTTTTCGATGCCGTCAAGCAGCTTGTCGGCGGCACTGGTGCAGGCAGCGTATTGCTGTGCATATTCCTCCGCCGAACAGGAATAACTGAATTTCAATTCATAAAAGTAACCGCCCGAATAGGTGCATGAAAGTCCGTTTACATGAAAAGCTTCTGCAAATTCGTTGCTGATGACACCGTAAAAAGCATTCAGAAGATCGTGGGAATATGCAATGTTGTATCCGCTGATGTTGATGGACGGTTCACAGTTGACAATTGCCGTTCGCAGCAATTCTTTGATCGTGTCCGATACTGCGATGCTTCTCAGACTTGCCTTTTTGTTGTTGCTTGCGAATTGTGCAGGTGCCTGCGCTGTTGCGGTCTGCATTGTCGTTTCGGCTGCGATAGCCGGCAACATGGCTGCACAAACAAGAAGCATGCAGAGCAGGCAGCACAGCAATTTTCTGATTGTGTGTTGCATTTTTATTATCTCCTTTTTGTGTTTTTTTTCATTGTATCATAATAAAAACGGTATGTCTATCATTGTATCAAAAAAAGGAGCTGTTTTTTAACAGCTCCCGGAAATGATTATTGTACAAGCAGTGCTTTCTTTTTGAGCTTGTGGGCGGCATAGAAATAAAATGCCGTCTGTGCGAAGAAGGTCAGCGCCCACGATACGGGATACGACCAATACAGCATGGTAAGTGTTCTGTTCAGCGGCAGAATCAGAAATACCCACAAAAGGCGGCTGCCGCATGCACCGAGCAGAGAAATGATCATCGGCTCCACGCTTCGGCCCATACCGCGTACCTGTCCTGCCGTGACATCCATCAGCGAGCAGAAAAAGTAAAAGGGAAGGATCAGCGTCAGACGGTCGGCGCCGATGGCAATGACATCCGCTTCGTCCGAGAACATGCCGACAATCGGCATTCTGAATATAAAGGCGATGACACTCAATGCCGCGGCGGCAACAAAGGCGGTGGACAGACAGTAGCGGTACATTTTCGGAACATTTTCATATTTTTTAGCGCCGATGTTCTGCGAGGTGAAATTCATCGCCGTCTGCGCAATGGCATTGGTGCAGGTGAATATGTAGCCGTCCACATTCGAGCCTGCGGCAATGCCTGCCATGGCGGTCGTGCCGAAGGAGTTGACCGTGGACTGAATGATAACATTGGAAATCGAAAACAAGGCGCTCTGAATGCCCGCGGGCAGACCGATATGCAGAATGTCAATCAGTGCGCGCTTGTGAAAGCGCATTTTTTTCGGAATCAGGCGGCAGGCATTCTCAATACGCATCAGGCGCCATACAATGCAGATTGCCGACAAATACTGTGCGGTGATGGTAGCAATGGCAACACCTGCAACATCCATGTGGAAGAATATGACAAGCACCAGATTCAGTCCGACATTGACAAGGCCTGTCAGACCGAGAATAACAAGCGGTCTTTTGGTGTCGCCCGTGGCACGCACTACAGCCGAGCCGAAGTTGTAGATCATGGAGCCGGGGGCACCCAGAAAGTAAATTTTCAGATACAGCGTTGCCTTGTCGAGCACATCCTCGGGGGCGTTCATCAGAATCAGCAGCTCACGCGAGCAGAAAAAACCGAGCAGAGCAATAAAAATACCGGCACACAGGCTGATGCACATGGCGGTGTGGGTGCATTTGTGGATGTTGTCATCATCCTGTGCACCGATGTGACGGGCGACCATAACACCCGAGCCCATGGAAAGGCCGATGAAGACATTCAATATCAGGTGAATCAGCGAGCCCGTGGAGCCGACTGCCGCCAAGGCGGTTTCGCCTGCAAATTTGCCGACCACAACCACGTCCGCCGTGTTATAAAGCAGCTGCAACAGCCCCGTGAAAACCATCGGAATGGCGAAAATGAAAATCTTTTTCAGAAACGGCCCGGTGGTCATGTCAAGTTCATATCGTTTCTGCATAAGCTCCTCCTGTTTGTATCGGATTCGGGGAACAGTTTAATACACTTTTTGGAAAGTGTCAATGAAATTCGCAAATAGCGCTTTTCTTTTTGCAAAAATAAAACCACCCGATTGGGTGGTTTCGTTTGTGTCGGCGACGACCTATTTTCCCGGGCAGCTTCCCGCCAAGTATTTTCGGCACAGTTGAGCTTAACTACCGTGTTCGGGATGGGAACGGGTGGAACCTCAATGTTATAGACACCGACTGTTCATGAGAGGTGTTACTCCCTCAATGCTTGGTTAGTATAGCATGTCGAAATGTATTTGTCAATCCCTTTTTTGAAATAATTTGAAAAAATTCTCAATCGACCTCGCAATGGTCTATTGCGAAGGTCAGAAGGATGTTAATCAGTTCATTGCGGGAACGGTTCGTAATTGTTGCAAGCTCCTGCAGACGGTCAACGGTTTCATCTTTTATCCGTACAGAGAAGGTTTTGTATCCGTCTTCTCCTTTTACCGCTTTTTTTATAATGAGTTTTTCATCCAAGAAAATCACCTCATCACTATTATGTCTTGACAATGGTTGTAAATATATGTTATATTTTATAACATAAAATATGTTAAAGGAGATTTTTGTATGTCAATCTGTGAAAAATGCGGTACGGAATTTGAAACTGAAAAATGCCCGAACTGCGAAGCTGTTGAAGAAAGCAAGCAACCTGTTGCGACAGTGCCCGAAAAGCAATCTGCCTCGAAAAAGAAAAAGGGTATGATGATTGGTGTTGCTGTCGCGATTGCCGTTTTTGTCTTGGTTGTTCTTCTTGTTGCTACAGGTAAAAAAGATAAAGTGCAGAAGTATACGGTTTTTATCAAAGACAATGCAGCATATTATCTTGATTCTGATAAAAAACAGCCGATTTTGATTGCTGAAAATATTTATGCAAATGAAGAAGATGTTACCTCTACTTATTCAAGCAGTTGTGCATTTAAGTTTGCATCAAACAATAAAATAGTATTTTATCCGCAAAAAATTGAATTCGGCGCTAACGACAATGAAGATGTTTTTGCCTTGTATTATAAACGGCTGAATAAACCGAAAGAGGAGCCTGTTAAAATTGCGGAAGGTATCGTACAATATTCCGCTTCTGCTGACGGCAAAAATGTTATATGTCTTGATAATAAAGGGAATCTTTATCATTATAACATGAAAGACAGAAACAGAATGCAGACCGATGTTGCAAAATTCTGGGTTGCGGATGATTTTGAGTTGTTTTTGTGGCTGTCGAAAAACGGAGAATTATACAGTCAGCGATTCAACGAAAAAGCAGAACATATCGACGGTGCTGTTTCATATATTCCAAAATTGAATGCAGACCTGTCGGAAATATATTACTATAAAGACAAAACAGATTCGCTTTGGGTGAAAAGAAGTGGTGTCGATAAAGTAAAAATTGCGGAAGATGTAATATCGTATTCATTGTTATTTACCGATATTGGGGTGTATTTCATTAAAGATGAACCTGTCGAATACGAAACATTGTATGATTTTATCGTTGATCCGTTGTATTTAAAAGAAGATGATGAAGAGTTGTTGGAAGAGAAAAATAATTCCAACGCAAAAAAATGGAATGAAATGCTTTACAGACTGTGGACACGTGAGGAATTGCAAAGCAGGGAATGTGACTTCATACAGCCGATAACATTGTATTATTTTAACGGCGAAAAGGTGATGGAGGTTTGTTCATGTTCTGACATAGTTGCACAAACGGATAACTCACTACTCATAAAAACATTTAAATACAATACAATCAAAGCACCTTATATTCAGGACTTTGTGGATGAAATTGATAAAATTGAAAAGTTTAGAGATAAAGTTGAAAATAAAAATCAGGATCTGCATCAGACTACATTTTCAAATTATGACTACTTTGATGAGTTTGAGCAGAAAATTAAAGATGCGTATGAAAACACAGTTGCATGGTATCTGATTAAAGACGGAGAATATTATGAAATTGTTCCGCAGAAAGAAGTTGACGGAAATGTTATGTTTTTCTCCCCGGAAGAAGATCAATTGTTTTATTATACGGATCTGAATATTGACGGTGAAAAATATGAAGCAGAACTTCGGGTACTTACGTTAGCGGAGAATACAATTGTAAGTGATGACATATATGAGTCGAAAGTGGAATACTTTAACTACACATTTGATGAATTCGGCAGATTGATTTCTCTGAAAAATTTCAGAGAATGGGATTCCAAGGAATGCTATGATCTGTATATGGATAAAAAACTGGTTGCATATGATGTTGATGGGTATGAAGTTCTCGCTGATGGAAGCATTATCTGTTACAGTCCGTCCAATGAAGAAGTTTTTCTTTATGACAAGGGGGAAAGTGTGAAAATTGCAGATGATATTGATGATGTTTTTTGCAAAAATGTGAATGTAATATATTACCTGACCAATGAAGATGAACTTTATTCTTATGCAAAAGGGGAAACTGCTCGACTTGAAAATGATGTTGACAGAGTGCTTCAATTTGATTCAAACAGAAAATATATGTATGTAAGCGGAACTTCTGCAAATTAAATAAGTAAGGCCCCCCGGCGGTTTGCAAAAAACTGCCGTGGGGCTTTTCTTATGTGAATTGTTTTATCTGTCTGCATTGCCTTGCTTGCGGGCTTTCATCAGGCGGATGCGGTAGGGGATTTCGCCGAGGATGCCGCCGACGAGCAGCACGAAGCGGTTGCTTTTTCTGCGCAGCTGCTTGAGGGCTTTGATGTCTTCTTCGCTGACTTTGTGGGGCTTGGGCTCGCTGCCGTCGTCGAGGACGATCGCCTGTGTCAGGCAGATGCCGTTTTCGGACGAAGCCTGCATTCTTACATAGAGGAAATTCTCTGCATCGTCAACAGTGTCGAGGTCGAGGGTGAATGTGCCGTTTTCTTGGATGGCATCGAACTTTTCTTCTTTGATGACCTTGCCGTCGGCGATCCACAGAATGCGGTCAAAATCGGTGGCAGAGACGGTGATTTTGTGTCCGTCGGTTGCAATTTTGTCGAACAGCGGCACGGGGGAGGGGTCGTTGCGCTTGTCCATATCCTGCTCGGGGCCGAAGGTTTCATCGGCACGGATGATGCGTGTCACGCACAGGGATGTGCCTGCCTGCATGGCGGTCTTGACATTGTCGAGTGTCAGGTCGGGCATGAAGAAATAGCAGAATGAGGAATCCACATCCCGTTCAATGTGCATATCACCGTTGCTGAAGGCAATCACCTTTTTGCCGTGCGGCAGGCAGTATTGCAGCAGGTGGTCAAACAGGTATCTGTCCCACGGGGTCGAGGAATTCTTTTCGTTGAACACCTCAATGCCCAGGCAGGTCGGGTATTTCAGCAGAATGTTGCCGAAGTAGTGAATCATGAACGGGTCATGGATTTTGTTTTTATCCTTGTTTGTGTTCAGCCAGCTGCCGGGGTGGTTCATAAAGGATACACCGCCGTTTTCTTCCACCGCTTTGACGGCACATTCATAGTCATTTTCCTTGCCGCCGAACATCTCGCAGCCTTTCATGAAAAAGCCGTTGACATGGGTTTTGGTGGCGGTCAGGTTGCACATTTCGTTGCCGCCGGGTACGCACAGCATCCCTTTTCCTCTTGCATTACCGTCGGGCAGGGGGAACGAACCGTCCGCAATTTGCTTGCTTTCTTCGGTGGTGAACCAATTGAGATCATAATGCCGCATGGCACGGAACGCACGGTACATCAGGGGCTTGGACGGGCATTCATCCCACGGTCTTCCCGTCACACCGTGGTCGGTCATGGCAAGAAAATCAAAATCACGGTTGTAATAAGCGAGAACGGCATCCCTTAAATCCATTTCGCCGTCACTTGCGACCGAGTGCGTGTGCAGATTGCCTTTGTAGCGGCGCCATGCGCCCTCGCCCGACCAGACAATATTTTCATAAGGGGAAACAAGACGGTAATTTTTCATGTGACCTCCGTTTGTGCTTGCAAAACAGTATTGGCTGTGTTACAATAATTCAGAATGATTTAATTTCTGTGTGTTATTTCTATATTAACACATTAAAATACTGATTGCAAGACAATCGGGGAAAGGAAAACGAATGAAGCTGCGACTTTTGCCGCTGTTTATATTGATTTTGGCACTCCTTTTCTGCGGAGGCTGCAAGTGGAGTCCCGATCTTTTGTCGGGTAAAATCCTGCAGGCGCAGAATGCTGCCACCACCGTGCCGTATTATGTGGAGGATGTGCAGGGGCATGTCATCCGTAATTATCAGGTCAACACTGCCGCATGGAATACGGATCTGTTTTTGAAAACAGGCAACGGACGGATGGTTTATAATGACACAAGCGTTATTGCGTATACAGGCATTGATGTGTCATCCTATCAGGAGGAAATCGATTGGAAGGCCGTAAAAAATGACGGCATCACCTTTGCATTCATCCGTGCGGGTTATCGCGGCTACGGCTCGGAGGGGAAGATCTGCGAGGATGAAATGTTCAAAAGGAACATACAGAGTGCACTGAATGCAGGCCTGCAGGTCGGTGTGTATTTCTTTTCACAGGCAATCAGTGTTGAGGAAGCACTTGAAGAAGCGGAATTTACACTGGAGCTTGTCAAGGGCTATCCGCTGTCATATCCCATTGTGTTTGACTGGGAGCGTTATTCCATTACCGATTCGCGCACCTACAACACGGAATCCGAGGTCATTACCGCCTGTGCCAAGGCTTTCTGTGACCGCATCATGCAGGCAGGCTACCGCCCGATGATCTATCTCAACTGCGACCTCGGGTATTATGACTACGATCTTGAAACCCTGTCGGGCTATGATTGCTGGCTTGCGCAATATAACGACAAGCCGACCTATTATTATCATTATACAATCTGGCAATATACCAAATCGGGCACCGTTGCAGGCATCAACGGTACGGTGGATATGAATATCAGTCTTTATGATTATGCGAGTGAATCTTTAGGATAAAAGAAAGAGGAGATTGAAATGCTTTATACCGGGAATCTGCACACACATTCCACCTTTTCGGACGGCAAGCACAGTGTGCGTGAAATCATTGAAGCTGCCATCGGCAACGGCTTTGAGGTGATCGGTCTTTCCGACCACAGCTATACCGATTTTGACACATCCTATTGCGTGCCGCCTGCACGCTATGACGAATACAAATCCACTGTGCGCACCTTGCAGGCTGCATATGCCGACAGAATCAAGGTGCTGCTCGGTATTGAAATTGATTATTTCAGTGATATTCACGATGCCGACGGCTGTGATTACTTCATCAGCGGTGTGCATTATGTCAAGGCAAACGGGGTGTATCATCCCATTGATCTGAGTGCCGCAGCCACGCAAAAATGTGTGGATGAGGGCTTCGGCGGTGACAAGGTCGCTTTTGCAAAAGCCTATTACGACAGCGTTGTCGATTCCCTGAAGCACAAGCCGCTGTTTGTTGCACATTTTGACCTGATCACAAAGCACGGTGTGCCCGATCAGACCGATCCCCGTTATGTCGATGTCGCATTGCAGGCACTCGATGCCGTGATCGATGCGGACATTCCCGTGGAGGTCAATACGGGCGCCATGGCAAGAGGGGCTACGGATTGGCCGTATCCTGCCGAGTTCCTCATGCGCCGCCTTGCCGAACGCAATGCCCGTGTCACGCTGGGCAGTGACTGCCACGATTGCACAAAGCTCGACTATGCGTTTGATGTGGCGCTGGCGGCACTGCGAAGAAACGGTGTTCGCTGCATTTATAATTATGACGGAACGCAGTTTGTTGAACAGGAAATCTGAATATAAATCAAAGAGGAAACGGTTATGGATGTTTTTAATGTATTGTCTTTGATCGGTGGTTTATGTCTGTTTTTGTTCGGCATGAATATCATGGGGGCATCCCTCGAAAAGGCAGCCGGTAACGGGCTGAAAAGTCTGCTCGGCAAGCTGACCACAAACAAGCTTGCCGGCTTTCTGACCGGTGTAGGGGTTACGGCTGTCATTCAGTCCTCGTCTGCCACCACGGTCATGGTGGTCGGCTTTGTCAACTCCCGTATCATGACACTGCGACAGGCAATCAATGTGATCATGGGTGCGAATGTCGGTACCACCGTCACGGCATGGCTTCTGAGCTTGTCGGGCATTGAGGGTGACAGTCTGCTTGTCAATCTCCTGAAGCCGACCTCGTTTTCTCCCGTCCTTGCGCTCATCGGTATCATTCTTTACATGGGCTTCAAGGACAATAAAAAGAAGGATATCGGTGTCATTCTGCTCGGCTTTGCAACGCTGATGTTCGGTATGGATGCCATGTCCTCCGCCGTGGAAGGACTTCGTGAGGTTGAAGCCTTCCGCAATATGCTTGTCATGTTCTCCAATCCCTTGCTCGGTGTGCTTGTCGGTGCGGTGATGACGGCTGTTATTCAGTCCTCGTCCGCTTCGGTCGGTATTCTGCAGGCACTGTCCTCCACGGGACAGATCTCGGTCGGTACCTCCATTCCGATCATCATGGGTCAGAATATCGGTACCTGCGTGACCGCCATGCTGTCCTCGGTCGGCACAAACCGCAATGCCCGCCGCGCTTCGCTTGTGCATCTGTCGTTCAATATCATCGGTACTGTTATCATGCTTGCATTGTTCTGCGGTGTAAAAGCGGTATTCGATCTGCCTTTGTTCACGCAGGCGGCCAGTGAGGTATCGATCGCTGTTGCGCACTCTGTTTTCAATGTAGCCTGCACACTTGTGCTGTTCCCGGCAACGGGCTTGCTCGAAAAGCTTTCGATGAAGCTCATCACCGAGCCCAAGGGTGAGGATGCCAAGGAAGAAAAAATCGAGATCGACGAACGCCTTATGCATACCCCGGCGCTTGCCATTCAGCGCTGTCATGACCTGACGGTGAAAATGGCAAAAATCTCGGAGGAAGCATTGGGCAAGGCCATGATTTCGCTTGAAGAATATACACCCGAGCTTGCCGAACGGGTCCGTAAGCTCGAAAACAAGGCGGACCGCTATGAGGATATTCTGGGCAGTTATCTTGTCAAGCTCAATACCTTCCCCATGAACGATGCCGACAGCCATGAATCCGCAAAGCTGCTGCATATGATCGGTGACTTTGAACGAATTTCCGACCATGCGGTCAATCTGCTTGAATCGGCAGAAGAAATCAACGAGAAGAAAATTGCTTTCACCGATGCCGCACAGCGTGAGCTGAAGGTGTTGTCGGAAGCCACCGATGAGATCGTTTTCTACACCATGAAGGCATTCCTGAACAACGATCTCGAGGCTGCCGCACAGGTCGAGCCGCTTGAACAGGTTGTGGATGATCTGAAGGAGCAGTTGCGCTCGCGCCATATCAAGCGTCTGCAAAAGGGCGAATGCTCCATTGAAGTCGGTTTTGTATGGGCGGATCTGCTGAATAACTTTGAGCGTGTGTCCGACCATTGCTCCAATATCGCAGGCTGTATGATCGAAATGGCACATGATATGATGGATATGCATGAATATCTCAACAAGATCAAGCACGGCAATCCCGAATTTCAGGAGCAATATGCACGCTTTTCGCAAAAATATGCACTTCCCGTTGCATAAGTTGCATATATACATATTTGAAATGAACGCACAAATGCAGGTTCTTATCTGTATTTGTGCTTTTTTGTCGGCAAGTGAAGAAAATTCTTCGTCGGAATGCACAAAAACAAAGAAGAAAAATTGTCAATCATCGGACTAAAAAGAGAAAAACGAAAACGGGGCTTGCATAAAAATAAAAGTGTGCTATACTGTGTTCGACTTTTATAAAGGAGTGTAAAAAAATGAAAAAGTTTGTATCCATTCTTTCCGTTCTTGTCGCTCTTTGCCTTGTAATCGGCTGCTTCGCCGCTTGCAGCAATGATGCAGATGTTGCAACCAACGGTGATGTTACCGACGGTAATGTTACTGCAGGCGATGTAACCGCAGGCGACGTAACCGGAGGCGACGTTGTTGTTGAAGGCATTCTCAAGGTCATCGACATCCCCCTGACCGAAGAGCAGTATGCTTTCGCAGTTACCAAGGGCAACACCGAGCTTCTTGACCAGCTCAACGCTTTCCTTGCAGAAATTCAGGAAAACGGCAAGTTCGACGAAATCATGAACAAGTACTTCGGTGACGGTACTCCCGAAGGCGTTCTGATTGCTGATGCAACCGTCGGTGCTTCCGACAATCAGCTTGTTATCGCTACCAATGCACAGTTCGCTCCCTTCGAATATGTTGAAGGTGAATACTACTACGGTGTTGATATCGAAATCATGAACCTGTTTGCACAGTCTCTCGGCAAGACCCTTGCTGTTAACGACATGGAATTCGATTCCGTCTGCACCGCTGTCGGTGAAGGTATGTGCGATGTCGCTGCTTCCGGCCTGACCATCAAGCCTGAACGCGAAGAAATCCTTGATTTCTCTACCTCTTATTACAATGCTTCCCAGAAGATCATTGCTCCCGCTGCTGACACCGCTTTTGATGCTTGCGAAACCGCAGCTGATGCAGAAGCTGTTCTTGCAGGTCTTGCAGAAGGCACCAAGGTTGGTTATCAGACCGGCACCACCGGCGGTTTCTATGTTGTCGGCGATGCTGATTGGGACTTTGCAGGTTTTGCAAACCTTGAAGGTGTCGGCTACTCCAACGGTGCATTTGCTGTGCAGGATATCATCAACGGCAACATTGCTTATGTTGTTATTGACGAAGCTCCCGCAAACAACATTGTTGCAGGCGTAAACGGCTGAGTCGTTTAAACCGAATCTCGCAACCCCGCCTGTAAGACGGGGTTGTTTTTAATCAATTATACCGGAAAGGGGATTTGCCGTATCCGATCGGCGGTGCGGCAGGTGAAAAGAGATGCTGACAGACTTTTCCCTCAAATGGGGTAAATTCATTGTCAACTTTATCGACAAAGGCGGCTACAAGCAGGTTATTGCCGGTCTTGAAAACACCGTAAAGGTTGCCGTGCTGGGGCTTATCATCGGTATGCTCATCGGTTGTGTGATTGCTGTGATCAGCGTCATGCCGAAGTACCCGATTCTGCCTTATGCCATGCAGAGCCGTTATGACCGTTTTCTGGCACGTTTTCCGAAAAAGCCTTTGTTGCGGGTTGTCACTTTCTATTATCTGTTTTTTGCAATCATGTGGGTTTTGCAACGCATTCCCGCTATTCTCAAAAAAATATGCTCGCTGTATGTTGCCCTGTTCCGCGGAACACCCGTTATGGTACAGCTGCTGCTCGGCTACTTCGTTTTGTTCCCGTCCATGGGCTTCAAGCTGAGTGCTGTTGAAGCAAGTATCATCATTTTCGGTGTCAACAGCGGTGCGTATGTGTCCGAAATCATGCGCGGCGGCATCAATTCCGTGGATCCCGGTCAGCTGGAGGCTGCCCGTGCGGTCGGTTTCAGCTATTCCGCATCCATGATCAAGATCGTGGTTCCGCAGGCAATCAAAAACATTCTGCCGACCCTCGGCAACGAATTCATTGCCCTGATCAAGGAAACCTCCATCATCGGTTATGCAGGTGCACTCGATCTGGTTTACGCGTTCAAGCAGATCGGTACGAGTACCTATGAGTATACAGTGCCTTATATCGTGCTTTCGGTGATCTACATCGTACTTGTCGTTGTAATTACCATTGGACTTAAATTTATGGAAAGGTGGTTGGCAAAAAGTGATAGACGTCGTTAACCTGAAAAAAAGCTTCGGCGATCATGAAGTGCTCAAGGGCATTACTACCACCATCCATGAGGGCGAAAAGGTCGTTGTGATCGGCCCGTCCGGCAGCGGTAAGAGTACATTCCTGCGCTGTCTGAACTGCATGGAGGATCCGACAAGCGGCTCCATCATCTTTGAGGGGGAGGACATTGCCAATATTCATGTGGACATCAACCGCCACCGTGAGAAAATCGGCATGGTATTCCAGCAGTTCAATCTGTTCAACAACAAGACCGTGCTTGACAATGTCATGCTCGCACCCTATTGCCTCGGTAAGAAAAAGCTCAGAAAGCTGAAAAAGGATCCGTCCTATACCGGTCCGAAAACAGCCAAGGAGCTGAAAGCCCATTGCGAAGAAGAAGCAAGAAGACTGCTTCGCAGAGTCGGGCTTGAAGAAAAGGCTTCCGCTTATCCGTCCACACTTTCGGGTGGTCAGAAACAGCGTGTTGCCATCGCAAGAGCACTTGCCATGAATCCCAAGGTGATGCTGTTTGACGAACCGACAAGCGCACTCGACCCCGAAATGGTCGGTGAGGTTCTGGATGTTATGAAGGAGCTTGCCGAAAGCGGTATGACCATGGTGGTTGTCACCCACGAAATGGGCTTTGCCCGTGAGGTCGGTACCCGTGTTCTGTTCATTGACGAGGGTATTATTGCGGAAGAAAACAATCCGCAGGACTTCTTTGCCAATCCGCAGACCGACCGTCTGAAAACATTTTTGAGCAAAGTTCTTTAATTTTTGTATAAGCAGTTTGTTTTTGCGCAAACTGCTTATTATTTTGTTTTTCTTACATTGACATAGTGTCACGCTTTATGATATTATATTTCAGTATGTTTTATTTATTAAGAGGTGTTGCTCCTTGAAGAAAAATGTCTTATCTGTGTTGGTCGCCCTTGTGCTGGCAATCACCTTGACGGTGGCTTGTGTTCAGCCTGTCCCGTCTGTATTGACTTCGTATGCACAGGCGGCACAAACCCTTGCATTCTCGCAGGATGTGTCCGCTTGTCCGCAGAATGCAGTTGATCTTGTGTGGGATGCTGTTGAAACGGCTGCCCGCTATGACATTTACTTATATGAAAATGAAAAATGGGATCTGCTCACCTCGGGAACTGCAACCGCAAAGCGCATTGAAGCCTTGCCTGCCGGTGCAGAGCTGTTTTTGCGTGTGCAGGCTGTGGATGCGGATGAAAATGTGCTTGCAGAATCCGATGTGCTGATTGCATATACCGCACCTGCTGCACCCGTTATCAGCAGCGCAACGCTTGCGCAGGGACAGTGTGCCCTTGTCTGGGAGCCTGTCAACGGTGCAGACGGCTATAAGGTGTTTGCAGATGCGGTTTGCCTTGCCGATGTGCAGACAAATAAATATAACTTTGTTGCTGACAAGCTGACAAGCGGCTCTGTTTCCGTTTGCGCTTACCGCTATATAAACGGTGTTGCCTGCAACGGCGCCGTCGCAACAGATGTGGTGGTGGCTGAAAAAGCTGGCGCAAGTCTGACACTCGGTGTCGGTGAATCGGTCAGTCTGTCCTCGTTTGCATTCGGCGAAACAACATATCAGTCTGCGGATGATCAGACCGTCCGTGTTTCTGCTGACGGTGTTGTCACGGCTGAAAAGTGCGGCAGAACGCAGGTTCTTGTCAGCTCCCCGGTCGGTAAAGTGTATGTGACCGTCACGGTGCTTGCTGCGCCCGAAAGCGTTGCCTTTGCCGAACAGAACAAGCAGATGCATGTCGGTGAAACCGATGTTTGTTCACTTCTTCTGAATGAGGCAGGCAGCTTTGCCCGTTCGTACGAAAGCAGCGCACCTGCAGTTGTGAAGGTCGATAACAACGGTAAACTGACCGCCCTGCAGGCAGGCTCGGCTGTGATTACCGCAACCCTTTACAATAATGTTTCCGCACAGATGAATGTTACCGTTGTGTCCGATCAGGCACTTCGTTTTGAAAAAGCAGGTCTGACCCTCGGTGTAGGTGAACAGATCAAAAATACTGTCCTTTCAGGTACGCAAGCACTCAAAAATATCCGCTACAGCGGCTTCGGCTCTGTGGTGAAGGTTGCCGCTGACGGCACTGTTACCGCTTTGCAGGCAGGTACCGTCACACTCAAAGCAACCGCTGCTGACGGCAGAACCGCAACCTGCAATGTGACGGTTGTAAATGCACCGCAGACACTGACGCTTTCGCGTGCCGATGCACAGACCGGTGTCGGTGTACAGCTGCAGCTTTCTGTGCAGGCGGACACTGCAATTGATCTTTCCCGTATTGTATGGAGCAGTGATGATCTGACAGTTGCAAGCGTGGAGAACGGTGTTGTGACCGCCCAGGCGATCGGCACGGCAATCATCACCGCACAAGCATACAACGGCACAAAGGCGGTTTGCTGCATCACCGTATCTGCCGCACCTGCAGCACTCAAGCTGAACAAGACCTCGCATACCCTCTATGTCGGGGATACGCATACTCTGACAGCTGTTGCCGAGGCGGATGCATATCTCGGCAAGCTGTCCTTTGTAAGCTCTGACAAGTCTGTTCTGACCGTGGACGAAAACGGCAAGGTGACCACCCTGAAGGCAGGCACTGCCACCGTAACCGTGACCGCGTACAATGGTATTTCCGCATTCTGCACCTATACCGTTTCCGAGCGTGCCACCAAGGTGACCGTCAAATCCTCTGCCATGACCTTTGCGGTCGGCATGTATGCACGCATCGTTGCAAGCACGGATACGGGCACGGGACTTGAAAATGCAGTCTGGCATGTTTCCGATACGAGCATTGCCGAGCTGAATGACGAGCATCACCTGATTGCAAAAAAAGCAGGCAAGGTTACCGTTACGGTCACGCTGACCAACGGTGTCAAGGGCTCCTGTACTGTGACGATTCAGGCAGCTCCGACCTCAATCAAACTGGATAAAACGGAAATGACTCTCGATGTGGATGCCCGTTACCGTCTGACTGCAACCGTCAACAGCGGTGCGTATGCATCCGGCATTACCTTCTCCTCAACCGATGATTCCATTGCCCGTGTCGCGGCAGACGGAACGGTGATTGCCGTATCTGTCGGTACGGTCACCGTCACCGCAACCACCTTCAACGGCAAAAAGGCAAGCTGCACCGTTACGGTCAGAGCCGTGCCGACCTCTGTTTCATTCGGCAGCAGTGCCTACAGTGTGCAGCAGGGTGCATGGTTCTATGCAGATTTGTATGACGAAAATAAGACAAAATATACCGGTGCAACCTTCACAAGCTCCGATACCTCCATTGCAACCGTCGGTGCAGACGGTCTTGTGCATGTGCTGAAAATGGGCACGGCAACCATCACTGCCAAAACGAGCAACGGCAAAACCGCAACCTGCCGCGTCAGCGTAAGTCGTATGCAGGTGCCGCTTGTCAGTCAGCTGCCCGATTATCCCACGGGCTGTGAGGCTGCAAGCTGTGCAATGCTGCTTCGTTATTACGGTTATAATTTCACGACCGCTAATATGGTCAGCATCATACCGCGTGAAAACATCCGCTACATCAACGGCTATCCCGTCGGCCCCGATATCAATGAAAAATTTGTCGGTGACCCGACCTGCACCTACACAAGCGAAAATCCCGGTTACGGTGTATTCTCACCTGCCGTTACCAAGGCTTTGCAGTATGCCGTGGATTATGTCGGCGGAAAAGAAACTGCCGTTTGCATCACGGGCTGCACCTATAACGAGCTGCTCGGCTATCTTGCCGACGGCTATCCCGTCATCGTATGGTCTACCTACAACATGAATGTGCCGTCCACCGTCAATGCATGGTATATTGACAGAGGAAACGGCAAGTATGAGTATTTTGAATATCCTCGCGGTACACATGTTACCGTTTTGTGCGGCTATGACGGTAGCAAAATCTATATGATGGATCCCTATGACAATGCCTGCCTGTCCTTCAGCAGCAGCACCTTCAAGGCGCGTTGGGATCTGCTCGGCAATCAGGGCGTTATTCTGAAATAAGGAGGGGGAAAACATGAAAAAACTGATATTTACAATTGTTACTCTTGTTTTGTTGCTTGTTTGTGCTGTTTCTGCCTCCGCAAGTGAAGCCCCTGTCAGCATGGAGATCACGGCACAGCCCGATAAAGTGATTTATTCAACAGCAGATGCAGTGCAACGCACGGAAAGTGTATGGAATGAAGCCGCAAATGCTGTCAGCACGGTTACGTATTCGTATTATCCGATTGATTTTTCGGGTCTTGAAATCACATTCACCTATGCAGATGATACAACAAAGGTCTTTTCCTTTGATGAAGGCATGTCTCTTGCAGGCGGTGAATTTGTGATCCTGAACCAAACCGTGCAGAATGCCAAAAATCAGTGGAAAGCAGAAAATCAGTATGATGTTATTCTTGCATTCGGTGCGTTGACTGCGCAGTATCAGGTGCTTGTTACCGCACAGCAGCCCGATGCGGACAAGGTGATTACCGCCATTGCAATTGCCGAAAAGCCCGAAAAGCTGATTTATCTTGATACGGAAGCCTTCACGGCAACCGGCTTTGACGAGGATGGTAATATTGCAGAATATAACGCATATCCTTTTACGGCAGAGGGTCTGCTGCTGCAGGTGACTTATACCGACGGCAGTGTTCTGTTCTGTACGCCTGCCGTGTTGTCTGCACTGACGGAAACAACGGTTGTGATCGATGACGGACAAGGACCGGATACCGCATGGACACTCGGTGTGCATCAGATTCGTGTGTGCTTCGGTGCGCTTTCAACGCAATTCAATGTGTATGTGGATGTGCAGAATCATAAATTTGAAGCATATTCTTACATAGGTGACGATCAGCACGAAGCGGATTGTGTATATTGTGAACAGTCCTTCCGTTTTGATTGCGACGGCGGCACAGCCACCTGCGACAAGCAGGCAGTGTGTTCGGTCTGCAACAGTCCTTACGGAGATACATTGCCGCATGACATTTATTATGTGACGGATGCATCCGGTCATGCCGAGCGTTGCAACAACTGCACTCTTGACGGTGCAACAGAGCCGCATGCGTACACGGCAGGGGAGTATGACAAAGAAAACAAGCAGGTACTTTATACCTGTTCTGTCTGCACGCATGCCGTTTTCGGTCAGCCGATGGGGGATGTGGACTTCGACGGCAGATTGACCGCAGGCGATGCGCGTGAGATCCTGCGTGCTTCCGTAGAGCTTACAACATTGACACCTGCTCAGGCTGCACTTGCCGATGTGGACGGTGACGGTGTCACCGGTGCAGGCGATGCCCGTCTTGTGCTTCGCGCTTCGGTGGATCTTGAAACAATCAATGCCTTCCTTCCCGTAACGGAATAAACAAATCTTCAACGGTCAGCGGACTTGCACTCCCTGACCGTTGTTTTTTGCAGAAAAATAAAAACACTTTATTTTTATCTTGACATTTGCCGTTGTTTCTGCTAATATCTTTTTGTTATTTTCAGCATATACGGAGAGTTGTCCGAGTGGTCGAAGGTGCAGCACTCGAAATGCTGTGTACGCAAGTACCTAGGGTTCGAATCCCTAACTCTCCGCCAAACAAAAAACACCGTCCTTGTGACGGTGCTTTTTGTTTTAGTGATAAATGGCAGGGATTCGAAGCGGCGCGGGAGTGAATCGATGTCCGGGGGACATCGAGAGCCGCGCCTGACCGAGCACCGCAGTGCGAGAGTCGAATCCCTAACTCTCCGCCAAAAAAAATACCATGTCGAATGGGTTGTACGCTTAAGGACAAGTTTAAACTCTTTATTAAGCACAACTTACAAGTATCAAACAATCTTGCAAAGACAATGATATTATGCTACTATAAATTAGGAGTTAACTTTTGGAGGTGCATTATGACAAAGGAAGAATTTCTTTCGGCATTAGCAAAAAATAACATAGATGTGAAAGTTCACTTTGATGACAGCGCAATGTCGGAAGGTTTTATCGTTCGAAAAAATCATTTCCGTTATGAAACACTCTACTGTGAACGAGGAAAAGAATATGATGTAATAGGGCACCCATCCGAAAGCGATGCACTTATATTTTTGTGGAATCGAATAAATAAATATATAAAATAATACAACTAAACGGAGCTGAAAAAACAATAGTTTTTCAGCTCCGTTTAGTATGTTTGTCCTATCACCTAAAGTGGTGAGTAAGTGCGCATTTATTCTTCGGACAGTTAAGTGATATTCTGCCTTACGGCAGAGTGATATTATTGCCTTACGGCAATAGTGATATTGAAGCCTTCGGCTTCAGTGATATTTTATTCGCCGGATAACTTGGCGAAGCCAAATAACACTGTGCGAAGCACAATAAAACTGCGTAGCGATACAACTCGCCGCAGGCGAATAAAACTGCGTGAGTGTCCTTTGGACACCCACGCTAAAGACTTGTTATTTTTTTATCCATTGCGAAAGCAATGGTATATCATCAACACGGCTTGCCGTGTTGTATCTCATCAGTCCGTCAGGACTGTATATCATCACGCTTTAGCGTGTATCAAAAAATGCTTTCGCAATGATGATATGCAATTCCTTACGGAATTGATGATATACAACACTTCGTGTTGATGATATGCAAGGCTTCGCCTTGATGATATGCAATTCCTTGCGGAATTGATGATATACAAGGCTTCGCCTTGATTTTGTACAAAAACAACAAAAGGAGTCGTTTTTATGCGTACCCCATCCTTCAAAAGAGTGCTGTCAGTTCTGCTGGCAGCTGTTATGCTGTTCTCCATGTGTCCTGCGGCATTCGTTGCTGCCGCAGAAACAGA
The DNA here is from genome assembly GCA_045587645.1 of Acutalibacteraceae bacterium. Taxonomy (GTDB): domain Bacteria; phylum Bacillota; class Clostridia; order Oscillospirales; family Acutalibacteraceae; genus RUG806. Next base: position 4,180 of record JAZNCO010000049.1, on the reverse strand, counting down.
GTATCCGGTGATGAAACAATTCACAGCCGCATCATCAGACGATTTTCACGCATATTACGGAACCGTTTATTCTGTTACCTTTCTTGATGCAATCGATGATACTGCAATTGCCGCTGCCGGTGAGCTGGCATGGGATGTGTCAGCGGCAGGGGACGGCAGTGTCATGGCTTGGATGAAGGAAAATGCTGAACAGACTGCCCTTGCAGGAGCACCTCGTTATGATGTTTATATAGCAGGTAACGGCGGTGTCGGTGCAAATGCAAGCTCCGGTTTCATTTTTTACGGTTTTTCAGTGCTTGAAGAAGTAAAGGGTTGTGAAAATTTCAAAACCGAAAATGCAACAAGCTTTTACGGCATGTTCTACAACTGTAAAAAACTCAGAAGTGTAACCACGATCAACTGGAACACAAGCAATTTTACGGATATGAGTTATATGTTCCGAAACTGTCAGGAGTTGACGGAGCTGGATCTGAGCTCATCTCAAGGACGGCACGGTCACCATCACCGTGACCTCCAAGGATGACGAAAGCATCAAAGAGGAAATTATCGTCAGCGTTGTAACACCCGAAGAACCCACAGATCCCGAAGAGCCCACGGATCCCGAAGAGCCTACAGATCCTGAATATGTATTTGAAGTGCCTGAGCAGATCATTCTGAGCGCCGGTCAGACCGGTAATGTCGGTCTGGTCATCACACCCGATGACGGTACACGCAAGCCCGTTTATGTGACCGATAACGAAGCGGTTGCCAACACCATCACGGTTGTTGTTGACGGCTATATGCTCATCGGCGCATTGTCTATGGACACAACCGTGCCTGATGTGGAGGAATCCATTACCATTCTGCAGCAGATCATCAATTTCTTCAAAGCAATTGTTGATTGGTTTACAAAATTGTTCAACTCATAAAATCATTTGAACACCAAAAGCCGGCAGGGTTATCTGTCGGCTTTTAATCTTGATGAAAGTGTTTGATTTTATATAACTTTATCAAAAAGAACAAAATCAAAAGTCGTCAGTTCATATTTTGTTCATATAATTGCATAAAATCCACAAAATACCAACACATTGTTCATTGCTTTTTATCGCTTTTTATTGTATCATAATAATAACAGAAAAAGATTTACGGAGCACGGAAAATGGCGAATGAAAGCATCGGACGAGGCGGACTTGCCTCTGTTTTGTTTGAGAAAAAAACGAAAAACAAGCCCGACAATGCGCGATACAATAAGGACGTTGCACCGCTTCGTCAGCAGTTTTTTGCGGCCGGTAAGCCTGCGAGTCTGCAGGAGTTGCTGCTGCGTGCGGCAGATGTTTATGCAGACCGAACGCAGGTGGTTGAGTTTTCCGCAGGCGGTACTGTTTCTTATTCCGCAAAACAGCTTTGTGACGATGCCGCCGCCCTTGCGTTTGCACTCAACCGCAGAGGGCTTACAGGAAAAAACATCGGCATCATCGGCAAAAACAGCTATGCGTGGATGGTTTCTTTTTTTGCGGCAAGCTGCGGTGTCAGTACGGCTGTTCCGCTGGACAAGGAACTGTACGGTGATAAATTACACCTGCTGATTGAAAAAGCCGAGCTTGCAGTGATTCTGTGCGATGATGCATTGTTGCGCAGTGTGCGTGATGCGGCAGGGGATGTGCCTTGCATTCCGTTCAGTGCAAAAAATGAAGATGAAATCAGTGTGCATAAGCTGATTGCCCAAGGCAGGGAGCTGCTTTGTGACGGTACGCCTGCATTCTCACAGCGTAAAGTCAAAGAGGATGATGTTGCCGCCATTGTTTTTACCTCGGGCACAACGGGTGCCAATAAGGGTGTCATGCTCACCCACGGCAACCTTGTTGAAAATGCATATTCCTTGTCGGGAGTGCTGCCGCCGATGGCATCGGCACTGTCGGTTCTGCCGATGAACCATGTGTTTGAGCTCGGCTGTACGGTACTGACAGCCATCACCATCAACGGTGTTTTATATATCAATGACAGCCTGCGGCACTTTATGAAAAACGCGATTGCCTGTCAGCCGCAGATGATCGTGGTTGTGCCTGCGTTTGTTGATTTTTTATACAAGGAGCTTGACAATCAGCTCAAAAAGAACGGCATCAGGGGCGGTGCTGCGGCTGCCGCAAGTGCGCCGGCACCCATCCGTGCCGTTATCAAAAAGACGGTAGAAAACCATTTCGGCGGAGCGTTGCCGTATTTTGCCTGCGGCGGTGCAGCCGTGCGCAAGGACTATCTGCAGGCATTGCTTGCCATCGGATTTGAAATCTTTCTCGGCTACGGTCTGAGTGAATCCGCACCCATTGCCGCGTTGAATATGAGGGCCAAGGAAAAGCCCGATGCGGTGGGCTTGCCCATTTCCGCAACAAGCCGCTTTAAGATCAACGAGCCCGACCGTGACGGTGTCGGAGAGATCCTGCTGTGCGGGAAAAACATCTGCGCCGGATATTATAAGGATGCGGATGCCACCCGACAGAGCTTTGCGGACGGTTGGTTTTATACCGGGGATTACGGCAAAACCGATGCCGACGGGGAACTCATCATCACGGGCAGAAAGAAAAATCTCATCGTGCTCGACAACGGCAAGAACATCTGTCCCGAAGAAATCGAAAATTATTTTCTGCGCACCGTAAAGGGCTTGCGTGAGGTGGTTGTGTTTGAAAGCGTCAAGCAGTTCGGTGAAACCGAAAACAAGGTCATTGCCGCCGCCGTGTCTGTTTCTCCCGATGATTTTCCGGGGATGAGCCTTGCACAGGCGGAGCATAAAATCAAGGAAGCATTGGTTGCGGCATCCTTTAAATTGCCGTCGTTTATGCGTGTCGGTGATGCAGAGATTTTTATGACCGAATTTCCGAAAACCATCACCATGAAAATTATAAGACAATCGGTTATTGAATTATATAATAAACGAAAAGGGGAAGAAAAAAATGTTGAATGAACTGAAAAATCTGATTTCGGATCGTCTGGGGATTGATCCGGCAGCCATCACGGAAAAAACCGATCTGCTGTATGAGCTCGGTGCGGATTCGCTGACACTGGTCAGCCTTGTCGGGGATGTGGAGGAGCACTTTGAAATCTCCATTGACGATGAGGATCTGGCGATTCTCGCAACGGTCGGCGATCTCGCCGCATTGATCGAACGGTTGAAGGCATAAGGAAGATTTTTAAGGGGCTGAAAAACTTCGGCTCCTTTTTTTGCAAAATTACTTGTATTGTGCTGAAAAGAATTGTATAATAATTTAAAATACATAAAAACGGAGAAAAATACTATGGCTATGTCGCTTGCCGATAAACTGACCCTCCTGCGCCTGCAGAACGGATACTCCAAAGACGATGCTGCAAAACATCTGTCTGTGACGGAAAATGAAATTTCTGCATGGGAAAGCGGAGCCGCAACGCCCGATCTGAACATGCTGCCTAAAATCGCTTCCCTTTATTCCATCACGGTCGATGCATTGCTGAATCCCGATGTGATTCCCACACAGCAGCAGACACCGCCCGCTTATAGCCAACCGAATTATCAGCAGAATAACAATCAGGGCTATCAGCAGCAGAATTACAATCAACCTGCCGGTAATGCGCAGGATTCCTATGAGCAGATGAAAAACGAAGCCAAAGGCTTTGTGTTCAGCAAGCTTTTTGACTTTGCCGATTCCTGTGTCAGGTATGCAAGCCACCGTGCAACGGCAAGAATGATGTTTGTGTTCCCGTTTCCGATTGTAATTATTGCCGCTTACATACTGGCAGGTGTTTTTCTGGATCTTTGGCATCCTGCCTGGATTCTGTTCCTGCTCATTCCGTGTTATTACATGGTTGCCGCATCCCTGCGTGCCAAAACGCGAAAGGCATTCTTCCTCATTCAGCCCGTGCCGATTGTCATTGTCATGTTGTTCCTGATGCTCGGCTTCGGTCTGGGTGCATGGCATCCTGCCTGGATTCTGTTCCTGTTTATCCCGGCTTATTACTGGTTTGTCGCCGTCTTTGTCAGTGGCAGAAGAAGATACTAAAGAATAACGAAAAAGGAGCTGCCGCTGCAGCTCCTTTTTTATTATATAGGAAATTGCTCGCGTTGTGAGCAATTTGCATATAATTCGCCTGCGGCTCATTGAATGACGCAAGCTTATTGAACAAAAACACCTTTTCGCCCCCAAGATTGGGGGACGGGGGGTTGATTCGTCGAAGA
>JAZNCO010000048.1:0-5548 GCA_045587645.1 Acutalibacteraceae bacterium | reverse complement strand
TGCGCGGCTCAGAACAGGCGCGAAACCCGACGGTTCAGAAGTTGTCCGGCAGCAAGATCAATCTCTGCGATTTTGAAATTACGGTAACATAAATCAGCTGCACTTCCTTCCTGCGGACGAAGTTCAAGGTCGGAACCGGTCATGGTTTCACTGAGGTAAATTACCTTACTGTCGAACCGCAGATATCCTTTGTAATTCACCCTGAGAATTCTGTACAAGCCACTGTATTCATAGGGTTCTATCTTTTCGGAATATTGTCTTTCGCTTGGTATATAAGCATCAGCAGGACAGCGCATTCCGATGGCTTCGTGCGGTCTGATATTGTTGTATTTTGTACGCCATTCGGTCAGATGTTTATCTGCATCTGCAAGGTCAAAAAACATGTTTCTTTTCAGCAATTCATTTTTCATCGTGCGGTGAAACCGTTCTATCTTTCCTTGTGTTTGCGGATGCAACGGCCGTCCGTGGATCGGAAGAATATCCAGATCCATCAACCACTTTTCAAAGTGGGTAAAACCACCCCGCAGACCCGCAAATTGCTCACCGTTATCCGATAAAATGGCCTTGGGAAGCCCATATTCCCGAAAAACCTGTTCCATATCTTTTGTTATCCCTTTTGTGTTTCCTTTTGCAAAAAGGCCTATACAAAAACGAGAACAATCATCAAGAATATCAAACGGATAACATCGTGTTCCGTTAAGGAGCGGAAAATCTCCCTTGAAATCAATTTGCCAGAGCTCATTACAATGTTCTCTTTGAAAGCGCAGAAATGCCTCTCTTTTTTGCGATTCACTTTCACTGATGCAACCGTTTCTTTGCAGGATATTATTGGCTGTACGGACACACGGTAATTTTTCATATCCATTGTTTTCAAGTACTTTCAAAATGGTTTTGGCTCCCCATTCCGGGTTGTCTGCACGCACTTGCAGAATGGCTCTTTCAATCTCAATCGGCGTGCGACAGGGTATATGTACAGGCGCATGACTTCGGTCTGTCATCGAGCAAGATTGATTGTTTCTTTCCACCCACTTGTAACCGGTTTTTCGACTGATTCCGAACTCTCGACACAGTGAGCTGAAGTTGTTTGTTGTCTTTGCTGCTTCAACAAATTCTTTTCTTAATTCTTCCACAGTTTTGTCCCTCCAAGGCATTTGAATAACCTCCTCTTTAGGTTATTTTCTTGCCTTTAATATATCACAAAACTGTATACAATCATCTTGCATACCTGTATACAATCATACTGCACTGTACATAACATCCGTTCCGGCAAAATCGGGTGCCTGATGAGGTTTTCTGTTGTTTATAATGCATTCTCATCGTAAAATTCACAGCGGAACGCATGGTATGCGTTCCCTACAAATCAAACCGCTAATCAGCTCGATAAACTGTAATTTGTCCGTTTAATAGACAGACAATATGCTTGCATTTCTTAAGTTGACGACATTGCCTGAAAGTGGAGATGTCTGCCGCTGGCAGACAGAGGGGTTCAGGCTGCTAAAGCAAACCGCATTGACCGAATTTGTGCAAACTACACAAACGGGCGGCTGAATATTCTACTTCGCGTGTGAAAAATTTTCTTTAAAATCACAACATTCTCCTATATAATTAAAATCAAGGAACTGTGAGTTTCTGTCAAATTTATTCTCGATTTATGGGAGGAAATTACTATGAGTGAAAAACTTCGTATCGGTATCATCGGCTGCGGCGGCATCGCCAACGGCAAGCACATGCCTGCTCTCGCAAAATATGACAGCAAATGCGAAATGGTTGCATTCTGCGACATCGACGAGGAAAAAGCAAAGGCTGCCGCCGAAAAATACGGCATTGAAGGCGCAAAGGTCTACTTCGGCAGCGAAACCGCATATAAAGAGCTGCTTGAGGATGAAACCATTGACATTGTTCATGTCTGCACACCCAACCGTTCTCACTCTTTCATTACAATAGATGCTCTTGAAGCAGGCAAGCACGTTATGTGCGAAAAGCCCATGGCAAAAACATACGCGGAGGCTGTTGCCATGTGCGAAGCCGCAAAACGCACCGGTAAGAAACTGACCATCGGCTATCAGAACCGTCAGACCCCCGAAAACCTCTATGCAAGAAGCGTTATCGAAAGCGGTGTGCTCGGTGAAATCTACTACGGTAAGGCACTTGCCATCCGTCGCAGAGCCGTTCCCACCTGGGGTGTATTCCTGAATGAATATGAACAGGGCGGCGGTCCGCTGATCGACATCGGCACCCATGCACTCGACCTGACATTGTGGATGATGAACAACTACGAGCCCAAGATGGTTGTCGGTAACACCTTCGCAAAGCTGCGTGACCAGACCAACACCGGCAACGCATGGGGCGACTGGGATCCTGCCAAGTTCACGGTTGAGGATTCCGCATTCGGTTATATCGTTATGAAGAACGGTGCCGTTGTTATGCTTGAATCGAGCTGGGCACTCAACATTTCCAAGCCCATCGAAGCATCTTATATGCTCTGCGGTGTCAACGGCGGTATCGACACGGTTGACGAGGTCAAGCTCAACTATGTCCGCCACGGCAGACAGACCATTGAAAAGCCCAACCTCGATGCAGGCGGCGTTGCATTCTATGACGGCAACACAAGCTCCGATGCATCCGTGGTTGACATGGGCCGCTGGCTGAAGGCAATCGAAACCGACACCGATCCCTGCGTGCTTCCCGAGCAGGCTGCCACCGTCACGCAGATCCTCGAAGCCATCTACACATCCGCAAAGACAGGCGAGCCCGTCTACTTTGACTAATCACTTCGGAGGATAAAATAATGAAACTTGCCGTACAGCTTTATTCCGTCCGTGACCATATCAAAAGCGGTGAGGACCTGCTGAACATTCTCCCCAAGATTAAAGAAATCGGCTTTGACGGTGTTGAATTTGCAGGCTATTTCGGTGTGGATGCCGATGTGCTCAAAGCAAAGCTCGACGAATGCGGTCTTGTTCCCGTTGCCGCACACATGGGGCTGCAGGATTTCATCCCTGCCAACATCAAAAAGACTGCCGAATATGTCAATAAATTGGGTCTTATGTATGTCGGTGTCGGCGGTGCTCCTCACGGCACCTGCGCCGAATCCACCAAGACCGCAAAAATCCTCGGCAAGGGTGGCGAAAAGATCGGCATTCCGACCTACTACCACAACCACACCGAGGAATTCAAGGTATTCCGCAACGGCAAGACCGCTATGCAGGTCATGGCAGAATACTGCAAGCTCGAGCTTGACACCTACTGGAGCTTCTGCGCCGGTGTTGACAACTACGATTACATCATGAAGAACAAGGAAGACATTGTTCTTCTGCACATCAAGGACGGTATCGACCGCAAGCCCACCGCACTCGGCGAAGGCAACAACGATCTTGCCGCCGTTATCAAGGCTGCCAAGGATGCGGAAATTGAATGGATCGTGCTTGAAAATGACGATCCCGTGCCGGACGGTCTTTCCGACATCACAAGAAGCATGCAGTGGCTCAAAGCGAATATTTAAGGAGATAAAACAATGAAATTAGGTGTATTCACAACCCTTCTGAGCAATCTTCCGTTGGAAGAAGCACTCAAATATTTTACCTCTCTCGGCATTGAAATGGTCGAAATCGGCTGCGGCGGCTATCCCGGAAAGGCACACGCGGACCCCGATGTTCTGCTCCATGACGACAAGGCTCTTGCAGATTTCAAGGCACTCATCAAAAAGTACAACGTTGAAATCAGCGCCCTTTCCTGCCATGCAAACCCCGTGCATCCCAACAAGGAAATTGCTGCCAAATTCGACAAGGTCATCAAGGACACAATTCTGCTTGCAGAAAAGCTTGATATTCATCAGATCAACACCTTCTCGGGCTGCCCGGGTGACTGCGAAACCGCAAAATACCCCAACTGGGTCACCTGTCCCTGGCCGAATGACTTTTCCGAGGTGCTCGAATGGCAGTGGAACGAGGTTCTGATCCCTTATTGGAAAGACACGGTTGCATTCGCAAAGGCACACGGTGTAGACAAAATTGCGCTTGAACTGCATCCCGGCTTCTGCGTTTACAACACCCAGTCGTTGCTTCGTCTGCGTGAAGCAGTCGGCCCCGAAATCGGTGCAAACTTCGACCCGTCCCACCTTATCTGGCAGGGCATGGATCCCGTTGTGGTCATCCGCACCCTCAAGGATGCCATTTTCCACGTCCATGCAAAGGATACAAGAGTTGACAAATACAACACCGCACGCACGGGTGTGCTTGACATGACCCCCTATGCAGACGTCATGAACCGTGCATGGTCATTCCGTTCGGTCGGCTACGGCAACGATGAGCTGTACTGGAAGGACATCGTCAGCAACCTGCGCCTCGTCGGCTATGACCATGTGCTTTCCATCGAACATGAGGACAGCCTCATGAGCCAGAATGAAGGTCTGACCAAGGCAGTCGGAACGCTGAAAAATGTTCTGATCACCGAGGATGCCTCCGCAATGTGGTGGGTATAATGAAGTTAATTAACGGCAAAGAAATCTCCGCTGCGGTCAAAGAGAGAGCCGCAGCCGAGGTTGCACAATTAAAAGAAAAAGGCATTGAAGTATGCCTTGCGGTGATTCTTGTCGGCGATGACCCGGCTTCTCAGGTCTATGTCGGCAACAAGAAAAAGGCTTGCGAGGCCTGCGGTATGCGTTCCTTGGAATACAGACTGCCTGCCGACACCACGCAGAAAGACTTAATGAAGCTGATTGATGAACTGAATGCAGACAAGACTGTCAACGGCATTCTGTGTCAGCTTCCGCTGCCCAAGCATCTTGACGAAGACGCAGTCACAAGTGCGATTCTGCCCGAAAAGGATGTGGACGGCTTCCATCCCGTGAATGCAGGTCTGCTGCTGTCGGGCAAGGAGGGCTTTCTGCCCTGCACACCTGCCGGCATCATGGAGATGCTCAAGTATGAAAACATCGATTGCAGGGGCAAAAACTGCGTTGTCATCGGCAGAAGCAACATTGTCGGCAAGCCTGCGGCGCTGCTGATGCTTGCAGCCGATGCTACGGTCACCGTTTGCCATTCCCGTACCGCCAATCTCAGGGAAGTGGTCAGCAATGCGGATATCATCATTGCCGCTGTCGGCAGACCGAATTTTGTGACCGCCGACATGGTAAAAGACGGTGCGGTCGTGATTGACGTCGGCATCAACCGCCTTGCAAACGGCAAGCTCTGCGGTGATGTGGATTTTGAAGCGGTCTGTGAAAAGGCAAGTGCCATCACCCCCGTCCCCGGCGGTGTCGGCCCCATGACCATCGCCATGCTCATGCAGAACACGGTGATTGCAGCTAAAAAGCAGAACAACATTTAAAACAGGACCGAGGCTCAAAAAGCCTCGGTTTTTTGAATGCAGATAAATTATGGTTTGTCGGGGTGATGGTTGTTCAATCGTAGGGAACGCATACCATGCGTTCCGTTGTAAAATTGATACTGAGAGTGTAATACAAAACCTCATCAAACCACCAATTTGCTTGGAACGGATAATATCCGTTCCCTACGGATTGCGTACATCTTCCATTTTGTTGAACAGA
>JAZNCO010000047.1:0-1875 GCA_045587645.1 Acutalibacteraceae bacterium | reverse complement strand
TTCGACGAATCAACCCCCCGTCCCCCAATCTTGGGGGCGAAAAGGTGTTTTTGTTCAATAAGCTTGCGTCATTCAATGAGCCGCAGGCGAATTATATGCAAATTGCTCACAACGCGAGCAATTTCCTATATAATAAAAAATAAAAAATCGGTTTGCCATTGACAAACCGATTTTTTTTGCATATAATAAAGCCATAGAGGCAACCGTATAAAGCGGTTGGCGTAACAGTTTTTTTATTTATTTAAACAACCGTCACTGGCCAGAGTGGCGGTTGTTGCTTTTTACCTTGATTCTTATTGTAACGGTTATGTTACGAATATGAAATGTAATGGTAATGGGCATGCAGATCACCTCCTTTCGGAGGAAATCGCCAACCGCCTTCCGGCTCCTCTATGACCAACACAATTATACAGCTTGTGTGTATTTTTGTCAACATTCCTGCTCCGTAATTTTTATTGACAGCTTCGTGTGCTTGCATTACAATAAAAACAAGAAACAGCGAGGTAACCGCCATGAAAAAAGATATTCAACTACCGTTTTTGAAGAACATTTCCGACAGCACACCGCTGAACCGACAAAACAACTGCATCTCCCTGTTGCGGCTTGTTGCCGCTTTGAGTGTGTTTGCGGGGCATGCGTCCGTGCATTTGCAGGTGGAACTTCCCAAGGTCGCCGTGTGGGCACATTCGCTGTTTGACGGTGTGCCGATCTTCTTCTTTATCAGCGGCTTTCTCATTTACCATTCGCTGACACAGAACAGCGACCTGAAAGCCTTTGCAGGCAAGCGGCTGTTGCGACTGTACCCCGAACTGTGGTGTGCGGTGGCGCTGAGCGTGGTATCGCTTCTGGTGCTGTACCGAAACCAACTGCAGGCACTTCCCTTTGCAGCATGGATCGCAACGCAAAGCACTGTGCTGCAATTCTGGACACCCGACTGCCTGCGCGGCTTCGGCTGCGGCACTCCCAACGGCTCGTTGTGGACAGTGGGCGTGATGGTGCAAAGCTATATTGTGATTTTCATTCTGTTCCGCTTTCTGCATAAGAAAAGCATTGTGCGTTGGATTGTTGCCCTCGTTTTTTCCGTATTCTGCAATGCGGCAACACCTCTGCTTGAAAAATTCCTGCCCGAAATTATCGTAAAGCTCTACGGACAGACCTTTCTGCCGTATCTGTGGATTTTCCTCATCGGTGCTTTTTTGAGTGCGTATTTCAACACGCTGATGCCGTTTTGCAAAAAATATTGGTATCTGTTTTTTGCCGTGGCGGCGGTTTTCAATTTCACGGATTTCGATTTCGGACAGTACGGCACGCTCAAAACCTTGTTTTTTGCGCCTGCGCTGTTGGGCTTTGCCTACTGCTTCCCGAAAATCAACATCAAACACGACATCACCTACGGGCTGTATCTGTATCACATGGTGGTGCTCAATGTGTTCATTCACCTCGGCTACACGGGCAGTTATGCGGTTTTCTTCCTCGCATTGGCAATCACGGCAGTGCTGTCCGTCATCAGTTATATCGCAATCGGAAGAATTTACAGAAATAAAAAGAAAAAACTGAGCAGATAAATTATGGTTTACAGCACAAAGTCGGATATATCATCCGTAGGGAACGGATAGCATGTCAAGAGCAAGATTGTAAACACATGTGCAAGAGGATAGGTAACAGTTTTGGTTTTGCATAATAAACGATTTTGGAAGCCGAACGGAGCGTAGCGGAGAGAGGCTTCCAAAATCATGCGCGGCTCAGAACAGGCGCGAAACCCGACGGTTCAGAAGTTGTCCGGCAGCAAGATCAATCTCTGCGATTTTGAAATTACGGTAACATAAATCAGCTGCACTTCCTTCCTGCGGACGAAGTTCAAGGTCGGAACCGGTC
>JAZNCO010000046.1:0-9750 GCA_045587645.1 Acutalibacteraceae bacterium | reverse complement strand
CTGAAAAACAGTTTGTATCCCTGCATACGGTTATGAATAAAATAACGGGATTACTGCTGTTCCTGTTGCCTTTGACAGTATCCTTCGTGGAATTAAAATACACTGCCATAGTTGTGTGTTTCATTGCAACACTTTCTGCAATTCAAGAAGGATACTATATTAGAAAAGGACGAGAATTTGTTTAGTTTTTAGAGCGACAAATAAGAATTTGCAGAGGTGCTTTATGAGAAAAGAAATTGATATAAACACTTGGGACAGAAAAGAACACTTTGAATTTTATTCTGATATTGCAACACCTCATTATTGCGTTGCATTCAATGTTGATATAACAAAGCTTCTTGAGTTTACAAGAGAGAACAAAATATCTTTCTATTACTCGCTTATATATCTTTGTACACGGTCGATTAATGAAATTGATGAGTTTTTACTTGAAACTGAGGATAACAAGGTTTATAAGATTGACCGCCGTGTGCCTTGCTTTACGGATTTGAAAAAAGGTGCAACAAGCTTTCATATGGTGTCACTTCCTTGTGATGGTAATATTATAGAATTTGCAACTAACGCCCGTAAGGAAAGTGAAAACAATCCTTTGTCAGTGCATTCTCTTGGTGGCTTGAGAGAGTCGCAGATTGTATTTTCCTGTATTCCTTGGGCGGATATTACAATGTGCTCAAACGAGCGTGATTACACAGACCCGAAGCTCAAAGACGATACTGCACCCATTCTCGTTTGGGGAAAATACACCGAGCAAAATGGGAAATATATCATCAATATGACTCTTGATGTGAACCACCGTTTTATTGACGGATATTTTGTCGGTCGGTTCGTTCAGAAGCTTGAAGAAAAAATTGCAGAGCTTAAGTGATGTGACAAATAAGAATATAAAGGAGACTGTCCACTATGAAAATGATGCACATAACCATCCAAAATCAAAATTTCAATGAGGAAATCAAATTTTATCAAGAGATCATCGGTCTTTCCATTCAACATGAAATGAACGGAATGGGATGACATATCGTATTTTTAGGTGATAATGAGGGCGGGATGCCTATTGAAATTATCGATAGACCTGATGCCGAAAACAGCGGAAATCAATTTTTGTCTATGGGCTACAAAACGGACGATGTGGTAAAAATGAGAGAAACACTGGTGAAAAAAGGATATGAAGTGTCGGAAATGATATCCCCCATGCCGCAGATTCGCTTCTTCTTTGCCAAAGATCCTGCCGGAGTTACAATTCAGTTTATGTAACTCTGTTTGGTAAATCCCAACATGTTGGACAGTTCGATAAATAAGAATTTGACGAGGTAATATTATGATTACATATTCGATAATTATGTTTTTGACAGCGGTACTTTTTGTTGTGATAGGTGTTGCAATATATCGGGGAAAAACCAATTTGATTCATGATTATCATCAAACAAATGTTACCGATAAAGCCGCATACGGAAAATCTTTCGGAAAAGCCATGTTTATTATTTCAACGGCACTTTTGCTCAGTGGCATAGTAAGTCTGTTTGGAAGTTCGGAAAAGAATACATTGATTGCGGTTTTTGTATTGATTGTTGGATTGATAATCGGATTTATCTGTATTTTTTTTGTGCAGAAAAAATATAATAATGGTATTTTTTAATTGACAATTTATCAAACTATGGTTCTAAAATGAGATGTACTGCCAAAAAATAAAGGACTTCTGTTGAAGTCCTTCATTTTTTATCCAATCCGAAGGATTGGTATGTAATCGCCGCAGGCGCATGTAAACACGCGAAGCGTGTATGTCATCACCTTGGTGTATGCAATTTTCGGATTGATTACATGCATTTTCTTGCGAAAATGATTACATCCACACCTTACGGTGTGATTACATTCCGTCTTCGACGGATTCCATACAAGGCTTCGACTTGATTGTTGTCCTTCAGGCAAACGAATTTGACTTTCTGCGGATTGCATTTTTTTATCAGTTGTGATATAATCATCTTAATAAATAAGAATTTCCGGGAGTGTATATGAACAGTGTAAATAAATCATTATATATCCCTTTGTATGGTAAGTCCTGTGTGAGCAAAAAAGGATTGTTTCTTGACGATAAAAAAGCCGAAGAAATCTGGGATGCGGAAGGCTTTTCGCTGAAAGGTAAAGCAAAATCCAAATGGCTTGCGTACTACATGGGTATTCGCTCTGCCGTGTTTGACGAATGGGTAAAGCAGCAAATGTCGCAAACACCGGATGCGGCGGTTCTTCATATCGGTTGCGGAATGGACAGCCGTATCATAAGAGTCGGAGCTGAAAAACATAAATGGTATGATGTGGATTTTCCGCAAGTCATTGATGAAAGAAAACGATACTTTGCCCAAACGGATCACTACAAAATGATTGCAGGCGATGCACGGGATTGCACCTGGCTGACAGATATCAAGGAACGGAAAGCCATTGTTGTCATGGAAGGTGTGAGTATGTACCTGACTGTCGATGAAATGCGAACATTTGCAGACAGCCTTTGCGGGCATTTTGATTGTCTTACACTTCTTGCGGATTGCTATACTGCTTTTGCCGCTGACATGTCAAAACGAAGAAATCCTGTAAATGAAGTCGGTGTAACCGAGGTTTACGGTATAGAAACCCCGCAGGATTATCAAAGCGAGAAACTTGTTTTCGTAAAAGAACACACAATGATACCTCAAAAATACATTGACGAGCTAAAAGGATTTGAACGCTTTATTTTTGTAAGTCTTTATGCAGGCAGTATCTCGAAAAAACTATATCGCTTGTTGGAATATAAAAAGAAATAAACAAATTCTGATTCATCAAGATATTTGAATAATAAGAATTTTTTACAGGAGGAGAATGTCAATGAAAAAAACAATCTCTGTCACGGTTATAATTGCCGGTGTTGTGGCGCTGCTGTGTGCAGTTGTGCCGATTTTTGTCAGTGCCGTGAGCGAAGCCTCATCCGTCGGCATCATTGGCGGTGCTGACGGCCCGACCGCCATTATGGTATCCGGTGATTTGAGCACAAGCGGTGTGATTGTTGCCGTTATAGTCGGCATTTTGCTTGTCGCAACGGGCATTCTTGTGCTTAAAAAAGCCAAGAAAAAAGATTGATTTGCTGTATGTCGGAGAAGCACATGAACAAAATCATAGAAATAACCGATTTTGCTGCTCCCGAGCTGGATGTCTATGCCCGTTTGAGTGAGGCGCAGCTGCTCAATCGCGATTGTCCCGAAAAGGGAATGTTTATTGCAGAAAGCCCAAAGGTGATAGAACGGGCTTTAGATGCAGGTTATGAACCTGTTTCGTGTCTGATGGAAAAAAGCCATATTGACGGCGAAGGCAAGCCGATTCTTGCTACAATCGGAGAGAATGTCCCTGTGTTTTGTGCCGAATTTGATGTTTTAACGCAGCTGACAGGCTTCAAGCTGACAAGAGGCATGCTGTGTGCCATGAAACGCAAAAAACTCCGCCCGGTAAGCGAAGTCTGCAAGGACAAAAGCAGAATCGTTGTCTTGGATCAGGTCATGAACCCGACCAATGTGGGGGCAATCATCCGTTCCGCCGCGGCTCTGGGCATGGATGCTGTCGTTCTTACACCCGGCTGCTCTGATCCGCTTTACAGGCGAGCAGCACGTGTCAGCATGGGCACGGTGTTTCAGATCGACTGGACATTTGCAGACGATAACGGACTTGATACAATAAGAAAACTTGGCTTCAGAACCGTTGCCATGGCACTCAAGGATGATTCCGTTTCAATCGATGATTCCCGTTTGATGCAGGAAGAAAAGCTTGCCGTCATCATGGGAACAGAGGGGGACGGGCTGTCCGACAGTACCATTTCCGCTTGCGATTATACCGTAAAAATACCGATGTATCACGGCGTGGATTCGCTGAATGTTGCCGCCGCATCCGCTGTTGCATTCTATCAGCTCTGTCATAAACAGAAAAAACCTGACTTCCCGAAATGAAAGGGAAGTCAGGCTCTTTTTTATGTATTGAGCATTTCAATCAGCGGTCTGAGGATGTTCCAGAAAGTGTTCCTTAATTTTTCAAAAAGGTCATTCCACATCGGTGTGTCCTTGTAATAAACAAAGTCGAGCACCCAGTCACCGTACACTCTGCCGTTCAGGTCGGCATTTTCGCCGAATACATAGGTGATGCCGTTGTTCAGTTCATCCATTGCATTGTCCTCCTTTATCTGTAAAACAAGCGTGTCAGCTTATACATAAGATTGTTGTAAAGTGCAATAAAATCACGCAGGAATTTGTTGAGATCCATATTCCGTCTCCTTTCTTACCACGATGTGCCCCAAAGCACTTCTCTGATTACCTTGACCAAAAATGTTCTGCCGAAAACGATGTTGAAAAGATCCACAAGAATGCGGAAGAAATAAGAGAAATCATAGGTCGGCACCACAACGGATTCCCATACGATGTCGTCGCAATATACAGGGAATGCCTGCGAATACAGAATGCCGCCGTCGCCCGTAATCTGGAAACGGACATACATACCCAGCTCTTCGTCCGTGAAATCGTCCAGACAAAGTGATGTGCAATCCGTGCCCTCGGCTATGACTTTGCCGTTGGAGATCCATTTGATGTAGGTATAGTCACTGCCCTCAAAGGAGAGTGTGTCGTTTTCGTTATCGACCGTGATTCTGCTGACGGCAGGCACAGCACCCACACCGACAAAATCCTCACCAAGGTCTTTCCTTGCGTATCTGCCGATTGAGAACCATGCGCCCGTTTCCATGCATTCGCGCAAGGCTTCCACCGTATTTTCGGGCATGCACATCATCGTGAATGCGCGGTCATACTGATCGATCAGGTGTCCGTCCGAAAAGGCAATGCACGAAACATTTCTGCCCTGCGGCAGTGTCATCTGCAGAACATTGTCCCACAGATCAATGTCATATCTTGTACGGTTGTTCACACCGGAATTGACATCCATTGCCACGCAGGAATCGTAGGTCAGGAAGATGTTTGCAAATTTGTTGATGTAATAGGGATCATCCGCGCGGTCGGGATCATCCTCACAGCCGACAAATTCACCCGTGTGGTCCAGAAAACTCAATCCGCCGTCTTTTTCACATTCCCTGACAACCGTTTCGTAGTCGCCGTAAATGCCCATTTTTGCCTGCGAATAATCTGTCCAGAATGTGTTGACATGGCAGTCGTTGATCGGTGTTGCACCGTTGGCTTCTGCGGCGGTGGTGACTTCGAGCATGCCTCTGCCGTCTCTGCCGACACCGTCCAGTATTTCCTGTCTGCGTTCGCTTGTCAGCACCTCAGGGTCGGCCAGCTGCGTGCGGTCAAATTTGACTGCTCTGTACAGCGGCACCATTTCGGGCACCTCATCCCATTGCGCGCCGACAACGGCATGGTCGCTGATGGCAAGAATGTCAAATCCGAGCCTGTAGTGCTCTTCCACGCTTTCGGCAATGCTCGGTGCACCGTCACTGGCATTGGTGTGGGAATGCAGTGCAGCCTTGTACTGTTCCCATGTGTCCCAATCGACATTCTCATACGGATTACCGAATGTGTAGTCGCGTTCGGTATCATCCGTCAGATATGTCACCGTGACATTTTCAAAGTCCGTGTTTACCTGTATTGCCTGCGCGGGCAGCACTGCCGTCAACAGCAAAACAAGACACAAAAACAGACTGAAGGGTTTTTTGCAGCTTCTTTTCATTTCATTCCACTCCTGTTCTTAATATATAAAAAGGTCTGTTTCACAGAAAAACAGACCTTTTTTACGCACTTATTCTGATTTTTTCATTTCCTCGGACTCTGCTGCATTGCGGTTGATTTCCTCGGGATCGCAATAGGTTTTTACCACTTTTTTGAGCGCAAGGCGCACAGCATCGCTGTTGCCGTTGTTTTCGGCAGCCGAAACTGCCTGCTGCAACAGCTGCAGATTTGCGTTCATTTCTTCGCGTGTCAGGGGGGTATCATGCTCAATGAAGATCATGTCATTGTCGGTTTTTGTCAGATTTTCGTCCTTGATAAGCAGCTCCTCATACAGCTTTTCACCGGGACGAAGTCCCACTTCCACAATGTCAATATCCTCATACGGACGAAGGCCGCTCAGACGGATCATGTTTTCGGCAAGGTCCAAAATCTTGACGGGCTTGCCCATGTTCAGCACAAACAGGTCACCGCTGTTTGCCATGGCACCTGCAAGCATCACAAGCTGTGACGCCTCGGGAATGGTCATAAAATAGCGGATAATGCGCTTGTCGGTCAGGGTAATGGGGCCGCCTTTTTCAATCTGCTTGCGGAACAGCGGAATGACCGAGCCGTTGGAACCGAGCACATTGCCGAAACGCACGGCCGCAAAAGAGGTCTTTGAATCGGTTCTGCACTGAATCACCATTTCGCAAACACGCTTGGATGCACCCATTACATTGGTCGGGTTGACCGCCTTGTCCGTGGAAATAAGAATAAACTTTTTAACACCGTGCTTTTCTGCCATGTCGGCGGTGTTTGCCGTGCCGATACAGTTGTTTTTGATTGCTTCGCAGTTGCTTTGTTCCATCAGCGGCACATGCTTGTGTGCAGCGGCATGGAAGACGATATCGGGCTTATACTGTTCAAAAACTGTATCAAGCCTTGCGCGGTCGCGCACCGAGCCGATTTCCACCGCAAGGGGGAGCTTGTCGCCGTATTTGCGGATCAATTCCTGCTGAATATCGTAGGCATTGTTTTCGTAAATATCGAAAATAACAAGCTTTTTCGGGCCGAGCTTTGCAAGCTGACGGCAGATCTCACTGCCGATGGAGCCGCAGCCTGTTACAAGAATGCATTTGTCCTTGTAGTACTGCTCACTGCGTTCGTTGTTGATCTTCATGCTGTCGCGGAACAGCAGGTCTTCAATGTGCAGCTCGCGCAGCACGCGCTTGCCCTCTCCGTTCTCATCCGTGTTGGATTTGACAGGGAAGTCATACATTTTCACCTTGCAGCCCGTCTGCGAATAAAAGCTGTGCAGTTTTGCAGCCATGGCATTGTCAATGTTGGGCAAGGCAATAAAGATTTCCTGCACGGGCAGGGATTTCACCAGCTCAATGGTTTTTTCGTTTTCGGCATACACCTTCAGTCCCGATACTCTGCCGCCGATCTTTTCGTTGTTCGTGTCAATAAAGCAGATCGGACGGTAGTGTGAGGCAGGATTATAAAGCAGCTCCTCTGCAAGAAGCGAGCCGATCTGACCTGCGCCGACAATGGCAACACCGATTTTATTCAGGTTATCAATGCTGACATTCAGGTGTCTGTAGTATTGCTGATAGGCAAAACGGGAGGTCAGTGTCAGCACATCAAACAATGCAACCACCGAAGCCGATTGCCAGATGCCGAAATAGGTTTGAAGGCTTGCATTGAGGGAATATGTGATGAACAATGCAGCAACACCGCCGATGCCGTCAGCGATGACCATCTGCAGATAGGCTTTGGAGTTTGCATAGCGCCATACGTTGGAATAAACCCTGATGATCACACGACTTACAATCAGACAGATCAGAAATATGCACAGATTCAGCACATATCCCTGTCGGTTGATGGCAATGCTCGACGAGGAGTGCATGGCAATGAAAGCCACTGCCACATACATACCGAGGAAGCAGGCGATATCAATCATCAATAACAGCCATTTGCGCTTGTTTTTAATATCCATAATTCAAAAATTATCCTTTGTTGATCTTGGATTTGGCCGCGTCGCCTTCCACAACACCCTTGCTGAACAAAACAGCGGTTACGGTGCCGATGAGGCATTTGATGTCAAACAACAAGCTGATCTTTTTTGTATATTCACCGTCAAGCTCTGCTTTGACGGGAATGGGCAATTCATCTCTGCCGTTGATCTGTGCCCAGCCCGTAAGACCGGGGCGCAGATCGTTTGCACCGTATTTGTCGCGTTCCTCGATCAGGTCATACTGATTCCAGAGTGCCGGACGAGGCCCGATGACAGACATTTCTCCTTTGAATATGTTGAATAACTGCGGCAGCTCGTCAAGGCTTGTTTTGCGCAGAAATCTGCCCGTTCGGGTGATGTATTTCAGCGGATCGGACAACTGATCGGTCGGAGTGTCATGCGGTGCATCCGTGCGCATGGTGCGGAATTTGTAAATCATAAAGTGCTCTTTGTTTTTACCCACACGCTTCTGCTTGAAAAATACCGGACCGGGGCTGTCAATTTTAATAAGCACGGCAAGCAGAGCCAGCACCGGAGAGAGCACAAGAATACCCATTCCGGAAGATAAAATATCAAAAAAGCGTTTTATTATTCGGTTATACATAATCCATCTCCTAATCACACAATTAAAATAATTATACAAGACTGCACAAAAATTGTCAATATAAATAATATTTTACCTACAGCACCCCTGTTGCTGATATATGATTGAAATTTTTTCTCATGTATGGTACTATTTTTACAGTGCATTCAAAGGAGTGATTTTTGTGCTGTTTTTTTTCAAAGAAGGATAAACTGTCACGCAGGATTGACCGGACCTTTGAAAAGCTGCTTGCCGAGCAGAAAATCGGCAATGCTGCTGTTTCTGTGATCCAAAACGGCAATGTGCTGTGCCGTTCATTTTACGGTAAAGTAAAGCTGAACGGGGATGCTGTGCCTGATGAAAATACGATGTTTCGTCTTGCCTCCATGACCAAGCCCGTCATCGGTGTAGCTGCTATGATGCAGGCTGAACGAGGCTTGATTGATCCGGATGCCCCTATCAGCACATATCTGCCGTCATTTGCAGAAATGTATATCGGGAAAGAGCAAAACGGAGAGATCATTCCTGCCCAAAAGGTGAAAACAGCGGTTACAACCCGTCATTTGCTGACCCATACAAGCGGTATCGGCAGCGGCTCCTTCGGGGAGGTGCAACTTATTACTATGCCGCAATCCGCACAGACAGCACTCAAAGATGCAATTTCGTATTATGCAACCTTACCCCTGCTGTTTGAACCGGGAACAAGACAAGAATACAGCCCTTTGTTCGGCTTTGATATTCTTGCATACCTCGTTGAGGTGACAAGCGGAAAAACAATTGACGAATTTCTGCAGCAGGAGCTGTTTTTGCCGTTGGGTATGCAGGATACCACCTTTGACCCGAATGAGGAACAAAAAAGCAGGCTTGTTTTTCTGCATGATTGCAAGGACGGTATTGTGACGGATGTAAGTCCCGTTGACGGTGCTGTGTTCGGCGGTGTTCCGAACAGCCGCTGCTGCGGCGGCGGAGGCTTGGCAAGCACCCTTGCCGATTATGAAAAATTTGCACAAATGCTGTTGCTTGAGGGAACATACAACGGTGTGACCGTCCTCCGGAAGGAAACCGTCCGTCAGATGAAAACCCCACAGGTGTCCGGGAAGATCATGCCCGGTGCACAGAAATGGGGTCTTTCCATGCGTGTGATTACAGAGAAAAGCTATGCGTATCTGCCTGTTGGCAGCTTCGGCTGGAGTGGTGCTTACGGTACGCACTTCTGGGTGGATCCCGCAAACGGTATCGCGGCTGTTCTGATGCGCAATTCCCTCATTGACGGCGGTGCAGGCGCCCGAACTGCCGTCAGGCTTGAAAAGCTGGTTTATTCTTCATTGTAAAAATCAATCCCGGCCATATTTGCACTGCCCCAATTTGTGCGGACAGCACAAAAAGCCCCCTATGGCAGAAATATTTAATTAAACGACAAACTGACTTCGTTTTTCTAACGGGGTCAGTTTTGTTTTAAGTTGAATACGTTGGTTGTTGTAGAAATAGAT
>JAZNCO010000045.1:0-25369 GCA_045587645.1 Acutalibacteraceae bacterium | reverse complement strand
TCGCGCCTGTTCTGAGCCGCGCACGATTTTGGAAGCCTCTCTCCGCTACGCTCCGTTCGGCTTCCAAAATCGTTTATTATGCAAAACCAAAACTGTTACCTATCCTCTTGCACATGTGTTTACAATCTTGCTCTTGACATGATATGCGTTCCCTACGATCGAACAACAAACTCCCCGCTAAACCATAATTTACCGCAAAAAAAGGAACTGCTTTCGCAGCTCCTTTCATTGGTTTACATTGCATCGAGATCAATCACAACCGTGGTTGCTTCTTCTTCGGGAACCCCTTCAACGGATGTGGTATCCTCTTCGGCATCTGCATCGGAAGTATCTTCTTCATCGCTTTCCGTTGCCGCTTCGGTTGTCTCTTCCGTTGCATCCTCCTCGGTTGCCTCGGGATCCTCCCAATACGGATATTCGTAATACATCCATTCCTCAAAGCTCATGTCGCTGTCATTGATGGCTTCTGCCATGGCAGCAGAGCCGACATAACGCCAGTGCCACGGTGCGGCTTCAACACCGGTTTCATCTTCAAAATCTTCGGTGTAGCGTTCAATGAAGCCGAAATTTGCGGCATTCTTGACAAGCCACTTGTATTCGGCGGTATCTTTAAAATCAGCAGTGTTGCTGCCCAGATCAACAGCAAGACCTGCATTATGCTCACTGCAGCCGGCAGGCAGCACCTTTCTTGCGGCAAGCGCCTGTGCCTCGGCTTCGGAATAGCCCATATCCTGATAAGTCTTTACCAATGCATCATATTTGCTCTGCTGACGGTCAAAGCTGACATAACCGCTGTAGGGAGTCAGGGTAAGTCCCTGACCGAGCGCTGCCTTATACATTTCCATAAATGCTTCGGCAGCCTGTCTTTCCAGATAAACACCGCTGCCGGTGACGGTTTCTTCAAGATGCGGAACATATTCTGCAGGCAGCTTGTTTTCGGCATTGATAACAAGCTGCACTCTTTCTTTTTTGGTGATGTCTGCTGTGTCGATAATTTCTGCCTCTGCCAGTGTTTCCACCTCACCGGGCAATTCATCGGGCATTTCGGGAGCCGTTGTCTGCACCTCGATGCCCTGCACCAGCGTTTCATTTTCGTTCCAGGACTGCGCACCGTCGGCAGCATTTTCGGCATTATTGCCACCCGGAACGGTAACGGAAGGTGCAACAAGCTCGGAATCGGCAGCAACGGTATCGTCATCATCCGTAAACTTTGTTACGACAAAAAATGCAAGCACACCGACAAGCGCAACTGCAACAACTGCAATCAGAATTTTAATGATTACTTTTTTATCCATTCTCTTTTTCCTTTCGTGTAGAAATCACATATATTCGATTGTATAATACTATAAAAAAATTAAAAAGTCAAATTATTTATTTTTACCACTTTCAATTAAGCAACAAAATCGCACAGATGTATCAAAATGTAAAACATTTTGTTGGATATGTATAATAAAAGCAACCGCTTTTTATCTATTATTTACACTCGACTTGCCATCATTTTTGTGCTATGATAAGAATGTTATAGTGCTACCTATACATAGAAAGGAAAATTTTATGAAAGCCTCAGAAACAATTCCCAATTTTGCTCCCAAGCTCAGGGAGTACACAAACTTTGCAACCCGTACCATTAAAAAAGTGTGTACGGAAATCGGTCCGCGTCCGTGCGGCTCCGAGGAAGAGCTCAAAGCACAGCAGTTTATGGCTGCACAGGTCGGCAATGCCGCCGATGAAGTGCACACGGAAGAATTCACCGTGCATCCCGATGCATTCTTCGGCTGGATGAAGATCGATGCCGTGCTTCTGATTCTGTCAGTGATTGCCTTTGCGGTCGGCACTCTGGTGGACGGACTTGACTTTTTACATTACATCAGCCTCGGTCTTGCGGTTCTTGCAGCCGCTTTCATGTTCGGCGAATTTCTTTTCTATAAAGAATTCATCGATTTCATGTTCAAAAAAGAAACCTCGCACAATGTTTACTGCGTGCGTAAGCCCACGGGTGAGGTCAAGCGCAGAATCATCATCGGCGGTCATGCCGACTCCGTTTGTGAATGGCGCTTCACACACCTCGGCGGCGCTCCTGCACTTTACATTTCGCTGATCTCAGCCGCTGTCGGTCTTGGTTATATGGTTCTTGTCGGCATTGTTGCCCTTGCAACAAAGGGTGACTTCCCCGTTGCCCTTGCCTACATCTCATTTGTATTTATTCCTGCATTCATCTGCCTGTTCCTGTTCCTGAACAAAAAGGTCTGCGTGCAGGGCGCAAACGACAACCTGTCGGGCTGCATGTGCGCTGCTGCCGTTATGAAGTACATGGGCGACAACAACCTGCGCTTTGAAAACACCGAGCTCATCGTCCTGTTCTCGGGCGGTGAAGAAGCAGGGCTTCGCGGTGCGAAGAATTTCGCCAAAAAGCACAAGGAAGAATTCAGCGATGCCGAAACCATGTACATTGCATTGGACACCTTCCGTGATGATGAGGATATGTTCGTTTACAACCGCGATATGTCCGGTATCACAAAGCACGATGCACGCTGCTGTGCGCTTGTGAAGAAGGCTGCCGAGTACGCAGGCAGAGAGCTGAAATATTCCAGCATTTTCTGCGGTGCCTCCGATGCCGCAGCCATCACGCAGGCAGGCATTCCCTCCGCTTCCCTTGCAGCCATGAACCCCGGTCCGCCCAGATATTACCACACCCGTCTTGACACATGGGACAACATGAACCCCAGATGTGTTGAAAAGGGCATTCAGATCGCACTCGAAGCCGCTTATCTGTTTGATGAGAAGGGGCTTTGCGACAATTACGATTGATTTAAAAATTTCCCTTGCAAATCGTATTATTCTTTGGTATAATAATTTTTGTATCAAATATTGACATCCGAAAGGGGTATTTTCGTATGAAGAAAATGATTGCTATGGCTTTATCCGTTCTGTTGGTTCTCTCTCTTGTCATCAGCTTTGCAGGCTGCATGGATGACACCACCGATCAGGAAGAACCCACTACCGTATTCGTCAGAATGGATTCCGTTCCCGAAGAAAATGTTGTTTCTTACATCAATTCCGTCATTGAAAAATCCAACGCTGCAGGCGCTGTCATCAATGTCAGCGAAGGCTTCAGTGTCAACGATGCAAAAGCACTGACCGCTGAAGATTATGCTGCCTACCTCAACGGCGAAGAGCTTGCAGGCAACGAAGCGCTTGATACGCTTGATGATACCCTCGGCTTCATCAAGACCTATCTTATGAAGGGCTTCAGCGCTCCCACACCCGAAATCACGGCTCTTGCAACCATTGACAATGCAGATGTGGCTTCCGTTGTCAATTACAACGACAAAACCTCCAGAAACTGGACGACTGAAAATGTCACCAACGAAGAGGGCGAAACCGAAGCTTATGAAGAAAACGTACCGAAGTATGAATTCGACATGGACGGCAACGAGTTGCTTGATCAGCCCGTCACAAACGAAGACGGTGAGCAGCAGTATTATGAAAACGGCGACATCAAGAGCAAATCCTATGTCTGCGACAACAAGATGAGAGCAACCCTCTCCTTCCTTGCACAGCCTGCAGAAGAAACCGCTGCTATTCAGTTTGCTGATTCCGCAGTCATCAACAAGTATTTCACAAATACCGTTGACAAGGAATATGTCCTTTCCGAGCTTGCAAAGGTCAACACCGCAGTTGCCATCAGCGACTATTCTGTTGAATATCGCGATTGCACGGTTGCTTTTGAAATCGACATGGAAACCGAACAGGTTCTGAAGGCTACTTACACAAAGAATGCATTCGTCACCTTTGAAGCAAAGGGTGAAGGCAGCTTTGCCGACCTCGGCGAATTCAAGATCTGCTTCACATTCACCGATACCGTGACCTGCACATTTGATTATGCTGCAGAAGAAGAGGTTGCAGACAACGAAACCACCGAAGAAAACGATGCAGCACTGACCGACGGTGATGTTCTCACCAACGGCGATGCAATCACAGGCGGCGATGTTTTGACTGACGGCGACGTTATTGAAGGCGAAACCGTTGCAGAAATCACCATCGGTGAGCCCGAAACACTCGCAGAATAAACAAACCGAAAATACTGAAACGGTGCAGCCCTCGGGTTGCACCGTTTTCCACGGACAAAAGCGATGAGTACATATTCTTTAAAATCCATTCAGAATAAAGAAGCATTCAGAAGCGGCTTCAAGGACGGTATTCCGATCGGGCTCGGCTATTTTGCCGTGGCTTTTTCACTCGGCATTGCCGCAAAGAATGCCGGCCTTTCCCCTTTTGAGGGCTTTCTGACCTCCTTTTTGTGCAATGCATCCGCAGGTGAATATGCAGGCTTTACAATCATTGCCGCAGGCGCGACCTACATCGAAATGGCGCTTGCCACCCTTGTTGCCAATGCAAGATACCTGCTGATGAGCTGTGCCATGAGCCAAAGGCTTGACAACAAAATGCCGTTTTTCCACCGCCTCATCATGGGCTTTTACATTACGGATGAATTCTTCGGTGCCGCCATTGCCCGTCCCGGCACCCTGAATCCGTTTTATACCTACGGTGCCGTCACGGCGGCAGCCCCCTGTTGGGCAATCGGCACGGCATTGGGTGTATTGGCAGGCAATCTGCTGCCCGTGCGTGTGGTCAGTGCATTCAGTGTTGCCCTGTACGGCATGTTCCTTGCCATCATCATTCCGCCTGCACGCAAGAGTAAAATCATTCTCGGGCTGATTGCCGTTTGCTTTGCACTGAGCATTGCGGCAAGCTACATTCCGTTCATCTGCGAATTGTCGGAAGGCACACGCACCATCATTCTGACCGTTGCAATCAGTACGGTTGCTGCTTTGCTGTTCCCTGTCAGGGATGAAGACGAAAGTGTGGTGGCAGCAGAATGAGAGGAAACACTTATATTTATATTGCAGTGATGGCCGTCGTGTCGCTGCTGATCCGTGTGCTGCCGTTGACACTCATCCGCAAGCAAATCAAAAACAGATTCTTAAAATCATTCCTTTATTATGTTCCGTATGTCACACTGGCGGTCATGACCGTGCCTGCCATTGTGCATGCAACGCAAAGTCCGGTTGCCGGTCTTGCAGCGCTGCTGGTCGGCATGCTGGTCGCATGGTTCGGCTTTGACCTGTTCAAAACCGCGGTCTGCTGCTGCGCAACGGTTTTTATTCTGGAATTGTTTTTGGTCAGATAAAATGCAAAAAAGAACAGAAAAAACTTGATTTTTTCTGTTCTTTTTTTATGAAACGCATTGATTTTGAAAATAAATTATTATATAATTTTAATATATATGCTATAGGAGGGGTTTGATGGCTAAAAATTACTCCGTTTCCCTGCAAAAGCTGCTGACGGCAAATTCACTTGAGGTTATTTCAACACCCAGGGAGCTCTCGCAGATCCGCATTGAAACAAGGGATGTAAACCGTCCCGGTCTGATGCTTGCAGGCTATGATGATTATTTTGATCCTGCAAGACTGCAGTTTATAGGTCTTTCCGAATACGGATATCTGAACAGCTTGCCGGCAGAGCAAAGGCATACCTGCCTTGAGCATTTCATGCAGCAGAAGCCGAGCTGCATCATCATCACGCGCGGGCTTGAGCCGCCCGAGGAGCTTGTTCCGCTTGCAGTAAAATACGAGGTGCCCGTGCTTCGCTCCCCTGACAGCACATCGGGCTGCATGTCGGCAATCATCGCTTACCTCGGTGTTGAGCTTGCAGAGCGAATCACCCGCCACGGTGTTCTTGTGGAGGTTTACGGCGAAGGTGTGCTCATCACGGGAGACAGCGGTGTCGGTAAGAGTGAAACAGCGGTTGAGCTGATTAAAAGAGGGCACAGACTGATTGCCGATGATGCGGTTGAAATCCGTAAGGTTTCGGCAATCTCCCTCGTGGGTACATCCCCTGACAACATCCGTCATTTCATTGAGCTTCGCGGCATCGGTATTATCAATGCCATGAATATTTTCGGTGCAGGTGCTGTCAAGATGACGGAAAAAATCGACCTTGTTCTCACACTTGAAAACTGGGACGAAGAAAAAAGCTACAACAAGATCGGCCTGGAGGAGGAATTTACCGAAATTCTCGGTATCCGCATTCCGAGCGTGACCATTCCCGTCAAGCCCGGCCGAAATCTTTCAACCATCATCGAGGTTGCAGCCATGAACAACCGACAGAAGCGAATGGGCTATTCGGCAGCCAAGGAGCTGCTCAAGAAGCTCGGTCTGGAGGACGAGGAAGGCGCAGCTTCCATTCAGTATTGGCATTAAAAAACATAAACGATATATTCAAAAACAGGAGGAAATAAATATGTACAGAATCGGCGTGGATCTCGGCGGCACAAACATCGTTGCGGGTGTCGTCAATGAAAACAACAAAATCGTGGCAAAGGGACAGAGAAAGACCAATGTCCCCCGTCCTGCCGAACAGATTTTTGATGACATTGCAGCAGCCATTGAGGATGCAATGAAGGCAGCAGGCATCACCAAGAATGATGTTCTTTCCATCGGCGTCGGCACTCCCGGCTCCGTTAACAAGGCGGAAGGTCTGATTGAATTTGCAAACAACCTTGGCTTTGACAACACCCCGGCACTTCGTCTTCTGACCGAACGCACCGGCATCGGCAGAATTTATTTTGATAACGATGCAAACTGCGCAGCACTCGGTGAAGCTGTTGCAGGCTGCGGCAAGGGTGTGAAGAACTTTGTTGCAATCACACTCGGCACAGGTGTCGGCAGCGGTATCATCGTCAACGGCAAGCTTGTTACGGGCTGCAACTATGCAGCAGGTGAAATGGGTCACATGGTTATCGTTTACAACGGTGAGCAGTGCAACTGCGGCAGAAAGGGCTGCTGGGAAAGATATTCTTCTGCCACCGCACTCATCAACCAGACAAAGGACGCTATGCGCAAGCATTACAGCAGCAAAATGTGGGAGCTTGTTGACAATGATCTTTCCAAGGTCAACGGCAGAACCGCTTTTGACGGCATGAGAATGGGCGACCCCACCGCAATTGAGGTTGTGGACAACTATGTTGCCATTCTTGCAATCGGTGTCGGTAACATCATCAACACCTTCCAGCCCGACGTGATCTGCGTTGGCGGCGGTGTCGGAAACGAGGGTGAAAACCTGCTGACTCCCCTTCGCAAGGTCGTATCCAGCGAAATCTACAGCATCCATGCAAAGAAGCAGACACAGATTCTGCCTGCAGAGTTGGGCAATGATGCCGGCATCATCGGCGCAGCCCTTCTTGACGAATAAGAGGATTTGATTTATATGCACAACCGATTGGCACAATTCAATTGCACCGTGCTTTGCGATGAACCGATGAGCAGGCATACAAGCTTTCGCATCGGCGGCAAGGCAAAATATGTTGTGATTCCGCAGGATGAGCAGGCTCTGCTGGGCATTCTGCAGCTGTTCAAGGAAGAAACCTTTCCGTTTCTCATCATCGGCAACGGCAGCAATGTTCTGTTTGCGGATGAAGGCTTTGACGGGGCTGTGATTCAGCTGACGGACGGTCTTACACAGATGCGGCTTGTTGAAAACAACCTTATCTATTGTGAAGCAGGCGCCTTGCTTGTCCGTCTTGCCATGTTCGCACTTGAAAACGGTCTGACCGGACTTGAATTTGCACACGGCATACCCGGCTCTGTCGGCGGCGCGGTCTTTATGAACGCAGGCGCTTACGGCGGAGAAATGAAGGACTGCATTGCCCGTGTGCGCCACCTCACCCCTGACGGTGACATATTGGAAACGGATGCAAAGGATTTGTTTTTCACCTACCGTCACACCTCATTCACGGAAAACGGGCATCTGATTTTAGGCGCTTATTTCCGTCTTGAGAACGGTGACAAAACTGCTATCCGTGCACGCATGGATGAGTTGATACAGAAAAGAAAGACAAGTCAACCGCTTGAAATGCCGAGTGCAGGCAGCACCTTCAAAAGACCTCCTGTCGGCTATGCCGCAGCCCACATCGATGAATGCGGCTTAAAGGGTCGCAGTGTGGGTGGTGCACAGGTCAGCACCAAGCATGCAGGCTTTGTGGTCAACACGGGCGGCGCAACGGCGCAGGATGTAAAAGACCTTATGAAAGTCATACAGAACACGGTGAAAACAGAGCATGATGTTCTGCTGGAGCCCGAAGTCGTATTTTTACCGTAAAAAAAATATATGTCATTTGCTAAAAATTTAAAAACAGAATTAAGTCAGATTCAGAATTCCGATTGCTGTGCGGTTGCGTGCGGCTACGGTCTGTTACTCTTCGGACGCGCTTTTTCCGCCTCCGAAATCTCTTTATTAACCGAACACAGCGGCGTTGCATCCATTTATTGCGACGCCGTTGCGTTGCTTTCGGGACAAGTTGCCGACCTGCAGGAAACCCCGGGCGGCTATTATCAGATCACGGTGCGCAATACCGAGCAACGCATGAAAATATTGGAAACATTAGGGCTGGATGTCCGCAATCCGCGCAAGCTTATCAACCTTGCAAACCTGCAGAATGAATGCTGCTTCGGGGCTTTTCTGCGCGGTGCATTCCTCGCCTGCGGCACGGTCACGGATCCGAACAAGGATTATCACCTTGAATTTTCCGTTCCGTCTGCACAGCTTTGTGAGCAATTTGCAAAATTGTTTGATGAGTTTGATCTTACCCCCCGAAAGACACAGAGAAATTCCATCCCCGTGCTTTACTTCAAGAGCAGTGAGGAAATCGAGGACACCATCGGCCACATGGGCGGCAATGAATCCTACATGGAATTCATCGGAACAAAGGTCATCAAGGACATACGCAACCGAGTCAACCGCAAGTGCAATTTTGAAAATGCGAATGCAAAGCGCGCCGTCATCAGTGCCACCACACAGCGTGATGCAATTCTGTATGTGCGTGACACGGTGGGACTTGAGAATCTTCCCAAGGAATTACGCGAGCTGGCACAGGTGCGACTTGATAATCCCGAGCTCTCCACCACGGCGTTGCTGCCGCTGTTGAGTGAAAGTCTGACCAAATCGGGACTGCACCACAGAATGAAGCGCATTGAGCAATTTGCCGCAGATTTAAAAACCAAAACGGAGAAAAAAGAAGAATGAACATAAAAAACGAGCTTTTCACAACCAAGCCCGACTGCACCGACCGCACAGCAGTTGAAGCAGCAGTCTATGATCTGCTGGACAGCCTGCAGATTCCCTACACAGGTGTTGACCATGACCGTGCGGACACCATTGAGCTTTGCCTTGAAATTGAAAAGGTGCTGCAGGTCGGCATCTGTAAAAATTTATTTTTGTGCAACACACAGCACACCAATTTTCACCTTTTGCTGATGCCCGGTGATAAAAAATTCAAGACCAAAGACTTTTCAAAGCAGATCGGTTCTTCCCGTCTTTCCTTTGCGGATGAACAGCACATGGAAGAACTGTTGGGTCTCACCCCCGGCTCGGTCAGCGTGCTGGGGCTCATGAATGACAAAGAGCACCGTGTCAGTTTAAGCATTGACAAGGATCTGCTTGACAGCGAATACATCGGCTTCCATCCCTGCAAAAATACAAGCACCCTGAAAATCAGAACAGAGGATATTCTGAACAAATTCCTTACCTGTTTCGGCATTGTTCCGATGATTGTGGAATTGCCGAGATACGAATAAAAAACAAAAAGAGGTTTTGCACATGATTATCAAGCACTTCTTTCTGCCCATTCTTTGCGCACTTCTTACTTTTCTTGCAAATATTCTCGGTACTGCCGTACCCGAAATCCCCGAACAGGACGAGGTGGAAATTGTGAACAGCATTGCAGGCGACACCACACTTGACAACAGCATTCTGTATGCAAACGAAATGCAGAACACCGCACAGGCATTCTACACGGATGCAGACCGCAGTGCTTACCGTATGCAGAATGCAAATATGGTGCTGACCCACGAGCTGACCGACAAAGGCAGCAATTTTGCAACCCTTACCGACACAAACGGTAATATTTTTGTTGCAGATTCGTTTGACACCTTCTACACAGACGGTGGCGGAAAAACCTATTATGCATCTGCCTCCCGAACCAACGGCAGAGTCAATACCAACAGACTCGGCATTTATTACTACGAATGCAATGTGCGCGATTTTGACTTCACGACCTTAATCAAAAAGGATGTCGATTTCAAGGTTGACAAGACCTACCACCTGTACGGCGACAAGCTGTATCAGCAGGTCAGACTGCTTGCAGCCGAAGCTACGCAGGATTTGTCTGCTTTCGGCACACAGGTCAAAATCCCCGTTTCGTCCGTCAAGTCCGTGCAGATCAAGGACAGAAACGGGCTGCATGACACCGCAGACGATATGGATGCATACAGTGTGGAATATGCCGCGTTTGACATTAACGGTGTTGGTATTGTCGCATTCATCATTCCTGCGGACGGCACAACAGACCGTGTGGAAATCACAACAGACAAGAAAAATTATGTAATCACGCAGTATGCTTCTTACATCCCCGGCACAGGACTGAACAAATCCGACGAAACAGGTGGTTTTACGCTCAATGAGGTCACCTGCGGCTATCGCATTTTCACAACGACAGAGCATAATTTTGCAGTTATTGAAAAAGAGGCTTATCTTGAACGCAATCCCCTGCAGGGTGTCACCATTACAGGTGACAACGCCAATGCGGTTTATCTCGGCTATGAGGCATTGAGAGGCACTTATACCTTACAGATGGACGGCACGGACTTCAACACCGCTTACTACAATCCCGATATGCGTTATTTTGCCGATATACAGATCACCTGTGACGATAATGACCGCAATATTTATCTGCGTTCCAACGGCAGAAACGGCTGTCTGGAGGCCGCCGCCGTATTGGATGACACGCAGACCCTTGTGCCGATCAATGTGCAGGTTTGCAAGAATTTCAGCGGTGACTACGGCGACACCTTCTACAATGCAATCGACCGTCAGTATGGCGACTCCTTTATTCCGCTGCAGCTGAAAGCAAATCAGACACTGTCCTTTACACTTTTGAATCTCTATCAGAACTGGGGCTATGCACCGCTCAAGCAGCTGTCCTCCATTGAATTCCATGTGTCCTATTATCACCTTTCCACGGGGACAACGGAATCCAACTGCATTGCTCCCTATTTTGTATCCCCGACGGACGGATGGATTCTGCCCGATTTTCGCGGTTGCAGCGGCAATATCTGGCCTGAACAGCCGCAATTCAACTCTGTCGGTATTCTGAAATTTGTCAATTACAGAAAAGATCTCTTGGGCAAAAACGTGCTTGCACAGCTCAAAAACACACAAATTGATTCCGTCGGGCAGACCTATTCCGACATCACAAACACCTACCAATCCGACTGCGGTTCTTATACCTATACCCTGCGCCATGCCGAATTCCCGCAGCAGGACGAAAACCGCACCTACTACACCGTTGACATCACATTCGACAAATACATCTGCTTTGACGATTTCAAAAAGGACTTCGATCTGTTCTACTTTGACGGCAGATTTGTCACCTTCAACAAAGCGGGCTACCTCAACGAAAACAACGAGCCGACCGTAACGGATGTTTCAACCAACAAGACCGCATACTACACCCTTGGTGATGATTGCCCGTATTTCGGTTTCTTTGACATTACGGACGAAACCGAATATCAGCTTGAAAACCGCTTCGGTGCAAACTTTGCACTGCTTGTGAAGAATGCAAGTGTCATCAAGGACGGAAAAGAACAGGATGTATCCCTTGTGTTCCGTGACAGCTCCGAAAAGGATATAACCATCGGTGCGCTGACACTGGATTACGGCACGGTCATGTTCCGCCCCGGCGATAAGATCACGCTCGATATCATTCTGCTCCCGTGGGGTGTCGGCACGGAAGAAAACGACAGCAATGTGCTTGCTGTGCGCGAAGACAGCTGCCTGAATCCGTTGACGGTGACTGCCGACATCGGCACCGTACAGAATGACAGCATCGTTCCGACCGTGCGTTGCGAAAACAACGAAGCGATTGTAACGCTGACAGGCGGCAAGAACTATCAGAGCATCCGTGTGGACGGCTTCACTTCCCTGTCGCACCCGAAGACATATGTGCTGATTGACGGACAGTGGGTGGAAGGCTCCACTGCCTCTGCATACGGCTATGACGGCTACACCGTGTTCTACAATGAAGACGGCACCTACGGCTTCTCGTTCATTTACAACGCAGATGACCCGACAACACAATACACCTTCCGCATTGTGCAGGAATAAACATATTACTTCATTATTGTTCTTTTATCGCTTTTCTTTGACAAACACATTTTTCTGTGTTATGATGAAATTACCATATTTTTATCGGAGGTTTTATAATGCGTAACTTCAGAAAGATTCTCAGCATTCTTCTTGCAAGCCTTATGCTGTTCAGCTGTGTCGGCTTTACCCTTGCAGGAGCACTCACCAATGACTTCAATCATAATCCGCAGGTTTATGTGCAGGGCTTTGAATCCAAATGGATCTACTATAAGGATGACCCCGAAAAGAAGTCCCTGCTGTTCCCGATCGACACCAACCGTCTGCTCGGCAATTTTGGCAATTATGCAGCCTATGCGGAAGAAGCAATCAAGAACCTGAATCCCGACCTTGCTTATGCCATTGTCTATGGTGCTCTGTGGGACAGCTTCGGCCCGACCGCACTCAAGCCCGACGGCTACACCATGCAGGATGAGGTAACCGTTGATCCTACCGTTCTCAAATACGAAGGTGACGGCAACTATACATTCAAATATGACGCCAGACTTGACCCGGTTGATGTTGCAAAAGAGCTGCACGAATACATCGGTTGGGTGCAGGAGGATACCGGCATGCAGACCATTGAGCTTGTCGGCTCGAGCTACGGCACTTCCGTTGTGGTTGCCTATCTGTATGAATACGGTTGGGAAAACATTGACTCTGTTCTTCTTTGCGTTCCCTCTCTGGAGGGTGTTAATTTTGTCGGTGAGCTGTTCTCCGGCACCTTCAATCTTGATCCGGATGCAGTTGAATCCTTTGTCAGCGGCATGATCACGGACGAAACCATCAATCTGCTGATTTCCGTCCTGAATGACATGGGAGCTCTTGATATTATACTGGAGCTGCTTCTTGAACCCGTTCTGCAGGTTGCCGTTATGCGTGCACTGACCGACATTATCCACGATGTTTTCGGCACGCATCCTGCCATGTGGGCATTTGTGGAGGATGAGTACTTTTATGATGCACTCGAAAACATTTACGGCGAGGACTGGAACGAAGAAACCGAAGAATACCGCGAGCTGATCGACAAGGTGGTTTATTTCCATGAAAACATAAAGGTCAAGGATCGCGAAATCATGCAGGCTGCAATCGATGACGGTGTTCACATGAATATCATCTGCAAGTACAACAAGGCTCCGTTCCCGTTCAGCGAGGATGGCAATTTCCAGGGTGACGGTTTTGTGGATCTCGGCAATGCAAGCCTCGGTGCCACTGCCGCTATGCTCGGTGAAACACTGCCCGAAGACTATGTTCAGCAGAACGACACCGATGTGAACCACATTTCACCCGACCGCATCATTGATGCATCCACCTGTTTCCTGCCGAACAACACCTGGTTCATCAAGAACCTTGCACACGGCGAAAAGACAGACCCGTACTATGCAATTCTCGACAGAATCGTATATGAGGATCTGGATGTCTTCACCGATCCTAATCTGCCGCAGTTCCTTGTTTGCAATGAGGACGGAAGCATTACGGCACTCGGTGAAGAAGAGCCCGTAAAGGAATACACCTTCTTTGAAAAGCTGTTCATGCTTTTCTCAAACCTGTTCAGAATGATCGTTGATGGTCTGAAGAACCTGTTTGCAGGTGCATAAGCACAATTGTTGCAGTGTCCGCTGTCAGACAGCGGACACTTTTTTTATGCAGAAAACAATGAGAAGTTCAAAGTGGATGAATTATAGTTTATAGGTGAGTTCCTGTAGGGGAGGCGCCTCCCGCGTAACGGGCTTTATGGTGGCTTTTTTTAACGGGAGCCGAAACGGAACGGGAGTCGAAACGGCTCCCCTACAGGATGTAAATGTAAATTTCATCAAAAAGCAAACTCCCCGATAAACCATAATTTGTCATACAAAATCTATAAATCGGAGCGAAGAGACCCTTTCATTTTGCATTTCGGTCTGTTGCAAACAGACCGATAAACCATAATTTACATCAAAAAAAAGAGAGCTGCGTGTGCAACTCTCTTTATCTTTTTTATGCGTTTATTCGGAAACGGTGGAAACTGCCGGATCGGGTCTGCCGATCCACATATCTTCCCATTTCTGTCCGGTGATCTTTTCCATGCGCTTCTTTTCTTCTTCGGTCACTTCCACATGTCCGCGTTCATGGCGCTCTGCAAGCAGCTCTTTCATACGGGCATGGTCATCCTTGGTCATGGTGTAACGGAAAATGGAAAGCACACAGAAGAATGCAAGCACGGTCGGAATGATAACAAAGTTCAAACGGAGTCCAAACATGGACATCGGGGTCTGCTCTGCGGGAGTTTTTCTTTCGGGGTCATAGCCGAACAGCTTGAGGCCGAGACCGACCGCATAGCTGATGAAGCTGCCGATGGTCTTGCGGAAGAGCGAATAGAAGGTGGAAATAACCCCCTCGCGTCGGCGTCCTGTGATCATTTCGTCGGCATCGGTGATATCGGGCTGAATGTTGTCGGCAACAAAGCCGGGGCCCGAGAAGCCGAAGTTATAAAGCACAGCCGAAAGGAACAGAATTCTTGTGATTGTCTTGGGGTTCATGGTCGGTTTTATCAGACCGTTGAGTGCAAGGCCTGCAATCATCATCGGCCCCAACAGCTTGCCGCAGAAGGTCTTGCCCTTATAACGCACAAGCAGGTAGTTCAGCGGTGAGCCCATAAATTCTGCCGTACCGGCAATGACATTCAGGGAGATGAAATACTTGTACTGGTCTGCCACGCTGACCATAAAATACTGGTCGGTGATGCTGTAGAAGCTGCGGGCCAGCGAGAAGAACAGCTGCATGACAAAATACTGCTTGAACGAACGATTGGAGAACACAAGCTTGTATTCATTGATCATGTAGCGGAAATTGATCGGTTCACGGGGCTGGCCGATTGAGGGCGGCTCTTTGGTTTTTGCAAAGCTGTAAATCAGCGGCCAGAAGAACCACACGGCAAGGATGATACCGACCATCATGTACTTCCCTCTGTCATCGGGTGAGGGTGTGGGCAGAGCGGTCAGAGCCGTCTTGACATTAAAATTACTCAGTGCCAGTGCCGCAAAGACCCAGGAGCTGACCTGACCAACGGAGTTCATCATGTATTCCACAATGCGGTACTGTGTGCGCAGGAAATAGGACGGTGCAACCAACGGCAGCATGGCCTGATGCGGAACGCTCGCCACGGTATAT
Organism: Acutalibacteraceae bacterium; assembly: GCA_045587645.1. Taxonomy (GTDB): domain Bacteria; phylum Bacillota; class Clostridia; order Oscillospirales; family Acutalibacteraceae; genus RUG806. The sequence continues at coordinate 9,979 of JAZNCO010000045.1, read as the reverse complement.
GAGGTGCTGTACAGAACGGCGGCAAACAGATACCACCACCATACCGCAGATAAGTTTCCGCTTGCGGAAATGCCGAAGCTTGTCCATTTGAAAACATAGGCAAGTGCAAACGGAAATGCGGCAATCACCTTGTAAATATTGTGTCTGCCGTATTTGGAACGGGTACGGTCGGTGATAACACCCATGATCGGGTCATTGAACGCATCCCAAAGACCGTTGATCAGGGATATACGGCCTGCCTGCTCGGTGTCGAGTCCTTCAACATACGCAAGAAACTGCTGATGGAACTGCCCGATGGGATAGCCTGCGCCGCCGAGGGTAATGTTTGCCGAAGTAAATCGCGCCGCAGGAATGAGCACATCCTTGGCATTGCCTTCTATACCGCAGATATCTTTGATTTTCTCGCCGAGGCTCATAAAACTCCTCCTTATTGAATTGTTATTTGTTTATATTACCACATTAAAACAATAAAAGCAACACAAAAAAACAATCAATATCGGGTATAACTGTATTGGCTGTTTACGGAATCGCGTTCATAAATATAGCTTGCATAGTCATAATCCCACATGATGCTGCAGGTGCCGTACCAGTTGCAATGCACCACGATGACCTTGTCCTTGGTGGCGGTGATGTTTTTGTTGTTGTAATAATCATACCCCGTCACATCACCCTTACGGATGAGGTCAATGATAATAACCGAATGATGGCTTGTGCGGATGTGATCGCCGATTTTCATGGTTTCGGCTGTGACACCCGTTGTGTACGGTGCATTCTCACCGAAAACTTCATTGCTGATGAGATTGGCAAAGCCCCAGCACTGTCCGATGCACATGGAATAGCCGCCCGAAGCATGGTCGGAGCAGGGCGTTTCCGTCACATCGGGGTATTTTTCGCTCGGCTCGTAGGCATTCCAGTAATAGCCGTCAGGGTATTTGTCACGCAGGGTATTGATTTTTTCCTGCACCTTGCTTGCAACCGTCACGGCAAAATAGAATTTTTCCTTGCCGACGGTGCAGATGATGCACGAAAAGCCTTTTTTAAGGGCTTTGAACTCACTGCCTTCGGCAATGCTGACGGCGGTGGGATCGGAGGATTCCCATACAGCTTCCTCATCCGCACGGCAGACCATGCCGGGCACAAACAGCACATCCCCCTCATACACCGTCATTTCCGTCAGATGATAAGAATCGGGATATCTTGAAAAGGTCGGATTTTTCATATTGACCGTGGCCAACACCGATTCGTTTTCAAGTCCTACGGAAACACGCAACAGTGTTCTTGCATCGCCTGCGCTGATTTCACCGTCGGCATCCGTATCAGCATAAATTTTTGCCGTGTAAGATGCTTTGTCAAGTCCGACCGACAATCGCAGGGCGCTTCTTGCATCCGCTGCGGTGATTGCACCGTTCCCGTCAATATCCCCGACACGCACCGTTTCGGCTTGTGCAAAGGTAAACAAACTGAAAAACAAGGAAAAACAAAGTAAGCTTATGAAGATTCTTTTCATTCTGACAGACCTCATTGTTTTTTTTCTTTTATCTTAACATAAAAAAATATGCAATACAATCAGTAAATATCCGCAACCCGCAGTTCATCAAAAGGAATCTTTATTCCCCCGACAGATTCGGGACAGTATTGTGCCTGCTGTTGAGAAACATAAGCCGTGTCCCCGATGATATAATATATGATAAAGCCGTCCGTAACAACCAGTACAGGGGTCGCTTCATCCGTGAGCTGTGCAATTGCGTTGAACACATCGGAATCGGATGCGGATGATGCCACCGCCACCTGCCCGTTGTCTGAAAGAGTTGCAAAAACAAAATCGGATATTTTTCCGTCCGCGATTACGGGGAACCAATAATTGACAGCATTTTCATCGGTGCAGTCAAACACACAGAAATACCGATCCGGATCCACACCGTACCGCGTTGCAACCGTTTGACGGATTTCCCCGGGCAGCTGTGCGGCGTATGCAAACAGATGAATCGGCGCTGTCGGCTCTGTCGAAGCCAATACGGCTGTTTTGTATACTTCATCCTCCTGCCCCCACGGCAGAACGGAGCCGAAAAATTCATCATTGATTTCAGGACGAAGGACAAATACAGACAGCACAAAAAGCAGACAAGCCGCAGGGATTGCAAAACGCAGAACAACCATTGCTTTTTTCTTTTTCGGCTTATAATCAACGGCGGCGGCAATGAGTTCATCATCAAGCTGCCCGACAGCCGTTATGATTTCCGGTACATTCATATATAAAAACCTTCCTTCTGCAAATAATCTCTGAGTCTGTTGCGGGTGTGATACAGCATATTTTTGACCTTGCTTTCCGTGAAAGAATAGCGTTTTGCAATCTCGCTAATGGAATCAAAGAAAAAATATCTGCGGATAAAAACATGACGGGATGCTTCTTTTTCATCGGCAAGAAAACGGCTGATCGCCCGTGCGAGTTCTTCGGATTCGACATCATGCACCCTGCTGCGGTCAGGCAAGACCGCCTCCAGCTCCTCAAACGAAACCGTTGCATTCCGATTGCGCTTGCCGGCATTTACAAATTCCGTTTTCTTCAAAGACAAATTGCGCACGATTTTGCAAAGAAATGCCGAAAAGCGTTCCGGTCTGGTCGGCGGAATTTTGTTCCACACGGCAAGATATGAATCATTGACACATTCCTCGGCATCCTGCGTATTGCTTAAAATGTTTTTGGATATATGCAGACATAATTTTCCGTATTTGTTGTCCGTTTCTCTGATTGCTTGCTCATTGCGTGCAAAATACAATTCAATAATCGTTGCGTCATCCATACAGTTCACCACCCATTTTGAATTTAAAAAGGCCTTTCATCCTGTCTGTACGGTTTTTTAAGTCCCGGTCGCAAAAAGATACAAAAAAACGGGAAACTTTTTCGTTTCCCGCAAAAATCTTTTTTAATAATTGAACAAAGCACCAAGACCGTAGGTCACAAGCGCCATAATAAAGTCGGCAATGAACACACCGAGTGCAACGATGGGCAGAGCCTTTTTGAAATCAATATGGAGCAGAGCCGCCATCAGCGAACCCGTCCAGCCGCCTGTTCCGGGCAGCGGCACGGCAACAAACAGCAAAAGTCCCCACTGCTTATAACGCAGAATCTTATCTCTGTTTTTATCCGTCTTGCCTTCCAGCTTTTCAATGAACTTCGTCAGGATATTATGCTTTTTCATAAAGGCAAAAATCTGCCGGATGAGAAGCAGGATAAACGGCACGGGAATCATATTGCCCAGATAGCAGATAAAGAATGACTTGAGCAGGGGCAGCTCAAGCAGCTTGGCAGCGATCATACCGCCGCGGCATTCAAGAATCGGCAGCATGGAGGTCAGGAAAATGATAAATTCCTTTGCCACGGCACTGCCTTCAAAAAGCGAAGTGATCCAGAAAACAAGCCCTTCCGACAAACCGTTCTGTTCAATCAGTTCAAACAGTTCCATTCAGATTCTCCTTTATCATAAACTCGTTGACCTGCTCCAGAATCGCCTTGTCGTTGTCAAACTTCAGGGTCGTCAGTGCATCGGAGAAGCGAAGCCAGATATAATCCTCGATTTCTTCCTTCTGGATGATGGTCTGTGTGTCCTTTGTGGTTGCAAGGAACACCTCAACACGCTTTTCGACCGTGGCACCGATCTTATACTGCGATTCACAGCGGAAGCCGTCCACAATATCTATATGCAGACCTGTTTCCTCCAATACCTCACGCATGGCGGTCTGCACGGGTGTTTCGCCGTTTTCCATGTGCCCCTTCGGGAAGCCCCAATTGTTCGATCTCTTGTTTTTAATCAACAGAAAACGCTGTTCACCGTTGATGGTGCGCATAACGACCGCACCGCAGGAATGCTCATACAGACAATCCAGCGTGTATGAATCGGGCTGTTCGGCAAAGGACAGCACATTGCTGATTTCATAATTGATACGCCGCATGTTTTTCGGTGCTACAACAAGGATACTGCGGCCGTTCTCCTTGCGGTGCAAAATTGCAATGACCCGTCCTTCAAAAACACGGACCGGGTGGTTTACGCCCAAGATGTAGGCGCCCATAACAAAAGACTTTTTATCCTTCTGCATTTCCGCAAGACCGTAGTTGAGCAAATAGCGCACACCGGTCCGCGAATCATGGGAATTGCAAGGTTTTGTCACCTTCACCCTGACAATTTTTCCTAACATTTTTCTCTCCGGATAAAACAAAATATAGTTTATTATACACATTTGTCTGCATACATGCAAGTAATTTTTATATTTTTATTCTCATTTTTGTCTTTTTCCGACATTTTTGCAAGGGTGAAAAGATTTTATCAGAATTTTTTCAAAAAAAAGATTGTACTTTTCTTTTGTTTCATGTACAATAAATCCGTATAATGCTTTTGAGAGGTTTTTTATGAATAAGACAACTATCCTTATTGATCATAATTTTACCGTCGGCAAAACGGACGAGCGCATTTACGGCTCGTTCATCGAGCATCTCGGCAGAGCCGTATACGGCGGCATTTTTGAGCCCGGTCACCCGGCTGCCGATGCGGACGGCTTCCGCACCGATGTGCTTGACCTTATAAAAGAAGCAAAGGTGCCCATCGTGCGCTATCCCGGCGGCAACTTCGTATCGGGCTACAACTGGCGCGACGGTGTGGGACCTGTTGAAAATCGTCCGCGCAGACTTGAGCTTGCATGGGGCTCCACGGAGCCGAACACCTTCGGCACAAACGAATTCATGAAATGGTGCAAAAAGGCAGACTGCGAGCCGTTGATGGCGGTCAATCTCGGCACAGGCACTCCGGAGGATGCGCGCGCTTTGGTCGAATACTGCAACCACAAGGGCGGTACATATTACAGCGATCTGCGTATTGCACACGGTTATAAAGAGCCTCACAACATCAAAACATGGTGCCTCGGCAACGAAATGGACGGCCCGTGGCAGATGGGTCACAAAACCGCCGACGAATACGGCAGGGTTGCCTGCGAAACAGCAAAGCTGATGAAATGGACCGATCCGTCCATTGAAACGGTGCTGTGCGGCAGCTCGGGCTGGGGCATGCGTTCGTTCGGTGATTGGGAAGCCACCGCACTCGATCTTTCCTACGATCATGTGGACTATATTTCTCTGCATACCTATTACGGCAACCACGACAAGGATCTGAAAAACTTCCTTGCAAAGAGCATGGATATGGAGGCATTCATTGAATCCGTCATTGCCGCATGCGATTTTGTCAAGGGCAAAAAGCACTCTAAAAAGACAATCAACCTTTCGTTTGACGAGTGGAATGTCTGGTATCATTCCAACGGTGCAAAGTTTGAAAAATGGTCGGAGGCTCCGCATATTCTTGAGGATGTGTATGACTTTGCGGATGTGCTGCTGGTCGGCTGTATGCTCAATGTACTGCTCAGGCACTGCGACCGCGTGAAAATTGCCTGCCTTGCACAGCTTGTCAATGTCATAGCACCCATTATGACCGACAACGGCGGAAAGGCCTGGAAGCAGACCATTTTCCACCCCTATGCACTGACCTCGCAGTACGGCAGAGGTGAGGTGTTGCAGGCAAAGGTCACAGGCAGCAAATACGACAGCCGTGAATTTACGGATGTGCCTGATGTTGACAGCGTCTGTGTATATAACGAAGAAAAGCAGGAGCTTGTTATTTTCGCTGTGAACAGAAGCGAAGAAGAAAATCTGCTGACCGTGCAGGCAGGCGGCTTTGAGGACTTTATCCCCGTTGAACACACCGTGATCGCAGGCTTTGCGACCGACCTTACAAACACGGCAACCGCACAGCCCGTGCAGCCTGCAAAGACAGCACTTCCGCAGAAAACGGACACCGGGCTTGAAACCGTTCTTCGTCCGTTGTCATGGAATATGATCCGTCTTACAAATAAAGCTGATTGATAAAAAAGGAGAATGCAGCATGGCAAACTGCCCGAAATGCAATTATCATTTAAAACCGTGGAACATCAAAGCCGAATGCCCGGAATGCGGTGTCAACATTCCGAACTACAACTGGGAGGAACGGCTCGAAGAGGATGCAAGACAATCCGAAATCTCATTTGCAAAGATGCGCAAGCTCATCGGCAACTTCAAAAGCGCACTCATCGGCAACCGCCTGCGCAAGGCAAGGCTGATTTTTGTGTTTGTACCGTTGGTGCTAATCGTACTGCCTTATGCGTGGGTACAAACCGCACTGCCCTTTGAAAGCGGTGAGCATACGGTCAGCCTGCTGACGGTGATCCTGATGCTTGTCAAGGATTTTGACATCGGTGCCATTCTTGCCTTTGCAACGAGTTCGCATGTGGGCAATGCATTTCTGCCGCTGGTGCTGTGCATACTGTTAATGGTGCTGTCGATCGTTGCAGGGGTTGCAAACTTCCTGTTCACCCTCATCCGTGCACCGAAGCTCGGCTATATCGGCAATATCGTCTGCTGCGTTCTGAGCACGCTTTTCGTTGCCGCTTCGGGCATCTGCTGGGCAGTTTTTACACAACAGTTTGCAACAAGCGACCTTGCCGGTGTGCTGACGGGCACCACCTTCGGTCCGTGCCTGTTTGTCGGTATTCTCCTGTTCGGGCTCAACGTTGCGTTCAACTGCATTGTCGGCAAGCAACTGAAAGCGGAAAAAGCCGCACAATCTTAAACACGGGGTAAAACTTTGGTCTGTATTGTTTTCATTCTTTGTTTAAATTTACCAATATTTTTTTTCTTATTGACAGCAAAGCATCCTGTATGATAAAATAAATGTGCTTATTTTTATACTTTCCGTGAGGGAGTAGTTTGCGTGTAAAAGCACGTTTCAAGTCAACATGCATGGCGATTTTTATCGTCTGGCTTGGATGAAAGAACGAGACTCATGCGAAACGCAGTTCCCGCTTCGTTTCGCGTGAGTTTTTTTAACACGCCAACACAATGCGGAAAGAAAACAAAAATTGAAAGGAAGGATTTTGCAGATGAGCTACTATCTCGTCAGCAAGGAGGACGCTCTCAAGAAGATCGATGCCTCCGAAGGCGGTCTTACTACTGCCGAAGCCACCAAGCGAATTGAAAAGTACGGCAAAAACAAGCTCAAGGAAGCCGAAAAAGAAAGTCTTTTCAAGAAATTCATCAAATCCCTTGCAGACCCCATGATCATCATGCTGCTTGCAGCAGCCGGTATCACCATTGTTACCACCTTCATTGAACGCAAGGCCGCAGGTCAGCCCATCACAGGCACAGACCTTGCAGACTTCTTCATCATTCTTGTTGTTGTTATCATCAACACCGTTCTCTCCCTTGTGCAGGAAAGCAAGGCGGAATCCGCCATTGATGCACTCAAGGAAATGACCGCTGCCACCAGCAAGGTCATCCGCGACGGCGAAGTGCAGATTATCAAGAGTGAAGACATCACCATCGGTGACGTTGTTGTTTTTGAAGCAGGCGATGCCGTTCCTGCTGACTGCCGTATTCTCGAAAGCTATTCGATGAAGGTCGAAGAAGCTGCCCTGACCGGTGAAAGCGTTCCCGTTACCAAGCTCGTTGACCTTCTGACCCTCAAGGAAGGCGAAAAGGATGTAGCCCTCGGTGACAGAAAGAACATGATGTATTCCGGCTCCACCGTCGTTTACGGCCGTGGTAAGGCTGTTGTTACCGCAATCGGTATGGACACCGAAATGGGCAAGATCGCAGAAGCGCTTGCACAGAGTGAGGAAGAACAGACTCCCCTGCAGATCAAGATGGGCGAAATCTCCAAGACCCTCACCAAGATCGTTATCGGTATCTGTATCTTTATGTTTGCTTACGGTATCGTAACCGAGCTTGTTTCCTTTGAAGGCGGCTTCCACTTCAATTTTGAAGGCTGGGATGTGCTCGGCATGGCAGCACTTGATACCTTCATTCTTGCTGTTGCGCTTGCAGTTGCAGCCATTCCCGAAGGTCTGCCTGCTGTTGTTACCATCATCCTTTCACTCGGTGTTACCGCCATGTCCAAGCGTCAGGCGCTCATCCGTAAGCTGACCGCAGTTGAAACCCTCGGCTGCACCCAGGTCATCTGCTCGGATAAGACCGGTACGCTGACCCAGAATAAGATGACAGTTGTTGACAAGAACGCTTTCGATGAAAGCCTGCTTGCACGCTGTATGACCCTTTGCAACGATGCAACCGTAAAGCCCGGCGAAACCCAGGCAACGGGTGAGCCCACCGAATGCGCACTCGTCAACTACGGTCTTGCACTCAATATGCCCAAATACGAGCTCGAAGCTGCATATCCCAGAATCGGTGAAGCTCCGTTCGACTCGGGCAGAAAGATGATGTCCACCGTTCACAACCACAACGGTCAGATCATTCAGTACACCAAGGGTGCTTGCGAAATCCTTGTCAAGCACTGCACCCATTACATCGACACCGACGGCACCAAGAAGCCCGTTGACGATGCATTCCGCGCCAATCTTTCAGCAGGCATCAAGGGCTTTGCAGACCGCGCTCTGCGTGTTCTCGGCGCCGCTTACAGAGAATATGATGCAGCTCCTTCCTCTTTTGATGCTGCCGATCTCGAAGAAAACCTCACATTCATCGGCTTCGTCGGCATGATCGACCCCTGCCGTCCCGAGGTCAAGCCTGCTATTGCAGAATGCCGCAGCGCTGGTATCCGTCCCATCATGATCACCGGTGACCACAAGGATACCGCTGTTGCGATTGCAAAGGATCTCGGCATCATCACCGATGCATCCGAAGCCATTCTCGGTGCCGACCTTGAGGACTACACCGACGAAGAGCTCGTTGAGCTTGTTACAAAGTATTCCGTTTATGCCCGTGTACAGCCCGAACACAAGACCCGTATCGTCAAGGCATGGAAGGCCCGTGGTCAGGTCACGGCTATGACCGGTGACGGTGTTAACGACGCTCCCTCCATCAAGGCTGCCGACATCGGTATCGGCATGGGTATCACAGGTACCGACGTTACCAAGGGCGTTTCCGACATGGTTCTTGCAGACGACAATTTTGCTACCATCGTCAGCGCTGTTGAAGAAGGCAGAAAGATCTACGACAACGTGCGTAAGGTTCTCGGCTTCCAGCTGTCCACCAACATGGCAGAAATTCTTGTTATGTTCATCTCCGCTGTTCTGAAGCTGCAGTTCTTCTCGGCTCCTCACCTTCTGTGGATCAACATGGTTACCGACTCCGTTCCGGGTCTTGCACTCGGTATGGAAAAGGCAGAAAGCAACCTCATGCAGAGAAAACCCAGACCTGCCAACGAATCCGTTTTCGCGAACGGTGCAGGCTTTGACATGATCAGCCAGGGCATCTTCCTTGCCGCTGTTGTTATTGCCTCCTACTTCATCGGTGTCAACCTTGCTACCGGCGGTGCTTCCTGGGATCTCGCTCTCATCAGAAGCGATGCAAATATTGCTTTGGAAGCAACCACCATGGCATTTTTGACCATGAACTTCATGGAAATCTTCAAAGCAATCTGCATGCGTTCGCAGCATGGCTCCATCTTCAAGATGAAGGGTCAGAACTGGTGGCTGATCGGTGCATTCGTACTGACCACCATTCTCACCATGATCGTTGTCTGCATTCCCGCACTTGCAAATCTGTTCAGTCTTGCTCCGCTTGCATTCACCTTTGAACATGTGGAAGGCGCTCTGTCGCTGACAGATCTGTTCATCGCTTTCGGTCTCGGCTTTGCCGTTGTTCCGGGTCTTGAAATCCTCAAGATATTCCTTCGCATGAACGACAAGAGAAAAGGCAGAGTTCTGTAAGCAATAAAAATAATTTTTCACACCGTCTGCAAAGGCGGTGTGTTTTTTGCTCTGCGAGCAATGAAAGAAGATAAATTATGGTTTAGCGGGGTGTTTGCAAAGTGAATTTCCCTCTCAAACACTCGTCGCCCCTGAAAGGGGAGATGTCACGAAGTGACAGAGGGGTTAACCAAGTTTGCACAAATTTGGTCAATAAAGTCTGATGTAACCGCCTGAACCCCTCTGTCTGCGTTCC
>JAZNCO010000044.1:0-3277 GCA_045587645.1 Acutalibacteraceae bacterium | reverse complement strand
TTCAGTCGTTGTTTAATTTTCAAGGTCCGTGTCTCGCTCCCGGCTCACTATCGTGTGCCCTCTCGCGAGTGCCTGACTATATTAGCACATCTCTGAGCGTTTGTCAAGTACTTTTTTCAACTTTTTTAAAAAGTTTTTTCAGCACCTTTTTTCAACTTCCTGCCGTTCGGTGTCTCTCCGCTCTTCCGTCGGTTTCCTACTCGGCTCTCCGTTTCTTTCGCCCTTCGCTGTGTTCCTCAGTGCTCGTTAGTTATACACCTTTTTCAGGCATTTGTCAATACCCTTTTTTAAGTTTTTTGAGTTTTTTCGAGCCTTTTCTAAAACGGCGCCGGGTGTCTCATAACCACCGTTTATAACCGTCTGACTCCGCTTTTATCGACACTTTTCAGTGCAGCCACAACGGCTTGTGTATAACTGCTGTCAGCAAGCAATATATCTTGCAGAGGTACCAATGCGAATGCACGCTCAAACAGGCGCGGATGCGGTACGGTCAACTCCTGCATTGTTCTCTCCTGCCCCTCAAAAAGCAGTACATCTATATCAATAATGCGTGGTGCATTGCGAAAAGTGCGTTCTCTGCCGAGTGCAGATTCAATTCCCAGACACACACCAAGCAATGCTTCGGGGCTGAGATCGGATGCAACTCTGACACATTGGTTGATAAAATCCGGCTGATCAAGATACCCGACCGGTGCGGTCACATAATATGGCGACACAGCCTCCACCGACAGCATCGGCACATGATTGAGTGCATCCACAGCTTTTGCAAGCTGCTGTGCGGCATCGCCGAGATTGGCACCAAGTCCGAGATATGCAATTGCCATTATGCTCTGCTCCTTTCAATTTCAACTGCCACAAAACCGAAATCCGCTTTAATGGGTGCTTCAGGCTTGCGCAGGGTGACTTTTACACTTTCCACCTTTTCAAAACCGCCAAGCACACAATCCGCAACGACCTGTGCAGCCCGTTCAATGAGATCATATTTATTTTCGGTGAATACTTTTGTGACAGCTTTGACGATTTTTGAATAATTGACGGTGTCGTTCAGATCATCGGTCTGCCCCGGCTTGCGCAGATCGGCAGTGCAGACAATGTCCAGATAAAAATTTTGCCCGTTTTCTTTTTCCTCTGGATTGACACCGTGGTAGGCATATATATGAAGATTACTTATTATTATTTTATCCATAGATAGTCAATTCCTTTCGTTGAACATCTGCACATGCGCTTTCACATCATGCACACGCAGAATACAGCTTCCCTTTTCGGTTGCTTTTTTGTCGAACAGCAATGTACCAGCAAGTCGGTCGGCAGGATGCGATGCATTTGTCAATTCACCGACAAATCGTTTACGGGATAATGCAGTCAGCAAAAACGAGCCGTGGGTATTCAATTTTTCAAGATTGTCGAGCAGCTCCTTATTCTGCTGTGTGTTTTTTGCAAAGCCGAAGCCCGGATCAAACATAAGCTGTTGCGGCAGTACACCTGCTGCGGTTGCCTTATTATAATAATCATTTATAAATGATTGCACTGCAGCAATAACACCATTCGGGTATTCAACCTCGTTTGCAGCTGCACCCACGGTATGCACGGCAATCCAGCCTGCGTTGTATTTGCGGACAACCTGCGCCATGTCTTCCGAATAACCGCTGACATCATTGATGATATCCGCACCGTTCTGCAGAGCAAGCTGTGCAACAGCAGGACGGAATGTATCTACCGATACAGGGATTTTCAATTTCCCCTGCAGGGCTTGCAAAACAGGAAGCAGACGATCAATCTCCTCTTGCTCGGATACAAAGGACGCACCCGGTCGGGTGGACACTGCACCGATGTCAATAAAATCCGCACCGTCCTGCTGCATCTTCAAAGCCTGACGAACTGCTTCCTCAACAGCAAAAAACTGCCCACCATCCGAAAACGAATCGGGGGTGACATTGAGGATTCCCATTATATATATTTTATCATTATAATAGTGTTTTTCACGACACGCAAAATGCTGCATAATGCACCTCCGTTTTTCCTATTTTACAATGTGCGTAAAAAAAAGTCAACGAGCTGTAAAAATTTCATTCTTTCTGCTATTGATTATTTCCGACAAGTGTTGTAAAATATTAAAATGAATAAGAATATATTGGAGAAATATTTATGAAAGCTGTTATTACTGTTACAGGTAAAGACAATGTCGGTATCATTGCAGGTGTCAGCACGCTGTGTGCCGACAAGGGTGCGAACATTCTTGACATTACCCAGAGTGTTCTGAGCGAATACTTTGCTATGATCATGCTGGCCGACATTGATGCACTGACCATTCCGTTTGCGGATTTTGTTGACATTCTTGCTGCCTACGGTGACGAAAGAGGGCTTGTGGTGAGCGCCATGCATGAAGATATCTTCAACACCATGCACCACATCTGATGCGGAGGATGAAATATGCTTAATACCGCAGATATACTTGAAACCATCAGCATGATCCGACAGGAAAACCTCGATATCCGCACCATTACGATGGGCATTTCCCTGCTGGATTGTGTCAGCGAGGACGAAAACCGTCTTTGCGACAAAATATATGACAAAATCACAAAAAATGCAGAACACCTTGTGCAGACGGGTATGGATATTGAAAAGCAGTACGGTATTCCGATCGTCAACAAGCGTGTTTCCGTGACCCCGATCTCTTTGGTCGGCGGCAGCATCTCGCCCGACGGCTATCTGAAAATTGCCAAAACCCTTGACCGTGCGGCAGACACCCTCGGAATCAACTTCATCGGTGGCTTTTCGGCACTTGTACATAAGGGCTTTACAGTCGGAGCGCAGAACCTGATTGAGGTCATTCCCTATGCACTGCGCGACACCAATAAGGTCTGCTCGTCTGTCAATGTGGCAACCACCAAAGCCGGCATCAACATGGATGCAGTCAGACAGATGGGTGGCATCATCCGCAAAACAGCCGAACTGACGGCTGACCGCGATTCCATCGGCTGCGCAAAGCTGGTTGTGTTTGCAAATGTTCCGAAGGACAATCCCTTTATGGCAGGTGCCTTCCACGGCATCGGTGAACCCGAAACCGTTATCAATGTCGGTGTATCAGGCCCCGGTGTTGTCAGCTCCGCCATTGAAAGAGCAGGCGACTGCGATCTTTCAACCCTTGCAGATATCATCAAAAAGACCGCTTTCAAAATCACCCGTGTCGGTCAGCTCGTTGCAGGCGAAGCCGCAAGCAGACTCGGTGTGCCGTTCGGCATTGTTGACCTGTCCCTTGCGCCCACACCTGCCATCG
>JAZNCO010000043.1:0-4551 GCA_045587645.1 Acutalibacteraceae bacterium | reverse complement strand
TTTTGTCGAACAGATTTGCGGTTTTATTTGTAGGGGATGACGCCCTCGGCATCCCGAAATCGGATTTGCAGATTGCACGGGTCGTCGAGGCGCCGACCCCTACAAGATGATAAACCAACTCCCCGACAAACCATAATTTATCAGTTTCTTTTATTAAAGAAACAAGCACATCCTGCGACGGGTGTGCATGTTCTGATAGTGTCCCATATAAAGGTAAAGAGAGTTGCGCTTGCCACACAACTCTCATATACCCTAATTAAAACTGCAAATACTTGCTGCGTTAATTATAAATTATTTTCTTTTCTTGGATACTACGAATGCAGCACCTGCAAGAAGAACTACGCCAGCTGCAGCTGCAAGAGCAGCGCTGTCACCGGTGTTGGGATGATTGTGGTTGGGCTTGCCGGGCTTGCAAGCGGGCTTGCCGGGCTTGCAGTTGTCGTGACCGGGCTTGCCGGGACGGCAATCATCGTCATCATCTTCTACGGGACGAGTTGCAGGAGCTTCGGTGGGCTCAGTGCTGGGCTCAGTGCTGGGTTCAGTGGGCTCAGTGCTGGGCTCGGTAGCTTCGCCTTCCTTGGTGATGGAATCGGAAACTTCTTTAGCAGCTGCGAAAGTCATACCGCCGGAGATGGTGATGGTGGTACCATTCTTTTCAAAAGCATCCATATCTTCTACTTCAAGATAGAAAATGCTAGCTTCGAATTTTTCATCATTAACGATGCAATCACCCTCGAAGTTGGAGTTCTCAAGGAACTGTTCAGCAGTCCAAAGAACTTCTTTGAAGTAGCCACCAACCTTGATTTCGCCGTCGCTGTTGGGGTTGGATTCGTCAGTGAAAGAGTTTGCTGTGGATTCGCAGTAAGACTGAACAGCCTTAGCATCAGCACCTGCGCCCTTGCTCATGAAGTTGAACATATCAGCATCATAGTTGAGCTTGAGGTCCCAGGACTTAAGATCAACAGCGTCTGTGAAGTAAACCTTAACAATGATGTAGTTTTTGCCACCTTTGACACCAACAGTCCAATCGGATTCGATTGCGATGTCACCGGTTTCGGCACTCTGTGCTGCAAATGCGCAAACACTAAGGCTGAGCACAAGCATTACAGCAACAACAGCGGCAAGCAGTTTCTTTGCAATTTTCATTTTTGTGACCTTCCTTTTTCTAAAAGTTTCTTTATATTCAGGGCTGAATTGCGCAACCCAAAATATCGGAACATAGCATAGCAATGCCTTGTATAAAGACATTACAAGCGTATTATATCGCAACGCATTGCCAATGTCAAGTGTTTTTCAAAAAAAATGCAGAAAACCACACGCAGATTGACAAATTCCGAGGCTTACGATATAATAGCATTGCTTGTGGATTATAATATCACATTTTTTGTAACATTGCAATACCTAAGTTGTGTTTTTTTCCTATGCAAGCGCCTATAATTTCATGCAAATTACACAAATACAGGTGGTGTTTACAATTTATACCAATTTTGATTCCTTAAAAACAGATTGTCTGCAATGCAGAAACTGCCCGTTGGCAGAAACGAGAACCAATTGCGTGTTCGGGGTGGGCAATCCGAATTCTAAAATTCTGTTCGTCGGCGAAGCACCGGGTGCCAATGAGGATCTGCAGGGTGAGCCCTTTGTGGGCAGAGCAGGCCAATTATTGGATATGTACCTGAACGGAATCGGTCTTGACAGACATAAGAATATTTACATTGCAAACATTCTCAAATGCAGACCGCCCGAAAACCGCGATCCGCAGCCCGATGAGCAGGATGCCTGCATCGGCTGGCTGCGTGAGCAGGTGCGCATCATGCGCCCGTCCGTAATCGTTTGTCTGGGCAGAATTGCCGCCTGCCGTCTGATCTCACCCAATTATAAGGTCACGCAGGAGCACGGCATTTTCTTCGATAAAAACGGCACCCTGATGATGGGCACCTTCCATCCGGCAGCCCTGCTTCGCGATCCCGTCAAAAAAGCGGATGCACTGGAGGATTTTATCGGTCTGCAGGAAAAAATCAAGGAGCTCGGCATTGAGATCTGAGTGATATATAATGTATATATTATTTAAAGGAGCTGTTTATCTGTACAGCTCCTTTTTTAACGATAAAACCCCGCCGAAGCGGGGTTTTTCTGCTCTTATCTTAATAAACGAAAGCGCTGTAGGAAATGGTATCATTACGGCTTGCAAAGCCCGTACCCTTGGTTCTGCCGTAGTTGGCAACATGCACAAGGTTGATAACACCGTCAATATCGTCGAAATAGTAGGTCACTCCCATGTCAAGGCTTTCGATCTGCTCGGTTTTTACATCAACGATCATCTTGATCGTGCAGTTCTTGTAGAACAGATCATAGGTCAGCCAGTTGGAGCTCATATTGTACCATGTCTTTTCTGCGAGCATACCGTCAAAGTGAGAACGGCCTGCAACGGGATAAATGTCAGCAACAAAGGTATCATCCGTAATGGCTTCTTCGGTGTTCATATTGATGGTAATGTGATATTTACCGTCAATGAGAACGCAGGAGGCAGATTTGACAGCATCTTCACAAATCAGACTGCTTGTGACAAGATTTGCAACAGCCGCCTCGGTGTTGCTTTCATAAGAACGGGAAGAATTGACAACAGAGGAATCATTCTTCATAATGGGGTTGAGATACAGAGAATAGGTGTTTGTGTCAAGGCTGCAGCCGGAGGTGTTGTTATCGGCATAAGCACCGGTCACCTTCTTCGTGTAGCCTGCACGCAGTCTTGCGGTCTTATCAAGCACCTTGTTGTAATACTGCAGAATTTCGGTGGTGGTGGAGGGCTTATTCAGCAGGGTTTCAGCAGAGATATTGTCCAGACCGACCGAAACACGCAGAATGGTACGCGCATCATTGGCAGTGATTGCACCGTCGCCGTCGACATCAGCCATATAGAATTCCTGTGCCGAGGGATCTGCAAGACCTACAGAGAAGCGCAGTGCACTTCTTGCGTCGGCAGCAGAAACAACAGTGTCAATATCAATGTCACCGGGCTGACCGAGCTTGATATGGTTATAGCCATTGCTTTCGGCAAGTGCAGCAGCCGGCGTGTTCTTGTAAACATACAGAACAGGTATAAATGTGGTGGGAGAGGTGTAAAGCGTGAAGCAGTTGTCTTCAAAATCCGTAACGGAAGCAGGAATGCGGATAGAGGAAACCTGCCAGCTGACAGAGCCGTCACCGGACTTGGAATAGCAGCCCATGAATGCATCGGAGGCAATACGCTTGACCGTATTGGGGATCATAACATCCATGTCATTGCCGAGATACTTGACAAGCTTGTCCTGCACGCAGAAGAAGTCGCCTTCGTAGTTGTTGAAGTAGGGAGTGTTCTTGAAAACATCGGTACCGATATAATCAAGCTTGGCATCCCCGGCAATTTCAACCTCTTTCAGTGCCGAGCAGTTCATGAAGGCTTCATCGCCCAGAGAAACAATGTTCTGCGTAATAACAACACTCTGCAGGTTTTTGTTGCCCTTGAAAGCACCGTTGCCGATCTTGGTGATGCTCTGCGGAACGGTTGCAGAATCGGAACTGCCGACATAAGCGACAAGCGTTGTGCCTGCAATGATGAAATCGGTGGGATACTGGGTGAACCATTTTGTGCCCTTGAAGGCATCAACACCCGTGGTCAGCTCCACGTCGGAAACGAACTGCACATCCGCAAGATTGGAGCAGCCTGCAAACGCATTGGCACCGATGGTAATGTTCTTGTCTTCAAACACAACGGTTTTCAGGTTCTTACAGTTTGCAAATGCATAATCACCGACAACCACATCGCCCTTGATAACGATTTTTTCAAGTGCAGCAAGGTTATAGAATGCACGCTCACCGATCACATAACGGGTATCGAACTGACCGATCAGATCTTCACCGAGCAGCTCGAGATAGGTAGGATACAGATCGGGAACAACAACCTCTTTGAGATAGGTATTATATTTATCGGCATCGGCATCCGCACCGGCTTTTTCAAAAGCAAAAGCCTTTGCCTTGATGCTCTTGAGCAAAAAGTCGCTCATACCGTTGACAACTGTTGCAGGAATGGTAAGCTTGCCGTCATCCTTGAGCGCACCGTCATAGCCATTGACGGTACAAACAATGTAATAACCGAGTGTCTCACCGGCACTGGCATAACGCAGTGCAAAAGCATCTGCAGCAGATGCAGACACAAGACCGCAGCCGAACAGCATAACAGCCGTCAGTAAAAGAGCGATCAGTTTTTTTGCGGATTTCTTCATAATTGAAATTCCTCCTGTATGGTTGTGCACACCTAAGACATAGGTATGTATGGTAAGATTATACGACTTATTATACAAGTTGTCAATCGTTTTGTTAATTTTTTTATTATAAAAGACTTAATAAATAAAAAAAATATTCCGTGTAAAATCTGTTATGGTACAATTGATGGGTGACAAATAAAAAAGAAAATTCAACTCAAATATGGTATGATGTTAATCACCACAAAAAACACACACCTGAAGGAGTTGAATTTTCTATGGTTAGTATAGCATCAAATGCACGGTATCG
>JAZNCO010000042.1:0-6343 GCA_045587645.1 Acutalibacteraceae bacterium | reverse complement strand
CTTGTCGCCCCTGAAAGGGGAGATGTCTGCGGAACGCAGACAGAGGGGTTCAGGCGGTTATATCAGACTTTATTGACCAAATTTGTGCAAACTTGGTTAACCCCTCTGTCACTTCGTGACATCTCATTACTCGCCTGCCGGCTCAGACATCGCTAATTCAGCATCCGCCGGATGCTCGCGACCCTTTCAGGGGCGACGAGTGTTTGAGAGGAAAATTCACTTTGCAAACACCCCGCTAAACCATAATTTACCCCACAAAAAAAGGAGCTTTGGTATGTACATCACATTCAGAAACAACAGCACGGGTGCGGATATGCTTGTCACCCTTGCCAACCAAAAGCACATCATCAAGCCCTGCAATACGGTTGACCTTTTCTGCAACGGTGAAAAAATTGTGTTTACCGCCGAAACCGCGGCACTCAATGAGCTGATTGATGCGGTCAATGAAATTGATGACAAGGACAAAAGCGCCGGTCTGAAAGACAGAATCCTCACAAAGCTCACCAAAAAGGCTTTCGGGAAGCTGCCCGATACCGTACTGAACACAGCGGTGCAATATGAAGTAAGCGGTGCGGATGCCTGCAATACGGTGATTGACCTGTATGACGGTGCATGGGCGGTCTGCGACGGCAAGGTTGCCGATTTTCTGGATGTTGTGCCCGTCTGCAGTGTGTTTGCGCGTGCGGAAGCAAGCAACGGCAATATAAAAGTGTCAGACACACAGTCTTTGAACCGCAAGCAGTACCTGAAGCTTGTACGCAATGTTCTGCTCTTTCAGACGGCAGGTCTTACCTCCCTGAATCTGCTTTTCTTCATCCCCGAATATCTGATCGTAAAATTTTTTGCATCGGCATTTTACATGAAGCGGATGCTGACTTCACTGTATGCCAAAAGTCCGGCTGAAAGAGAAAATATACTCAATCAAAAAGCGCAGCGCATGGACAGCGAAGCAGAGAAAAAAGGCTGCTTGCCTGCCATCTTAAAGGGTCTGATTGTGTTGTCGGTATTTGTGCTTCTTGCCGTCTGGGCCATGACAAGTCCGCCCGATGTGGTCATCAGTGAGGATTTTTCAACGGTTGTCTGCTTTGAAGAAACATACATAAAAACAGATGAACGCCTGCCTGCCGATGCAAAGGATGTTTTCCTGGAGGACTATGGGGCATGGTACCCCTTGGAGGACGGCGGATATGACACCGAAAGCTACTATTGCTACATTTATGAAACCCCCGACGGTGAACGCTGGCTGTGGCTGAAAGACAACTGCGCCGATGCGGCAAGCAAAAACAAAGACTATGCCGATTATGAAAATCCGTTGGTATATAAACTTTCCCCGGCTTAATTGCTGCTTTTTCCTGACAAAACAAAAACCGTATCAGAAGTACTGTCTGATACGGTTTTTTTGTATGCTTATAAAACTTTTTATCTGAAATTAGTTTTCAAAAATTCGGCTACGCTGCCGTCATATTCCGCTTCGGCAAGGAAATAAAAGCCGAGCTGATTGCCTGCATTATAAGTAAAACGGGTCTTGCCGTTCCGGTCACACAGATCCACATCCGCATTGCTGCTGATAAAGCCGGTGCGGATTTCTTCATTGAGGTCTGCGGACAGATCCGCGGCATCGGGAGAGATGAGGCGGTCATCCTGCGACGGCAGAAAGATCGGATTGTAATAGCCTGCCTGCCATTCCCTGAAATCCTTTGTGCGATAAGGCAGGGCTTATCGGTGCTTGTTTTTTTCAGCAAACCTCCGTGCCGCCGACACTGCGGATGGAGAGAACATAGCAAGCACCTTCGCCGAATACGGATTCAAGGGTTGCGATGTATGTATCGAGCAATTCTTCGGGTACGAAAGCCTGAATCGTTCCTGCAAAGCCGCCGCCGTGCACACGCCATGCACCCTTACCATTGAGAACACTGTCGCTCAGAGCGAGTGCAAGGGAAACGGGCTGACCGGCATCCTTGATTTTCACGAAAACATTCTGGTTGTACATATAAGAGGAGTTGCCGCTTTCGATAACGAGCTTCTTGAAGGCTTCAAAGTCGCCTGCCTTGAGGGCTGCGGCTTCTTTTTCCACTCTGCGGTTGTCGTTGTAGAAGTGCATTGCACGCAGGCAGGCTCTTTCACCGCATTTTTCACGCACGAGTGCCATGTTTGCCATGACCTCGGCTTCATCGGTTTCACGCAGGCAGGCTTTGCCGAACACGGCGGCAACGGCTTCCATTTCTCTGCGGATGGCAGCATATTCGTCCGTCAGGTCAGCGTGGCTGGCTCTTGTGTCCGTAATAACAAGCGCATGGGCGCAGGATGTGAAGTCGAATGTAACGGGGGTAATGACGGGTTTTTCCGTGTCTGCAAAGTCGATCTGCACGAAGCCGCCGACAGAGCAAGCCATCTGATCCATCAGACCGCAGGGCTTGCCGAAGAACACGTTTTCGGCATACTGTGCGATCTGAGCAATTTCAACGGCAGAGATTTTGCCGTCATTGTAAAGATAATTGAAGATGGTGCCCACAAGCACTTCAAAAGCAGCAGAGGAGGAAAGACCGGAGCCTGCAATGACTTTGTTTGTGGTCACGCAGTCAAAGCCGCCGACCTTGTAGCCGAGCTGCACAAAACGGGCGGCAACACCGCGGATGAGAGCTGCGGAATGGTCCTTTTCCTCTGCAACGGGTGTCAGAACGGAAAGATCAACAACATCCTCCTTGGGATACTCCACGCTTTTCAGGCGGACAATGTTTTCATCATTGGCAGCGGCACAGGCGATGGCATCGAGGTTGATGCCTGCTGCAAGCACGCAGCCCTTGTTATGGTCGGTATGATTGCCGCAGACCTCGGTTCTGCCGGGTGCGGAGAAAAAGCGGATGTCGTTCTTTTTACCGTAAACCGCATCAAAGCTGTCGGTCAGCGATGCGTATCTTGTGCGCTGTGCACACAGCTCCTTTTCTCCGTAAAGACGGGTCAGGGCAGCATCAAAGCCGCCGTCGGCAATGGTCTTTTTCATTTCGCAGAGTGTTTTCATCATAAACATCCTTTCAGTTGGAAAAATATATTTGAACAGGGAAAAATATTACTTCTCATCGTGTTTCTGTTCATAGCCTGCAGGCGGTGTTTTCTTTTGGGTGATGATCTCCTGCAGGTGCACGCTGAGTGCAATGATAACATGAAAGCCCAGCAGAGAGATGCCCGAAAGTGTCAGCAGAACAATGATGGGTGCAAGGAAGGACGGGGACAGCGGATCGGTCACACTGCGGCCGATGAAGCTGTAGGTCAGCATACGCGGTGCAATGCCTGCCAGTGAAATCAGAAAATATTTTTTCAAGGGGAAGTGCAAGGAACCGTAGATCTGGCTGACGGAATTCGGCGGAACACCGGGGAACAGGCGGAATAAAAACAGCAGAACGGAGTTACTCAAACCGTTTTTCTCTAAAATGACATCGAAAATGGGATATTTTCGCAACAATTTCAATGTGTAGCCTTCTCCCAGTTCCTTGCCTGTGTAATAACGGATACCCATGCCCAGCGCCATGCCGCCCATGTTGATGAAAAATGCGACCCAGGACGGGAATACCACACCGCTGATGACAAGAATAACACTCAGCGGATAGAACGGCAGAATGCACCGCACAAGGAACAGCAGAAACAGCACAATGACAATCATCCATTTGTCCTCAAGTGTGGTGATCTGATATTCAAAATCATCCAGATATGTCATCCATTGTGCATATTTTGCCTGCACGGGCTCCAGATGCATCAGAAAAGAAACAACAAACAACACAGCCGCTATAACAAGCAGCGTAATGCCGTATGCTTTTGTAACCTGTCTTGCCCGTTGCTCAAGGCTGTTCTTCTTTTTCAAAAAATCACCACCCTATATTATATATTATTTTTCGATACAGGTCAATCATTTTTAAAAATCTTTCCGCATGTCAAAAAATACTTTCTATTGCAGGAAAAATGTGGTATAATAAAAAGTCAGAACAGGAGGTAAGCTTATGAAAGCAGTAATTCTTGACGGTTTTTGTGAAAACCCCGGTGATCTTTCGTGGGATGCAGCAAAGGCGCTTTGCGATTTTACCATTTATGACCGCACCGCACCCGAGGATGTGCTCAGCCGTGCCGCAGGTGCCGAAATCGTTGTGGTCAACAAGGTACCGCTGACCCGTGAGATCATTGAACAGTTGCCCGAGCTGCGCTTTGTTGCAATTCTTGCAACGGGCTATAATATCATTGACACCGAATGCTGTGCAGAACGCGGCATTCCCGTTGCCAATATTCCCGCTTATTCGACTGACAGCGTGGCGCAGTATGTTTTCAGCTTTATTCTTGCGCATGCATCGCGTGTTGCCGGGCATTCTGCTGCCGTGCATGACGGTGCATGGACTGCCTGCCCCGATTTTACCTTCCGTGTGGCACCCATCTGTGAAATTGCAGGCAAAACACTCGGCATTGTCGGCTACGGCAAAATCGGTCAGAAGGTCGCCGCCATCGGTAAGGCTTTCGGCATGAAAATTCTTGCAAATACGGCACATCCCGAAAAATATACGGACGCAGGCGTGGCGTTTGTTGATCTTGATACCCTTGCCCGCGAGAGCGATTTTATTTCTCTGCATTGCCCGTTGACTAAGGAAACAAACGGTCTTGTCAATGCAGATTTTTTAAGTAAAATGAAAAAAAATGCATTTCTGGTCAATACTTCCAGAGGGCCTGTTGTGGATGAGCAGGCGCTTGCCGATGCCCTCAATAATGACCGCATTGCAGGTGCCGGTGCGGATGTGCTTTCCACCGAGCCGCCAAAGGCAGACAACCCCTTGCTGACGGCAAAGAACTGTCTTATCACGCCGCACATCGCGTGGGCACCGTTTGAAACAAGGCAACGGCTGATGGATATTTTTGTGGAGAATATCCGAGCGTTTATAAACGGTAAACCGATAAATGTTGTTAATATGTAAAAGAATATATTTCCGTTTTTTCGTTTTTTATTTCATTTTGACAAACTTTTGTCAAGCGCAGGTATTTTTTAATAAAAACACTTGCTTTTTCTTGCACAGAATGTATAATAGATACGGTTAAAAATTAAATAATTCAATTGGAGGAATTTTAAAATGGCAGTTAAAGTAGCAATCAATGGTTTCGGCAGAATCGGTCGTCTTGCATTCCGTCAGATGTTCGGCGCAGAAGGTTACGAAGTTGTCGCTATCAACGACCTCACCAAGCCCTCTATGCTTGCACACCTTCTCAAGTATGACACCGCACAGGGTCGTTACGACGGTCACTGTGTCTGTGCTGACGACGAAGCAGGCACCATCACTGTTGACGGTCAGACCATCAAAATCTATGCAATGGCTAACGCAGCTGAACTCCCCTGGGGCGAAATCGGTGTTGACGTAGTTCTCGAATGCACAGGCTTCTACTGCTCCAAGGATAAGAGCATGGCTCACATCAACGCAGGCGCAAAGAAGGTTGTTATCTCTGCTCCCGCAGGCAACGATCTCAAGACCATCGTTTTCTCCGTAAATGAAAACACTCTTACTGCTGATGATCAGATCATCTCCGCAGCTTCCTGCACCACCAACTGCCTTGCTCCCATGGCAAAGGCTCTCAACGATTACGCAGAAATCCAGAGCGGTATCATGACCACCGTTCATGCATACACCGGCGACCAGATGATTCTTGACGGCCCCCACAGAAAGGGTGACCTTCGCCGTGCTCGTGCAGGCGCACAGAACATCGTTCCCAACTCCACCGGCGCTGCAAAGGCTATCGGCCTTGTAATTCCCGAACTCAACGGCAAGCTCATCGGTTCCGCACAGCGTGTTCCCACCTGCACCGGTTCCACCACCATTCTTGTTGCTGTTGTCAAGGGCAAGGACATCACCAAGGAAGGCATCAACGCTGCTATGAAGGCTGCTGCTTCCGAATCCTTCGGCTACAACGAAGATCAGATCGTTTCTTCCGACGTTATCGGCATCCGCTTCGGCTCTCTGTTCGATGCTACCCAGACCATGGTTGCCAAGATCGACGAAGATACCTATCAGGTACAGGTTGTTTCCTGGTATGACAACGAAAACTCCTACACCAGCCAGATGGTCCGCACCATCAAGTACTTCGCAGAAATGTAAGTATCTGACCGCGAAAGCGAATAATAAGCCGCTGTCCGAAAGGATGGCGGTTTTTTTGAATTGGTGTAAAGTATAATCAGACAGATAAATTATGGTTTAGCGAGATGTCGGTTTATTATCCTGTAGGGGTCGGCGCCCACGACGACCCGTTGCAAACGGTCGGTTTGCAGGGATTTTTTATCCCCATACGGGATGCCGAGGCGTCATCCCCTACAAAATGAAAC
>JAZNCO010000041.1:0-8232 GCA_045587645.1 Acutalibacteraceae bacterium | reverse complement strand
CTATTTCCCTAACGGTCACTCCTTCTTCTTTTAATTTCATCATTTCCTTTTCGTACTGCTTGATGTGTCTGTAACTTCTGGGCATAAAAATTCCTCCTATGGTAGTTATCTTAATTCTACCATAGGAGGGGGTGTTTTTTCTATGTCCGTTTTTTACGGACCTGTGCAGACTCTACATGATCGGGGTGTTTTTTGTTGTTTTCCCTCTTGCGTATACAATAAAAATTGTATATAATATAATGTACAGTTGAAATGTGTAAAAAAAGGTGATATATATGACGCACGCAATTGACAAGGCTTTCTTTCCGTTTTCTTTGTTTGCGCCGCCCATCCGTGATGCCCGTATGGCAGGGATGATGAATGTATTCATTCATCCGCCTGTCGGCTTGCTGCGTGACAAAGAGATGGCTGTGACCGAAGAATCGTTTTTCGCTTTTGAAGGTGAATCGGTTCGAGTGTTTATTATGCAGCCGCGAAATGTGCAGACGGATCGTTGCCTTGTTTATTTTCACGGCGGCGGATTCTTCTTCGGCGCGGCAGGCTATCATTATAAAAATGCAAAGCAGTATTGCCTGCAAACTCCGTGCAAGGTTGTTTTTGTTGACTATCGCCTGACGCCGAAGCATGCGTTTCCCGTGCCTGCCGAGGATTGTTTTGCTGCATGGCTGTGGACATATGAAAATGCCGGGCGGCTTGGTATCTGCAAAAACAAAATTGCCGTCGGCGGTGACAGCGCAGGCGGTGCGCTTGCGGCGGCGGTTTCACAAATGGCTCGTGACCGCAAGGTACCTTTACCCTTGTTTCAGCTGTTGATATATCCCGTTACGGATCGCAGGATGCAGTATGAATCGCATCGAAAATTCACGGATACCCCCATGTGGAACAGCAAACTGAATGTAAAAATGTGGGACGGCTATCTGCCCGATCCGACGGTGAACGACCTTTGCTATGCTTCCCCTATGGAGGCGGACAGCTTTGAGAATCTGCCCGCTGCATATGTGGAAACGGCAGAATTTGACTGCCTGCATGATGAAGCCATCGCTTATGCCGAAGCCTTGCAGAAAGCAGGTGTTTCGGTCACCACAAACGAAACCAAAGGCACCATGCACGGCTATGACATTGTGCAGAATGCCCCTGTCACCAAGGCTGCAATTGCCGGGCGCATCCGCTTTATGCAAACCTGCTTTGAGGAATAAAAGGTGAAAAAGTTGTATCGGAAAAATGAAATTCTGTTTTCAATTCTCTGGATCATTCTGTATGTTGCAGGGACTTCTCTTGTGCAGGGTGTCGGAGAATCGATCGGACAGCAGGCTGTATGCGTGTTCGTGTTTCACCTTGCATTGACTCTGGTTCTGCTTGCGTGGCTGTTCAGAACGAAGCTGACCGCACACATCGGTCTGTGCAAAACGGACATTCCTGCAAGAAGCTTTTTATATTACATTCCGTTTCTTCTGCTTGTCAGCGTGAATCTGTTTTCGGGCTTTGATTTTGCAAAGCCGACCCGTGAGCTCGTTTTCGGCATCGGCAGTATGCTTTGTGTGGGCTTTCTGGAGGAAGTGATCTTCCGCGGCTTTCTGTTCACCGCCATGGCAAAGAACGGACTGAAATCTGCAATCCTTGTGTCCTCGCTGACCTTCGGCATCGGACATATCATCAATCTGCTCACGGGGGCTGCGCTGTTGCCGACGCTGTGTCAGATTGCCTATGCCACGGCGTTTGGTTTTCTGTGCGTGGTCGTGCTTTATAAGGGCAAAACGCTGTTGCCCTGCATTTTTGCGCACAGTGCGGTCAATGCCCTGAGTGTGTGCACAAAGGAACCCGTGGCAACTTTGCATATTGTTCTGCCTGCGCTGTTTCTGTTTGTTGTTGCAGGCGGCTATGCAATTTTTCTTTGGAAAAAACTGCCCGACAAAGGGTGTTAAAAAATAAATGCGAATGTGATTGAGTCACATTTTTTTGCACATTTTTTTGGTATAATAAAAACGAAGAAGAAAAACATATACCTATAAATATAAGGAGAACCCATGTTAGAACTGAAAAATGTGAGTTTTGTTGTCAATGATGAAACCAACGGCAAGGAACTCGGGATTATTGATAATGTAAGCCTGACATTGGACGAAGGCAAATTTTATGTTATTACAGGCCCCAACGGCGGCGGAAAATCCACGCTTGCGCGTCTGATCATGGGCATTGAAAAGCCCACATCGGGACAGATTCTGTTCAACGGTGAGGACATTACCGAGCTTTCCGTGTCGGAAAGAGCCAAAAAAGGCATCGGCTATGCATTCCAGCAACCGCCGCGCTTCAAGGGCATGACCGTCAGAAGAATACTGAGCCTTGCCCACGGCAGTGAACTGCCCGAGGACGAGTGCTGTGCATATCTCACCCGTGTGGGACTTTGCTCGATGGACTACCTCAACCGTGAGGTGGATACCTCTCTGTCGGGCGGTGAGGTCAAGCGAATCGAAATCGCAACCCTCATGGCAAGAGAGCCGATGATGGCAATTTATGACGAGCCGGAGGCAGGCATTGACCTTTGGAGCTTTACCATGCTTGTTGAATCCTTCCGCATGGCAAGAAACGAAAACAGCCAAAGCACAACGGTTATTATTTCTCATCAGGAGCGCATCATGCAGCTTGCAGATGAAATCATCGTCATTGCAGACGGTAAGATCCGCACACGCGGCAACAAGGACGATGTGTTCCCGACCCTGTTGGGTGAATTTGACCGCAAGTGCGGCCTGCGAGGCAATGAGGGAGGTGCTGACAATGCTTGAAAAATTGGATTTTAACCTGCTGACACAGGTTGCAGATCTGTCCTTCCTGCCCACGGACGGTGCCTACAACATCCGCAAAAACGGTGTTGCCGCAGGCAGAGTGGTCACGGAAAATGTGAATATTACCAACAAAACGGACAAGCCCGGCATTGACATCACCGTCAAGCCCTTTACAACGGGTGAAACCGTGCATATTCCCGTCATCATCACCGAAACGGGGCACGCAGAGCTCGTCTACAATGATTTTTACATCGGCGAGGGTGCGGATGTGACCATTGTTGCAGGCTGCGGCATTCACAATTCGGGTTGTGACGAGAGCCGCCATGACGGGGTGCACCGCTTCTTCATCGGCAAAAATGCCAAGGTGAAATATGTCGAAAAGCACTACGGTGACGGCGACGGTGAGGGCAGCCGCATCATGAACCCCGAAACGCAGATCTTCATGGATGCAGGCTCGGTCTGCGAAATGGAAAGTGTGCAGATCAAGGGCATCGACTCCACCAAGCGCAAAACCACCGCACAGCTTGCCGAAAACGCAAAGCTTGTTGTCACCGAGCGTCTGATGACCCACGGCAAGCAGATTGCAGAATCGGATATGACCATCGACCTCAACGGCAAGGATTCCTCGGCGCAGATCATTTCCCGTTCCGTCGGCAAGGACGAGTCCTCGCAGGTGTTCTTCCCGAATGCTGTCGGCAATGCCGCCTGCCGTGCGCACATTCAGTGCGACTCGATTCTCATGGACAACGCAAAGATCCGTTCCGTGCCTGCCATCACCGCAAACCATCCCGATGCGCAGATCATCCACGAAGCCGCCATCGGCAGAATCAACAACGATCAGCTTCTCAAGCTCATGACCTTCGGTCTGAACGAGGAAGAAGCCGAGGAAATCATCCTCGAGGGCTTCCTGAAATAAAAAAACCAAAAAGCAAACCCGTCGGAGCACATCCGACGGGCATTTTTAATATCAATCAGTCTTTTACGCTGTAGATAAGGTCTGTGTAGCTCGGATACGGCCAAAGCTCACCGGGCATGAGCGTTTCGGCTTCGTCTGCTGCCGCACGCAGTTCCTGCATGAGCACAGCAATGGTGTCGCGGCTGTAAACCGACTGTGCGGCAACGCCTGCAATGGTCTTTTCGCGGATGAGTGCCGCATCCAGATTGTCAACCGTTTCGCTGATGGTGTCGCAAAGCGATGCCAGACGGTGGGCGGTTTTTTCTTCATAGCCGCTGCGTATGCTCAGTGCCGCCTTCTTGCGGTTGATGCACTCGGCAAGGTCGGATACATACGCACTGACAGCCGGCAGAATATCGCGTCTTGCCATTTCGCTCATGGTCATGGCCTCGATCTGCAGAATCTTGCAGTAGTTGTTGAGCATGATTTCATAACGCGAATGCAGCTCGGTCACGGTGAACACACGGTGGGTTGCAAAGAGGCTGATGTTCTTTTCATCCAGCAGACAGGGCACGCAGTCGGGGGTGGTGCGCAAATTTTTAAGCCCTCTGCGGTCTGCCTCACGCATCCATGCATCGTCATAGCCGTTGCCGTTGAAGATGATGCGCTTATGCTTCTGAATGGTGCGGCGGATAATGGTATTGAGTGCGTTATGGAAATCCTCGGCACTTTCCAGCTCATCCGCAAACACACGCAGCGATTCCGCAACGGTGGTGTTGATGATCACATTGGCATCGGCAATGGATGCGGTGGAGCCGAGCATACGGAATTCAAATTTATTACCCGTGAATGCAAAGGGTGAGGTGCGGTTGCGGTCAGTGTTATCACGCGGAAAACGCGGCAGGGTATGCACACCGACCTTGAGGATGCTCTTTTCGGTGGCATCGTAAGCCGTACCCTTTTCGATGGAATCGAGAATGGCAGACAGCTCGTCACCCAGGAACATGGAAATAACCGCAGGCGGTGCTTCGTTGGCACCCAGACGGTGATCGTTTGCGGCGGAGGCAACGGAAATGCGAAGCAGATCCTGATATTCGTCCACAGCCTTGATAACGGCACACAGGAACAGCAAAAACTGTGCATTGTCCTGCGGTGTCTGACCGGGATCGAGCAGATTTACACCCGTGTTGGTGGCAATCGACCAGTTGTTGTGCTTGCCCGAGCCGTTGACCCCTGCAAAGGGCTTTTCGTGCAGCAGGCAGACAAGGTCATGCTTGCCTGCAAGCTTCTTCATGATTTCCATGGTCAGCTGATTGTGGTC
The DNA here is from genome assembly GCA_045587645.1 of Acutalibacteraceae bacterium. Classification (GTDB taxonomy): domain Bacteria; phylum Bacillota; class Clostridia; order Oscillospirales; family Acutalibacteraceae; genus RUG806. The sequence goes on along the minus strand of JAZNCO010000041.1, from coordinate 3,239 downwards.
GGTGGCAACATTGGTCTGCTGATACACGGGAGCCAGCTCATGCTGTGCAGGTGCGGTTTCGTTGTGCTCGGTCTTGGCATAAATGCCGAGCTTCCAAAGCTCCTCGTCGAGCTCCTTCATATAGGCGGCAACACGGGGCTTGATGGTGCCGAAATAGTGGTCGTCAAGCTCCTGCCCCTTGGGCGGTCTGGCACCGAACAGGGTTCTGCCGGTCAGAATGAGGTCTTTTCTCTGATTGAATACATTGCGGTCGAGCAAAAAATATTCCTGCTCGGGACCTGCGGTGGTGATGATGCGTGCGGCATCGCTGCCGAACAGCTTGAGGATTCGCATGCCCTGACGGTTGATAGCCTCCATGGAGCGCAGCAGCGGTGTTTTTTTGTCGAGTGCTTCGCCGCCGTAGGAGCAGAATGCGGTCGGAATGCACAGCGTGCCGTCCTTGATGAAGGCATAGGAGTTCGGGTCCCATGCGGTGTAGCCGCGTGCTTCAAAGGTTGCACGAAGCCCCCCTGACGGGAAGGACGAGGCATCGGGCTCACCCTTGATAAGCTCCTTACCCGAAAATTCAAGCAGGACTCTGCCGCCGGGTGCAGGCTCAAGAAAAGCATCGTGCTTTTCGGCGGTGATGCCCGTCAACGGCTGGAACCAATGCGTAAAATGGGTCGCTCCCTTTTCGAGTGCCCATGTCATCATGCTTTTTGCAACCGCATCGGCAATGGAGCTGTCCAGATGGCGGCCGTCCTCGGTGGTTTTGCGCAGTGCATTATAAACCTCCTCGGGCATATACTTGCGCATTGCCTCATCATTGAAAACAAGTGTGCCGAACGTGGCAGGAATATCGATCACGGCAGCTTTCCTCCTGTCGAAAAAAGTAATAAAACCTGTAAAACCAATTTATTATTATACAAGCAGAAATGCTGATTTGTCAAGTTCTGTTTGCTTATTAAAATAAGATATCATAATTTTCTTGCATTGTTTCAAAAAGCATGGTATAGTTTAATATGGTTTCATTTGAAGTGAAAGAGGGATATTGATGCAAACACTTAAAAATGCAAAACGCATTGTAATAAAGGTCGGCACCTCCACGCTGACTTATGATACAGGCAAAACCAACATCCGCCGCATGGCAAGGCTGGCAAGTGTGCTGTCCGACCTGCAGAATGCAGGCAAGCAGATCGTGCTTGTTTCCTCGGGTGCCATCGGTGTCGGTGTGGGCAAGCTCGGTCTTTCCGAAAAGCCTGCGGACACACCCGGCAGACAGGCAGCCGCCTGTGTCGGTCAGTGTGAGCTGATGTTCATGTATGACAAGCTGTTTTCCGAATACGGTCACACCGTCGGTCAGCTTCTCATCACCAAAAGCGATGTCGAAAACGAGGAGCGCAGAGAAAACCTCATCAACACCTTCCGCAAGCTGCTCGACTTCGGTGCCATTCCCATTGTGAATGAAAATGACTCCGTGGCGGTTGAGGAAATCGTTTACGGCGATAACGATATGCTGTCTGCCATTGTTGCAAAGCTTATTGAAGCAGATGCACTTGTGATTTTGTCGGATATTGACGGTCTGTTCTCCGCAAATCCCCAGACGGACGAGGATGCGACCCTCATTCCCGTTGTGCCGGAAATCACCCCCGAAATCGAAGCCATGGCAGGCGGCTCGGGCACAAAACGCGGCACAGGCGGTATGCAGACCAAAATTGCAGCCGCCAAGCTGACCACAAGTGCAGGCATTGACACCGTCATCATGAACGGTGCAGACCCGACCGACCTTTACAAGCTCACCGACGGACACTCCATCGGCACACTTTTCAAAGCACAGAAATAAGGTGACAGATATGACAACACTCATGGGACTCGGTAAAAACGCAAAAAAGGCAGCCGCCGTGCTCGGTGCGGCAGGCAGTGCCGAAAAAAACAAGGCCCTTGCCGCAGTGGCAAGCGGACTTCGTGCAGACAGCGCATACATCATTGAACAGAATAAAAAAGACCTCGAAAATGCAAAAAACAACGGCATGAGCGAATCCATGCTCGACCGTCTTGCACTCAACGAACAGCGCATTGACTCCATTGCCGCAGCGGTTGAAAAGATTATTTCTCTGGATGACCCCGTGGGCAAGGTCAGTGACGGCACCCTGCTGCCCAACGGTCTGCAGCTGACCCGTGTAAGCGTTCCGCTCGGTGTGATTGCCGTTATTTTTGAGGCAAGACCCAATGTGACCGCCGATGCGGCTGCGCTGTGCCTGAAATCGGGCAACACCGTGATTCTGCGCGGCGGCAAGGAGGCTATTTTCTCCAACACCGCCATTGTCAGCTCCATGCGCAAAAGTGTGGAAAGCGCAGGTCTGCCTGCGGACTGCATTCAGCTTGTGGAGGACACCGCACGCGAAACCGCAACGCAGCTGATGCGAATGAATGAGTATGTGGATGTGCTTCTGCCTCGCGGCGGCGCAGGACTCATCCGTTCCGTGGTCGAAAATGCAAGCGTGCCTGTGATTCAGACGGGCGTGGGCAACTGCCATATTTATGTGGATGCAAGTGCCGATTTAAGCATGGCAGCCGACATTGTGTTCAACGCAAAATGCTCGCGTGTTTCCGTGTGCAATGCCTGCGAGAGCCTGCTCATTCACCGTGATGCCGTGCAGACAATCTTGCCTGCCATTGCAGAAAAATTAGCCGAAAAGAATGTCGAAATTTTCGGTGACGAAGCTGTTTGCAGTGTGATTCCCACGGCAAAGAAGGCAACAGAAGAAGATTGGGGCACGGAATATCTTGACTACAAAATTTCCGTCAAGGTGGTGGACAGCACCGACGAGGCCATTGCCCACATTGCGCAGTATTCCACGGGTCACAGCGAAGCCATCATCACCAATTCCCTTGCCGATGCCGACAAATTCACCCGTCTTGTGGATTCGGCAGCGGTGTATGTGAATGCCAGCACGCGCTTTACCGACGGCGGCGAGTTCGGCTTCGGTGCGGAGATCGGCATTTCCACCCAGAAGCTGCACGCAAGAGGCCCCGTGGGACTTCCGGAGCTTACAAGCTACAAATTCGTCATCCGCGGCAACGGACAAGTGAGATAAGGAACAACAAAACCGCCCATTGAAAGGCGGGCTCACATAGGGATTTATACGCTCCAAAACGGATCTTTTTCCACAATACTGCTTCAAAAAGCCATGGCAGGCGTCAGCCTTACCATGGCTTTTTTCATTGTCTTGCGAAAAAATCTCTCCTTTTGGAGTGCT
>JAZNCO010000040.1:0-13842 GCA_045587645.1 Acutalibacteraceae bacterium | reverse complement strand
GCAAAAATAAACAGCCGCACGGGAGCGGCTGCTTGAAATAGTAATGCGGTGCTAAACTTCAGGACCCCTTTCAGGGGTAAAGCCAGTAACGGCCCCTTATAGGGGCAGAGCAAACCACCGGTTCCACCGGTGGTTTTGATTATGTCTTTACTGTTCCACTCTTTCTTCACGCATGGTCTGCAACTCTGCAAGGATCTTTTCGTGCTCTTTTTCGGTCAGGAAATAACCGTGGATGGGCAATGCCTGCAATACGCAACCGATGGCAGGAACAAAGGTGATGAGAACGAGCATGGCAGTGGTGATTTCGGGATAGGATTGGGCAAAGTTCAGTGTGAACTGCTGTCCTGCCGCTGCCGCCGCGCTGATCTGCTCGGTCAGGGAGTTGATGGTGTCGGTGTAGTTGACAAACGAGAAAATCAGGTTTGTGATAACAGCCGTGATGGCAGCGGTGAGCTTGGAGGTGAAATTAAGACCCGAGAAGAACACACCGTCGTTTCTTCTGCCCGTCTTGTGCTCCATATAGTCCACACTGTCGGCAATCATGGTGGTGTTGTAAACGGTGGAGAAGCCGGTCAGGAAGCCGCAGAAGAACATGAGAATGCCCATGATGATCAGATGCTCCGCAAACAGGAAAATCAGGATATACGGCACGGCATTCATGTAAGATGTGAACAGATACACCTTCTTCTTACCGAACTTCTTTGCAACCTGTGTGCTGATGTTCATGGCAATGATCATACCAACGAGGAACGGGCCGCCGAGTTTGACAAGCCACAGTGTTTCGTCACCGCCGTTGCCGAGCACCCACTTGCAGTAATAAATACCTGCGGTGAGCATAAGGGTCTTTGTGCAGCCGAGAATATTGGAGGCAAGCGAACGCAGGAACAGCTTGTTTTCCCACATCAGCTTCAGGTTTTCTTTAAGACCTGTATCCTTTTCCTTGGGAGCCTGTGTAATGCGCTCACGGATGAATGCAAAGGGAAGTCTGAACATGATGCCGCCGAGTAATGCAATCAGCGCAACTGCAAGCAGATAGCCCTGCTGCTCGGAGAAGAAGGCAAGATCGGAGTTTGCCTTGCCCGTGTTTTCAAACAGACCGATGTCAATGGCACCGAGTGCATCCTTGATGGGGTAGAACGCAACAATCGCAATGCTGCCGACACTCGAAATCGTTCTTGCTGCAGAGATGAGCTTTGCACGCTTCTGCTCGTCGGGTGTCATCAAAGAGGTCACACCCCACAGCGGAATGTCCCCGAGCGTGTACAGCGTTTCCCATATGAGGAAACTGAAAATAACAAAAACAACTTTGATGCTGTTTGAAAGATTTGCAATGGGCAAAAACAGCAGAATGGTTGTGATTGCAATGGGGATGGGGACGAATTTCAAATAGGGTCTGCACTTGCCCCAACGGGTGTGCGTTTTGTCCACCACGGTGCCCATGATGATGTCGTTTGCGCCGTCCCAGATGCGTGAAACACCCATAATGACACTCACCGCAATGGTGGGGATCAGCAGAATATCGGTGTAGAACACCTGCAGAATCGAGCCGATGATGGCATAAATCAGATTCTGTCCGAGCATGCCGACCAGATAGACATTGCGCTCGCGGTTGGAATAATCCCCGATGTCCTTGGTTGCATTCGGGAACGAAAAGCACAACAGCTCCTTGACCTTGTTTTTCAAAATGCTCATCTCCTTGAAAGTTATTTATATTCATAGTAGCACACGAAAGCGGATGAATCAAGAAAATTTGTTTCAAAACAGAAAAAAAGTAAAAAAAGTTGAACAAACTTTTTTTGATGCTTGCGGCTTTCTTTTGCCTGTCTTGTGTTTGTTATTGTTTTAACAATCTGACAATTGTGCAATCTAAACAAAAATTGCACAATAAAATTGGTTAATTTATGGAGAGTGAAACAGAGTTGTTAACATTTGCCATTGTGCAAGTTGCACAAATATAAAACTCATAGTTTGTGCAAAATGTCTTGACAAATGCTGAAAAATGAGTATACTGTAATCACAACGAAACGAAAGGAGTGAAACGAAGAATGAACGAAAGAGAACTGTTCGCACTTGAAAACAAGCTGTATGCAGAGCTTGAAAGCGCAAAGGGTCTCAAGAAGCTGGCTATCATTATGAAGCTGGACGGTCTTATGAGCCTGAGAAGCGGCAAATAAACAAGAGCAGGAGTTGAGGTGTACAGCACCCTGAACACTGTCTCTTAGCTGTCAACTCCCCTCGCGGGATTTATATATAGCCGTTGCGGTTTTCCGCCGGCACAATCAGAATTTTTCGTCCTTTTTCATAGAATTTCCAACTGTTCCTGACAAGAAACCGATACCGTGGGGGTGTCGGTTTTTTGTTTTTTCTTGCCTTTTGCAACAAAAGGTGATAAAATGAACTCATATAAAAGGAAAGGGGTGTCGGCTATGCAAAAGCTTTGGTTGCTTCGACCTGCACATTTTTGTGTGGATTTTGCCTGCGCTTTTCTGTGTATGGGCTATGCGGAGGATAACATTCAGTTTTATCTGCTTGTTTATAACTTCTGTGCATTTGCCTTGCAGATGCCTCTTGGACTGCTCGTTGACCGCTTCGGCAGGCAGATGAAGGTTGCCGGGGTCGGGGTGGCTTTGACGGCGATTGCCTTACTTTTTCCGAGTGATCCGCTTGTCGGTGTTATCATAGCAGGTGTGGGCAATGCGCTGTTTCATGTTGGCGGCGGTGTGTATGTGCTCAGGGGCTGTGAAAACAAATGCGCACCTTTAGGTGAATTTGTCGCTCCCGGTGCGGTCGGTCTGTTTTTGGGCGGTTATTTTGTTGATGCATGGCCTTATATCAACCCCATTGCAGTCTTTGTTTTGTTGGTTCTTGCGGCCGTTCTGCTGTTCAGCAAAAGAGAAGAACCTGCGGCAATGCAGCCGTCTCTTGCCGAAAAGCCGATGTTAACAAAAAGGGAAGCCGTTGCTCTCATTTTGCTGTTTTCGGTTGTGGTGCTGCGTTCGGCAGCAGGCTTTCAGTTTACGTTTTCATGGAAAACCGGCTCAACTGCTTTGATGTTTGCCATTGCCGTGATGTGCGGCAAAGAATTGGGCGGTGCGCTGTCTGACCGTTTCGGTATGGGTAAAACAAGCCTTGTGTCGCTTCTTGTCGGTGCGATGCTGTTCATCTTTGCGGAAAAGAGTGCCGTTTGCGGCATCCTTGCGGCTCTGTGCTTCAACTGCACCATGCCCGTGACCCTGTTTGCGGCTTATAAAATCGTCAGAGGCTTGCCCGGGTTTTCATTTGGTCTGCTCACATTTGCATTGTTTTTGGGTTTGCTGCCGTCTTATTTCGGTTTTTCCGTGCCCGATTCGGCAGCATGGTTCGGTGTCGGTGCGTGTGTTCTCAGCCTTGTATTACTGTTGCCGGGATTGCGCCTTGCAAAAACGGAGTGTGAAGCAGCATGAATTCCGTTTTTGTTTCGCTCGGTATATCCTTGCTGCTTACATGGATGCTTGAAAGCATAGCCTATCTGTTTGTTAAAAAAAAGTGCCTGCACGACTATATTGTGTTGCTGCTTGTCAACCTTGTCACAAACCCTGTTGTGGTGCTTATTTCCGTCAGCACCTCTTTTACCGGAGCAAAGGACATTGTTCTGATTGTATTTTTAGAAGTGAGTGCCGTGCTTTGCGAATGGCTGCTTTATAAGAATTGTGCAAAAAATATCTCCCGTCCCTTTGTTTTCTCTCTGTCTGCCAATGCATTTTCGTACTTTGCGGGACTTATTTTACAACTTTTGTAAATTTATACTTGATTACGCATTCTTGTAGGTGTACAATGAATGCGTAATTTTTTTATAAGGAGTTTTTTATTATGAAAACACTTAAAGAATACTATGACGGCGTCTATTCTCTGATGCTGACTCCCTACCACGATGACCTTACCATTGACTACAATGCGTACGAAAAATACTGCGAATATCAGGCAGCATCGGGTGTTGAACACCTGTTCTGCGTTTGCGGTACATCCGAAATGGCTGTGCTGACCCTTGAAGAAAGAATCAAGCTTGCCGAACTTACCGCAAAGCACAAGAATGACTTGACCATCGTTGCAACCGCCAACATGGAGCCCTCCTGGTTTGCACAGGTCGAAGAGGTCAAGCGCATGAGCCAGACGGGTGTGGACGGCCTTGTGTTCACCACCAAGGGCTTCGGCGAAGATCCCGAAAGACTTGTCAGCTACATCGGTGAACTCAAGCAATATACCGACCTGCCCGTGTTTATGTATGAATTCCCCGGTCTGCAGCCGCACAAGATCACAGGCGAAGCCTACGGCAGACTTGTGCGTGAATGCGGTGTTTACGGCATCAAGGACACCACCTGCACACTCGAAGGTATCGGTGCAAAGATCAAAGAAAAAGGCGAAAGCTGCATCATTCAGGCAAATATGCCTTATCTGTTTGAGGCATTCAAGATCGGTGCCCGCGGTATCATGTCCACTCCCACAGCCTGCGGCTCGGCTTTCTTTGCGCGCTTCTACGATGCATTTGTGTCCGGCGATATGGCTCTTGCCGAGCGCCGTTACTGGGATATTATGCGTCTTGACGATGCCATCGGAGACGGTTTCAACATGACTGCAAAATACCTTGTATCTCTGCAGGGTGTTGAAATGAACTGGATCAACCGCTACAAGGGCAACCTTGCTCCGCAGCGCTTGCAGGCTCTTCGTGCATTCCACGACTGGGCTGTCAGCGAAGGTCTTATGAACTGATGGAGCTTTACATCGTCCGTCACGGCAACACCCCGTTGCAAGGGGATGTGCAATATCCGTTGGATCCGCGCCTGACCGAACTCGGTGAACAGCAGGCGCAGGCTTTGGCACTTCGTTTGCAGAATGCGCATTTTGATCGCATTTTTGCAAGCCCTCTGCAACGCTGTGTGCAGACGGTGGCCCCCTTGTGCGCCAAAACGGAAATGACCGTGCAGCTGATGTATGCTTTACTCGAAAAAGGAACAAGGGCAAACTATATCGGTTTGCCTTTTTTCGCTTTACAGGGCATTTGTCCGACTGTCACGGAAAATGAATTTGCATATTGCGAAAACGGCCTGCCGCCGTATGAAAAGGACGAGCAAGCCTTTGAACGCGCCAAAAAGGTGATTGCATATATCCGATCTGTGTGTAAACAGGACGATACCGTACTTTTGGTTGCGCACGGTACCTTCAATAACTTTTTAATTCACGCAGCCCTCGGCATGGAACCGCGTGAGGACTTCAATTTCTCGCAGGACAACACGGGGCTGACCCTTGTGCGGTATCTGACCGACAACGGAAAGAGGCGCACAAAGCTTGCATTTATGAACGATACGACCCATTTCAACAGCTTATAAGGAGTACAATATGAGTCATATTCTTCGCTATACACATCCTGCCAAGGTGTGGGAAGCCGCATTGCCGCTCGGCTCGGGCAGACTCGGTGCCATGGTGTTCGGCGGTACAAAAACAGAAAAAATCCAACTCAATGAAATATCCCTCTGGTCGGGCGAACCCTATCCGAATGCCGACCGACCCGAGGCATACAAGCATCTGCCCGAATTGCGTAAGCTCATTGAAGAAAAGAAATTCAAACAGGCGGCAGACCTGCTTGATACAGAATTTACCAACTACGGCGGCGGTTTTGAGGCGGCTTATTCCGGCTCTTACCAGACCGCAGGCGAACTGCTTTTGTCCTTGCAGCCCACGCTCGGCAGTGTGTCCGATTATACCCATACACTTGACCTGCAAACGGCGACCGATTCTGTGTCCTACACCAAAGGCGGCATCCGTTTTGAAAGAAAAACCGTCGCAAGCCGACCCGATAACTGTGTCTGCATGAAGCTTTCAGCCGACAAGCAGGGAAGTGTTTCGTTCAATATCCGTTATGACCGCAAGGAGCTTGCTTTCAATGCAGCTGACGGCAACAGCATTTCCTGCGGCGGCTACTGCAACGGCGATCCCAAGCATCTGCGTTTTGCCGTTTGTGTGGTTGTGAAAACGAACGGCGGTACCCTGAAAGCCGTCAGGGATCGTCTTGAGATCCGCAATGCCGACAGCGCAGAAATCTTTGTTGCCATCCGCACGGATTATGTGCTCAATCAGGCAGAAAATTTCAAGGGCGAAGCACCGCTGCCCATTGCAACAAAAGAAGCAAATGCAGCAGCCGAAAAGGGCTTTGCTGCCTTGTATGTTGATCATCTTAAAGAGTATCAGTCTTTCTATAATCGCAATTCGTTGGATATTGCAGGTGTGCACCGTGATGACCTGACCGTACCCGAAAGACTCAAAAATCTGCATAAGGGAAATCCCGATACGGGGCTTTGTGAGCTGCTTTATAACTTCGGAAGATATCTGCTCATCTGTTCATCGCGTCCCGATAATGTGCTGCCTGCCAATCTGCAGGGCGTGTGGTGTAAGGACTATCAGGCACCCTGGCATTGCGACTATCATGCCAACATCAATGTGCAGATGAACTACTGGCCGGCAGGCCCTGCAAACTTAACCGATTGCACCGAATCGCTGTGGAAGCTCATTGAAGCCTTGCCCGAAAACGGTGCTAAAACGGCAAAAGCCTATTACGATGCCCCCGGCTGGACGCTGTATACCATCACCAATCCGTGGTTGTGGACCTCACCCGGTTGGGGCGGCGGCTGGTCACAGTATCCGCTCGGCGGTGCGTGGATGTGCCGCCATCTGTGGGAATACTATGCCTACACGGGTGACAGGGAACAGCTTGAAAAGTTCTATCCCGTGATGAAAGAAAATTTGCTGTTCAACCTCGCAATGTACACAACCGACGAAAACGGCAATATCATCACCAACCCCTCCACCTCGCCCGAAAACAATTTCTGCGACGATGAGGGCAATGTCGGTTGGGTCTGCAAGGGTGCAGCCATGGACATTGAAATGCTGTGGGATAACTTCACCTATATGGCAGAAATCTGCCGCATTCTGAATGTGGACAGCGACCTGCGTGCCGAGCTGCTTGCAAAAAGAGAACAACTCAAACCCCTGCAGATCGGCAAAGCGGGACAGCTTTGTGAGTGGGAAGGGGACTGGGATTGCAACGCACCCGAACCGCACCACCGCCATGTCAGCCACCTGTATGCTCTGCATCCCGGTTTTCAGATCAGCCCCCTGAGCACCCCCGACCTTGCAAAGGCATGTGAAAAAACGCTCGAAATGCGCGGTGATGATGCAACGGGCTGGTCGTTGGCATGGAAGATGAATTTCCACGCAAGGCTGCACAATGGCAATGCGGCTTACCGCTTGCTTGCCAGACTTTTAAGACCGCAGCCGACCGTAAAAAAAATCGGCTATTCGGGGGGCGGAGGAGTGTATCCGAACCTGTTTGATGCACATCCGCCGTTCCAGATCGACGGAAATTTCGGTGCCGTGGCAGGTGTGACGGAAACGCTGCTGCAAAGCCATCTGCTGACCGAGGACGGCGAGTTTATCATTCATCTTCTGCCTGCACTGCCCGATGCCTTTGCCGACGGCAAGGCAGCAGGACTTCTCGCAAGAGGCAATGTGAATGTGGATATGGAATGGCAGAATAAAAAGCTGACCAAAGCCGTCCTGACCCCGAAACGCAATCAGAAAATGGTATTGTATGGGGAATATACAGCTTCTGCAAACGGTGCACATGTTGCAACCGAAATCAAAAACGGCTGCACCGTGTTTGAAGCAGAGGCAGATGTTTCCTATGCAATTGTGTGCGAATAAAAAATCAACCTGCAGTCCGAAAGGATTGCAGGTTTTTTTGTAAATTATGGTTTATCTTACATCGTTTTATGCAATGTTTTGTTCAGTTTCTTTTCTGCAATCTTGACAGACACAACCACAATGCCCCAGATTGCAAAGAAGCCGACGGCAAGAATGCATGTAAAAATAAGCACAACTGTTTTTTCAAACGGGATCCACGAATTGAGCAGGTAACAGCCGACATAGACGATATACAGACTCAGAAAATGGAAAAACACCGATTTGACCGTTGACCAGTGCTCGATCTGCTCAAACACGGTCGAGCCTGCCTGTACGAATGCCAACAAATAAGACGACACCACACTGAGCAGTATCTGCGTTCCGTGCAGGGAAACATCTCCCGTCACGGCATCAATGATTGCAAGCACAATGCCGACCACGATCGGACCGAAGCCGCCGAACAGCAGACCTCTGTGCAAAAATTCTTTTACATAACGATTCATTTTTTCAAACCCATCCTTTCTTTTACCGTTTTTAAGTTTCTCCGGGACACATAATCGCAGAAGCCGTTTTGCAGGGTGACCGACAGCGTGCCTGTAATGCCGGTATCAAACCGCTGAATTTTTGCAATGTTGATAATGCAGGACTGATTGATCTTTACAAAGCAGGCAGGTAAGACTTCTTCAATTTTATAAAGTCTTGCCTTGATCAGCAGCTTGTCCGTGGCCGTGCAGGCAAAAACACGGTCATTCTCCACCGTAAAACAGAAAATGTCTGCCGTCTGCAGCGGAATTGCCGTTTCGTTTTTGTAGCCGATCAGCGGCTCATTTGTGTTCTTTATGAGCTGCTCAATGCTGTCAGTCAGTGCATTTCTTTCATTTGCATACACAATGACTTCTTCCGCATGCTGTGTTCCGATATGCAGTGTGAGTTTCATGAAATTCCCCCTTGCAGACTCATCATACACAGCTTTTATGTGTTTTGCAAGCGTTTTTCGGTAAGCGGTCGGTTTATTCCGGTAAGCGGAAAAGGGGATGGGATTTTCTTTGCAAAACAAAAAAACCACCCGATAGGGTGGTTTCGTTTATGTCGGCGACGACCTATTTTCCCGGGCAGCTTCCCGCCAAGTATTTTCGGCACGATTGAGCTTAACTACCGTGTTCGGGATGGGAACGGGTGGAACCTCAATGTTATAGACACCGACTGTTCGTGAGAGGTGTTACTCCCTCAACGCTCGATTAGTATAGCACGCAGAAATGTATTTGTCAAGCCCTTTTTTAATATTTTTCAAAAAACTCAAAAAAAAGAGGAACTGCATGCTTGCAGCTCCTCATAAACGGTTTGCTTAGTAGGTAATGGTCCAGCGCTGTTCGCCGAGAAGTCCGATATCGCAATCGTTCACGCTAACAACAACAGCAGCGGTAACCTTGTCGAAGTGCAGAACGCCGGGCATTCTGAAGTACAGGTCAACGATTCTGCCGCTTGCCTTGTCGATGGTTGCGGTAACGGTGCAGTCGCTGTACTTGAGTGCAAGGCCTTCAAACTTGATGGCGCTGCCGACAGCATCGGTAATGGAGGAGGTTTCGATCAGCTGACCGATCTTGCCTGCAGAGCCGTTGCCGACGGTGGGATTGACTTCGGGGTTGGCATCCGTACCGGTAGAAGTGATGGTCACGGTGTAGGTGTCGCCGTTGTCAACACAGGTAGCCGATGCAACATCTGCCGCAGTCAGGGGAGATGTGGTAAGCCCTACGGGCGGAACATCTGCAACTGCATAATCAACGGATTCCGTATTTTCGACCATGAACTTACCCATCAGGCTTTCAGCAAGGCTTGCAAGGGTGGAGTTGTTGCCGATTTTCAGAATGTTGTTGTAGTTGCTGGTGTAGTCATAGTATTTTGTTGCCTTGGTAGCTTCTGCATTCATTTTGTTGTATGCGGAAACATACAGAGCAACGATTTCTTCATTGGTAGAAGGTGTACCGGAGGGAGCGGGAGCCGCCGTGGTATCATCAGCTGCGGGAGCTGCGGTGGTGTCATCGGCAACAGGAGCAGCAGTGGTGTCATCAGCCACGGGAGCAGCGGTGGTATCAGCCACGGGAGCAGATGTTGTGTCAGCAACTGCGTTGTTGCCTGCAGGAATGCCGACAGCGTTGCCGTTTGCATCGATGTTTACGATTTCATAGCCGGAGTTGATGGAGTCAACCTGAACATACAGTTTGACCTTTGCGCAGGATGTTGCACACAGCAGCATTGCGGCGAGCATAGTGAAAACAAGAGCAATACGAAGAATTTTTTTCATGGTTTTTTATCCTCCACACGGCACCATTTCGGTGCATTATACAGAAATATAATACTCTAAAACGGATTCACTTGTCAAGTGTTAAAATATAATTCATAAAAACTCCGCAGACTTGACAAAAACGGGGCTTGCAATTTGTGTCGGTTCTGTGTATAATGAATATAAACAATAACCGAGGTGTATGTATTATGAAGAAAATTCTTTGTGTTTTATTGAGTGTTATCTTTGCATTCGGGCTGCTTGCCGTTGCGGCAGGTGCTGCCGAATCCATTATTCCCGTGCATTATGTCTGTCTGGACGAAAGCGCGGTCGGCTATATTCTGATTCCGCTGAATGAGGACGGCAAATATAATTCCACCTATACCGATGAGGATGATGACATCGAAAACGGCCTGTTCTATATTCCCGACGGCGGCACCATCCGTTTTGTTGTGGAATATGAAGAAGGCTATTCCGATAACTTTATGACCACCGTGCGCTATATGCCTACCGATCGTTTCCTTGGCTCCTTCAACGGTGACCCTGCACTTGCCGAAAACGAAGCAAAGCTGCTCACCCCCGACAAGAACGGTGTCTATACCATTTCCGGTATTGACAGAGCCATCACCGTTACCGTTTACAACACCCAGACTGAATCTCTGTCTTCCATTATGGACTTCATCAAGCATCTCATTGCATTTTTGGCTGACCTTATGATGAAATTCTTCGGTGTTGACTTCGACCTCGGCGACGAATATTGATTCACAATATAATAGTATGAAATACGGGGACTGCTTTTTGCAGTCCTCATTTTTTTTGCAATAACTGCAAAATTTGTTCATATAATACAAAAGTAATAGCAAAAAATTTATAATTTTCACGGAAAAAGGTATGGAAATTTTTAAATATCTTTGATATAATAGTGGTTGGTCAAATACCCTTAATATGTATTTAATAATGAAAGGACTAGATACCAATGAGCAAGAAATTCGTTTACCTGTTCAAAGAAGGCGACGCTTCCATGCGTGAGCTCCTCGGCGGTAAGGGTGCTAACCTCGCTGAAATGACCAAGATCGGTCTGCCCGTTCCCCAGGGCTTCACCATTTCCACCGAAGCCTGCACCCAGTACTATGAAGACGGTCGCAAGATCAACGATGAAATCCAGGCTGAAATCATGGAATACATCGTCAAGATGGAAGAAATCACCGGCAAAAAGTTCGGCGATCTTGAAAATCCGCTGCTTGTTTCCGTTCGTTCCGGCGCAAGAGCTTCCATGCCCGGCATGATGGATACCATCCTCAACCTCGGCCTTAACGAAGAGGTTGTTAATGTTATGGCTGCTAAGTCCGGCAACGCACGTTGGGCTTGGGACTGCTACAGAAGATTCATCCAGATGTACTCCGACGTTGTTATGGAAGTCGGCAAGAAGTACTTCGAAGAACTCATCGATAAGATGAAAGAAGAAAAGGGTGTTCAGCAGGACGTTGAACTCACTGCTGAAGACCCCAAGGAACTCGCAATGCAGTTCAAGGCTGAATACAAGTCCAAGATCGGCTCCGATTTCCCGACCGATCCCAAAGAACAGCTCATGGGCGCTGTTGAAGCTGTTTTCCGTTCCTGGGACAACCCCCGTGCAAACGTTTATCGTCGTGACAACGATATTCCCTATTCCTGGGGTACCGCTGTTAACGTTCAGATGATGGCATTCGGTAACATGGGCGACAACTGCGGCACCGGTGTTGCTTTCACCCGTGACCCCGCTACCGGCGAAAAGGGCCTGATGGGCGAATTCCTTACCAATGCACAGGGTGAAGACGTTGTTGCAGGCGTCCGTACTCCCATGCCCATTGCTGAAATGGCTGAAAAGTTCCCCGAAGCTTTCAAGCAGTTCAATGAAGTTTGCGCTATTCTTGAAAATCACTACAGAGATATGCAGGATATGGAATTCACCGTTGAAGACGGTAAGCTCTATATGCTCCAGACCCGTAACGGCAAGAGAACCGCTAAGGCTGCTCTCAAGATCGCTTGTGACCTCGTTGACGAAGGCATGATCGACGAAAAGAAAGCCGTTGCTATGATCGATCCCAGAAACCTTGACACTCTCCTTCATCCTCAGTTCGATGCAAAGGTACTCAAGGCTGCTGTTCCCGCAGGTAAGGGCCTCGGCGCTTCCCCCGGTGCAGCTTGCGGTAAGGTTGTCTTCACTGCTGAAGACGCTGTTGCATGGAACGAAAGAGGCGAAAAGGTTGTTCTTGTTCGTCTTGAAACCTCTCCCGAAGACATCACCGGTATGAAGGCTGCTCAGGGTATCCTGACTGTCCGCGGCGGTATGACCTCTCACGCAGCTGTTGTTGCCCGTGGTATGGGTACCTGCTGTGTATCCGGTTGCGGTGATATCAAGATGGACGAAGAAAACAAGAAGTTCGAGCTTGCCGGTAAGGTTTACAACGAAGGCGATTACATCTCCATCGACGGCTCCACCGGTAACATCTATGACGGTATCATCCCCACTGTTGATGCTGAAATCGCAGGCGAATTCGGCAGAATCATGGCTTGGGCTGATGAATTCAGAACCCTCAAGGTCCGCACCAATGCCGACACACCCGCTGATGCCAAGAAGGCTCGCGAGCTCGGCGCAGAAGGTATCGGCCTTTGCCGTACCGAGCACATGTTCTTCGAAGCAGACAGAATCGCTGCTTTCCGTGAAATGATCTGTGCTGACACCGTTGCTGAAAGAGAAGCTGCTCTTGAAAAGATCCTTCCCTATCAGCAGGGCGACTTCGAAGCTCTCTACGAAGCTCTTGAAGGCAACCCCGTAACCATCCGCTTCCTCGATCCGCCTCTTCATGAGTTCGTTCCCACCGAAGAAGCTGACATCAAGCTCCTTGCAGATTCTCAGGGCAAGACTGTTGAAGACATCAAGGCTCTTATCGCAGGCCTCCATGAATTCAACCCCATGATGGGTCACCGTGGCTGCCGTCTTGCAGTTACCTATCCCGAAATCGCTGCAATGCAGACCAAGGCTGTCATCCGTGCAGCTATCAACGTTCAGAAGGCACATGCTGACTGGAATGTTGTTCCCGAAATCATGATTCCCCTTGTTGGCGAAATCAAGGAACTCAAGTTCGTCAAGAAGGTTGTTGTTGAAACTGCTGATGCTGAAATCGCAGCTGCAGGCATCGACCTCAAGTACGAAGTCGGTACCATGATCGAAATTCCCAGAGCTTGCATCACCGCAGACGAAATCGCTAAGGAAGCTGACTTCTTCTGCTTCGGCACCAACGACCTTACCCAGATGACATTCGGCTTCAGCCGTGATGACGCAGGTAAGTTCCTCAATGCTTACTATGATACCAAGATCTTCGAAAACGATCCGTTCGCAAAGCTCGACCAGACCGGCGTTGGCGCTCTCATGGAAATGGCTGTTGCCAAGGGCAAGGCTTCCGGTAAGGAACTCCACTACGGTATCTGCGGCGAACACGGCGGCGACCCCGTTTCCGTTGAATTCTGCCACAAGATCGGTCTCAACTATGTATCCTGCTCTCCCTTCCGTGTGCCGATTGCTCGCCTCGCAGCAGCTCAGGCAGCTATCAAGGGATGAAGGAATTAAGCTGAACCCCAGTAAAATCAAGAGTTTTGCGACTTCTCCTACATCAGTTGTAGCTGTATAACAGCTATTAAATGTGCAATCAACTCCCCGTATTCGAAATGCACAGGTCCGTAAAAAACGGACATAGAAAAAACACCCCCTCCTATGGTAGAATTAAGATAACTACCATAGGAGGAATTTTTATGCCCAGAAGTTACAGACACATCAAGCAGTACGAAAAGGAAATGATGAAATTAAA
>JAZNCO010000039.1:0-7997 GCA_045587645.1 Acutalibacteraceae bacterium | reverse complement strand
GTGACATCTTTTTCTCCGAAAACGGGAACCCCTTTGTCAGCTTCGCTGACATTTCCCCTAACAGGGGAATAACCTTTCAGGGGCGACGAGTGTTTGAGAGGGAAATTCACTTTGCAAACACCCCGATAAACCATAATTTATCAAACCGGTGAAGTGAAAATTCCGAGCTGCGGCGGGTTATATGTCCACACCACAAAGCACACGGCGGTCAATGCTGCCAGCACACGGCACACGGGGATGCAAACGGGGGACGAAAAACGGTCGGTCTGCATATACTTATACGAGAATTTCCAGGTGAGTGCCGCACCTATGAAAAACAGGGAAACATTGACAATATCAATATTTTTGCCGATTACGCCTGAAATGGTGTAAAACGCAATGGTGATGAAGCTCATTCCGACAACCGCGGCAAGGTATTTTACACACAAAAAATTCTTTTGCTTTCTGCCGTATAAAAAATATTCAAGCACACCGAACAGCACCAAGGGTATCCACAGCAGCTTCAGATGCTCCCATGTGCTTTCGTTGGTGGCAGAAAAGGCGGCAACCACCTTATTTTGCCCCGACCAATCATACACAAAATGCAAAAGCGAGCCTGCAATGCAGGTAAACGCAAAGCCTGCAAGGTGTATTTTTTGCAATGTTGAAAATTTTTTCAAAGATACCACGCTCCATATTGAAATTTTTGATTTTTTAATGTATAATATTTTAATCTATGAGCAAAGGAGGAGAAATATGTTCGATCGGCTCCGTGAAGACATTGCCAGTGTCCGTGAACGCGACCCTGCGGCAACAAGCACGCTTGAAATTCTTTTCTTGTATCCCGGACTTCGCGCCATCCGTTCGCACCGTAAGGCGCACTGGTTCTATACCCATAATATGCACTTTATTGCGCGATGTATCTCGCAGGCATCTGCACACAGGACGAACATAGAGATCCATCCGGGTGCCAAAATCGGCAAGCGTTTTTTCATTGACCACGGCACGGGTGTTGTTATCGGTGAAACTGCCGAAATCGGTGACAATGTGACCATTTATCAGGGTGTTACCCTCGGCGGCACGGGTAAGGATGTCGGCAAACGTCATCCCACGGTCGGCAACAATGTGCTCATCGGCGCAGGTGCCAAGGTTTTAGGCCCGTTCAAAATCGGGGACAATACCAACATTGCCGCAGGCAGTGTGGTGCTCAACGAAATTCCCCCCAACTGCACGGCGGTCGGTACCCCTGCAAGAGTTGTCAAGCGTGACGGCAAACGGGTTTTGGATGACCTCGATCAGGTGCACATTCCCGACCCTGTTCAGCAGGAAATTGATAAATTGCACCGCCGCATAGAAGAACTTGAAAATTTAATCGCAAAAGGAGAAAAACAATGAAGGTTTATAATACACTCACCAGACAAAAAGAAGAACTCATCCCCCTCAAGGAAGGCGAAGTCGGCATTTATGCCTGCGGCCCGACCGTTTATAACTACATCCACATCGGTAACGCAAGACCCATCTGCGTGTTTGACGTTCTGCGCCGTTATCTTGAATACAGCGGCTACAAGGTCAATTTTGTGCAGAACTTCACTGATATTGATGACAAGATCATCAACCGTGCCAACGATGAAGGTACCGATTATCTGACCGTTTCCGAAAAATACATTGCCGAATACAAGGTTGATGCAGGGGGCTTAAATGTCCGTCCTGCCACCGTGCATCCCAAGGCCACGGAAAACATTGACGAAATTATTTCCATCATCTCCACCCTCATTGAAAAAGGCTATGCTTATGAAGCACAGGGCGATGTTTATTTCAGCACACTGAAATTCAACGAATACGGCAAACTCAGCCATCAGCCGATGGAAGACCTGCTTGCAGGTGCAAGAATCAACATCGGTGAAGTCAAAAAGGAAGCGGTTGACTTTGCACTGTGGAAGTCCTCCAAACCCGGCGAACCCTGGTGGGAATCCCCGTGGGGCAAGGGCAGACCCGGCTGGCACATTGAATGCTCCGCTATGTCCCGTCGTTACCTCGGTGAAACTATCGACATCCACTGCGGCGGTCAGGACCTTGTGTTCCCCCACCACGAAAACGAAATCGCACAGAGCGAATGCTGCAACGGCGTTCCCTTTGCACGCTATTGGATGCACAACGGCTTCATTACCGTTGACAACGAGAAGATGAGCAAGTCCAAGGGCAATTTCTTCACCGTGCGTGATGTTTCGCAGCAGTTCGGCTACGAGCCCATCCGTTATCTCATGATCTCCTGTCAGTACAGAAGCCCCATTAACTACTCCTATGATTCTCTTGAGCAGTGCAAGGCTTCGCTGACCCGTCTTTACAACTGCCGTGAAGCACTTGAATTTGCCCTCAAAAACGCTTCCGACGATGCCAATGAAGAAGCAGTCAAGATTGCCGTTGACGGCTGCGCCGAAGCAAAGAAGGCATTCTGCGATGCCATGGACGATGATCTGAACACCGCCGATGCCATTGCGGCATTGTTTGATTTTGTCCGCTTCATCAACAAGTCCGTTCTGACCGATGCACCTGCAAAGGCTGCCGTGGAAGAAGCAACCAAGCTCTTTGATGAGCTGACCAATGTGCTTGGCCTTGTTTATAATCGCAAGACCGAATCCCTCGATGACGAAGTCGAAGCCCTCATCGCCGCCAGAACCGAAGCCAGAAAGAGCAAGAACTGGGCAGAAGCCGACCGTATCCGCGATCAGCTCAAGGAAATGGGCATTGTTCTCGAAGACACACCGCAGGGTGTCAAGTGGTCCAGAGCATAAATATTTACAGGGAGCCGAAAGGCTCCCTTTTGTGTTTCTGTTAAATGCCTTTTTGTGTGTTGTAAATTCTTTTTTGCAAAAACGGTTGACATTTTGACTAAAATTTATTACTATAATTATATGCTTTTGCATATTTTGCCAAAATTGAAAGGAGCGCTTGCCATGCCTGAAATTGAATTGGTCGATACGAATTTATTGCTGCGCAATATCATTGCAAAAATGAATTATCTGCTTTTTGATCTGACCAAAAAGCTCAGCGCAATTCTTCCGTTTCTGAAAACCTCATAAGCTGCTTTTGTGAAAGGAGTTGTTTGCATGAAAAAAGCAAAAAAAATGCTCTGCGTGGTGCTGAGCATTCTGATGGTGTTTACCTGCACATCGGTCGCCTTTGCGGGTGACAACGGGGAAGAACGGGAGGAATACACCTATAACATTTCAAGCCCCTATGACGGCATTGATTGGGATAATATCAACCAGTACAAGGCTGACCTGCATTCACATACCGATGCCAGCGATGCCGACCAGACCATTGAAGAAAATGTAAAAAGCCATTATGACCTCGGTTATCAGATTTTAGCCATTTCCGATCATGCGGTGGTCGGCGTGCCGTGGGATGAGGTGCCGCAGACGGTACCGATTTACCGTTTCTTCAAGTTCTCCCGTACGGAAATGCGTGATCCCGTTGTGCTTTCGTCGGAGGAGCGTGAACAGATCATCAACGGCACCTATGAAAGTGCGGCGCGTGATGCACTCGGTGAACAGCTCGGCTATGATCTGGGCGGAATGCTTGAAATTACGGGTGCGTGTGAGGCAAACGGTGCAACCCCCATCAACGATTGCCATATCAACACCTTCAACTGCACGAGTGTGCAGGCAAAAATGGGTGTCTACGGCGATTTTGAGTCGGTTGTCGAGGACTGCGATGCCGAGGGTGGATTCTCGTTCCTTGACCATGTGGGCGAATATGTCGGCCGCAATCCCGAGGACGAAGAACGCGCATACGAGCCGTATTATGCCAATAAATTTGCCAATATTTTTGTCAATTACGATTCCTGCGTGGCTTTCGATGTCAACAGTACCCGTTTTGACGGTGTGATTTGGGATGAAATTCTGAAGCTTGCGATCCCCAACGGCAGAAATGTGCCCGGTATCGCCTTTACCGATTCGCACGGTCTTGACGGCAATGACTGGGCATTCACCATGATGCTCATGCCCGAGCTTACCACTGAAGCCTTTGAGGAATGCATGCGCAGCGGTGCATGGTTCTCGATCGGCAGAGTGGATAAGCTGAACCTCGGTGAGGATTTTGACGGCCACGGCAATCTGCCGCCTGCTGTTTCAAGAGTGGATGTGGACAGAGAAAACAATGTCATTTCCTTTGAAGGCAGTGAATTTAACTATGTGCAGTGGATTTCCGGCGGCAAGGTCATCGCAGAGGGCGCAGGCCTTACAAGCATCGATCTGAATGACTATGAGGATGAGCTTGACTGCTATGTCCGTTTCCAGCTTCTGGGCGATGGCGGCATTCTCTATTCACAGCCGTTTGTGACCATGGCAGAGGGTGTGGAATATTCGGCAGATATTTATGTGACCATTGATTTATCTCTGTTCATGCGTATGTTTGTGGATTTCTTCAATGCAACATTCGGCCACGGTATCATTGCAACCATTCTCAAGAAATTGCTCTGGAATCACGTATGGTAAAATAATGATAATAAAACAGCGGCATTTCCGAATGCCGCTGTGAATTTTTGTATCAATAATTGTATTTTGAGGTGATGCCGTAGTACTCCTCCAGACACAGACCGCTGTTGTGAATCTTTGTTGCGATTTCAACGCCGACATAGCGGATGTGCCACGGCTCATAAATGTAGCCTGTTTTATCGGTTTTTCCGTAGGGATAACGCAGGATGAAGCCGTATTTGTAGCAGTTGGCTGCAATCCACTTGGCTTCCTTCGTGTATGCAAACGAGCTTTCAACGGAGTTTACATCCAGTGCCAGCCCCGATTGATGCTCGCTGTGACCGGGGCGTGCTGAATAGGTGTCAGCCAGTGCCTTGCCGTCTTCGGCAACATAGTTGTTGTAAATGCGGTTCTGCGTTGCATAGGAGCGATAGCCCGAAATGCCTTCCAGATAAATGCCGTCATTGTAATAGGCATCGTAAGCCATCTGCTTGAATGCCTGCTTGCATTCGTCAAGCAGATCGCCCGGATCATAGTCCGACGGCAGGGCATAGGTCTTGTTTGCGATCAGAATGCCGTCAATGTAGGTAATGCCGTCTTTTTTGTAAATTTTATAATCCTTGGAGGTGATTCCCACCAGCTCGGCACCGTCCATACCCTGCAGGCACGAGTCATCCTCATTGCCGAAGCCGACCGCAAGCCGCAGAATGAGTCTTGCATCTGCCGAGGTCAGAACTCTGTCGTTGTCAATGTCGCAATTCGTAATCATTTCATCCGTCCACGGAGAAAGTCCCACCGAAGCGCGCAGCACAATTCTTGCATCGCTCGACAAAATCCGTCCGTCACCGTCCGCATCGGCAAACGATGCAGCCGAAGCCTGCATCAGGCACATGCCAAAAAGCGTTGCCGTGCATAAGAGAAGTGCAATGATTCTGATTGTTTTCTTCATGTTTTTACCCCTGTTATCCAATGTGATCCGTCATGCATATTCGGAAGTGATACCGTAATATTCTTCCAGACATAAGCCGCTGGCGGTGATTTTCTGTGCATGCTCCTTGCCGACATAGCGGATGTGCCATGCTTCGGCATTATAGCCCGTTTTGTCGCTCTTTCCCTCCGGGTATCGCAGAATAAAGCCGTACTCTGCGCAGTTTGCATGCAGCCATGCTGCCTGCGTTGAACCCGTGAAGGTGCCGGAGGAATTAGTCACATCAATGGCAAGTCCCGTCTGATGCTCGCTGTGACCGGGTCGTGCAGCATACGCTTCTGCGTAAGAATAGCCGTAATAATAAACATATTCGTTATAAATGCTTTCCTGCGAGGCATAGCTTCTGTAGCCCGAATTAAGATACAGATATTGTCCGTCCTTTTTTGCATCTGCCTGCAGGGTGTTGAATGCCGCCTGACATTCGGAATGCAAGCCGCCGGGCGCATAGCTTTTCGGCAGGGAATAGGTTTTGTTGGCAATCAGCAGACCGTCAATGTAGGTAAAGCCGTTTATGTTGTAAATCTTATAATACTTGTCGGTGATGCCGACCGGGGTCGCCCCCTGAAAGCCGTCTGCGCCGCTGTCATCGCTTCTGCCGTAGCCGACCGAAAGACGAAGGATCTCACGCGCATCGCCTGCGGTGAGCTTTCCGTCATAGTCCATGTCGCAATTCTGCACAACATCGGCGGTTGCTTTTTCAAGCCCGACACTGATGCGAAGCACGATACGGGCATCGCCTGCGGTCAGGGCATTGTCGCCGTCCGCATCGGCACACAGCGCCGATGAATCAAGCGAAAAACAAAGCAGCGTAACCATACTCATCAAACAGATCAGAAAAGCTTTTTTGAATCTTTCCACGATACATCCATCCGTTTCTTTCACCTAATATTATATTATACTATAATATTTTATAAAATGCAATTCCCATTTGCTTGCAAAAATGCAATTTGTCTGACTGCAAATAATCTCTTTTGCTGAAAATGCTTACAAATAAAAAATCATGGTGATATAATGAATGTACCACACTAAATTTAATATTTTTCAACATGCGAAGTGGGCATTTTTCGTGTGTGCAAGCTTCGGTTTGTACACACTTCGGCAAGCGGCGGAACAAAGGTTACATCATCAACCACCGTTACAGCAACCGGTAATCATACCCTTTATGCACACTGGACGTGCAAACACAGTACAACCGAAGTTAAAATGCGAAGAGTGCCACTTGCACGGCAACCGCCGTCCTTTTTATTATACAGGAAACTGCTCGCAATTGTGAGCAGTTTGCGTATAACAAAAAAACCTTTTCGCCCCCAAGATTGTGCACTGCCCCAATTTGTGCGGACAGCACAAAAAGCCCCCTATGGCAGAAATATTTAATTAAACGACAAACTGACTTCGTTTTTCTAACGGGGTCAGTTTTGTTTTAAGTTGAATACGTTGGTTGTTGTAGAAATAGATGTATTGATCTATCAACAAACGAGCTTCGTTAAAAGTTTTGAGCTTCACTCTGTTAATACATTCTGTTTTGAGTATTGAAAAGAAATTCTCAGCTAATGAGTTATCATATGGATTTCCACGTCTTGACATTGAAGGCGTTATGCCGTATGATTGTGTTAGCTTGAAATACCCGTTGGAAGTGTATTGAAAGCCTTGGTCACTGTGGAGTTGCAGCTCTGCGGTGACCTTCTCTTTTTTCTTAGCAGCCTTTATTGTATTTAAGACAAGAGCAACATTTTGTGTTGTGCTTGTTTTGTAGGCGACGATACTGTTATCATACAAATCTCTGATAACTGAAAGATACAGGACACCTTGTGAAGTATGTATATACGATATATCGGTAACCCACTTTTGGTTTGGTCTGTCTGCTTTAAAGTTTCGGTTCAAAAGATTAGGGTATTTATGGATAACATCTGTATATTTGCGGTATCTCTTTCTCCTGATTACTGACAACAGGTCATATTTTTGCATGATTCTTAATACCGTCTTGGGATTTCTGTAGATTTTTTCACCTTCGAGCCATAAGTGAACTCTGCGGTAACCGTATGTTTTACCACATTTACTTTGGCATTCTTTTATCTTCTCAGCAATAGGTAAATCCTTATCCGGTATTTCCATTCTTGCTACGAAATCGTAATATCCACTACGGGATACTCCGAAGAACCTGCACATTTCACTGATTGAATACTTGTCTTTATGACGATATATTACTCTGTATTTTACCGATGGCTTCACTTCCTTTCTGTGAGCGAGAGAAAATCCTGCATCAATTTAATCTCCATTTCCAACCTTTTGATATATCTGTCCTTGCTGGCCATTACATACCTCATCTGAGCAAGCTTATCTAATTTTAAAATTGACGGTGGTATTTCTCCTGCCTTTTTGCAAGGTCTGCCTTGCTTATGAATAGCTTGTCCTGCTTCTATTTTTCTCTTCTTTCTGTTTTGTCTTTTGAAAAAATCATGTGTTTGGTCATATGTCAATCCAAATCTTTCTCCTATTTCCCTAACGGTCACTCCTTCTTCTTTTAATTTCATCATTTCCTTTTCGTACTGCTTGAT
>JAZNCO010000038.1:0-8556 GCA_045587645.1 Acutalibacteraceae bacterium | reverse complement strand
CTTATCATGTACAATTTTTCAGAATTGGTTACCTCGCACGTAATCATTCAAAAATCCGACACAAAATATGCTTACAAAGCAAACTTTTCTGTCGCTGTACATATTTGCAGACAACTTTTTCTCGGTAATGTATCTCCACCCCTTGTTGAAGCTATCATTTTGAGATATGTTTCACCAATTCGCCCCGGCAGAACACGACCTCGTAACGCATCTTTTAAACACGCTGTTAGCTTCACATACAGAATAGCATAATTCTTTTCCTTTTTACAGTCTTTTTTTTGCGGATTTTCTCAATCCGCCGATTTCTTATGCCTTTTTGGCTAAAAAAACATCCAAAAACAGTTTTCTTTCTGCTTTTGGATGCTCTTTCTAATTTTTACTTTTCTTGGCTTGTCATTAACTTAATGACATTGTATTATATGTCCATTTTGTGGAAAAAAAAGTGAAGCTGTTTCTGACAATTGGGTATTGCGAGAAGTTAATGTGCGTGGCATGTTAATTAAACATATCGCTTGTAAAGCTTGTAAAGGTGGAGCAGATGGCAAATATAGATATTAAGTATTATAAATTAGAGGATATTCTTGATGTCTATAGTTCTGATGGAAAAAGACTTTTTTCATTGGATACGGAAGCAGACCAAAAGGAATATTTTGATATAAATGATGACTTTGATATTAAACCAAATGAAAAGGATCAAAGGACAATAGATTTTATAAAAAGACAACAAGAAGTAGTTAAGAAAGTGAAAAAGCATTTTAATTACAAATGTCAAATTTGTGGTGATACCTTCTTGATGGATAATGGCAATTATTATTGTGAGGCCCATCATTTAGTTCCGCTTTCTTTAAACGGTAGTCAAAGTCCTGATAATGTGATTATTCTTTGTGCAAAGCATCATAGGATGTTTCATTATGCAAAAGAATCAGCAAAAATAAAGTGGGAAGATACCACAAGTGAAAGTAGAAAGATTTATATTGATGGCAAGAAATATTCGGTGCCATTTCTACTTTCAGTTTGAAGCATTTTCTACGAGATTGAGCAAGCTTGAAAAACAAGCAAAGGCATTGTTGGTATTTATATTCATGGGTTGGCAGCTTCAGATGGAACACAAGCAAATAAGGAAAAAAAATCCGTTTGCTGATTTTTTTATAGATAAAACGTTTAACTATATAGTAGAATGCAAGGATCCAATTGATGCACAAGAGGTTAACTTGGCAAAAGTGATCAAAGCATACGATACGCCATTCAGTTTAAGCAAGAACGTATATAGTTACATCCCGGAACATATGGCCGAATGGATAGAAGAAGCCATTGAAATTCGCAATGGATATCCTAAATGAATGAAAGATATATTTTACAAAAGAAAACGGCGTGACGTTTGTCATGCCGTTTTGCTATACTGTTTCCCATCACATTTTCCCGTTCCAGCATCTGCTTTTGCGGTGGGCTGTTTGCGGTGGGGTTGGTTATGTCAGATTTATTTTTTCATCAGTTCGGTGAGCATGTTTGCAAGCTCGTGGTGCTGTTCGGCGTAAAGATGGCCGTAGGTGCCGAGGGTGGTTTTGATGTCCGTGTGGCCGAGTCGTTCCTGCAACAGCAGGATCGGCACGTGCATGGTGTTGATGATGAGCGATGCGTGGGAGTGGCGAAGGTCGTGGACGCGGATTTTCTTGACGCCGCTTTTTTGGCAGCCTCGCCTCATTACGTTGTTGAGATACTTCTTTGTAACCGGGAAGAGTCGGCAGTCCGGATTATAATCGTACAAAGAGGCGATGTATGCAGCGACCATGTCCATGACGGGCTGCGGCAGGGTGACAATCCGCTTGCTGCCGTTCGTTTTGGGCTCGGAGATGATATCTTCGCCCTTGATTTTTGTGTATGACTTGTTGATGCGAACACAATTCTCAGTAAAACTGAAATCCTCGGCGGTGAGGGCAAGCAGTTCGCCCGATCGCATACCGCCGTAGAACAGCAGGGAGAACATCACCCTTGCCATCGGCTTGTCGGACACATGCTCCAGAAACAGGTCAAACTCTTCTTTTGTCCAGATTTGCTTGGTGTCGGCATCCTTTTTGCCCATGGAGCCGCAGTCCCTTGCAGGGTTGTTTTGCAGTCCGTAGAAGCGGATACCGTAATTAAACAGGGCAGACAGCTGGTTGTGGATGTTTTTGAGATATGTAGGACTGTAACGATTTTCGTCCAGCATCAGCTGTGTCTGCCAGTTCTCAACCATGTTGCTTGTCACATTGCCGATTGCAACATCACCGAAATACGGCAAAATCTTGGTGCGGTACACCGAATCCTTGCTTTCATAGGTGCTTTTCCGCAGACGGGCCTGCGTGTATTTCGCATAATGCTCGTAGAGATTGGCAACGGTGATCTCGGGCGAGGTTTTCAGATTGTTGAGGAAAGTGGTTTGAAAATCCAAAGCGGCGGCCTTGGTTTGGAATCCTTCCTTTTTCTTCTGTTTTCTTTTGCCGTCGTATGTTGTGTAGTAAAATTTGACAGTCCATGTTTTCTTTGCTTCGTTTTTAAATACAGCCATGATGGTTCTCCTTTATTATATTGTTCTCCTGCATCAGCAGTAGAATCTTTCATTGTAATATTTTACGGGGATACGGCCGCTGAGGGTCATGTAACCCTTGGCTTCGAGCTCTTTATTCAGATCCTTGATGATGTCGTATGCTTTGGTGCGAGAGATGTTGAGCATATTGACGAGGTCTTCAGCGTAATAGAATTGAGGCATAATGATTCTCCTTTATTAAAATCGATATTTACGATGTGATTGTTTTTTGGTGCAGCCCGACGGTGGTTTATTCACTTGGTCGGGCTGCTTTTTCATGACAGAATTTTTTACGGGTCAAAAAACGAGAGCCATGCACAGATGGAACTTTTATCATGCATGGTGCTTTGAATCTCATAGCGGGCAATCTGCAGCTGCTCCTTGTCTATAGTCGGAATAACAGTTGTGAACAGCGTAAGAATTCTGTTTTGCGGGTCGCCGTCTTTCATCAGACTGATTTCCAGTTGTGTGAATAAATCACTTTTGAGCGTTGTTGTCCGATAAATGAAATCGGTGTCCTTGACGCGGGTGAACGTCTCTTTTTTTGAGGTGAGATGAACGGTTTTTAATTCTGACATAAGATTTACTCCAATCTTCAAAATATTTTTCACATATAAAATGAAAGATGGGAGTTATATATAACCTGTAATTTTCATTTTTGCTAAGCTGCTGCATGGCTCATATTTCCTGATCCGTTGCGGATCACCGAGCTGGTAGGCTCATCGGGAAGCGGACCGATGACACCGGGGCTGTTGCCTTCGGAAAATCCGTGTTAATTGGTTATTCATCATTTTTATGCTGAATAACCATTAACACCTGCCCATTGGCTGAACTTTCTTGTGTTTTGTTTTCTTTTCTCCTTGCATTGTCTGTGTGCCTTTTCACTCCAAATATCTTTGTACACTGATAGTATGAACGATGAGCATGAGCTTCACCGTGTAATCGGATGGAATCCATGTGTATCTGTCATATTAATGATGAGATTATTGAAAAGGGTGATTGAAATGGCAAAGAAAAAGAAACCAAGGCTCAGCCGGACGCAAAAAATTATGTCGGAGGTGGTTGCAATTCATGCTGACCGTCAGCACGATCTGACAAGGCAACAATATATCAGGAACACAAAGCGGTTTGTCCGTTACTGCTGTGAAAAGCATGATGTAAAAACACTGGCAGACTGTCTGCCCTTTGTGCAGGAATATGTGGATTTGCTTGCGAAAAATTACACTGCATCCACCGTGCATACCTATGCTGCAGCAATCGCGGCCACATTTTCTGTCCCTCTCGCATCTATAGAAAAGCCCAAACGGCATATTGCTCAGTTTTCAAGAGGCAGAAAAGCAGATCCGGATGCTACGAAAAAGTCAAATATTGACCACCCGGGGTGGGAATATCTTGTTGTGTTTCAGAAAGAAATGGGCCTGCGACGAGCGGAATTAAAACGCCTGAAGCACAAGAATCTTGTATATTCAAATGGTTTTTATTTTGTCGAAATTGAAAAAGGCAAGGCCGGGAAATACTTTTTATCAAGAATAGAGAAGCATCAGGAAGAAATTATCCTGCCGTATTTTGACAAATCAAGAGGTGATGAAAGAATTTTTGATCCGAAGCTGTTTCAAAACAATCTCAATCTGCATCATCTGCGTGCAACCGCCGCATTGGACTATTACAATTTTCAGTTGGCAAAGCTTCAGGCCGACCCGGCTTACAGAAAAGTACTGGAAGCGGAAGTTATTGAAATGTGGAACAAATATAACCTGAACAAAGAGACCGGAAAACCGAAGCATTTCAACAGAAAGCAGATTGAGGGGTATTATTACCTGCGTGGGGATCTTCGGAAGCTTGCTCTTGCAAAAGGCCTGCCTGTCCGTTATGACCGTCTGGCGGTGATGGCTGTGAGCGTTTTCAGAACCTCACATTTCCGCACATCAGTTACGGTGGAAAACTACTTTCTTGCGGTGTAATTCTGCAATTTCCTTAGCAGTATAAAAAGTACGTTCAGGATCTGACATGGTTTCACCTCCTCTTTCTTTTTTTGTGAGAAAAACAAAAAAACACTGCACAAAAGAAAAGACACGGTTCAACAGTAGCTTTCCGATAACCTGATTTCAATGCACAGCGGTTCTTTTGCCGCCGGGGCAGAATCAGACTCGGAAAACTATTGGCTTTCCATATTCTTTTCGTTTGTGTAGTGTTTTAAGATTAAAAAATCAAAATGTTCTTTCAACAGCGTCTACCACAACCCGCCGTTGCATCTCGATTTCCATATTTGTTTAATTTAAGACAGATGCCAATTTTTTATATATTGCGAATACGGCATCTGTATATATTGTATATCATCAAAATCCATTCGTCAAGGGATAAATTGAAAATTTTGACACTTTTTGACATTTTCCGCATTGCGGGTTATTTCTTCACAATAAGGCTCTTTTCGTAAGCCACTCTCATTACAAAACAAACGGAAAAAGCAATCAGCACCAACAGAATTTGTTAATGCCGACTGCAAAAGTCCGGGGAAAAGCTTCAGCGAATTCGTCTGCAGGATGAGGAATATCCTACATTGTTCTGATAAAACCTTGTTGTTCCGTCCGGCTGTTGTTTTCTGACGGTCTGCAGGCGGCCGCTTGTAGAGATTTTGTCGCCGCATTTGAGTCGTTTCAGATATTCATCAGCATGGTAATACACAACATCGACATCGCTGAGTCTTCCGTTTGTCTGTGTTCGGATTGTAATTGTTTTACATTCAGATGTGTTGTAAATTTTCATAATTCTTCCATGTAGAAAAAACCGATTGCAGCAAGGATAAAGCGGTTCGGGACGGACAATGTTATCCACAAACACAGTAGTAAGATATTTTTTACCGTCCATTGAGCGTTTGGATTGCAGGTTGCCGATTGCCGTAACACGATCACCGACAGCGTAGCCGTCATCTGCATAAAATCTTTTTTTCAGTTCGGGATCGCAGATAAAAAAGCTGACATTGTTGTTTTTGTTATCGCGGATTCTTAACAACAGATGCTCCCCTTTCTGTGTTTTGTAGATGTAGGTGATAGTGCCGTGGAATACAACATAATTATCAATCATGTGTTTCTTTTTCTCCTTTATTTTATTACACTCCATGAATTCTCCATTCGTGGATGCTCACCTTTAATATGAATGATAGCTATGTTGTACAACATAAAAAAACTGTCACTGTCTCATCTTGTAAGACAGCGTTTTGTTAAGGTACGGATGGACTGCTTTCGTTTCTGACAATTTTTGTGATTATAATCATTTTGATAATCAGAATCATAATCAGAACCGGATTTTTTCCAAAAACGGACAATTTTCTTTATATAGAAAAACTTTTTTTGCAAAAAATCTTTCATACTATTGGTGAAAGACAAAAATCGGTTGCGTCTTTCAAAAAATACAAAAGAAAGCAGGATTTGTTATTATGAAATTACTTGACGAATTTGAAAACATTTTTACCGATGAAGAACTTGATTATCTTTTTGACTATGATCTTTATGACTCAATTGTCAACGCCGAGCCGTATACGCTGCCCGAAGAGCTTACAAAACAGCAGAAGAAAGCGATTCACAACAGCGTGAAGGGCATGAAAAGCAAGTACGTAAAGAATCTGGTTGATGAATATCTGCGTACAGACACCCAACCCGAGCCTGAAAACCTGCGTGCATTTCTGGAGCAGTTTCTCCCGAAGATCAAGAGCAAATTCAACATTTTTGTTGCCTTGAAAAACGGAAACTACACGAACATCAAAGCCAATCGGACCGAACATATTGATCAGCTTTGCAGGCTTGTGAACTGCCCGCACTTCTCTGTTTATCATTACCACACGCCGTTCAGATACGGCAAGGTGTGCGATGCAAAAAGCGTCGGCTTCAATGCCATCACCATTGATGTGGATGATGTTCTCTTTCCGTTTGATATGGAAACAGCGACACAGGAAGAAATCCGTCAATTCCTGCTTGACAGCTTTGATTTCACGGACAAGCCGTTCCCAGATGCCGTCAGCCTGTCCAGCAAAAAAGGCATGCACATGATTTATTTCCATGATTATGTTGATTATGCAGACAAGGAAAGAAACAAACTGCGGCAACATCTTTTTGATTCGATGCTTCTGACCTTTGGCGGAGATAAACTCACAAAAAATCCTTGTCATATGTTCAGAACACCCCTATCTTTTCATCTGAAACGCGAGCCGGTCAGAGGCAGATTGTTCTTGTTTGACAATTCCGGAATGAAAAATCTTGATCGTCTGATGCCCTTCATGCAGCCGCAGGAGGATATTGACGCCTATTTCGCAAAATGTAAGGAAATCACCGAGGAGAAAAAAGCAAAAACACGCCATGAAAATCAAATTTTGAAGCTGATGCAAGAAAAGGGCTGCACCCGTGAGCAGGCAGAAGAATTCCTGACGCAAAAAGAAGCAAAGAAGCAAAAGAAAAACCGAAGCAAAAAGAAAGAATCCCCGTCCATTCCTCTGCAGAACCCGACAGAGCCTGCGGAAACAGACGAGGATGTGGACGACGATTATGATTACGACTTTGACTTTTCGCACCTGACCTACAGAAAAAGCCATTCAAACAAGCCGATTCCGATCCTGCTGACCGATCTGCATAACTACCTTGTCCGCAACGGCAGCAAGTGTCTGTATCACAAAAGGCATCTCTTTTTTTTCATTCTTTCCAACTACGCAAAGCAGGTCATCCCGGATGCGGATGATTTCATAAAATACTGCGAGCAGTATTGCCCACGCAGCAGCATGTTTTTCCCTGAACTTGAAGATATCGTGCGGTCCAATTACGGCAAAGAACGGTTTTACAAATTCCGTTATGAAAAGATTGCAAAGCTGTTGTGTTTTTCGGAGCAGGATATGAAGGAATCAAGATCCTGTTTTGATCCGCAGCTGAAAGCTGAAAAAAGAAAGCAGTACAACCACGAATATTACGAGCGAACCAAGACAAAAGAACTGCCGCAGTCCAAACAACTGAAAGTGGATTGTCTTGAATATCTGCTCGCGAACCCCGATGCCACCGAAACGGATATCCGTATCATTTTCGATATCAGCCGTGCTACCTTTTACCGCTACAGAAAAGAACTCAATATTTAACAAAAAGTGCCTGCCACCCGGCAGGTGCTTTTTTTGTATCTCACCGACAAAACGAAAACCCCGGATTTTTCTGCATAACAAAAATTTCCTGTTTTGTGCAACCCCCTGCCCAAAAAGTCTCAATTTTTTAAGTATATATTCTTTTAGATTTAATGTTTGTTTCTTTGTTTCTTTGTTTGTTTTTTTCTCAGGTTGCGTTTTTTTTGGCCCCGTGCCGGCATGGCCGTCTCAGAACTCTTAAAAGCAAACAACGCACAAAAAAGCTTTACACATATATTATGAAAGATTGCAATGCAAAAAACGGAAAAACGCAATGCAAAATTTTCAGTTATGTATGATGACGATCTTGCATTATATATGCGTAGGGTTATTGAAGGATGGAGCATTTGCAAGGCTTGAAAAAAAGCTATGCACAAAAAATGCGACAGCTTCACCTGCAAAACGGGACGGGAAAAATGACGCTCTACTCCAAACACGTCAAAAATTACATTGTTGTCAAACAATCAACAGGATCCAAACACACATACTCCTTTGCTTGTGCTGATTTATTCTCCGAAGTCGGTGCATACATATTCTTTCTTTCTTAAATTAATAATTTTTGCGCTCCCGTCCCGTCATTTCCTTATTTCAGGCCACACAACTTTTGCATTCCATAGTTGTCGCGAAACACGAACCGCCGTATCCCGAAAAGGTACGGCGGTTTGTGCTTTGCCTGCACAAAACAATTCCCCGGCTGTTCTTGCACAGGTCCGTAAAAAACGGACATAGAAAAAACACCCCCTCCTATGGTAGAATTAAGATAACTACCATAGGAGGAATTTTTATGCCCAGAAGTTACAGACACATCAAGCAGTACGAAAAGGAAATGATGAAATTAAAA
>JAZNCO010000037.1:0-1510 GCA_045587645.1 Acutalibacteraceae bacterium | reverse complement strand
CAATTAACCCGTAGCTACTACACCGTTGCAATTTACAAAGACCGAGTTGCTGACCTTTCACTGCAATGTTTGGTGCAAGAAATGAGTGCAATTTGCTGCAAGATTTTTTTGGTTTGGTTCATAGTTTTTTTGAAAAACCTATTGACAAAACGAAGAAGTTGTGATATAATTTTGAAAGTGGAAATAAGATAATAAAAATCTGGGTGTGGCGCAGTTGGTAGCGCGCTACCTTGGGGTGGTAGAGGCCGCAAGTTCAAGTCTTGTCACTCAGACCAGGAAAACGGGAGATGAAATCTTCCGTTTTCTTTTTTTATCTCGTTTTTTCTCTGTTATTCGTCATTATTACGAGATTTGGCCTCTACACTTTTTGTTATTAAAATCGAGGCGAAAACGGGTTTTGTGCATAGTTTGTGCATAGTTTCTTTTGGAGTGCTGTATCAGCCGATTGAAATGAAAAATTTTAGGTGGCTTTTATGGCAAACATCACGAAACGAGCAAACGGTACATACCTTATCCGCGTATCCTGCGGTCTTGACGAAAACGGAAAACCGATTCAGCGGTCAAAAACCTTTCACCCGTCAAGTCTATCCCTGTCCGAAAGCAAAAAGCAGAAAGAGCTTGAACAGTTTATTTTTGCATTTGAAAGCGAAGTCAAGGCGAACGCCGACATCATCAAGGCTTGTCCGAAGGAATATACCTTCGCTGCATTTTGCACCGAATACAAAAAGATCAAGGCATCCATCCTGTCTCCCGACACTTGGAAATTCTACGAGAGAGTGCTTGACGAGTTTTTTATTCCGCGACTTGGGAAGCTGAAGCTCACCGAAATTCAGCCTGCACACGCACAGCAGATGGTGAATATTCTCATGAAGCCGGGCAGCCGACAGGACGGCAAAGGAAAATATCTCTCCCCTGCCACGGTCAAACGATACATCACGGTAATGCAATCGGTGATGACTCTCGCCTGCAAGCAAGGCTTTGTTCATTCCAATCCGGCCGATGCAAAGAAGCTGGAAATCCCGAAATCCATCGCTCCCGATGTGGAAGTGTTCGATGACGACGAAACGCAGAACATCATCAATGCCCTTGAAAAAGAGCCGACACACATCCGCGCGGTGATCTCGGTTGCGCTGTACACGGGTGCAAGGCGAGGTGAGATTGTCGGCTTAAAATGGGACGATCTTGACCTTGACGCAAGGACGCTGTCCATCAAGCGAAGCGTGTATAAGCCCCACGGCGAACCTGCACGGGAGAAGCTGCCGAAGACGGTCAGCAGTATCCGCACCATTGCCATTCCGCAGGTGCTTTGCGACATACTGCGTGAGCATAAGTCCGAGCAGGACAAGCGGATTGCCTATCTCGGTGACACTTGGTATCGTGGGAATTATGTTTTCACCGAAGCGGACGGTCACGTGATGAATCCGCAAACGCCCACAAAGCAGTTTGACCATTTTCTGAAACGACACGGCATTCGTCATCTGAAATTCCACGGTTTACGGCACACATCGGC
>JAZNCO010000036.1:0-11735 GCA_045587645.1 Acutalibacteraceae bacterium | reverse complement strand
CCGGCAGGCGAGTAATGAGATGTCACGAAGTGACAGAGGGGTTAACCAAGTTTGCACAAATTTGGTCAATAAAGTCTGATATAACCGCCTGAACCCCTCTGTCTGCGTTCCGCAGACATCTCCCCTTTCAGGGGCGACAAGGGGTGGTGGAGGGCGGTTCGCGTGTAACCCCAACTCACATCTAAACCATAATTTACCGTACAAAAATCTATAATCGCTATTCCTTTAATCTTCCATTTTGCATTTACAAAAACCCCCTGTGCGGGGGTTTTGCTGTTATCTCTGGATTCTGCCCGAGCCGTCGCCGCCTGCGAGCTTTTCGACCTCTGCTACGGTGACCATGTTGTAGTCGCCCTCAATGGAGTGCTTGAGTGCACTTGCGGCAACCGCAAATTCAACGGCTGCCTGCGTGGATTTGCCGTTCATCAGCGAATAAATCAGGCCGCCGCCGAAGCTGTCACCGCCGCCGACACGGTCGATGATGTGCAGCTCGTACTTCTTGGAGAAGCAGTATTCGTCTTCTTTTACATTATAAAGCATGGCGCTCCAGCCGTTGTCGAATGCGGAATGACTTTCACGAAGCGTGATGGCAACCATTTCAAAACCGAACTTGTCGGCAAGCTGACGGGCAACGCTCTTGTAGCCTTCACGGTTGATTTCACCCGCATAAATATCGGTCGCTTCCGCTTCAATGCCGAACACGTCCTTTGCATCTTCTTCATTGGAAATGCAAACGTCAACATACTTGCAAAGCTCGATCATGGCGGCTCTTGCCTGCTCACGGGTCCACAGCTTGCCACGGTAGTTCAGGTCGCAGGAAATTTTAATGTTTCTCTTTTTGGCGGCAATGCAGGCTTCTTTACAGATTTCCACCAGGTTTTCACCGAGTGCCGGGGTGATGCCGGTAAAATGGAACCACTCTGCACCGTCAAAAATTGCATCCCAGTCAAAATCTTCGGCACTTGCCTTCTGAATAGCGGAGCCTGCTCTGTCATAAATGCAGACCGAACCTCTCTGCGAAGCACCCTTTTCGTTGAAATAAATGCCCACTCGTTCGCCGCCGCGGACGATTTTAGTGGTGTCCACACCGTAACGGCGCAGGCTGTTCACCGCCGACTGACCGATGGCATGGGTCGGTAGCTTTGTGACATAAGCGACATCCATGCCGTAGTTGGCAAGCGACACCGCCACATTGGCTTCGCCGCCGCCGAAGGTAAATTCCACATGGTCGCACTGCACGAAGCGTTCATAATTATAAGGCTGCAGGCGGAGCATCAGCTCGCCGAAGGTGATTACTTTTGCCATTTTTTTATCCTCATTTCTGATTTTAGAAATTATTTCCGTTCCATCCCCAGTCGGAGTAGCCTGTGTATTTGACATACACGCGGTCGGGGGCAATGCCGAGGTTCTTTGCAAGAATATCGCACACGGCGGCGGTCATTTTGTTGCTTGCCTGCGCATTGACAGAGCCAAGCAGCTCGACATCCACCATGGCAGTATCGGCAGAGTTGTCACCGCGGATCCACATTGGCACATTGTCCTGTACTGCAACCATCAGCCACTGCTCGCTTTTGCCGGGGAAGTTTTCGATTGCCTTGCCGAAAGCGGCTTTGATGCTTTCGGCTGCCTGCGGTGCAACCTTGGCACTTGTTGTAAGTTTAATATAAGGCATAATTGTTCTCCTTAATCAAAAGCCGCATGACGGGCTTCTGCACACAGCGCCGTGATTTTTTCATAATTGCCTGCCGCAATGTCAGCCTTGGGGCAGACCCAGCTGCCGCCGACCGCATGAATAAAGGGAGCATCGATGTATTCACGGATGTTCTGTGCGTTGATGCCGCCCGTGGGCATGAACTTGATGCCGACAAAGGGTGCGGCAAGGTTTTTCATGGCATTCAAGCCGCCGTAAACGTTTGCAGGGAAGAATTTGATGATGTTAAGCCCCAGCTTGATTGCGGCAGTGATTTCCGTCGGGGTCACGCAGCCGGGGGTGACGGCAATGTTGTTTTCAATGCACCACGAAACGATTTCGGCATCGAAACCGGGGGACACGATGAACTTTGCACCCATTTCCACCGCCTTTTTGCACTGCTCCATGGTCAGCACCGTACCGGCACCCACAAGCATATCGGGGCAGTTTTCGGAAACGGCTTTGATGGAATCGGCAGCAGCAGCCGTGCGGAATGTGATTTCCATAACGTCAATACCGCCCTTGAGCATCGCCTCAGCGGTGGGAACGGCATCCTTTGCATCATCAAGCACCACAACGGGAACAATACCCGAGCGTGCAAGTCTGTCAATAACGGTCATTTTTATTGTACCTCCAAAAAAGGATTTTTCTGATTTTATACACCGCAGTATGCCGAGAAGCCTGCATCGATGGGCATAACAACACCCGTAACGGCGGAGGCACTCTTGTCATCGCAAAGGAACAAGGTTGCACCGAGCAGCTCGGATGCATCCACATAACGGTGGGTGGGGGTGCCGTTGAGAATCTTTGCCGAACGGGCGGTCGGGGTGCCGTCTGCATTGAACAGCAAGCCACGGTTCTGTGCGGAAACAAGGAAACCGGGGGCAATGGCATTGCAACGGATGCCCGTGCCTGCGAAGTGGGTGGCAAGCCACTGTGTGAAGTTGGAAATGCCTGCCTTGGCGGCAGAGTAGGCAGGAATCTTGGTCAGGGGTGTGTAAGCATTCATGGACGAGATGTTCAGAATGCAGCCTGCCTGCTTTTCAACCATGTCAACGGCAAATGCCTGTGTGGGCAGCAAGGCACCCTGGAAATTAAGCTTGAACACAAAGTCCACACCGTCGGCCTCCAGATCAAAGAAGGACTTGCCGCCTTCCTTGTGCTCGTGCTGATA
This sequence comes from Acutalibacteraceae bacterium, assembly GCA_045587645.1. Classification (GTDB taxonomy): domain Bacteria; phylum Bacillota; class Clostridia; order Oscillospirales; family Acutalibacteraceae; genus RUG806. The sequence continues at coordinate 8,871 of JAZNCO010000036.1, read as the reverse complement.
TTCATTGTCGGTGGTGGCTCTCGGGTTGTTGCCGCCTGCACCGTTGACGAGGATGTCGCACTTGCCGAGGTCAGCGACGACCTGCTCATGCACTGCTTTGAGGGCTTCGGGGTCAAGCACGTTTGCCTTGTAGCCCTTGCAGACAAAGCCTTCTGCGGTCAGTTCATTTTCAAGATTTTTAACGGCTTCTTCGTTGAGGTCAAGAGCAGCGACTTTTGCACCGCACTGCGCAAAGGCACGTGCCATGGCACCGCAGATAAGTCCGCCTGCGCCTGTGATAACAACAACCTTACCGGTATAATCAACTTTCAAGGGGAGATCGAGCATATTTGTATCCTCCTGTTTTAGATTTTTATATTTTGGGGAATGAGAGAAACTTCTTTACCTTGTAAAAATGCAAAATGCAGAATGCAAAATGCAAAATTATCGGGTCGCTGCCGCTCCGATTATAGGGTATACAGAAATTTGCAAAAAAAGACAAAAATGGTAATTATTTAAACACTTGCTAATTATTTTATATAACATTGTTTGTGAAGAATCGGTGTAAACTAAAATTTGAAACCGCAAAACTGTAAATTACATTTTCTATAATGGCAACGCCATTCCTTTAATTTTGCATTTTGCATTTTCAATTTTGCATTATCGAATAAAATCCGTCGGATTTTATTCGATCACACCGCCGTTGGCTTCAACAAGGCCGTTGATGTAAGCAGAACCGAGTGCGCGGTCAAACAGACCGTAACCGGGTTTGCCGGTTTCACCCCAGATCATTCTGCCGTGGTCGGGACGGAAATACCCCTCAAAGCCGGTTTCCACAAGTGCCTTGACAATGGCATTCATGTCAAGTGAGCCCTTGCTTGTGATGTGACCCGATTCTTCAAACGAGGTGTCGGGTAAGATTTTGATGTTGCGCAGGTGCATGAAACCGATGCGGTTCATGGCGGAATACTTGCGAACAAGAGAGGGCATATCGTTTTTCGGATGGCAACCGAGCGAGCCTGTGCAGAAGCAAAGGGAGTTTGCAGGGCTGTCCACGATTTTCAGGAAGCGGTCAAGATTTTCCTCGCAGGTGATAATGCGGGGCAGTCCGAAAATGGGATAGGGCGGGTCATCGGGATGAATTGCCATCACTACACCGCATTCCTCGGCAACGGGAATGACCTTTTTGAGGAAATATTCAATGTTTTCCCACAGGCCGTCCTCGCCGATCTCGCCGTAAGCATTGATCAGCTCACGAACCTGGTCCTGCGTGTAAGAGGAATCCCAGCCGGGCAGGTGAATATCGTCCTTGAGGGGGTCAAGACCCTTCATCTGATCCCAATACATGACAAGGCTTGTCGAGCCGTCCTCGGCTTGCTTATCGAGCTGGGTTCTTGTCCAGTCAAATACGGGCATGAAGTTATAAGTCACGCATTTGACACCGTATTTTGCACAACGGCGGATGGATTCGCAGTAATTTTCAATGTGGCGTTCACGCTCGGGTCTGCCGAGCTTGATTTCCTCGGTTACGGGGATGGATTCAACCACATCGAACACAAGTCCGTTTTCCCTGCAGCGGTCAGCAATATACCTGATGCTTTCCTCCGGCCAGACCTCACCGGGCTTTACATCGTAAACAGCCGAAACGATGGAACGCATGCCGGGAATCTGACGGATGTATTCAAGGGTTACGGGGTCGCTGTCGCCGTACCAGCGAAATGAACTTTTCATAATGAATAACCTCCCGATTATTTTCATAATTTAAAAGGGCATATACATTTTAATTTTATCAAAAGATAAGATTATAGTCAAGTTTTTTCGTATAATAAAAAAGAAAGAAAATTTTTGGAAAGTTCTTGAAAACTTTACAAAACAAGGGTATAATATTCACAAATATAGTAAAAGGAGCCTGAACAATGAAACGTGTATTATCTTTTTTAATGGTCGCTTGCATGATTTTCTGTGGTATTGTGCCGGTTTTGGCTGCTTCTGCGGCAACGGTTGCAGAAAACAACCTGCCCGTTATTTACATTGTGGGCAAGCAGAATACCCCCGTTTATAAGCTGGATGAAAACGGTGACTATGCACTCGATGAAAACGGCAACAAAATTGCCGTTGACAATGTCAACACCCCGATGGGCATGAGCCGTGAGGATTATATTATGTCACAGCTTGAGCCGGTGCTTTCCAAACTGCCGACTGCACTCATCACGGGTAATTATGATGAATACCTGGATGCTCTTATCGGGGCGGTTGCGCCGATTTACGAGGATCTTGTCCTTGACGGCAATGCCGAGGATCCGGACGGTGCGATCTGTTGGGATTATTCCGTTCAGAAGCCGAGCAAGGGCGCAGGCGGTCTGAATTACTACTATTTCAAGTACGACTGGCGTTATTCCCCGTATGACACGGCGGATGATCTGCACACCTTTGTGGAGTATGTCTGCGCAAAGGAAGGGGTGGATAAGGTCAACATCCATGCCCGTTGCTACGGCTCCAATGTTGCCATGGCTTACATTGCCAAGAGCGAGGCAGGTCTTTATGACACACCGTTCCGTATGAACAACCTTTGTCTGAATACCACACCGCTTGACGGCTATATTGCCATTGGTGCACTGATGTCGGGGCAGATTGAGTTCGATGCCGATACCATTGACCGTTTTGTGTCTTATTACACTAACAACCACGATGTGTTTGACGATCCGCTTGTGGAGGATTTCCTGACCATTCTTGTTTCCATGGTCAATCAGATGAAGCTGCTCGGTGTCGGTACGGACATGATGAACTCTTTCTATGAAGCGATCGGCGAAGAGCTTATTCCCCGTGCGGCACTCGTATGCTACGGCTCATTCCCGTCCTATTGGTCCATGATCGGCGCACGCTATTACGAGGCTGCCAAGGCTGCCGTTTTTAATACGGAAGAACGCCGTACGGAATATGCCGTGTTTATTGAAAAGCTTGAAAATTATTACAATCTGCTGGGGGCAATCGAGCCCGAAACCGGTAAGCCTCTCTATGCTTCGCTGCTCAAACGCTGCGAAGAAAAGTACGGAATGAAAACGGCTGTTTTTGCGAAGTACGGCTATGCAACCGTGCCGCTGTTTGAAGACAGCAATCTGACCGGTGATGCAAGAGGTACGGTCACGGAGCTTTCGCTGGGAGCCATCGGCACACTTGTCGGTGAAACCTTTACCGATGAGCAGCTTGCCGAGCTGCAGGCAATGGAGAATTATGATGAAAAATACCTCTCTCCCGATAAGAAGGTCTATGCCGGCACCTGTCTGTTCCCCGAAACCACATGGTTCTCCAAAAATCTTTATCACGATCAGCTGACACAGATTGATCCCGTTGCAACCGCATTCTTCACCTCGGACGGAGCGCTGACGGTTGCGGATGAACGATTCCCGCAGTTCCATGAATATATTGACGGTCAGTTTGTGCTCGTTTCCGAAGAGGATCCCACCAACGGAATCTGGATTACGAATCCCTTTGAGGTCATCACGCAGTTCTTCAAAAAGCTGATTGCACTGTTTCGTCAGTTTTTTAAAAAGACTTTTGCATAATCATTTTGTGTAAATTTTTTCATTTTAAAAAAAATTCTTGACAAATTACCCTTTTACATGTTAAATATATTTGTTACCGTTTAAATACTATGATGAAGCGAGTAGATTGCCTCTCCGCTTGCAGAGAGTCGTCGGTCGGTGCAAGACGATAAGCGAAGCAATTGAAAAACACTTCGGAGTTGGCGGAAGAAAAGCATTTGCTGAGTAGAACCGTCCGTGGCATCGCGTAAAGATGAAAAAAAAGAGGACCGTGCATACGGTCAATTTGGGTGGTACCGCGGAAGCTGTCTTTCGTCCCATGTCAAGGGGACAGGACAGCTTTTTTTGTTTTGTTCCACGCAAAAAGGAAAGGATGAAACCCCATGTTAAGAACACACACCTGTAACGAACTGAGAAAAGAAAACATCGGTCAGACCGTCACCCTTGCCGGTTGGATCGAGGTCATCCGCGACCACGGCGGCGTTTTGTTTGTGGACCTTCGTGACCACTACGGCATCACGCAGGTCGTTGTAAACGATGACTCCATGCTCGCAGGACTCGGCAAGCAGACCGTTATTTCCGTTGTCGGCACCGTTTGCGAACGCGATGCGGAAACCGTCAATGCCCGTCTTGAAACGGGTCTTATCGAAGTCAAGGCAAGCGAAATTTCCGTGCTTGGTCCCTGCCTGAATGCACTTCCCTTTGAAATCGGCAACGATACCGCTGCCGGTGAAGAGGTCAGACTCAAATACCGCTATCTTGACCTGCGCAACCGCAGAATCCACAACAACATCGTGCTTCGCTCCAAGGTCATCAGCTTCCTGAGAAGCCAGATGGAAGAGCAGGGTTTTATGGAGATTCAGACCCCCATCCTCACCGCTTCCTCTCCCGAGGGCGCACGTGACTATCTTGTGCCCAGCCGTAAGCACAAGGGCAAATTCTATGCTCTGCCGCAGGCTCCCCAGCAGTTCAAGCAGCTGCTTATGACCGCAGGCTTCGACCGTTATTTCCAGATTGCTCCCTGCTTCCGTGATGAGGATGCAAGACAGGACCGTTCTCCCGGTGAGTTCTATCAGCTCGACTTTGAAATGGCTTTTGCAACGCAGGAGGATGTTTTTGCCGTTGCCGAAACCGTTCTCTACAACACCTTCACCAAATTTACCGACAAGCAGGTTTCCAAGCCGCCCTTCCGCCGCATCACCTTTGCAGATGCGATGCTTCACTACGGCTCGGATAAGCCTGACCTGCGCAATCCGCTTCTTATTCAGGATCTGACCGACTTCTTTGCAGGTGTTGATTTTCCGTTGTTCAAGGGCAAGCCCGTACGCGGTATCGTCGCTCCCTGCCAGGGTCAGAGCAAGAAATTTTTTGAAAATTCCCTGCAGTTTGCAATGTCCATCGGTATGAAGGGTCTGGGCTACCTGACCTATACCGATGGCATATACAAGGGCCCGATTGAAAAGTTCCTGTCTGACGAGCAGAAGGCAACACTGACCGAAATGGTCGGCATCAAGGACGGCGAAACGCTGTTCTTCATCTGCGATAAAATCAGTGTTGTCAATCAGTTGGCAGGCGGTATCCGCACATGGCTCGGCGAACAGCTCAATCTCATCAACAAGGATGCATTTGAATTCTGCTACATTGTGGACTTCCCGATGTATGAGCTCAACAGCGAAACCAACAAGATTGACTTTACCCACAATCCCTTCTCCATGCCGCAGGGCGGTCTTGAAGCACTCAACACCAAGGATCCGCTTGAGATCTTTGCATATCAGTATGACATCGTCTGCAACGGCGTTGAGCTTTCCTCGGGTGCTGTCCGTAACCACAACCCCGAAATCATGAAGCGTGCATTTGAAATCGCAGGCTATGATGAAGAAGTCCTCAAGGCAAAATTCGGTGCTATGTACAACGCATTCTCCTACGGTGCACCGCCTCATGCAGGTATGGCACCCGGTGTGGACAGAATGCTCATGCTCATCGCAGGTGAAGAAACCATCCGAGAGGTCATCGCATTCCCGTTGAACAGAAACGCACAGGATCTTATGATGGGTGCTCCCGGTGAGGTCACCGAGCAGCAGCTTCGTGAAGCAAACATTCAGATCAGAGAATAAAAGGGAATGTAAAAAAAGCGCAGATTGCATAGATTAAAAAAAGGGGTTGCCCGTTGCATAAAACGGGCAAACTCTTATTACAGAATTTAAATTTTTCAACTTCCGAAAGGAGGCAACTATGATGGATGCATTACAGATGCAACGTCTTGAACAGCTCAACCGTGTTGCACTGACCGAGGATGAACGCAGTGCAGCACTCGCCTTTTTTGAAAACCGCTTCGGTGAAATGAAAAAATGCGACAGCGTTGATACCGAAAATACCGAACGCATGGTGCATGTTCTTCCGCTTGAAAATGTGCTTCGTGCCGACGAAAAGAAAAAGATTTTCTCCCGTGAGGACTTGCTCAAGGGTGCGCCCGAACAGACGGACGGCTACTGGCAGGTTCCCCGTCTGTTGGAATAAAAGGGGGATTTGAAGATGATTTATACCGCTAAAAACGAAAATGCAGGTGCAAAACGCATTGCATTGGATGATTTTATTCTGACCAAGGACTACCCCACCGCCGCAGGCAGCAAAATGCTTGACGGTTACATGAGTCTGTTCGATGCAGAGGTTGTAACCCGTATTCAAGCTGCAGGTTATGACATTGCAGGCAAGGTCAATGTGGGCGAATTTTCGCTCGACCTGCTCGGGGAAACCTCTTTTTACGGCGAAAACAAAGATGCAGACGGCAACCTTGTTTGTGCTTTGGCAGAAAGCCTGAACGAAGCCGATGCCTGCCTTTGTGTGGATTCCAACGGCACACCGCGCAGAGCCGCTGCACTGTCGGGCAAATGCTTTGTAAAGCCCACCTATGCCACCGTATCCCGTTACGGTCTTGTCGCCTGCGTCTGTTCGGGTGAAACCGTGGGTGTTCTTGCCGACACTGCCGACAAATGTGCAGAAATTCTTTCTGCCGTTGCAGGTCATGATGACAAGGATGGCACCAGCCTGCCGCAGGAACGCATTGACACTGCAAAGCAGGCAACCGAAATCAAAAAAATTGCCCTGCCCGTGTCTTTCCTCAATGGTCTTTCCGCTGATATGAAGACAATGGTTGACAATGCCGTTGCCGACCTCAAGGCACAGGGCATTGAAATCGTTGAAATCACGGACGATATTCTCAAATTTGCACAGCCTGCATGGAACACCCTCGCTTCGGCTGAGCTTTGCAACAATATCAACCGCTTTGACGGTGTGAAATACGGCTACCGCAGCCCGAATTACAGGAACATCGAGGATCTGTACACCAATTCCCGTACAGAAGCCTTCGGCATTCTCACCAAGCTGCAGCTTCTCTACGGCAGCGAGGTGCTTTCCACCGAAAATTATATGCCCGTTTATGACAAGGCTCTGCGTATGCGCCGTGTCATCTGCGAACGCTTTGCCGGGCTTTTTGCAGACTTTGATGCAGTGCTGCTGCCCGTCTGCTCGCAGACCGCTTACAAGGAAACGGACAACAACACCGCTTACAATGAAAGTCTTTACACCGCACCTGCCTCCATCAGCGGCCTGCCTGCCGTTGTGTGCAAGGGTGTTCAGATCGTCGGCAATTATCTGAGCGATACCTCATTGCTCGCACTTGCCGCAAAACTGTGAAAGGAGTGACAGAAAATGAAATTTGAAACCGTTATCGGTCTGGAAGTCCATGTGGAAATGTCCGCAAATTCCAAGATTTTCTGCTCCTGCGGTGCAAAATACGGCTCTGAACAGAACGAATGCGTCTGTCCCGCCTGTTGCGGTATGCCCGGTATGCTGCCCGTGATGAACCGCCGTGTGGTGGAGCTCGGCATGACCGCCGGTATGATGCTCAACTGCAAAATCAACCGCACCACCACCTTTGACAAAAAGAGCTATTACTATCCGGACCTTCCTGCCTCCTACCAGACCACACAGTGGTTTGCGCCCATTGCCGTGGACGGCAAGGTCAAAATCGAAACCGCCAACGGTGAAAAATACATCGGTATCAAGCAGATTCACATGGAAGAAGACGCAGGCAAGCTCGTGCACGACGACTGGACGGACACCACGCTTGTGGACTTCAACCGTACCTCTGTTCCGCTGATCGAAATCGTTTCCCGTCCCGACCTTTCGAGCGCAAAAGAGGTCATTGCCTATCTTGAAAGACTGCGTTCGCTTCTGCGTTTTGCAGGCGTTTCCGATTGCCGTTGGGAAATGGGCACCATGCGTTGTGACGTCAATCTTTCCGTTCGCCCCGAGGGCTCAAAGGAGCTCGGTGTCAGAACCGAAATGAAGAACATGAACTCGCTTTCCGCCATTGAAAAGGCGATCGAATACGAATCGGCAAGACATATTGATGCACTTGTCAGCGGTACCGAGGAGCTTGTGCAGGAAACACGCCGTTGGGACGACATCAAGGGCAAGAGCTATGCCATGCGTACCAAGGAAACCGCAGGCGATTACCGCTATTTCCCCGATCCCAACCTCATGCCCATCGTGATTGACGATGCTTGGTATGACGAAGTAAAGAGCACGCTTCCCGTCCTACCCGAAGAAAAACTTGCACAGTACATGGAAGCAGGTCTTGATGAAAAAGTCGCTTCGCAACTTGTGGCAAGCAGAAGACTCTGCGACGTGCTCGATGATGCCGTCAAGGCAGGCTGTCCCGTCAAGGATGCCGCAAACTGGATTTTCTCGGACTGCATGAAACTGTGCAACCGCGAAAAGAAAACCGCCGATGAACTGCCCGTCAACGGCACGGACCTTGCAAAGCTGATTGAACTTGTCAAAAACGGTACGGTCACCCGCCCGAATGCCGCAAGAATTCTTGCCGCCATGTTCACCGAGGGTGTTGCCCCCGAAGCCTATGCTGAACAGAACGGCTTGCTTGCCGGCGGTGATGACGGTAAGGTGGATGCGGTTGTCAAGCAGGTTGTGGACGAAAACCCGAAAGCCGTTGCCGACTTCAAGGCAGGCAAGGAAAAAGCCGCTATGGCTTTGTTCGGTCAGGCTATGAAACTGCTCAACAAAAACTGCGACCCGCAGCAACTCAAAGAAAAAATCTTCGCAGAGCTTGGCAAAAGATAAATAACGATACAAAAGGGACTGCATTTTTTCAGTCCCTTTTTGTGTTTTTGATGTAAATTACGGTTTATCGGGGAGTTGGGGAGTCAATCATGGGGACGGCTACTGTGATTGACATAATCATTTTTCCAAAATGTCAATCGCAGTACTGTCCCCTGATTTACGACCACGCACAAATTTAAACAAAATAATACAAATAAATATCCAAAAA
>JAZNCO010000035.1:0-2369 GCA_045587645.1 Acutalibacteraceae bacterium | reverse complement strand
CGGAAGAGTAAAGCTAAAGACAGCACCCTGCGGCTGATTGTCTTCAACACGAATTGTTCCTCCATGTGCCTCGACAATTGCCTTGCAGAGATACAGTCCCAAGCCAAGACTGCGACGGTTATCCGCTATTTTATTTTTGCCGCAGTAAAATTTATCAAAAACTTTCCGTTTTTCTTCATCCGAAAGACCTCTGCCTGTGTCTGCGATCCTGATTTCCGCCATATCGTCTGTCCTTTGTGCCGTCAGCGTGATCGCAGTGTCAGCAGGTGTGTATTTCAATGCATTATCTACAATATTGGTGATGACTTGGACGATCAGCTTGGGATCGGCTTTGACCAACAGAAGCTCATCCTTTTGAACAACTCTGATCGGACGGCATACTGCTTTCCTGCCGATATGCTGCATCGCTTCTTCTATCATTTCGCTGAGCAGCTCCGTAGATGTCTGCAGCATCATACACCCATCTTCAATTCGTGTGGCATATAACAGGTTTTCAACCAGATCGGTTAGCCACATAGAATCATTATAGATATCAGCGTAAATCTGTTGCTTTGTCTCTTGATCAAAGCGGTCTGCATTATTAAGCAGGTTACCGGCATTGCCGGAAATGGTAGTCAACGGAGTACGCAGATCGTGGGAAATCGTTCTGAGCAGATTAGCACGAAGCTGTTCACTTTCCGCTAAAATGGCAGCGGCTTCTTTTTCACGAACATTTCGATCATTTTCCAAAGCCAGTGCAGTTTCACCGAGGATCGAAAGGAGAACATCGTGCTCAGACGCATCAAGTTCCCCGGAAGAAGCATCAATTCCGATCACACCATATACCCGTTCATTAACCCGGATCGCCAGATAAAGGTAGCGGCTCTCAGGAAAAAAATCCGTCGTGGCACCGGAAGCGTGATTGTTTTTCAATGCCCACTCAGCAGCCTCTTGTTCTTTTTCCAATTCATATGTGTTTTCCGTTTCTGTATGGAACAGGATCGGCTCTGACAATTTTCCGCTCAAGTTGTCAAAAATAACAATGCTTCGTCCCAACAACTTCATGATCTGTTCGGCAGCCACATGGACGATTTCGTTTCGGCCATGTGCCTTGGAAAGCAGCTGATCCGTATCAAACAGGATTTTTGTGCGGCGTGCAATCTTCGTGGATTCTCGTGCCTGCTCCTTATAACGAATGGCAAATGTACCGGTAATATAAGCGGTCAGAAACATAACTACAAAGGTGACCGGATAACCGGTTTCATAGGCTGTCAGCGAAAAGCGAGGTTCAGTAAACAGATAATTGAAAACAAACACGCTGGCAATAGAAGATATCAAACTATATACCTGATGTGATGTTGCAATGGATGTTAAGAGCACCCCAAGGATGTAGACCATGATGATATTAGGCCTCGTAAAACCGATCTCATGGAAAAGCAGACTTAATAGAGTTGCAAAAAGCAAAATGAGCAGACTCGTGAATGTGTTTTTCAGTACACGCAGATTGTGATGCTTCTTTTTTGCTTTTTTGGGGTGGTATGTGGTGTCAACGGTTTTATCCGGAATAATATGTATGTCGATATCCGGAGCATAGGACAGGAGCAATTCTGTCAAAGTCGGCTTTCCAAACAGATGGCGGCGGGTAACAGCACTTCGTCCAAGAACGATTCTTGTAATACCCGATATGCGAGCAAACTCTGCAATCTGATATGGAATGTCTTCACCATATACCGTTTCAATATTGGCTCCAAGCTGCTCCGCCAGCCTCCGGTTTTCCTGCAAACGTTCTTTGTTTTCTTTCGAAGCAACAGAAAAATCCGGTGTTTCCACAAACAATGCCGTAAACTCGCTGTCAAAGGCATTTGCCATTCGTGCCGCAGTTCGGATGATTTTTGCGTTGGAGGGTGCGGAAGAAAGACAAGCAAGGATGTGCTCATTCGAATCCATTCTTTTTTGTTCCTGTTTGTTTTGTGTCATCATCCTCACCTCCATTTTAATATTTTATCACAAAGAGCCTGTTTTTTCCATCGTCCAGATGTAAACAATCACTCAAGATAATCCGCATATCCGCATTTCAGCGAGCAATACTCTGCTTCTATAGCAAATAATACACGGTCACGAGGCTTTGACTGTATCGATTTATTCCATACAACAAAAGCCCATTTTTCTTCATCAATACTTTCAACAGATAAACCAAGTGCTGTAGATAATACTTCTCCTGTTCGACACGGGATCAGAAACATTGAATAGTTTTCATTCAAAGAAAGATTGTTATCTTCTGCCAGAATTGCGATATCCAATGTGCCGTCCATGAGTTTTTGCAAGATGCGCTCTGCTTTTCCCGAACTCAGAAAAAACTCGACAAATGGGTTGGCACGAGAATACGATGT
>JAZNCO010000034.1:0-7341 GCA_045587645.1 Acutalibacteraceae bacterium | reverse complement strand
GGTTTGACCTTTGCACCCGAGACGGGCAATCAACGCTTACGCGATGCTATCAATAAGAACCTGAGTGAGGAAGAGATCCTTGAGACTGTCACCAAGGCTTTCAAAGGTGGATGGACGGCGGTTAAGCTGTACTTTATGCTTGGCTTGCCTACCGAAACCATAGAGGATGTGGAAGGTATCGCCAACCTTGGCCAAAAGGTGGTAAACGCCTTCTATTGGAATCCTGATAAGCCGAAGGGCAAAGGCGTTACCGTTTCGCTCAGCACTTCTTGCTTTGTTCCCAAGGCCTTTACGCCGTTCCAATGGGAGCCGCAGCTTTCGCGTGAGCAGATCGTTGCCCGTCAGGAGCTGCTGAGAACCACCAACACCAACCGCAAGGTGCAGGTGAGTTTTCATGAGATGCACGTCAGCTTCCTGGAAGCCGTGTTTGCCCGTGGTGACAGACGACTTTCGAAAGTCATTGAAACGGCTTGGAAAAACGGCTGCAAGTTCGATGGTTGGGATGAATATTTCAATTTCGATGCATGGATGAATGCCTTCACGGAATGCGGTCTTGACCCCGAATTCTATGCCAACCGCACCCGTTCTTATGATGAAGTTCTGCCGTGGGATCACATGGACTACGGTATTTCCAAAAAATTCCTGATTCGCGAAAGCGAAAAAGCAAAACAGGCACAGACCACCGCCCATTGCCGTGAACAATGTGCAGGCTGCGGTGCGGATAAGCTCAACGGAGGTGAATGCGATGCGAGATGTAAGAATATGGTTCTCTAAAAGCGGTGCGGTCAAGTATGTGTCGCATCTGGATATGTTCCGTCTGATGACCCGTGCCGTGCGCAGGGCAGACATTCCGCTGTGGTACACCGAAGGGTTCAATCCGCATCCCTATATTTCATTCCTGCAGCCCCTGCCCCTGGGTGTTGAAACCTGCTATGAGCCGCTTGATATCCGCATTGAGGGCGATATCTCCAATAACGAAATCAAAGACCGTCTGAATGCCGTCCTGCCCGACGGAATGCACATTGAAGCCGTCACACAGGCCTTCTGCAAGCCTGCTGAGGCCGCTTACGGGGAATACAAAATTGTGCTCGATGCCGGGGACATTTCCGCTGAAAAGGTCATTGAAATCATTGAAGCAGGACAGCTGACCTGCGAAAAGAGTGCCAAGGTGAAAGGCAGAAAGGGCACGAAAATCGTCGATGTTTCCGCTGCGATTCATTCGTATGAAGTGAAAACGGAAAACGATACGGTGGTTATTCTCGTCACCCTGCCGGCTTCCCCCGAACTGACGCTCAATCCCTTGCAGTTTCTTGCTGCCGTCAGCAACAAATTCGGCACACAGCTTTATCCCTTGTCTGCCTGCCGCATTCGCCTGCTGTGCAGCGACATGACAGCTTTTTCATAACAGTTGCAAAACCTCCTTGTAAACGGTTGTTCCCGTTTGTAAGGAGGTTTTTTATGTAAATCAATGAAACGCAAGATAAATTCTTGATAAAAACTGATAATACGCAGGTTTGCATTTTTATTATGTCTGTTTGTTAAGAATGTGCAATTGCCAAATACTCCCGATTATGCAAATTGTTTCACGAAAATGCTTGACAAGTTTTAACGAATGTGCTATATTTATCCTGCGATTGATGCACAATCGTTAAAAAATGTGAATATTCAGGAGTGGCAGATTATGTTCATGGAAGAAAGACACGAAGAAATATTAAGATTGCTCAACGAACAGGGAAGAATCTCCAATGCAGAAATACAGACACTTTTTCAGATCAGCTATGATTCCGCAAAACGGGATTTGAGATTGCTCGAAGAACAGGGCTTGTTGAAAAGAACCCACGGCGGTGCGATTCCTGCCCGTCAGGTCGGTGCGAATGTGATAAAGGATCTTGCACCCGATGAGCGTGTCAGGGAAGTGAAAGAAAACTATCTTGCCATTGCAAAAAAAGCTGTGCAGGAGATTGCCGAACATGATGTGGTGTATGTCACAAATGCAAGTGTCGGCTTTCTGATGGCGCAGAACATGGGCAATGTGCCGTGCACGGTTGTGACCAATTCCGTTGCCGTTGCCGAGGAATTACGCAAAAAGGAAAATATTACCGTTTTGCTTGCAGGCGGCGAAATGCAGAAAAACGGCTGCTTTTATGACAGCTTTGCATTGTCGATGCTTAACCGTCTGCGTTTTGACAAATGCTTTGTCACGTCTGCCTGCATTTCTGCAGAATTCGGCCTTTCCATTCAGAAATCAAGAAGTGTTGAACTGACCAATGCGGTCATCAACAATTCAAAAACCGTTTACGGGTTGTATCCGTTTGAAAAAATCGGCTTCGATTCCGTTATCAGCATTTGCCCTGCAAATAAGCTGCACTATATCATCACCGACAGCGAAGCCGCCGAGGATGACCTGGCACAGTTTGAAGAAATGGGAATTAAAATTAAAACAGCACTATAAATTTTTGAAAAGCTCTTGACTCTCACCTTAACTTCAGGTTTATACTTGTTTTCGTAAGGTACCTTAGAAGCTGCAAAAGGAGAGATTGCAAATGAAAATCGGAGAATTTGCGAGGGTGTGCGGAACGGGAATTTCCGTTTTGCGCTATTATGACAAGGAAAAACTGCTTGTGCCTGCATACACAGACCGGTTTTCGGGTTACAGGCATTATACATCCGAACAGATTCTTGTTTTTCACCGCATTACGGCACTCAAAAATGCCGGTTTTTCTTTGCAGGAAATCAGGGAGCTGCTTTCTTCGCAAAAATCAAGCGAAGAAATTGCGGGTGTTTTTGCAAAAAAAGAAAAAATGCTCACACAGGCTTTCGAAAATCTAAAGGAGGCTGCACGGATGATGAAAAATTTGAACATTGTTTTTACCGACAAGCAGGCAATTGTTGAATTGCCGACCGACAGCACATTTCTGGATGTGTGCACCCTTGCCGAAGCACAGATCAAAGCTGCGGATTATCAACGCATTTCGCAATACAAAATCGAGGATGCAACCGTTTGTTGCGACATTGTGAAGCTGGACAGGGAAGTGGATCCCCCCGAAGAAAGCTTACCCTTTGTCAATGACGAACAGGTCATCGGCAAATGGGAAATCATCGGCATTTATGCCGTGAAAGCGGATTTTTACGACAACCTGTTCTGCGTTAAGAATTTTTACGGCGAAGAACAGAAATATCTTTATTTCTTGCCCGACGGCGAACGGTATTGGGCGTTCAGCTGGACAAAAGGGGTGCTCAATACCCCTGCAAATAACGAGTATGAAACCGAGCAGATCGGGAATGATCTGTATATGTTTGTCAGTCTTAAAGAGTATGAATACACACGCGGCGGTGTGCCGACCTGCCTTGTGCTCAGAAAGGTTGATTCCGATCGCTACACCGCAGAAGCAATCGCACGCAAGGACAACACGGATTTGCCGTTTGTGCCGGATGCTCGTGTGGTCGGCACATGGAAAGCACATTCATTTTTGGGCTATCTGTGGCACAAAAGTGATTTTACCACCGAAGCCGAGCCGATTGAAGACCTGTATTTCAAGGAGGTCACATTTTTCCCAGACGGAAATTGCCGTCTTGTGTATGAGGATGCCGTGTTTGAGGGAGCAGGCACCGTCACATGGACGAAAAATTATCTGCTTCGCCATTGGAATTGGTCAGCGTGTGAATATGAAATCCGCTCCGTGGACGGGATTGACTATCTCATTATCGAGTGGAAAAGCGGTGACTGGCGCTACGGCGGTTACGACACAAATTATTATGTGTTTACAAGAGCATAAGAACTGAAAAAACAGCCGTACCGATTTGTTTCGGTACGGCTGAAATTTTAAGAATCATTACATTGCATCAGCTCTGATAATTTTCCCCTTGCCTTACAAACATTTCATAATACTTGCCCTTGGTTGCCATCAATTCGTCATGTGTGCCGCTTTCGATGATTTGGCCGTTTGCAATGTGATAAATGCAATCGAAATCACGCACCGTGGAAAGGCGGTGGGCAATCATAACGGTGGTGGTATGCTCGGACAGGGCAAGAATATGCTGCATCATATCCGCTTCCGCCAACGGGTCGAGTGCCGAGGACGGCTCATCTAGAATCAGCAGACCGAAATGGGCCGTAAACAGCCTTGCAAGCATCAGTTTTTGTGCTTCACCGCCCGAGAGCGCAAGACCGTCTTCCGTGAATTCACGCGACACCATGGTGTCTAAATTGCCGTTTGCCTTGTTGAGCACATCGGCAAGCCCTGCCTTGTGCATTGCTTCCATCAGTTTTTCGTCCGATGCGGCATTGTAAACGCAAAGATTATCACGCAGGCTCATGGCAAGCACACGGATATCCTGAAATACGACCCCTGTGTGCAGACGCAGCTGATGAATGTCATAGTCCTTGATGTTCTTTCCGTTGATCAGCACTTCACCGGAATTGACATCATACAACCGCAACAACAGCTTTGTCAATGTCGTTTTGCCGGCACCGTTTTCACCGACAACGGCAATTTTTTGTCCCGGCTTGATGTGCAGATTGAAATTTCTGAACAGGGGAGCCGTGGCTTCATAGCCGAACGAAACATCCTTCAGTTCAATTTCATATTTCCCGTCGGGCGCAGGAATCGCATTGTCTTTTGGCGGCTCGATTTTCGATTCCGCTTCAAAAAATGCCGCCACCCGTTCACCGTTGGCAATGCATTCCACAAGCTCCATGATGCTGCTTGCAGCATCGCTCAAGCCTTCTGCCAAGGCGGTTGATGCAACCGTCAGCGAGGCATATAAGCCGATCTGCGACTTGTCGCCGTCAATGACAAAAAAGATGATGTAAGCGAGGATGCAGGCCGCCTGAATGGGCGAAATTGCACCCTGTAAAAGATGAAAGGGAGCCGTTTTTTTGATGTATTGTCTGTAAACGCACTGGAAATGCTGCATGGCTGCGTGGATGGTGTCAAGCAGCTTCTGTCCTGCATCCGAGGCACGAAGCTCGGCGGCGTTTTCCTTGGTTTTCAGCACCCTGCCTGCATATTCCATCGGTCGCCATGCATCCGCAAGACTTTCGTTGTAGGCGGCTGTCGGCTTGACGGACGGCAATTGGGCAACGGCATTGAGAATCACAAAAAACACCGTAATACCGAGCAACACCGGCCCTACGGCGGCAATAATGGAAATCATGGCAATGGTGGTTGCAATACCACGCAGAATGCCGGGCAAGATCATGACCACATTCTGTGCGTGGATGGGGTAATTCTCTTGTGCAAAAATGAATTTCACAAAAAAATCGGGCTTGTCATAGTACTTGAAATCGGTGTACAGCGCCTTTTTGTTCACATCGTTTTTGATTTTGTTGCTCACCTTCACAAGTGTCATCTGCGTATATGCCATCTGAATGACCTTTTCCAAAGCAGACACAAGCACAATAAACAGCGTAAACAAAATGATGATACCGATGACCTGTTTTTGCGGTGCTTCATTCATCACCGCATCGATTGCCTTTTGCGGCAGCAATGCCGTCAGATAAGATGCTGTCGGTTGCAGCACGACCGACATCAGCAGAACGGTCAGCACATAGCCCCTGCCGTAGTGCCAGTAGGGTTTAAGCAAAAACAGGATGTATTTCAGCTTCGATTGTTTTTTTGTTTTCTTCATTTTGATTGTACACCTTTCGTTTCAATTTAATTTTTTGTCGGAATGAAACGAAAGGTATCACATGATCAGTTTTAATAACACCGTACTTCTTTCTTCAATCATTTTAACCTCCTGTTTGTTATGTTAAAATAAAGGCACCTCCGCTACACAGAGATGCCTTGTTATTGCAATTATGTAAGCGGGATTTCATATTCGTAGGCGGCAAACCAGATGCCCGTGGCATAATTTCTTGCACGCACCACAACACGGTCGGCATAGATTTCAAACTGGAAGCCGTTGCCCAAGCCCACCTGACCGTGCGGATACATATACATGTAGCTCGGCAGATTGATGCTGTGAATATTGCCGTAATGCTCTACGCTCTTGTAGCCGTAAAGGTCATCTGTCAGCACCTCACCCAGACCGTTGTGAATGTGGCCGCTGATGAAGAAGATATTTTCGTATTTTTCAAGCACAGCTTTGATCTGATCAGACTGCTCGCCGAAGCCGCCTGTGTAATCGTCATAATCATCCGAGCCCCAGCTTTCGGGCAGACCGTGTGTCTTGTTAATGGGCCAATGGCTGATTACAAAAATCGGTTTGCCGTCCGCAGCAGCTTCACTCAAAGTGACATCGAGCCATTCGATCTGTTCTTCGCTTATGAATGCATCGGTGTGGTCTTCTTCACTACCCATGACAACAAAGGTGTAACCGCCGATTTCGGTGCTGTAATACGGCTTGTCGATGGTTCTGCCGGCAATGATCTCATTGTAGGAAATGAAGTTTGCAAGCGCTGCATCGTAGCCGTCATCCGTCCATGTGTCATGATTGCCCTCGGCAAGAATGATTTCGGGCAGATATTCAGTGTTTGCAAAGGCAGCGGCTGCGGTGTCCCATTCGTTCTTTTCACCGCCGTCGGTGATGTCGCCGGAAATGATCATAACATCCACCGGGTAGTCAGCCATTGCAATGTCATCGAGTGCAAGCTCCAGCACAGCCTGTCTTGCGGCAGAGCCGTCGAGATGCGTGTCGGAAATCACGGCAATGTTCAAAAGGCATTCTGCCGTGTCCTTTGGCTCGTATGCAATTTTACCGCCGAGCAATCCGGGGGAAACGAGCATGGTCAGAATCAGAATCAATACGGAAAACAAGGATTTAAGTAACGTAACAAGCATAAGCAAAACATTCCTTTTTTACAGTTTTTTTCATTATACCATATCTTTCATGTGTTTTACAATTGAACATCTGTACAAAAAAAAGACCATTTCTTTGTGACAAAATGCACTTGCATTTTCATATTTTTAATGTATAATAATATTTAACTTGAGTATGCAGGGTTAATTTATTGGTAGAATTTCTGCTTCCCAAGCAGACCGGGCGGGTTCGATTCCCGTACCCTGCTCCAAAAGGAAAAGCACCTTCGTGGTGCTTTTTCTTTTGGAAATACTGTAGGGAATCGAAGCGGCGCGGGAGTGAATGACAGTTCGGTGAACTGTCAGAGCCGCGCCTGACCGAGCGTCGCAACGCGAGAGTCGATTCTCGTACCCTGCTCCAAATAAAAAAACACCGCAAGGGTGTTTTTTTTATTTGGTAAATTATGGTTTATCTTACTGACGGAACCCCTCAAATACTTGTCGCCCCTGAAAGGGTCGCGAGCATCCGGCGGATGCTGAATTAGCGATGTCTGAGCCGGCAGGCGAGTAATGAGATGTCTGCGGAACGCAGACAGAG
>JAZNCO010000033.1:0-1828 GCA_045587645.1 Acutalibacteraceae bacterium | reverse complement strand
CCCGGCATAGCATTCGCTTTTTCTCTGAGGGCTACCATATCAAGCAATTTTTCCGCCTTGGTCTGCGCTTCGGCGGCGGAAAGCCGCAAGAGCTTACGCGGTGCAAGCGTGATATTTTCCATTACCGTAAGATGTGAAAACAGATGAAATGCCTGATATACCATTCCCATTTTGCTTCGCACCTTATTGATGTTCGTATGCCTATCGCAAATATCGTCTCCGTCAATAAAGACCTTTCCGCAATCCGGAGTCATAAGTCCGTTCAAGCACGAAAGAAATACGCTTTTTCCCGTACCGGACGGTCCGATAATTGCCACACACTCGCCCTTCTTTATATGTAGTGAAACGTCACGCAGTACCGTAAGCTTACCAAAGGACTTGCTAAGATTTTCAACTCTGATCACCGTACTCTCCCTCCTTTCCGTTCGGTAAGTTTGAAGATGAGATGAATCATATATCCCACGAACAAATAAATGACGATACCGAGGAACAGACTGTAAAAGGGTTTAGCAGAGCGTGCCCCGAGCTGATTGATTACACGGGTAAGGTCACTGATCGTTACGTATCCGACTACTGACGTCCACTGAAGCAGATTGATCGTGGCATTACGGTACATCGGACGCGCAAACGCAACTGCTTGAGGAAACGTAACGTACCAAAAGGCTTGCCAAGCTGAAAATCCTAACGTGCGAGCCGCCTTCACCTGTCCTGCATCAACCGCCATAAGCGCACTCTTCATAATCTCGCTTACGTGGGCAGCCGTGTTCAGTCCAAAACCGATGATCGCAACCATAATGGCAGACATACCGGTTCGTGCAAAGACCACGTAAAACAAAAGCAATAGAAGCATCAGCACCGGGGTTCCCCGTACAACAACGGAAAACACTTTCTCGGCAACACGCAAAACGATGATTTTGGAACGGGACGCGGCGCACAACAAAGCAGCAAGCAAAGTACCCAGCAACAGACCAGCCGCCGTAATCAGAAGCGTAACCTTTAATCCCGACCAAATCACTTTTAGTGTGTCTGCCGTGATAAACGCAATGAAACCATCCAAATGAACCACCTGCCTTTGTCAAATTATTATAAAGGAAATCTATGATTTGTTTTACAACGACTTGTTGCGAAGTACTTCGGTTTTGAGTGTTTGCAACGCTCCCGAAAGCTCTACAAGCTCGGTTTGCAGGCAGAACAGATTCACTGCCGTTGCAACAAACTCAAGAATAACGTTCAATGCAATCACTACGGCAATCGCCTCCGTGGGAATACCGAGTTGCATAAACAAAATCGTGTAACACGTAAGTGCGGCTCCGGGAACAGGCGGCGCTGCTATCGCCAGAATTACGCTGATAATAAACACGGTGAGCATCCAAATCGGTGTGATAGCAACGCCGTATGTCTCTGCCATACCAAATGCAGCGGCAACGAACAAAACGATTGCACCCGGCATAAAGATCACCTGCCCAAGCGGTATCCCGATATCAATCAGCTTTTTGTCAATACCGAGTTTCTTTTCGCAAGTCGAAATATTTGTTTGATATGCCGCAACAGCCGATGCGGTAGTAAGACCGATAATATATGTTGGCATCAGCTTTTTAAGAAGCACGGTAGGTGCCACCTTTTTTCTGACGGACACGAGAAGCAAGTACGCTGCCATCAAAACCAGATCACCGAGAAGCATGACAAGTATCAGCTTGTAGGATTTCGCAACGGAAAGCAGATTGCCACCGACGATCATATTGAAGATGCTACCGAACACGAAAAACGGAATAAAGGAGCTTACCGCGCTCATAATGGTCTGCATCACAACATTTAACTGATCGACCAC
>JAZNCO010000032.1:0-22856 GCA_045587645.1 Acutalibacteraceae bacterium | reverse complement strand
TCTGCCTCATCAACAAAATATCCCTTTGGTGGAGTGTATTCACCGCTGATGCCGTCAAGATAACCTTTTTTCAGCTCCTTGCAAAGAAAGAACGATGCGTCCGCACCTTCGGGTAAACCGTGGTAACGGATACCGAATTCGCTCGCATATGTGAATCCGCTTTTACCGTAGAAATTGATATTTCCCTCAAAGCAAAGTGCTCCGCAACCAAGCTCTGCCGCCTTTTCCAAGGAATAGTCAAGCAGTATCTTGCCGTAACCTCGCCCCTGTAATTCGGGTGAAATGCAGATGGGTCCCATAGTCATAATGGGCAAATCTGAGCCGTCATCGGCTTTGATAGCCGCCCTCATAAACATATTTTGACCAATCAGTTTGCCGTCTTTTTCCATAACGAAATTAAGCTCGGGCACAAACGCTTCGTCGTTCCTCAGCTGATTGAGTACATAATGCTCAAGACAACCGGGACGGTACACATTCCAGAACGCTTCCCTGACGAGAGCTTCGGTTTCGCGATGTTCTTCTGTTTTTTCCAAACGAATGATGCAGTCATTTTTCATTGTTAAACCTCCAAAATTGTTGACCTTCAATCACCGGAGGCTTGCGGGGAGAAGTATTTGCAAACCTCACGGTTTACATTACTATCTCCAAGGTGTTGTTCATTTTCAAACAGCATTCTCCAAAAATTTTATTCAGGCTTTTGCCTGTAAATTCAGTATAGCATATATACAAATAAATAACAAGTGGCTGCCTCACTTCGTTCGTGATGCAGCTACTTCAAAACTCATTTACAGTATTCAAGTATAGCCTTGTTCACGAATTCGGCAGTACCGACACCGTGTTTATCAATGTTCCGGGTAAAGCGTTCATCGAAGATATACATCTGACCAAGGCTCGATAAAATTTCCTTGGTGCAGGTATAGAAATTATCTGTGATGTGCTTCTGCAGTTTCTCCGCAAGTGCCTTTGCCGCCTCGGAATCGGGAGCGTTACCACCCTTCATACACTCTGCAAATTCACCGATAATGCTGTCCAAGCCGTCCATAACGGACTGCCACTTGTCCTTTGAATAATCCTTTGTTTTCTCGGTGTGTTCCTTATATGCCTCGGTTTTGCCCCATCTTTCTTTGGTTTCTGCTTCATATTGCTTGCGTGCAACCTCATAATCATTATTATTTAATGCTTTCATAACAACCTCGCTTTCTTCTGCATTGTCAATAGCCGAGATAATTCTCTCAAGACGCTCCTTTTTAAGAATAAGAAGCTTCTTCTGCTCGGACAATGCCTTTTGTTTGTCATAATCGGGTGAAGATAAAATCTCACAAATGCTTTTCAGAGGAAAATCCAACTCACGGTAAAACAGAATCTCCTGCATGCGCTCAAGAGCAGTTCTGTCGTAAAATCGGTAACCGTTGTTTTCGTCAATCTCTGCCGGCTTCAAAAGATTGATTTCATCATAATAGTGAAGTGTGCGCACACTCACACCGGTAAGTTCAGCAAATTCCTTGACAGACATTTTCATTATCATCACCTCTGATTATGATTATAAACTATGACGTAACGTTAGTGTCAATACTTTTGCAAAAAAATTACAGGAAGATTTCTCTTCCTGCTGTTACTTTATTTCCTGTTCCAAATCGTCAAATAAATCGCTGTCAAAGAATTCTCTGATGCTGATTTCAAGACCGTCGCAAATCTTTTTGATTGACACTACACCGGGATTCTTGCTCTTCTCATTAAGCATAACCTCTTTGCACAAGTCCGTAAAAAACGGACAATAGAATATGGTAGTTTTCTTGATTCAGGTGGGGATTTTTGTGTGTGGTGCGAAGAAAATTGAAAGTTTTGCAAATGCTGCTTGAAAAACAGATTATATATGTTATAATAATTACAATAAGGAATAGTGTTTTCAGATGGAGGCTGATTTTATGCAGAAGATCGTAAAATTTTTGATGACCGCATTTACGGTGATGTCTGTGTTTTTATCCAATCTGCTTTTTCCTGCAGTGATAGCGCCCGAAAGTGAGAATTTTGATTTTACTCATCTTTCATATCCCGACGAGGCAATTGTCACGCTTGAAGAAGCAGGCCTTACCGAAGCCGAGCTTGTCGGCCGTGCTTCGGCTGAATTGCCCGAATATGTGCAGTCGGGCGGCTATGATGACATGAACGGCATTACGGTTTCGCCGTATTACACCGCCAAGGTCAGCGGTACTCAAATTCCCGTTTACGCTTCGGTGGTGTTTATCCGTGCGGATGACACGGGAACATTGCATTCTTTTTCTGAAATTTATGTGGATGCGGACGAGGAATTTTCGTTCAACATTGAAATAACAGGTGCGGATGTGGCATTGCAGAATGCGATTGTTTTGCCGGCATCCCACGGTGTTGAGGCGCTCTGCAAAAACAACACCGTCACGGCATCCATCAACAAAACCGGCATTTATACCTTCCTGTTCAACGGTGCAAATCAGTATTACGGCTACACGCTGATGGTTCGTGAAAAGGTGGATGAGGATGCCGAAATTGCCGCTTATATCGAGCAATACGGCGAGGACAATGTATGGGTTCTTGACAAGGGCGTGTATGAATACGACTATGTCAATCTTGTCGGCTACAAAAACCTTGTCATCTATCTGCGTGAGGGTGCTTATGTGAAGGCAAACCACCTGTATGACATTGACTGTGCCGAGGATGAAAACAAGTATTGGGAGCCGACAGCCCCCGGCGACAATGCAATCGGACTTACAAGATATCCGTTTCTGAACTTCTATCAGTGCGAGAATATCACGCTGACAGGCAGGGGAGTCATTGACATGACCGAGCTGGATCGCCGTGAACGCCGCGGTGTGGTGTTTACCGCCTGCAACAATGTCAATGTCAGCGACATAAAGATCATCAACTCACCCGAATGGTCGTTTATTTCCTACGGCTGTACGGATGTGGATATCGATCATGTCGATATCATCGGCAACCGCGGCAACTGTGACGGCTTTGCCATCTGCAACAGCCACGATGTTCTCGTGCAGAACTGCTTTGCAAGAGTTGCGGATGACACCTTTGAGGTCAAGGCACTCGGCGGCTCCATGGGCAGTGAGAGAATCACATTCTCGAATTGTATCGCATGGGGCGGATATGCACGTTGCTTCGGCATCACGGGTGAGGTCGAAAATCCGATCTCGGATGTCACCTTCCGTGATTGTGCGGTTATTTACCGTGACGGCATCTGGGATAATGACAGAATCGGCTCTCTGGTTGTTGTTGCCGAAAAAACAACGGGCAGCATTGACGGTGTTCTGTTTGAAAACATCGAAATTTTCCGTGATGAGGGCAGACCCATTCTCGTGAAGATTTACGATGAAGAAGCCGAAAACTTTGAAATGAAAAATATTGTTTTCCGCAATATTTCTTATACTTCCTATATGCAGCCCAAAATCGCAGGCACCGACAGCGATACCAACACCGTACAAGTGACACTTGAGAATATCTCCGCATACGGGCAGACATTGCGCAACCCGAAGCTGCTGTTTAACATCGGCAAAAACTGCGAGGTCAAATAACAACCGTAAAATGTAAAGCATCCCCATCGGGTAAAAACGGTGGGGATTTTCGTGTGTATTTATCTGAATTACAATTGAAGCAGTGAATGGGAATTTATTCCTCTTCTACAAACTCGGCAATATCTTCAAGTCTGCAATTTAAGACTCTGCAGAGTTTATCGGGTGTTTTTGTTTCGATATTATCATTTGCCTTTAATCTGCGGACAAATGTCAGTGTTTGCAGTTGAAAAATAGGCAATTTGTCCCCTAAGTTTCAAGTGACAACTTGATTTTTTCAGAAACAGGTGGTATAATACATTTGAAAGTCGGGGAACAATACCCTTAAGTTTCAAGTGTATGGAGGGTTACAATGGAACACGTTATTAAACGAGATCGTTATTTGCAAAGTATAATCAACAAAAAGGAAAACGGTCTGATTAAGGTAATCACCGGCATCAGACGGTGCGGTAAAAGTTATTTGCTGTTCAATTTGTACTACGATTACCTGATTGAAAGCGGAGTAAAAGAAGAACAGATTATTACGATTGCACTTGATGATGACGCGAACATTCAATACCGTGACCCTGATGAATTGTCAAAGTATGTCCGGTCAAGGATTGTAAACAAGGATATGTACTACATTCTGATTGATGAAGTTCAGTATGCGATCTCAAAGCAGGAGCTGAAAAATCCGGATGACATAAGACTTTATAATGTGTTAAACGGTCTTTTGCGGCTTCGCAATACAGATATTTATGTTACCGGCAGTAACTCCAAAATGCTTACGAAGGATGTTTTGACTGCATTTCGCGGCAGAGGTGATGAAGTTCGGGTTTTCCCGATTTCTTTCAAGGAATATTATGCTTTCACAGGCGGAGATAAATCAGATGCTTATGAAGAATATGCGTTATACGGCGGTATGCCGCTTGTCCTTTCTAAAAAGACAGATGCAGAAAAAATGAATTATCTGCAAGGCTTGTTTACGGAAGTGTATTTCAAAGATATTGTTGAACGCTATGAGATAGAGTTGCCCGATGTGCTCGAAGAATTGACGGATGACTTATGTTCATCAATCGGTTCACTCACCAATGCAAGTAAAATTGCAAACACTTTACAGTCTGTCAAAAATATAAAGGTTTCAAGTACTACGATTGCATATTACCTGAATTATTTAATTGAATCGTTCTTGTTCAGCAACGCAAAGAGATACGATGTAAAAGGAAAGAAATATTTTGAATACCCCTCAAAGTATTACTGCACGGACATCGGACTTCGCAATGCAAGACTGAATTTCAGACAACAGGAAGAAGCGCACATAATGGAGAACATCATTTACAATGAGCTTCTTTGTCGGGGATATTCCGTTGATGTGGGGGTTGTTGAAATCGTAGAGCGAAACGATGGCAAGAAAACCAAAAAGCAATGCGAGATTGATTTTATCGTGAATGCAGGAACAAAAAAATATTACATTCAATCAGCACTTAATGTCAGTGAACCTTCAAAAATGGAAACCGAGCTTCGTCCGCTGAAAAACACCAAAGACTTTTTCAAGAAAATTATCATCAGCAAGACTGCAATGAAGCCTTGGACAGATGATGCCGGAATTCTTCATTTGGGATTATATGAATTTCTCTTGAATGAGAATGCATTGGAATTGTAAAACAAAAAAGGTGGGAGGAAATATTTATGTGTAGCGAAAAACCATTGGAAAACCTGGTCGGGGCTTACAGCAATACAGCCGTTTTCAGGCGGATTGCATTCATCGGCGACAGCCTTTCTTCGGGTGAGTTTGAAACGGTGAATGAAAACGGCAGCCGCGGCTATCATGACCTGTATGAATACTCATGGGGGCAGTATATCGCACGCAAAAACGGTCTGACGGCTTACAATTTTTCCCGTGGCGGCATGACCGCAAAGTGGTATCTTGATTCGTTTGCGGATGAAAATGATCTGTGGAACAGGGACAAGGCCTGTCAGGCGTATGTGATTGCGCTCGGGGTGAATGATGTCTGTAATGCAGGTATGAAAATCGGTACAGCCGAAGACATCACGGCAACCGAATTTGACGGTGAACGACCGTTTATCAGCTACTATGCCGAAATTATCAGCCGATACAAGCAGCTAAGCCCCGATGCAAAATTCTTTTTTGTCACCGTTCCGGATGAGGGGGAGAAGCAGGACAAAACAAAGGCGCTCGGGGTGAGAGATGCTTTGTATGCGCTGGCGGAACATTTTGACAATTCGTATGTCTTGGACCTGTATGAATACGGCCCGGTGTATGACGATGCATTCAGGGCGCAGTATTTTCTGCACGGCCACATGAATCCGATGGGATATATTCTGACGGCAAAGCTGATTGATTCTTACATTGACTATATCATCAGACACAACCCAGCAGATTTCTGCAATGTTGCATTTATCGGTACGGATATTCAATACTGATTGCAGTTTTTGTATTATATATATAGTTTGTGTTGACATTGAATTTTAAATTATATATAATGGTAACAAATAAAAAACGGAGGAATTTAAAATGAGTCAGTTTTTAATCAAAATCATCTCTGCAATCTCAGCTTTTCTTATGTTGTTCCTGAGTCCCGGCGGACACATCAGAACCTCTTTGGTCGACAAATACTGTCCTTCATTTTACGGTGAAGCAGCTGTCAGCCAGCCGCTCGGCGAGGTTGAAGTGCCGCAGCATCCTTATCTTGCTGCTGAGGGTGTCAACGGCATGCACGGCAACTCCTACAACACCGATGCTTATTCCTACAGCGGCCCTCTGGGCATCAACCCCGTTGTCAACTCCCGTTCGATGAATGTGTTCGGCGGTCTGGTTGCAACCCTCATGTTCGATTCGCAGGGCAGAATCATGTGCATCAGCGGTAATGTTGTCGGTTTCCGTCTTTTGCTCATGGATGCAGACACACTTGAAATCCTTTGCGAAACAAGACTTCCGCAGAGAGCTTCCACCATCGAAGCCATCAAGACACTTGACTTCGGCAAGATCTCCAGCGACACCTCCGGCGGTGCATACTGCCACCTGCTTGAGGGCGACAGACCCATCATCGGCAACTCTGACAATGTTGTGCAGATTTATTATGTTGATGAATCCTCCGGTTCTCCCGAATGGAAAATCGAAAAGGAATGGTATCTTGATGAGTATTTCCCCGAAGGCTCCTATCTGACCGATGCCATGCCCGACCATGACGGCAACATCTGGTTCGTAACCCGTCCCGGTGAAGTCGGTTATATTGATCCTACAGACGATTCCGTCCACATGATCACCCTTGAAGGTGAAGAAATTCAGAACACCTTTGCAATGGCAGACGACGGTATCTACATCGTTTCCGATACCGCTATGTACCGTTTTGACATTCAGGAAGACGGCACACCCTATTACACCTGGAGAACCCCCTATGACAGAGGTACCACCCTCAAGCCCGGTGCAATCAACCAGGGCTCCGGTACAACACCTACTCTGCTTGACGTTCCCTGTGCAGACGGCAGCATCAAGAAGGTCTGCGCCATCACGGACAATGCAGACAGCCGTGTAAACATGGTCATCTATGACAGACTCAACGGCGATATCATTGCCGAGATTCCTCTCTTTGAGGAAGGTCACTCCGTCAGCGAAAACTCCATCATTGCATACGGCAGATCCTTCATTGTTGAAAACAACTATTCCGAATCCGGAGCAGGCTTCCTTGAAAATGACCCCACAAGCTATCCCGGCATTTACAGAATCGACCTGAATGAGGACTGCACGGGTGCTGATATCGTATGGATCAGCGACGAAGCTGCTCCCACGGTTGTTCCCAAGCTTTCCACCGGCAACGGCCTGGTCTATGTTTATACCCGAGAAATCAATGACGATATTCCCGATTCCGCAGTTGCATGGTACTTCACCGCAATCGACTTCAGAACCGGCGAAACCGTTTACAAGGTATTCACAGGTACCGGCAAGAACTGGAACAACTCCTACGGCCCCATCACAATCGGCCCCAACGGCACGGCTTATGTCGGCGTATTTAACGGTGTGATTTCCATTTCCGACTCAAAATAAATTGTTAAACAATGCATCCCCATCGGCTCAAACCGATGGGGATGTTTTGCTATTATGGAATGTTATATTTTTTTATCATTGAAATAGTAAACAGAGGTTATTTATTCTTCATCTTCATCAAACGAGTAATCATTCAATTCGTCAAAATCAAGAAACTCTGATAAGGTCATGTTAAATGCAATTGCAAGCTTATGCAAGGTCATTACTCTCGGATTCTTGGTTAAACCTCTTACAATATTATCAAGAGTGGATTGCTTGACATCACTTATGGTAGCCAGTTTATTGATTGCAATTCCTCTCTGCTTGCAAAGACTTCAGATGCGTTTTACATAAAGTTCCGAATACTCCATTCCTTGCACCTCATTATTAAAAATTACTCATTTACGGGTCAATATTGATGATAACTGCAAAAATGCACCAAATTACCAGAATACGGATTGACTTTGGTAATATTTGTTAAAATGGAATAACCCGCATATGGGTAATTTTTGCAGGGGATTTGTGCTTGTTGCAACTTTTTTCGGTCACAAGGACACACCAAAAGAAGCAGAGCCGATCTTACGGGCGGCTCTGACCGATTTAATTGAAAATAAAAACGTAAATATCTTTTATGTGGGAAACCATGGTAACTTTGACATGATGGTGCACCGTCAACTTGAAGATTTATCTCAAATTTACCCTATAAAGTACAGCGTTGTTTTAGCCTATCTGCCTGAGAGCAAAAATGAATATGATGATTTCTCAAACACGATTTATCCGGAGGGCATTGAAACAGTTCCCAAACGCTTTGCAATTTCTTGGCGTAATAAGTGGATGATTCAGCAGTCGGATGTAGTTGTGACTTGTGTTACGCACAATTTCGGTGGTCTTGGCAATTTATGAAGATAGCGAGCAAGATGAAAAAACAGTGATAAATATGAGTCAAAATAATATGTGTAGGCCAGGGGACGGTTTGAGAAAAAACCGTCTCCTGGCTTTTCTCAAAAGCCTTATATATTTTTTTTGACAAAAACTTAATAAAAAAGTGATTTTCCGAAAAAAAGCTGTTGCATTCCGTAAAAGGAATTGCAACAGCCACCATCAATTGTATTATTTTACTACAATATATTTTGCTTCGATGTGAGGAATCGTTATACTTGCCCCCATTATTGTTTCGTATGTTTTTAATCCTTTGTACTCTCCATAAAATGTTACAATATCATCTTCAAGTATTCGCTCTTCAGCACCATATCCATCATAAGTTACATAAACTGTGTCATCATAATATCCATATCCATTATTAGTGACATTAATTCTATATACATTGTAATATAACCATGACCCCGACTCTTGAACCTGTATTACCTCACCGGTAAACTTAACCAATTGACCTTCATATTGCTGGGGGCTTCTAGCTAAGTCTTCATATGATATAGACTCGCATTTAGCCATATAAGCATCTTTTGATATTGTTGAACAAATAACTTCCAAAGTACAACTCTTATCTTCGTATGTAATAGTAATGTTTGCAGTTTCATCAGCTTTAAGCGAAGTCACTTCTTCAACTTTCCAACCATTTACTTTTTCTTCGCTTCCATCTTTGTACTTTGCTGTTACAATGATATTATTGTTATCTTCATCAAGCACCACACCCTCTTTCTTGCTACCGGTGTATTGTGCCGAAATGCTTTCAATGGTAACAGTTGAACACTTTACATTTTTACTTTCTGTAAACTCTTCACCACTTACAGGATCAAGATATTTCACTTGGATTTCAACGTTGTTATCAGTTTCAAATTTTACTTCTTTCACCAAATCACAATCGTCGGTTACATCTTTTTTATTTCCATTTTTACAGAGAGCTGTTACTTTTAAACCGCTGGATTCTTTAGTAACAACAGTTCCATCTTTTTTGTCACCTGTATATTCTACTATAATTTCTGTAACTGCACTTGTGCTACATTCTATTTCTACTGTATCAGAACAGTCGCCAAATGTAATTACTACGCTTTCGGTTGCATCCGCAATAAGTGTTTTTGGGTCTTCAATCTTCCAACCATCCAACTCCATTTCTTCGCCATTTTCGTTTGTACCAATGACCACAAACCCATCATTTTTACTATCCAAAATAACACCGGCACTTGTATCACCGGCATATGTTACATCTATAGCAACAATATCAGGAGTTGATAATATCAATCCAAAAAACAAAATGCTAACGAATGCTATACAAATTATAATTATTTTCGGTTTGCTTAACTTGATTCGTTTTTCTTTTTTCCTTTTCTTCACAATCAAAGTACTGAGGTCTGTTTCGGGCACATTACATTCTCGACAAATTAAAACATTTTCCTCGATTTCTTTTCCGCATATTTTACATTGATTTGGCATAAATATCTTTCTCCTTTCAAAAGATATCTATATTGTACTATATGTTGTTAATATTGTCAATATATCAAAAATATTGTCAACCTATTGTTAATCAATCGACCTAAGACAATGATAGGACCATGCTTGAACAATTTCTCAACTTCTCTAACTGCACTATATGTTTTATCAAAACAAGATGTATTAGATACAGCCTTTTTTAATGTTATTCAATTTCAAAGCTGAATAATCGGAACTGTTCTGCACCGTATGTTGTTGCAATCGGAACAAAACGGATGGTCTGTACGCACCAATCAATTGTATGCTTTACAAAGCGTTGGTGGTTATCGGTGATATGAAGCTGCTTTTCTTCACCGTCGGCGGTGATGCCGATGAGCTTGTATTCCTTTAGCAGTGTGTCGGGCAGCTTGAAGTCGGTCTGTACCAAGGGGTAATTGCAGGGCATGTTGTGATATTTGCGGTTCAGATTGCTGTCAAACACAAGACGGATATGGCTTATGTTGGTATCGGAACCGAAATTATATTCTATTACATCATCTTTTTTGCCGCACCACAGGTTTTCTTCGCCGCGGTCCTTGCCGTTGCGGATGATTTCTGCCGAGCATGCGGCTTTTTTGGTAAGGTCGGGCAATTCTCTTTCGTGCCACGGAATATAGCAATCGTCTGCCATCAAGGTCTGCTGCAATTTGACAATGTCAACATTTTCCAATGCATCATTGTCTTTTATTGCCTGTGCCACCGCCGTGCCGAGTGCCTGCCCGAGAATGGCGCAGGTTGCCATCACACGCGAGGAGCTGAGGGCTGCGTGGGTCACGCTGATGTTTCTGCCTGCAAAGCAAAGATTATCTATGTTTTCGGAAATCATGCACCGCAAGGGAAGTCCCCACGGGGTCGGTGCAGGATGAAAAATGGTGGGGTAGCCTTTTGTGTAATAGAAGCCCTCGGGGAAGTGGTCGTCCATGCTCCAACCGGCGTAGGCAACAATGTCAGGGAATCTGCCTTCCGATTCCACATCATTCTGCGTGACGATGTGCTTGCCGACATAGCGTCTGCTTTCGCGCTTGCCGGGCAAAAAGCCCACCCATTCCAGCTCCCAGTTGTCCACCCCGTGGTCGCCGTGATTTTTCATGTGATCCCACACGCCGTAGCAGATTTTTATAAGCTCCTCACGGCAGCGGTCGGTATCGTGAATGCAATCCCATTCGCCGCCGAGCTCAATCCACCAGAAATTGTTGTTCTTGTCGTGGTCTTTAAAAGGCAGGTCGGCATCCGTGGGATATTTGTATGCCCATTCGG
This sequence comes from Acutalibacteraceae bacterium, assembly GCA_045587645.1. GTDB lineage: Bacteria > Bacillota > Clostridia > Oscillospirales > Acutalibacteraceae > RUG806. Next base: position 11,594 of record JAZNCO010000032.1, on the reverse strand, counting down.
GTGCGGTGAACGGGACGGGGTGGTCTGTTTCACGGATCTGAAAAAGACAGCTCATGCCCATGGTCTTTTTGTCTGCCGTATCGGGGGGAATGGTTTCGTCAAAATCGCTTTTTGCCTCTCTGCCGTACATAAATTTTGCGCCCGTCAGGGTGGAAAGAATACTGTCACCCGAGCAGTCGGCAAAATAAGCGGCTTGCACCACATGAAAGGTTTCGGCATTGGATTGCCATGCCTTTATGCTCTCGATTCTGTTGCCGTGCATGGTGCAGTCAAGGCAGCTTGTATTCAGCAGCAGGGTCAGGTTTTCTTCCGCCATGGCTTTCTGGTACAGCACACTGTCCCACAAGGGGTAGCGCAGTGACGGATTCTGATAGAAATTTTCGAGCATGATTTCTTCCATGATGCCGCCCTCACGGTTGTCCTTGCCGTGGCAGCCGCCGATCCACATACGGATCTCGCTTGAAGCGTTGCCGCCCAGAACAGCGCGATCCTGCACCAGAATAACCTTTATTCCGTGTCTTGCGGCTGCGATTGCACAGCAAAGTCCCGCCATGCCGCCGCCGATGACACATAAGTCTGTCTGATAAGTAAGTGTGCGCAAACCGATCACCTCTTATATAGAATACAATTCTATTATACAGCAAATAAATCGTGGATGCAAACGCTTTTATATTGATTGCATTTGTTTGCAGAAAATGGTATAATGAAAATAATAAACAAGAAAAGAGTTGATATATATGGTACCGAAGGTAACCGAACACACACTTTGCTATCCGCAGGGACTCGAGCCCGATTTTATTGTGCCTGCCGAATACATGCCTTACCGTTTTCTGCTCGGTAAAAAGGGAAGTGCGCCGCTTGTTGCATTGTGCATGAACCCTTCTGCTGCAAGAGAAGAAGTGACGGACATGACCATTTACCGCATTGTCAGGCATTCCGAGCGCATCGGTGCCGACGGCTGGTGTGTGCTCAACACCTATCCCGAGCGTGCAACGGATGCAAAAAGAATGGATGCATTCAATCAGGAATTGTCGGATGAGAACATTGCCGAAATCAAAAAATACCTGCTTGAAAACAACATAAAAGAGGTCTGGGGTGCATGGGGGGATGACAAAAATCTCAAGCACCTGCGGCAGGGAAGACAAGAGCTGCTTGCGATGTTCAAGAGCATCGGTGTGAAAGTGTATTACTTCGGCACCCTGACCAAACAGGGCAATCCGCGCCATCCCTTGCAGCGGTTTGAAAAATGGGATTACTCAAAAAAGAATTATCTTGAATTCTGATAAAGAGGTGCAAATTGTATGAAATCGACCGAAAAAGCTCTCAAAAGCGAGCAGCGGCAGCTTGCAAAACTGCAAAAAATGCAAGGCAAGGGCAATATGAGTAGCTACTTTTTTATTCTTCTTGTGCTGATTGCCGTTGTCAACATTCTTGACGAGGTTACAAGCAACCTGACCGTTACGGTGCAGTCCTCGTTTGTGACGGAATTTTTTGTGAACAATCCCTTTATGGGAAAATATTACACCTATGAGGACGGACTTGCGTTTCATTCTGGCATCGGCGTGTTCACCTATGTGCTCGGTATTTTCACACCGTTCTACAAGGCACTTGCCGACAAGCTCGGCAGAAAGCCCTTGTTTGTCATGTCCACCCTCGGTATGGCGGCGGGACTTCTTGTGATTCATCTGTCCTCGAGCTATATTATGTTCCTCATCGGCTTTGCCGTCATCAGTTTCTTCATGGGGCACGATATGCAGATTATTTACATCCTCGAAGAAGCGCCCGATAAGCACCGTGCAAAGATTTACAGCTTCTTAAAAAGCTTCGGTATTTTAGGGGTTATTCTGATTCCTGCACTGCGCGATCTGCTCATGGGTGATGATGCAACCAAATGGAGAGAAATCTTCCTTGTGCCGTCGCTCATCGGCTTTGTTGCGGTCTGTCTTGTGCTTTTGCTTGCAAAGGACACCAAGGTGTTTGTCAATGACAGAATTGCTTATCTTTCCCGTCCTTATGAAGAACGACAAGCCGAAAAAGCACTCGTCAAGCAGCAGAAAAAGGCACAGCGTAATCAGTCGGGTGTGTTCAACGGTGTAAAATATATCTTTGCAAACAAGGACACAAAAATGCTCATCATTGCGCACATCATTTTCGATTCCGCCATGCCTGCCATTGCGCTGTATTTTGAATCCGCCATGCATCAGGCAGGAATGAGCACAAGCGACATCACAAAAGCGCTTTTTATGGTGCCCGTGATTTACGCATCTATCACATTCCTTTCGGGCTTCATTGCCGATAAGCTCGGCAGAAAAACCACCGTCACCGCCTTTTCCGTTTGCTGTGTTGTGGGGTATGTGCTGTTCGTTGTCGGCATTCTGAAAGGCTGGAATCCGTATCTTGTCGGCTCATTTGCAGGGCTGTATCAGGGCTCTTACTGGATCGGCAGAGATTATATGAATGTCATGATGACCGAAAAGGTACCCACGGATATCCGTGCATCGGTGGTCGGTGCGGAGGGCCTGCTTGTGATTATCGGTCTTGCACTCGGCTACGGTGCCATTATCGCAGGTATTACGTTGCTGCCCATCTGGTGGGCCTGCCTTGCGGTTTCCGTTCCCACGGTCAGCGTTGCCGCCATTCTGTTTGCCCTGAAGGTCAAGGAAACAAAAGGTGCAAGCCTGGATACAATCGGATAAAGAAAACACCCTCTGTCTTTTTCGCAAAGACAGAGGGTGTCGTTTTGATTAACGGATGTAAAGCTTTTCCATAAAGCTGTAAATTCTTTCGGATAGTCTGTTCAGCGGCTGCAGGAAGTCCTCGTCATAGAGGGTGATCCATGTGTAGATATGACGGAAATAGCGGTTGAATGCATTGTCCATGGACAACTCGTGGTTGACACGCTCACCCATTCTGAGAACACCCATTTCAATGAAGTCCTCATACAGCTCCTGTCTTGCATGCATCCACAGATAAGGATGCTGTAATTTGGAAAATTCACGCTTGCCGTTGGAGCATTTCCAGTATCTCCAGCAAAGCTCGCTTCGTCTGATCTGTGCGAGCTGCTCTTCTGTTTCGGCTGCTGCCTTTGCATTCTCCCACAGCTCATCACACTGTTTGATGACGGACGAGGTCATGTTGTGCAGATTCCGACGCGAGGAGGTTTCAAGCTGCAGATGTGAAAAACGGGTGACTGCGTGCTCGGTCATAATGTCAACAAATTCTTTAAGATATGTACCGCCGGGGCCGTAAACGGCTGTCATATAGCCGAGCATTTCCGCATCAAAATCAAGATAAGGATTCTGCATCAGCTTTGCAACAAGGTAGGTCTTCATTTCTGCAAATTCCGCATCACACTCGGCAATGTAGAACACACCCTGCTCGTAAATGCCCTTGACATTGTGCTCATAGAAAATCTGAATGTTTCTTTGCAGAACACCGAAGTTGGGGTGGATGTTGACGGATTCATCGCAGTTGAGCGAATAGTTCCATATATAAAGTCGATCGCAGATTTCACTCCACTCTTGCAGGTCTTCCATGAATGCAACATTTTCCTTGCAATCGGGGTCATCGAGCGTGTGACCGAAGCAGCATTCAATCGAGCAAAGGCGCACAATAACATTGTCATCGGGCACAACATTGGTCGGTGCTTCACGGGTGTACTGATAAGCGAAGGTGTCAAAAGCCACATTGTCATAATCGCCTGCGGCGCTGACGCGTCTTGCAATTTCGTTGACAAAGGCAATCATCGTGCCTGCCTGCGAGCCGTTGGCTTCGTCCAGAGCCTTGCAGTTGTCGCATTCGCAGTATTCGCCGTTGTCTGCCTGCGTGACGGAAACGATCTGCATGCTTGCATCCGGGTCATGCTTTTCTTCGAGCAATGCAAGCACCTCGTTGGTGACGATGGTTTTTACATCCTCATTGGTCAGACACAGTTGTGTGCCTCTGCGCTCACCGTCCACAAGCGCAAAGTATTCGGGATGCTCCTCAAAATAAACGGAAGGCTTGCAGTAGCGGTTGACAAGCGTGTGGCTTGAACCGCCGAGGTATTTCACATCACCGCCCTGCTCGGCGGTCAGACTCTTGTAAATGCCGCCGGTCTGTCCGTTTGCTACGGCAAATTCGGCATCACGCGAGCTTTTGGTGTCGGTTTCGGTGTATTCAAAGAACGGCGTGTAGGTGACATCGAGATCGGCAGGCACGGTCAGTTCACTGTTTTCGGGAATCACAATGACCTCGTCCTCATACCAGTGACAGCCGCAGTATTTTTCAAGGAAGGCATACACACCGTTGATGGTGCCGTGGTTGCCGACACCGTTGATGAGCAGTGCATTTTCTTCGGAACGGATATAATAGCTGCCGTCCGTGTTATTTTCAAATTCCGCTTCGGCAAGGGCTGTTGCGCCGACGGAAATGGCAAACACATCCGTTTTTTCACTGTCGTTGACAATGGCAATGTCACCGCCCGTGATCTCATCGAGGTAGTATTTCAGCCTCTGTGCAGCATAGTTGTCGGTGATGCTTGCATCCTCTGCGATCACAATAACAGCATCCGTGACTTTTGTTTCGTTGTCAGCCGCGCTTGCAAAAACGGCTGTTCCCAACAGCAAAAGCAGGGCAATCAATGTGCAGAATACTTTTTTCATAAAACCCTCCTGAAAAATACAAAATCCTATATATGGATAAGTATACCATAATTCTTTTATGTAAGTAAACAAGGCAAGAGCACCAAAAAATCTTATAATTCTTTGTTGAAAATAAATGAAAGTTATTTTCTTTTTATCAAAAATATAGAAAAATAAAAAGCACTGTGCTATAATTTTTTCATTCTAAAAAAGGAGAGAATCAGAATGAAAAAAATTATTTCCGTTTTGCTTGCAGCATTGCTGCTTGTAAGCTGCTTTGTGCCTGCGGGGGCTTCTTCAGTCTGGGATGCATTCTGGGCAGATGAACAGGAGGCCGCACGAGGGATCATCATGCAGCCCGGTGCAACCGAAGCCGAGCGCAACTTTTCCTGGTATATGGATGCGGATGTCACGGCCTGCAGTGTGCTGATTGACGATGAACCCACCATGACGGATGCCGCCGTGTTTACGGGTACGGTCATCGATTCCTATCAGGGGGACAAGGTCGCCAAGGTGACCGTAACAGAGCTCGAGCTTGGTGCAACCTATTATTATACCTGCGTTTCGGGTGACGAAAGAAGTGCTGTTTACACCTTTGAAACCGTGGAGGCAGACAGCTTTTCTGCACTTTATATTTCGGATATTCACATTTCCGGTGACAGCCGCGAAGCTGTGCAGGATACAGCTTATCAGTTTGCGGATCTTCTCAATGATGCCACCGCCCGTGCGGATATCAACATCATCCTTTCGGCAGGCGATCAGGCTTCGGACGGTCTGCGTGTTGAATACGAGGGACTGACCTTCTCACCGCTGTCGCGCGGACTTTCCTTTGCAACCTCTGTCGGCAACCATGACCGCAAGGGTGTGGATTACCGCTTCTTTACCAATCTCCCGAATGAAAAGAAGATTGTGATCGACTCTTATCAGAGCAGTAATTATTATTTTGTCAAGGGCGATGTGCTGTTCCTTTGCCTTGATTCCAACAATGCAAGCGGTACCGATCATTACCGCTTTGTCAAAAAAGCAGTCAAGGAAAATCCCGATTGCAAATGGCGCGTTGTGGTGATGCACCATGACCTGTACGGTGCCAGCATTGAGCACAGAGAGAGTGAAAATGATTTGCTTCGTCTGCTGCATTCTCCCATTATGGATGAATTCAACATTGACCTTGCACTGCTGGGACATTCCCACCATTATTCCGTCACGGATGTGGTTTACAACAACAAGAGCGTGACAGCGCTTGAAAACGGCGGCACGGTCGAAAACGCACAGGGTACGGTTTATATGGTTTCCGCATCCGTCAGCAGACCGCGTGACCCCGAGATGAGCGAAATTCCTTACGGTGACCTGATTGCCATCGGTATGGATGCGTACACCGACCGTCTTTACAGCATTGTCGATTTTGCTTCCGACTCCATCACCGTCACCACCTATGAGGTCGGCAGTGACGAGGTGCATGCCACCTTCAGCCTGACCAAAACGCAGGATTATGAAGCACCGTCCTTCAACATTTTCAGAAAGCTGTTTGCAAAGCTTGTCAATTTTATCGGCACAATCTATGCAGTGTTCAACAACATGGGTGTGTATTCCGATCTCAAGGAGGACGGCTATGATGTTCCGTTCTTCGATGTGATATTCTGAGACAACAAAAGACATGAAAAATCCTCCTGCAGCTTGCTTGCTGCAGGAGGTAATTTTTTTGTTCGCTTAGTTTTTATCGGAATCCTTTTCGCGGTCACGGCGCAGACGGTCAAAGGGTCTTTCTTCCTCTTCTTCGGGCTCTTCCTTGGGAAGAATTTCAATCTTGACCGAGCAGATTCTGCGTTCTTCCACCTCGGTGACGGTGAAATGCAGGTTTTCATAATCGAATACCTCACCGCCGACAGGCAGATTCTTGAGCTGATACAGCACAAAGCCTGCCACCGTGTCGTAATCGCCTTCCGGGATTTTGACTCCGACAAGGTCGTCAAGCTCGTCAATGGACGTGCTGCCGTCTACATCGAATGTTGTTTCATTGATCTGGTTGATCTCTTCTTCTTCGTCAAAGTCGTATTCATCGCGGATGTTGCCGACAATGGATTCAAGCAGGTCTTCCAGTGTTACAATACCTGCCGTGCCGCCGTATTCGTCCACAACAACGGCAATCTGAATACGCTGATCGGTCATTTCGCGGAAAAGGCCGCCGCAGGGCTTGCTTTCGGGAACAAAGAAAGCCTCACGCATGACCTGACGGGGCGTGATCCCCTCGGGAAGAGAGCCTGCAATGTATTTGATAAGATCCTTGACATACAGAATACCGATGATGGAATCCAGATCATCCTCATAAACGGGGATTCTCGAATAACCGCTTTCAACGAGCGTTTCACGCAAAAATTCATCCAGGGGTTCATCGGCACTCACGCAGGTCAGATCCACACGGTGGGTCATGATATCCGCTGCGTTGATGTCATCAAATTCAAAAATATTGTTGATCATGTCGCGCTGCAGGTCTTCGATAACACCTTTTTCTTCGCCGACATCGACCATCATTTTGATTTCTTCTTCCGTTACCTCTTCTTCGTCCGCATTTGGGTCAACGCCGAATACACGGGCTACAAGGTTGGTGGAAAAAGCAAGCACTTTTACAAAAGGTTTGGTAATTTTCGCAATCACAAGCAGAATGCCGATGACTTTGAAAGACACTTTTTCTGCATAGATCATACCGATTCTTTTGGGGGCAAGCTCACCGAGCACAAGCGAGAAATACGAAATGACAATGGTGATAAGCACCATCAGTATGCTTTCAATCAGCGAGGGGCTGAGTGTCGGCAACAAGGACTCCACAAACGGACTTAACAGCGGTACAAAGGAAGATGCCGCCGTGGCACTGGTCAGGAAGCCTGCCAGCGTAACACCGATCTGAATGGTGGACAGAAACTGTGAGGAGTTTTCGGTCAGCCTGCAAACCTGCTTCGCTTTTTTGTTGCCCTCCTCCGACATGCGTTGCATTTTTGTGTCGTTGAGTGAGATAATTGCAATTTCACTCATTGCAAAAAACGCATTGACGAGAATGAGAATAAACAAAACAATGACCTTGGACAGGATTTCTCCGCCGACTCCGGATGATGCTGCATGCACAGCCGCATCCGCCGATGCTGTAAGTAAATGCCACGATCGTATGGGAACGTCCACTTTTATTTCTCCTTTAATAAAAGAATATTCGGATTTAAGTATATCCAAATTTGTGCATTTTGTCAATACTTACTTTAAAATGCACATAATTATTCAATAAATATTAAAATTTTTCTCGTCAATTCCTGCGTTTATTTTTGCAGGTGCGGTTATATAATGTTGATGGGTGATCAATTTGAAAAAGCATGTTAATTCCTATGAGCAGTATTGCAGTGTGCTCAATAAAAACATCATTATGCAGGTAACCGTTTTTCACAACGGCACAAAAAGCACCGTCTGCACCAATCTGCCCAACTGTAACAAGATCGGCGGCTGCAAAAATATGATCCTGCGCAGGCTGTGGGATGCCGTGGCAACGGATTGACAAAAAAGTAAAAATAGGGTATACTCAATCCATATTTGTAAAAAAAAGGATGGGTTTTGTATGGAAATTCTCAACCTGCAGCCGGCTCTCAAGGAAATTATCTGGGGCGGCAACCGCATGAAGGAAGGCTTCGGCTTTGAAACCGAGGGTGACAATATTGCAGAAGCATGGATGCTCTCTGCCCACAAGGACGGCCCTTGCACGGTCGTCGGCGGCGAGGATGACGGACTGACACTTAATGATGCCGTTGCAAAGCACGGCAAGGGAGTGCTCGGCAGCAAATGTGCGCTTCTTCCCGATTTTCCGCTGCTTGTCAAGTTCATTGATGCGCGCGACAGACTGTCCGTGCAGGTGCATCCCGAAAATGAATATGCCCGTCGCGTTGAAAATGACAACGGAAAAACCGAAGCATGGTATATTCTCGATTGTGACGAGGGCGCAGAGCTCATTTACGGCTTCAACGGCGACCTGACTAAAGACGAATGCCGTGAAGCGATTGCAAACGGAACCCTGCTCGAAAAATGCAACCGTGTTGCCGTAAAGCCCGGGGATGTCTGCTTCATTCCTGCCGGCACCTTGCATGCCATCGGTGCAGGTATTCTGCTTGCCGAGGTGCAGCAAAGCTCGAATGTAACCTACCGCGTGTTCGACTACAACCGTGTCGGCAAGGACGGCAGGCAGAGAGAGCTGCATGTCGATAAGGCACTGGATGTTGTGCATCTGAATAAACCCGAACGCGATTTTTCCGCACAGGGTGAAGTTGAAAACATTGACGGCGGCACAAAACAGCTGTTGGCAGCGTGTGAATATTTCTCCATGACCGCCCTTGAATTGGACGGCACTACCATCCGTACTGCGGACGAAGCCTCGTTTGTAAGCCTTCTTGTCACCGACGGTAAGGGAACACTTGCAGACGGCAAGCAGGAAATTGCATTGCAGAAAGGCTCCTGCATTTTTGTGCCTGCCAACCACGGCGACTTCAGGCTGCAGGGAAAAATGAAAATCGTAGAAATCAGAGTATAAAAAATGTCACTTCTCACCGTATCCGAACTGAAAATGTCGTTTGCGCACAGAGATGTCCTCACGGATGTCTCTTTTGAGGTTGCCAAAAATGACCGCATCGGACTCATCGGCAGAAACGGCAGCGGCAAAACCACCCTGTTCAGAGTTTTGACAGGGGAGCATGAACCGACAGGCGGCAGCTTTTATTATGCAAGAGGCACACAGGTCGGTTTTGTTGAGCAGCATGCCTGCCGTGACAGCAGCCGCAGTGTGTATGAAGAAATGCTCACCGTGTTTTCCGACCTTGCACACATGGAGGTGCTGCTTGAGGAAGTGCATACCGCACTTGAAAACGGTGAGGGCAATGCGGATGAATTGATTGCAAAGCAGGCACAGCTCACCGAGGAATATCAGTCCAAGGGCGGACTTACCTATAAGGCAAGAGCCAGATCCTGCCTTGTCGGCTTAGGCTTTCCCGAAAGTGAGCATACATTGCCCGTGACCGCACTCAGCGGCGGTCAGCGCACCAAGCTCAGTCTCGGCAAGCTGCTGCTGAGCGAGCCGCATCTGTTGTTGCTGGACGAGCCGACCAACCACCTTGATATTGCAAGCGTGGAATGGCTTGAGGACTATATGCTCAAATACAAGGGTGCCGCCATCATCATTTCCCATGACCGTTATTTCCTGGACCGTGTCACCGACCGCACCATTGAAATTACAAACGGCACGGCCCGTTGCGGCAAGGGCGGCTATTCGCTGTATATGAAGCTCAAGGCCGAAACCATGGAAAGTCAACGCCGTGAATACGAGCGTATTTCCAAGGAAATCGAGCGCATTGAAGGTATCATTGTACAGCAAAAACAGTTTAATCAGAAACGCAACTACATAACCATTGCAAGCAAGGAAAAAGAAATCGAGCATCTTCGTGCGCAATTGCCCGAAATGCCGCCGCCGCAGTCGAATCTCAAACTGCGCCTGACCGCATCCTGCCGCACGGGTGATGATGTGCTCATGGCAAAGGGACTCAAAAAGAGTTTCGGTGCGCACACCTTGTTTGAAGATGTTTCCATGAATATCTACCGCGAAGACCGTGTATTCCTGCTCGGTCCGAACGGCTGCGGCAAGACCACGCTGTTGCGGGTTCTGACGGGAAGGCTGCCGCACGATGCAGGCTATGCCTATTTCGGTGCCAATGTCAAAATCGGCTATTTCGATCAGAATCAGACGGGGCTCAATTCCGACCGCACCATTTTAATGGAGGTCTATGAGCGCTTTCCGCAGCTGACGGTGTCGGAAATCCGCGGTTATCTCGGTGTGTTCCTGTTCAAAGGGGACGAAATCGAAAAGAAAATGAGCGAGCTTTCGGGCGGCGAACGCGCGAGAGTGGCTTTGTTGCTGCTCATTCTCTCCAAGCCCAATCTGCTCATTCTTGACGAGCCGACCAATCATCTTGACATTCAATCCCGTGAAGTGTTTGAGGATGCACTGGCAGAATATGACGGTACCATTCTCGCCGTGTCGCATGACCGCTATTTTGTAAACCGCATTGCAAACAAAATCATGGCTTTCAACGGCACATCCGTTACCCCAATGGAGGGCAATTACGACACCTATGCACAAAGGCTTCATGAAACGGCTGTTGAAAAAAAGGAAACAGCCGCCGCCGAAAAGAAGCCGAATGAATATAAACAGCGCAAGGAGCTTGAAAGTCAGGCGCGCAAGAAGAAAACAAGAATCAGCCGTCTTGAAACTGCCATTGCCGAAACGGAAGCCAGAAAGACGGAAATTGAAGAACAACTCAACGATCCTGCACTTGCCGCCGACTATGAACGGATTCTGAAACTGACTGCTGATCTGCAGACTGTAACGGAAGAACTCGAAAGCCTGTTTGAAGAGTGGATGCTGCTCAATGACGAGGAGGAATAAAAAAATTGAAAATTTAAGAAAAAAAGACTTGACTTTTGCCACCTGATGGGTTATAATACCTCTCGCAGTTGAGAAATGCGCGTTTAGCTCAGTTGGTAGAGCACTCGCTTGACGTGCGAGTGGTCAGCGGTTCAAGTCCGTTAACGCGCACCAAAAAAAAAGACAAGTCGAAAGACTTGTTTTTTTTTATATCATATATAAATGCGAAATTGCATATAATTATATTTTTGGCAGTCAAACATTGAGATAAAACCGAATGGATTTACAAGAAAGGTAACAAAACCAACAGGGATGTAAATAAGATAAACTTCAATATCTTATTTACATCCCTGTTGGTTTCAATAATAAAATAACTCCCTTGCACTTAGTTGCACAGGTCCGTAAAAAACGGACATAGAAAAAACACCCCCTCCTATGGTAGAATTAAGATAACTACCATAGGAGGAATTTTTATGCCCAGAAGTTACAGACACATCAAGCAGTACGAAAAGGAAATGATGAAATTAAAA
>JAZNCO010000031.1:0-21963 GCA_045587645.1 Acutalibacteraceae bacterium | reverse complement strand
GCAAAAATAAACAGCCGCACGGGAGCGGCTGCTTGAAATAGTAATGCGGTGCTAAACTTCAGGACCCCTTTCAGGGGTAAAGCCAGTAACGGCCCCTTATAGGGGCAGAGCAAACCACCGGTTCCACCGGTGGTTTTGATTCTTCAAATCAGGTTGTCGCGTTGAAAATCACATCAAATATTTCTCCCGGCATATATACGTAAGCTCTTGCCGATGTGCCTGTGAATCCGACATAACCGCCCTCAAAAAGACGAATGCCGAGGGTCGTTCCATCCTGCATCTGAAAGAACAGATGCGCTTGCTTGCCGTTGAATATCGCGCTTGCAAGTTCGGTGTCCGACAGGTCAACAAATTCACTCGTTTTCAGCGTTTCGATAAAAGCGGAAATGTCTTCGGCAGAAACGGTGTCGAGCTGCTTGTAATTGCCTTTGCCGTAATCCCAGTCATTGTGCAGCTGATATAAAACGGATGTATAATTGTCCGTAATGTGTAAAAGATCTTCGTACAGATCCGCACCCGTATGCAACCATATCCCGTTCAGGCAGTCAAAAAACATAATTTCCTTTCCGTCCTCAAAATCCATCACGGCGGCAAGACGAAAAACGGGGTCATATCCCTTGACCGTGTAAAAATCATAGGGTGTGTTGGATGCAAACTGCCCTTCGTAGTCCTTTTCATCCGACCAACAGGTGATTTTGTTGTTGCCCGTGCCGACATATTCACCCAACAGATTCTTGTGTTCGCTGAATTCCATCGGGTAATCCCACAGATAATGTCCGACATAAATTCTGTCGTTGTATTTGACCATGGCAAGCATATCTGCCATCACATTTTCTTCAACAGGCTCGATTCTGATTTCAGGAATATACACACCGTTTTCTGTTTGGTTTGCTTGCTCTGATGTTTGTGTGACTTCGACATCAGAATAAACAACTATATTTCCGGACAGTTTATCCCAAAACGCTTTTTGTTTTTTTTCCTGAACAAAAACAGAAGCATACACGGCAAGCACAAGGCATAAAGCAACGGAAAATGCAGCAGAAATATCTTTTATGTGTTTTCTTTTTTCCGTTTTGTGATTTTCATATTTTTCCAAAATGAGTTTCGTCTGTTCTTCATTCGAACGCATTTTCAATGCCCTCCTTTTTGCAGGCTTCTTTTAAAGAATTCCTTGCGTTGTAAGACAGGTTCCGAATCTGCTTTTCACTCATTTTCAGCACAGCACCCGCTTGTTTGTAAGTCATTTCTTCAAAATACAAAAGTTGCAAAACCGTGCGATAGTGTTGCGGCAGAGTTTGCAGGGCAGAATACAGTTTTCGGTTTCGTTCTTCCTGTAAAAGCTGCGTTTCGGGCAGATCGGAATTCGGCAGATCGCTTGCATTTTCCAAAGAAATCTCCGGATATTTCTTTTGTTTTCGCAAAAAGTCGATTGCCTTGTTTTTGGCAATTCGAAACAGCCAAGTCTTAAAGGCCGCTTCCTGCCTGAAAGAAGGTTTTCTGACAAGCAAATGCAAAAATGTGTCGGCGGCAAGGTCCTCGGCCAGGGAAAAATCCTTTACAAAGCCGAATAAAAACAGCACAAGCCTCTCGTTGTAAAGTGCAACAAGCTCGCCCAATGCATCGGTGTCACCTTGCAAAAACCGACGGTATATTTCGTTGCCCTTGTCCATATCTGCACCCCTTTCAGTGATTGCCTTACACCCTTTTAACGAACAAAGTGCAAAAAAGTCTCACTCTTTTTTTTGAATATAGCAAAAGTTCCGGTTGCTGTCAACAAAAAGAGCCTGCCACGGCACGGGTGGCAGGCTCGGAATATGGTTAGGGTGACGGATATAATCCGAACCCGTTTTTTACAGGAAGATTTCCGTCGATACTTCGTTAAAATCCTCGAAAATCCACAAAGGATTTTCTGCGTTTTGTGCCTCGTCTCGTCAAAAATCCTCACTGTAAAAAATCTTCGACCCGAAAACGAGATGTTTTTATTGGATTTTCGGGGTTGAGACCGCAGGAAGGCTGTCGCCTTTCAAGGGTAAAACGCCTAAAAGACTTAAAATAGCCGTTTTCGGGCGGGTTCGGATTATACCCGTCCCCCTAAGGCCAAAGCTTTTCCAATGCTTCAATTTCAGGTACGGTCAGATCATTTTCCATGTTATCTCTCGCAAGGTCGTTGTCGAAAATATCATAGACATCCGTCACAGGTTTCTCGATTTGTGAAGATTCAAGCAGTTTTTCGTGAAAAAGTCGCACGGACGGAATATCGTACTCACCGACAGCATCATCATGCTTTTGCTTTTTTTTGTTTTTCTTGCTTTGCAAGTCGTCCATAGAATCACCTCAATGACAGTATATGTCGCAAAGCGGATTTTATCGCCTGCTTTTTAGCGGTAAAATTATTTTAAATTTCCGTTGGCAGGATTGTCGAGCTGCTTTCCGTTTTCATCGAACCGTGAGCCGTGGCACGGACAATCCCACGAATGCTCATAGCGATTCCAACGCAGTGCACATCCCAAATGCGGACAGCGCCTTGTTGTTGGCAATAAATAATCTGCAAAGGTTTCAGCCGCATTGATGAGCAGCTGTCCGTGCAACATAGTTCTTGAGGGTGAAAACAGGGGAGCGAAGTCATTGTCTTTTCCCTGTATCGCATCGCACAAAAGCTGCGCTGAAAGCATGGCGGATGTCATGCCCCATTTATTGAAGCCCGTTGCGGTATACAGATTGTGCGTGTTCTTGCTGTATTTGCCGATATAGGGAATGGAGTCAAGCGACATGCAATCCTGTGCCGCCCAAAAATGTTTTTCCTGTGCCTGCGGATAGTGCTCTGCTGCAAATTCCCGCAATTCCTGCCATGCACCGCCGTTTTTGCCCGTTCTGTGATCACCGCCGCCAAGAAGCAGCAGATTTTTATAATTTCTGAAAGAAAACCCTTTGTCGGCCTCATCCACATACATGCCGTCCGATTGTTCCGCATTTTCAAGAGCAATGACATAAGAACGGTGCTGATACAGCTTCATGGAAAACAGCCCGTGCTTGTTGATAAACGGAAAATGGGTTGTGACGATCACATGCTCTGCGTTGACGCTGCCGTTGTCCGTCACGGCGGTATTGCCGATCATTTCACGCACAAAGCTGTGCTCATAAACAGGTAGTTCCTTGCAGATCGCAGACAAAAATTTAAGCAGATGAAACTGCGCCTGATTCCGGAAGCACACCGCCCCGTCGGTCTGTACGGGAATATGCACCTGCTCACAAAAGAACGCATCCGCACCGATTTTTTCAAGTGCACGCATTTCTTTTTCCGCTTTTTTGCGGTCCGAACAGGTGTAAACGAAGTTGTCTTTTATTTCAAAATCGCAGTCAATGCTACGGCTCATTTCTTTGAATTTTTCAAGCGCCTGCGTGTTCGCCTGCCAATACAGTTTTGCATTTTCAATGCCGTATCTGTGCATGATTTTATCATAAACAAAGCCGTGCTGTGCCGTGATTTTTGCCGTTGTGTTGCCGCTGACACCGCTGCAAAGACGGTCTTTTTCCAACAGAATGCAGTCAATACCCCTTTGCTTTAAAAAGTAAGCGGTCAGAATGCCTGCAATGCCGCCGCCAATGATCAGCACATCGGTTTTTTTTTCACCTTGTAAAGTGGGAAAAGAAGGAAAAGAAACATCTTTTTTCCAAACGGATTCCATTTTTTGTCACCTCTGAAAGAACTGTTTTTATATTGCCCTTTCAGCGGCTGTTTATCATTTTTTTTCAAAAAAACACCGTGTCCGAAAACACGGTGCCAAATTCTATATTTTAATTTGTGCGGTAATGTATTCGATCAGCAGGGCAAGCAAACCGAGCAGGCGGTCAAAGATTGTGCCGTCTTTCAGATAGGTTTTATATGATTTGCTGTCTGCCATGGCACTGCTTACATCCAGATTTTCAATTGTTCCTTCTCCGCCGATTTCGCCGACAGAGAGCACAACATTATTAACTTCATCGCTGTTGAAACCGATTTTGAAATTGGTAATAGTTGAATTGAACTTTTTGTCTGCTTTGAATGCGGTGTGTTTGCCGCCGTTGGCGGAATACCAGTAAATAAAACAATCATGGAAGGTGCTTGCATCGTTTGAGGTGGTGCGGAAACCGATGCCGAATTGGTCACTGTAGCAATAGTCAAACCAGTTGTTGCCGTATTCAACCAAAAAGCCGCAAGAGTTTTCATAATCGGTGTAATCCGAATAATAAAGCGGATGAATATTGCGTAAGATGTTGCCTGCACTTTTTACATGCACACCCGTGAACACGTTGCCGATACGCATATTTGTCAACGTGTTGTCAAAGCCCTCAAGCAGAACACCGACCGATTCGGTCGTGCCTGTCCCGATGATATTCACACCGAAAATGTCGGCATCCGATGAGCCGCTGTTTGCACCGTGCATAATGTGCAGACCGATGACCGTATTTTTAATTGAAACATTGCGTACGGCTGTTTCTCTGCCGGAATTGACCGAAATGCCGTTAGCAACACCGTTTCCGTCAATGATACCGCCCTCAAATGAATAATTGCTGCCGTTTGTGTGCGTGTTGTTGGCAGGGAATTTGCCGCCCAATTGCACAACGGCTTCACCTTTTTGCCAGTTTTCGCTTGCTTTGAGCACTGCAAAATCGGCAAGTTTCAGGGAAACCGCCTGTGTCGGCTCGGCAGGCGTATAAACAGGCGAAGACAACAGATATTCACCGTCGGGGAAAAAGATGGTGCGGTTCGGATTTTCGTCAATGACTTGCTGAATGGCAGTCGATAAATCTTCCCCGGTATCGGGTTGCACATAATCGGTAATCAAAAGATAGCCAGCCTCTTCATCGGCAGACAATGCATAAACCGGAAAACATGCAAATAACAAAATCGCACAAAGCACCGCCGAAAACAAACGCTTGTAAACACTTGTCTTTTTCATAAACACACATCCTTTGCTTACATATATATTTTTATTCTATCACAATCTGTTTTGAATTGCAATGCAAAAAAAACAGATTGCAAAACTGCGGAAAAAGCAGTATGATAAAAACATCTTGTAATTTAAAAGACGGAGGAATACCATGCGAAATGATTTAGGCGCAAAGCCGATGCTTTATCCCATGCCTGTGCTGATTTTAGGCACTTACGATGAAAACGGAGTTCCCAATGCCATGAATGCGGCTTGGGGCGGTATCAGTGATTTTGAAGAAATCACTGTCAGCATCAGTGCAGGACACAAAACAGCCGCCAATGTGCTGAAAACAAAAGCATTCACCGTCAGTCCCGCGGATGTGAAAAACCTTGTTGCCGCCGATTTTGTCGGTGTTGTATCGGGTAAAAAGGTGTCCGATAAGATTGAAAAGGCAGGCTGGACGGTTACAAAAAGCAACAAGGTCAATGCTCCCGTTTTCAATGAATTGCCGCTGACACTGGAATGCGAAATGCTTTCCTATGACACCGAAACCGATCGTCTTGTCGGCAAAATTGTCAATGTCAGTGCCGATGATTCGATTATGACTGACGGAAAAATCGATCTTGTAAAATTCAGCCCCCTTTGCTATGAGCCGACACAGCACGGTTATTATACGCTCGGGGAAAAGGTCGGCAATGCCTTTTCGGACGGAAAGAAGCTGCAATAAAACAGAAATACTGAACCGCACAACGCAGTTCAGTATTTTTTAATATTTCATATCGGGATATTCGGCAATCAGATGCGGCACACTGTTCATGTATTCAAGATATACATCCGCAAATCTTGCCGTGCCTTGCTTGAAGAAAATGATTTTTGTAATGCCCGTGTTGTAAAAGGACGGATCAAATTTCTGCTCATGTGAAAGACCGAGTGCGGCATACAGCATGAATGTGTTGAAGGCTGCGTGGGCAGCCACCATAACCCTTTCACCGTTGTGAAAAAGTGAACGAAGATAATCAATTGCCTGCTTTCCTCGTTCAAGCAGCACGGCATCGGAATCATCTCTGCCGTAATACATAATCCCCTCGTTTGCATCCGTTCCGGGGGCATTGACGGCTTGCGGAAAATCAAGGTTGATTTCTTTTATGGTTCTGGCGGTTGTATCTTCGCCCGTGTTGCATTCGGTGAATATTTTATGTACCTGTACGGTTTTAGCCCCGTTTTCGGGCTGATAAAAACGCACCGCTTCGGCGGTCTGCAATGCTCTGCGCATACCGCTTGCAAACAATGCATCCAAGGGCAAATCCGCAAAATACCTGCCCAGCAGATCAGCCTGCCTTTCGCCTTTTCCGGACAGGGGAGGATCGCACTTCAGTTCATCGCACAGTGCATCGGCAAGACCTGCATTGCCCATGGATTCTCCGTGCCGCACAAGATATAATTCCAATTCAACAATTGCATTGCTCATGTTTTGGTTCCTCCGTTTTCAAACGCAAGTGCGCGAAGCTTTGGCTTGTCAACTATTCTAATCCCCTTGCGCGAAACCTCCGCAATGCCCTCGTTTGCAAAATATTTGAGCATTCTCGACACCACCTCGCGTGCCGAGCCCATGTATTTTGCAATCTGCTCGTGGGTGAGTGTCAGCGTGTCGGTCTGCAGCCTTGCGCATTCCTCATACAGGAAAATGGCCAGCCTTTTGTCCATACTCATAAACAGAATCTGCTGCATGACCCACATCACATCCGAAAAACGGCTGACGGCGGTTTCAAGCGCAAAAATCTTCACATTTGCATTGCGCTCGGAAATGTCAGCAAACGCATTGCCGCCGACTATGAAGCACTCGCAGTCCTCCTCGGCATCAATCATCACATCGAATGTGATGGTCTGTAATACGCACGAAGCTGCGAGCATGCACATGTCACCTGCGTGCAGGCGATAGAGTGTGATTTCCTTGCCGTCCTCGGACAGCATGTAAACACGCAGACTGCCTTTGCGCACCATGAACACACCCGAGCATTCCGTGCCGTCATGCAGGGTTGTGCCTTTCGGATAGCCGACGGCAACCGAATTACGGCACAAAAAATCCTTATCATTTTCCGAGAGCGATTCCCAGAACGGGAAAATTTCCCTGAATACGGGTTCAAACATCTGTCGTGCCATGGTGTTTCCTTCTTTCCGTGATTTCTGTTTTTTATTGTAAAAAAGATTATTCAAAAAGTCAACCGTTTTGTGATAAAGTCACGGAAACAAATGCCCGTTTTCGGGTATACTGCAAGCAGAAAGAAAAAGGAGGGTTCCTTATGAAGCATATTTATGATATCCTCATCATCGGCGGCGGTCCCGCAGGCTACACGGCAGCATTGTATGCCGCAAGAGCAGGTCTTGACACGCTTGTTATTGAAAGAATGTCCGTAGGCGGTCAGATGGCACTGACAAGTGACATCGACAATTATCCCGGGTTTGAAAACGGTATCGACGGCTTTGAACTCGGCTTCAAAATGCAACAGGGTGCCGTACGGTTCGGTGCAAAAACGGAATATACGGAAGTGAAAAGCGTTGATTTTTCAGATCCTGTCAAACTTATAAAAACCGCAAACGGAGATTTTTATGCAAAGGCGGTCATCGTTGCCACGGGTGCCGATCCTCGTAAGCTCGGTCTTGCAAATGAAGAAAAGCTGACGGGCAGAGGCATTCACTACTGTGCACATTGTGACGGCAATTTCTACAGAAACAAAACCGTGGTCGTGGTCGGTGGCGGCAATACGGCGGCTGCAGATGCACTGTATTTGTCACATCTGGCAAAAAAGGTGTATATTGTGCACCGCAGAGATGCACTGAAAGCCACGAAAATCTACCACGAGCCGCTTTTAAAAGCCGAAAATGTTGAATTTGTGTGGAGCAGCAATATTGCAGAGCTGCTCGCTGATGAAAGATTGCATGCGATCAAAGTCAGAAATGCAAACGGTGAAGAGCGCGAGATCGAAGCGGATGCCGTGTTTGTCAGCATCGGCAGGAATCCCGCCACGGCATTGTTCAGGGATGTGCTCGCACTTGATGACGGCGGCTATATCATTGCCGATGAAAGCACGAAAACGAACATTGACGGTGTGTATGCTGTCGGGGATGTGCGCACGAAAGTCCTGAGGCAGGTTGTAACGGCGGTCGGTGACGGTGCGGTTGCCGTGCATTATGCGGAAGAATATCTTGCCAATCTGTAATAAAACACAAAAATACCGGCAATACTGAAACGAAAAGGAGAGAATGTGTATGAACGAGAAAAAATATTATATCTGTCATCATTGCGGCAATATGGTTGACCTCATCTGTGACGGCGGTGCACCTGTTCGTTGCTGCGGTCAGAATATGGAGCTGCTTGTTCCCGGTTCGCAGGATGCATCTCACGAAAAGCATGTGCCGTATGTTGATATCAGACATGACAAGATTGTTGTGCAGGTCGGGGAGGTTGCCCATCCGATGAGTGTTGAGCATCACATTGCATGGATCACACTGGTGACGGACAAGGGGGAACAGCGCAAGCTTCTTGCTCCCGACGGTTCTCCTTGTGCTGTTTTTGCACTTGCAGACGAAAGACCGCTTGCCGTGTATGCATACTGCAATCTGCACGGCCTTTGGAAAAAGGAATTATAAGAAAGAAATTCGCATTCTTTGGTAGAATTTACCGTTTTGATGTGCTATACTGTCGGTAAATAATGAAAACGGAGAACAATCATGCGCACATATTCTTATATCCAAAAAGGCGAGTTCGCTTTTGTCGAAAAGGAAAAACCGCATATCCTGCATCCGCGTGATGCGATCGTCCGTGTCACACTTGCAAGCATCTGTTCGAGTGATCTGCACATAAAACACGGTCATGTGCCCCGTGCCGTACCGGGTGTGACGGTCGGTCATGAAATGGTCGGCATTGTTGAAGAAGTCGGCTCGGCGGTTGAAAATATCGCTGTCGGTGACCGTGTGACGGTCAATGTGGAAACCTTCTGCGGGGAATGCTTTTTCTGCAAAAACGGATATGTGAACAACTGCACCGACAAAAACGGCGGTTGGGCACTCGGCTGCCGTATCGATGGCGGTCAGGCGGAATATGTACGTGTGCCGTTTGCCGATACCGGGCTTAATAAAATTCCGCCCCGTGTGTCGGATCTGCAGGCTTTGCTTGTCGGTGATGTACTGGCAACGGGCTATTGGGCAACCGAAATTTCCGAAATCAAGCAGGATGATACCGTGCTGATTCTCGGTGCAGGCCCGACAGGGCTTTGTACATTGCTTTGCGTGCTGCTCAAAAAGCCGCAACGCATCATTGTGTGTGAGCAGGACGAGGAGCGCATCCGTTTTGTGCATGAGCATTATCCGACCGTACTGACGGTCACGCCCGATGCGGTGGAAAATTTTGTCAAGGATGTTTCCGACCACGGCGGTGCGGATGTGGTGCTGGAGGTTGCAGGCGGAGAGAATACCTTTGAAACGGCCTGGAAATGTGCAAGACCCAATGCAACGGTCACGGTTGTTGCCTTGTATGACAAGCCGCAGACCTTGCCCTTGCCCGATATGTACGGCAAAAATCTTACCTTCAAAACGGGTGGTGTGGACGGCTGTCATTGTGATAAAATACTGCGGCTGATTGAAAAAGGGAAGCTTGATACAACGCCGCTGATCACCCATTTTTATCCGTTTGAAAAAATCGAAGAGGCCTATGAGGTATTTGAAAACCGCAAAGACGGCTGCATCAAAATTGCAATTGAAATGTAATATAAGCAACAAAAAAAAGAGCTGTTTGATGCAGCTCTTTTTCAGTTTATTTCCGTTTCAGCTTTTCCGTCCAGTCGTTTTCCTTGAAGCCGACCAATACAAAACCCTCACCGATCACCATCGGTCTTTTTACCAGCATTCCGTCCGTGGCAAGCAGAGCAAGCTGCTGTGTCTCGGTCATGTCGGGCAGCTTGGTTTTCAGCTCCATGGATTTATAAAGCAAGCCGCTTGTGTTGAAGAATTTCTTCAAGGGCAATCCGCTTTTTGCATGCCATACGGTAAGCTCCTCAGCGGTGGGATTGTTTTCTTTTATATTGCGCAGAACATATTCAATTCCGTTTTCATCCAACCATCTTTGCGCTTTCTGACAGGTGGTGCATTTCGGGTAGCAAAGAAAAGTAATCATCTTTTAAACCTCAATCAGTTCATATTCTTTTGAGCCGAAGCGACCGTCTGCACAAGCGAGCGTATACAGCCCGTTTCTGCTTTCAATGCGCTCAATCAGATGCGGCTTACCCGGGTCGGAGCAGGCATACACAAGATCCACACAAGCCTGATCGATTGCAATCGGATCATCGGAAACCAAGATACCGATATCTGCAATGCAGGGATCCTCCGCAACCGCGCAGCAGTCACAATCCACGCTCATGTTTTTCATTACGTTCACATACACGGCTTCGCCCTTGAAGTAATCTGCCACGCTTTTTGCGGCGTCTGCCATGGAAGCAAGAAATTCATCGTGATCGGATTCCCAGAATTTGTCGGGATCGCCTGCGCCGTGAATATAAGCCTTGCCGTAGGACGATGCAATGCCGATGGAGAGCTGCTTGACCGCACCGCCGAAGCCGCCCATGGGATGCCCCTTGAAATGCGAAAGAACAAGCAGGCTGTCATAATTTTCAATATTTCTGCCCACATAATTCTTTTTGATGATCTTGCCGTCCGGAATTTCGAGCACAAGGTCAGGCCCGTCGCCGTCCAGAATATCCGTATCAAAATATTTTGTCCAGCCGTGGAATGCGAACAGCTTTTTGTGCTTTTCGGTTGTGTTTCGTTCACCATTGTATGCGGTGTTGCATTCCACCACCGTGCCGTTGACATGCTCCACCATATCTTTCCAGAATTCGGGTTTTAAAAAGTTCTGATTTCCTTTTTCACCCGAATGAACCTTCACGGCAACCTTACCGGTTAATTCCTTCCCGAGTAATTTATAAAGCTCCAACACCTTTTCGGCGCTGATTTCACGCGAAAAATACACTTTTGCAGCCATTTTATTTCCTCCGATGTCTTTTTTTTTAATTATATTATACCCCGACAAAAATGACAAGCCCCGTCTTTTCATTTTTTTTGTTGACAAGTGCAGGCAATGCGTTTATTATTGATTTGAGAAATAAAAAGGGGATAAAGTTATGAGCAAATCATTGGAATATCTGAAAAATCTGACCCGCATTATGGATGAAATCGCCGACAAGCAGCTTGAAAATATCGAAGCCTGCGGTGCCGCTTTTGCAAATGCACTTGAAAATGACCGTAATATCTTCCTGTTCGGTACGGGACATTCCCACATGCTTGCCGAAGAACTGTTCTACCGTGCAGGCGGTCTTGTGAATCTGCATCCCGTACTCGAAACGGCATTGATGTTGCATGAATCCGCCGCCAAAAGCACCGAAATCGAACGGTTACAGGGTTATGCTGATATTCTGTTTGACAGTTATGATATGAAAAAAGACGATGTCATTGTTATCATTTCCAATTCGGGCAGAAACGGTGTCTGCGTGGATATGGCACAGCTTGCCAAAGAAAAGGGAATGACCGTGGTGGCGCTGACCAACCTCAATCATTCCAAATCGGCTTCATCCCGTCATCCGAGTGGTAAAAAGCTGTATGAATTTGCAGACATCGTACTCGATAACATGGGCTGTGTCGGTGATGCAAGCGTGTGGTTTGAAGAAATCGGCAGAAATGCCGCCCCGACCTCCACCTCGGCAGGTGCGGCAATCCTCAATGCTGTGGTGGTTGCCTGCATTGAAAAAATGCTCTCCGACGGTTGTGTGCCCGATGTGTTCTCCAGCAGCAATGTTGACGGCGGCGATGCCATCAATGAAGCATTTATCAAGAAATACAAAGGACAGATCCGTTCACTTTAATACTTATCGGGGCTGTATATCAGCTCCTTTTTTTTGCAAAAAAAAATGCAACCTGCCTTGCGACAGATTGCATTTGAAAAGTTGTTCTGAATTATTCAGTGATGAAGTGGTGTGCAAAGGTTGCGGAACCGTCGGAAGCAATGCTCAGTGTGGAGCCGCCCTGCAGGCCTTCTTCATAGTAGCAAGCCTTGCCGAGCTTCAGACCGTAGGAAAGTCTGACACCTTCATAAACAAAGGATGCATTGCAGACATGGTCGTGACCGAAGACCATGTTCTTGGTGCTGCCGAGTTCAATAACAACATCCATGAAGTGATTATTCACGGCACCCGGGCAGGGCGTTTCGTGGATGACGCCGAAGGATCCTTCTGCATAGGGGCCAGTGAAGCAATCCTTTTCGCTGTCATAATATTTTTCCCATGTGGTCTTAACTTCGTAAACGGGAATGTGCATGATGGCGGAGCTTTCAACAACGCGGCCTTCTTCGGCAGCAATGCCGTTGACTGCCCACTTGTACCATTCAATCTGGTTGTCCCACAGGTGGTCGTAGCCTTCCACAGTGTTGCCGTTTTCGTCGGTGAAGGTGCCGTCATTGTGGGTATCCATCATGAACAGGGTGTGAATAACCTTGCCGTTTTCGGTGATGTTGATGATGTAGTTGCCGTGACCCATGTCTTCGGGGCCGAACTTGAACAGGCAGTTATCAGCCTGCCAGAACAGATATGCACACCAGAATTCGCTGATGCAGCCCTGGCCGTCATGATTGCCCATTACGGGTGCCCACGGAATGCCGAAGGAATCAACAAATTCAACAAGGTTGATGTAAGCCAGTGTTGCCCATGCGTTGTCACCGGAAAGGGTGATGAGATCGGGCTGCACTTCTTCAACAAGCTGTGTGATCATCGCTTCGGATTCTTCGCCCATGCCTTCATAGTATTCCATATCGTCCATCTGAATGTCCGCAAGGTTAAGAACCACAAAATCCTTGGACGGATCCTTTTCGAGTTCAACTGCATAGTCGCTTGTGTAAACCTGATCAGCCGACCAGCTTTCGAAGCAATCATCGCCGAAGCTGTCGCCAAGGGGGTTAATGATCATGGGCAGCAATGTAAAGAATGCTGCGATCATCTTGAATACTGCCAAAATCTGTGCCATAAAATATGACCTCCTTTAATTTTTTACTGATTTATTTTACACCTTTTATTCTTCGATTTCAATTGCAAAATCCGAAAATTCTTTTTTATCGGCACAACAGACAAATATCTCCAATTCTGTTTGTGCAGAATGACAACAATGTTGCTTTCTGAATTTTTTCATTTATAATCATTGCCGTTTTGTTTGAACTGCTTTTGCAAACGCAACAAAGAACCCCCGACTACGCCGAGGGTTCCTGCTGTGTGGGATTCGGATTGTTAAGACAGCACGCCGGTGGGGCTGCAGGAGATTTCAAGTATTTTTTCAACCGTTTGAATGGGGACACCTAAAACATATTTTTTACATGTCGCTTCCCCTCTCGCTGTATTCCCGCTTTCAATTGCGTTAATCGAAGTGATTCTCCAATTTGAATCGCTTATGGAATAGGTCATAGTTGCATCAATACAAGATGCAGAGCTGCCATTATAGGAAAATGTGCCGACAAGAGTGACCCCCCAAAGATGTTCATTATCCTCGTTATAATAATTACTTGTTCTTCTTCCTGTTATTGTTGATGTTGCATATGCGGAAACAGATGAAGTACATTTTGTAAGAGTTGTAATAATGTAAGATCCATTATCAAAATATTCAATTTCAGTATATAATGCATCATCGGAGGCATAAGCAGGTAAACAGAATGTTAATAGCATCACAACGGTAAATAATATAGTAATTATTTTCTTCATGCATTATCTCCTTATTACATAATTGAAAGTGCAGATGTTACTATTTCGATACTACCATCGTTGCAGATTGCAATATTAGATTGGTGGCTGTCAATAATAGTAACAATAAAAGTGATAGCCAACATTACAAGTGCAATTACAACAGCCGCAACCAGCATCTTCCTGATGTTGATTGCTATTTTTATGTTTTGCGGTTCTGCATCGGCAATATATGCCTTTGCAATTTCTTCGGGTGTGCCGAAACGCGAATAGATTACATCAATCGTTTCGACATCGTTGTTTTCAGTAAATTCGGTGATTGCTTCCCGGATGTCCTCAAGAACCGCCTTTTTGTTTTTTCGCAAACAAAAAAGATGTGAATTGACCTCTGACATGTATTTTTCAATATCTTTTTCAATTGCAATCATGCTTCTTCCTCCTCTCTGTCCAAGATTAAAGCGATTCCTTTGGAAATCTCATCATATTCATGCAGCATCTGCATGAGATATTCCTTACCTTTCTCCTCAAGGTGGTAATACTTTCTGGTTCTGCGCTTGCCCACAAGTTTTGAGTAAGTAGACAAATACCCTGCATCCACCAATTTATAAAGGATTAGATAAAGCGTGCCTTCAAGCATGGTGAATCTGCCGCCGCTTTTTTCATCAAAAAGCTGCGTGATCTGATACCCGTACAGGTCTTCCTTTGCGAGGAGATGCAAAGCAAGCAGTTCCGTACAGCCGCGCTTGAAGTTTTCCTGATTCTGACTCAAAAAATCACCCCTGTTTCTTAGTAGAGTGATTATAGCATAAAAATGCGTACAATTTCAACATTTCCCCAAAAAAACAATCTTTTGTTTTTGCAAATAGATTCTAACACAAATTATATTGATTGTAAATACCTTTGTTGTAAATATATGCTTGACAAAATGGATTTTGTGTGATATGATTGCAATTGAAAGGAAGATTACGCAAATGTAATTTCTTTCTCGGAATAAAAAAGAACGGAGGTCTTTTTATGAAACGTATGTTGTGTTTGTTGCTGTGCGGCGGTTGTTTGCTCTTGCTTTCATCCTGCAAGCCGGAAGAGACACCCCCTGCAAGCGAACCGGATACGGCTTCGCAGGTGCAAAGTGATGCACAGCAGACCTCTCTTTCGGAAGATGAGCAACCGTCCGATCCCGTGCAAGCGGAGACTGCAAGCGGGGAAGAACTGCAAAATGATGTTACTGTCCCCGCGGTTTCCGATGCTGTGACCGATACATTGCTGACGACCGAACAGACAATTACCATTCAGGACGATGTCATTATCGCTCCCGAATACAGCCTTGAAATTCCCGAGGATTTTGAAATCAAGTCAGAAGGTAACGACCCCTTGCTTGAAAACGAACAGGGAACCATACAATTTAATATAATGGATAAAACAAAGGTCGTAACAAACTTTGAAGAATATGCCAAAGATACCTACCGTTCTGCATCCGCATCGGGACTTGCAAACGGCGAACTTGAAGAAGTCACCGTAAACGGCATTACCATGAAACGCTTTGCAATGACCATGCTTGATGACGACGGTGTGCAGCTTGAAGCCTATGCATATCTGGCGCAGATCAACAATAAAGTGTTTATGATCACCCTGACTTCTAAAGACGGCGGTCTTGCGGATGTTGCGGCGGCTGATGCATTTGTTGCGGAAATTGATTTTGCCGCACAGTAATTTACATTGTATAAATCAAATGATTTATAAATTTTTTCCATTCCTGAGAGGAGGGATGCCGATGGCATCTAATTGTGAGTGGACTGACGTTGCGCAAAGTGGAGGACAGGGGCATTTTTGATGCAACGCCTGTTCACTCAAAAAAAGCAGGCTCGGATTTTTATCCGTCACCCTGAACGAAAACACTTAAAACAAAACACCCCCCTGTCTTAAAACCGAGGAATTGAAAAACAATTCAATCGGAATGAGAAAAAGGAGGAAACACTATGACAAAGTTCAGAAAAATGACCGCTGTTCTTTTGGCGGTTCTCATGGTATTCGGTTCGATGTCGGTTCTTGCAAGTGCATCACGCAGTGACTATCTTGATGAAGCGATCATCAACCAGTACAATTCCATCGACAAAGCGGAACTGACCACTGAACAGCAGGCAACCCTTATTCTTGATGAACTGGATGTTATGCTCACCAAAGAAGAAATTGTGCTTGACATTCCGTTGATCGGAACCATTGACCTGACAAGCGTTGATGCTGCAATGGATTCTATCTACAATCTGACGGGTAACTGGCTCTACGGCTCCCTTACCGTGGGTGACCTGTTTGTTTTGGAGGATCACAGATCCGACATTGCAACCAACAGAAGAGCATCCGCAAACAACGATGACATGGATGTCATTTCAAGCCTTGTAACCTACCTCGCAAATTGCGCTCCCACCCTTCTCGGTATGTTCGGCGATGATTTCAACTGGGGAATCGTGCACGGCTTCCTGCCGCCCGAATTCCGCATGATCATTGACGACTTCAACGGTTGGCTGGATGATCTTATCTGGGATCTTCTGCATCCCGTAAACGATGAAGCGATGGTCGGCAATCCCACGCTGGACGATTTTGTTCAGTTCCTTTGCGATAACCAGCTTGCAGGCCTCAGACCCGAAATTATGGGATTTGAAGGCGCAATGCCCGGCTTTATTGTTGATGTTGACGGCGACACTGCTTACCGCGTGATCGAAGAAGGCATTTATGAAGCACTGAATGCTTTCATCGTACCGATTCTCAACAGCAGTCTGAAAACGGTTATCCGTGAAGCAGTTGAATCCAATCAGGCAGACGGCGGCAAACTGTATGAACTGATCGATACGAACTATGTCATTGAAAATCATACATTTGACACCAACCTCGGCCTTGTTGATCAGCTCAACGACGTACTTGGAGTTGTTGTTGATGAAATGCTGCTTCCCGATACATTCGAATGGATCAGTACCGCCGTTGGTGCTACCGAAGGCAGAAGCAATGCCGAAAATCTGATTTTTAATCTGGAAGCTCTGATCAGAGAGATTATTGCAGCCGGTGGCGAAACGGAAGAAGTTGAAACCTATACGCTTGAAGAACTCGGCGACTACATTGCCCGCGTAGCGGTTGAACAGTTTGTTGATCACCTTGATTTTGAAGAAGGCGACACCATGGAACAGATCGCTTATGAGGGTCTGCGTGAATTGGTAGTCCGCTTTGTTCCCGAAGTCACCTATCTCGACATTGAAGACGGTACCGAACAGCAGTACCGTGACGGCATTCTGGAAATGGGTGCAGACATTGCCTGCTACTATCTGAATGCAAATCTCGGTCTGGATTGTGCTTACAGCACCACGGCAAGTCAGTTCCTTTGCGCATTCATCGAATGGTGCATGCCTTACATTGATGGTCTGTTTACCAAGACCACCGAATACAACAATGCAATGACAAGCGGCAACGGTTGGGCTGCTGTTGATGCCATTCTGTGGCAGTTCATTCCCAAGGCATGGTTCAATTATGCCGGTATGTTTACGGATGAAGATGGTGTCGGCACCGCTGCCGATCTGACTTTCAAGAACCTGCTTGACTATATCATGGATGCACTGCTTGATCTGGATGTGAACAAGATCTTCACCTTCTTCACCCATGATGCAAACAGCGACCTGATGAAGCATGTTGATGAATTTATCATTCAGTTTGTTGCAAACATTCTCAACACCGCATTCGACAATCCGTCTACTGCGGAAACAAACGATATTGTCGATCTTGCAGATGTCACAACCTTTGAATCCGTTATCAATCCCATTGAAAATGCTTCCAAGCTCATCTGCGGCATTCTCAGCACGCTTGCTGCCGATGCAGATATGCGCGAGTCCGTCCTCAATATTGTTGTGATGGTCATGGGTCTTGCCGATCCGCAGAGCCTCGGTGATGTGGATATTGACCTTGACAGCAGAATCAACTGCACATCCGGTTCTGTTCCGTCCGGCACCGTCATGCGCATCTCCAACTATTCCGACGGCATCAACTCCGGCTGGCTGCCCGAAAATGCAACCGCCATTGATCAGGATAAGATGTATGAAATTGAGCTCATCTCCCTGACCAACAATGCCAACCTGACCGCAAGCGTGACCGAAGGTGCAAAGATTGCCGCAAACTCTTATATCGATGTTGCGGTTTCCGGCACCGTAGCTGCAACCACCGAAGCTCGCTTCGATCTTACCTATTACATTCTTGACGAAGACGGCAACCGCATTAACAACGGTACTCCGCTTGTGAAGTCGGTTTACACCCACCTTTACACGGTTGAAAGCACCTATTATGCTGCAAACAGTGCCGAATCCTCCGCCAACAATGTAACCTTTGAAGATTTCGCAACCTATTATTACACCACCGATGTCTATACCGTTTCTCTGTTCTCCATTCTGGCTACCAACGAAAGCGGCCTTGTTACCAATGCCGTTGATGTTACCAGAGCCATTGTGACGGGCGACCTGCCTGCCGGCATTGCCGCCAACGCACCGACGGATGATGTCATTGTTCACATTGACGATTCCTCAGCCACCAGCGATACCTACGGCACGGTCAACCCCTATGTTTCCAACATTACCGACCCCGATGCCGCACAGCCTTACGGTATCTATAATGTATCCGTTCAGTTTGAAGTGCGCGGCAGAAACTGGCTCGGCCAGACTACAACCGCCACAACGGATGCAAGAAGCCATGTGCTCGTCATTTATGACGATTTCGGTCTGCCCGGACTGCTTGATGATATCGCAGGTGCAAACAGACAGCGTGTAGACTACACGGCTGATGCAACAACGGAATGGAATGCATACCTTGCCGCCGTTTCCGATGGCTATGCACTGCTCAACGGCAATCCCGACCACACCAAGATGTTCAGCGACTCCGATGCAACCCTTGATGGCGATCAGAATGAATATTATGCAAAGGTCAATGCCATCAATGCCGCTGTTGAAGCACTGGATGCAAAGAAAAAGGCAACCGACAGCACCTTGCTTGCTGCTCTCAATGCGGAAATTGCGGAATATGCAGACGTGGATCGCGATAACTATGTCCTGTTCACCTATGATCGCTTTGAAGATGCTTACGACCATGCCGCATCCCTTGCAAATTCGCAGGTAGCACCCGAAGACGAAGCCGATTTTGTCGCTCCGTCCATCCCGATGTTCGACCTTGTCTATGCAACCCAGCAGCTCAATCTCTGGGGTGCCCGTCTGATTGAAAGAACTACCGTCAAGACGCAGCTTAATAACCTGCTTTCGGTTGCAAATGCAAAGGTTGAATCTACCTACACACCTGAATCTTGGGCTGATTTTGTTGCAATGCGCAGTGCAGCGGCAAATGTCAACGGCGATCCGACAGCATTGCAGACTGATGTCAATGATGCACGCATTGATCTCATGGAAGCTATGAACAATCTTAAATTGAGATATTTGAATGCTGCCACGGGCACTGCTACTGTAATTGATTCTGTTAATATGTTCATTTCCGGAATTGCGCCTGAATGTGAGGATATTACAGAATGGATCACTCCTGTTGCTGACTATACAATTGAGTGTGTGCAATTCAATGAAGATGGCTACTATATCGGAACCGGTTCAACGGTCGAGGTATATAGTGATGATAAATTGGTTGCTGTCTATACTGTTGTGTTGTATGGTGATATCGATAGCGACGGAGAAATTACTTCTTATGATGCTTCTCTTGTTAATGATTATCTGAATGGTGATTATGATATTGATGTCGGTTCTGCTTTCTATGCAGCTGCTGATGCAAATCATGACGGAATAATTGATGCGACAGATTCCGAAGACATCGAAAATGGAGATGTAAGCCAGACTGTTGAATAATTCAGTGTAATCAAAATTTTTCCGCAGGGTGCCGTGCTGTTGCACCGCACGGCACCCTGCGGTTCATTAAAAATCCTACGGTATTGAATGCGGGAATGGCTGTTGCGCAGAATGAAAATGGAATGTGCTCTTGATTCTTTGTTTTTTTCGGATTATCAGAAGGTTTTCGACAATAAAAAATACTGCCCATAGGCAGTATGCTTATTCATCTTTCAGTCCTAACATATAATCCGCTGATTTTTTGAAAAACTTGCAGATTGCAATGATTTCATCCGGCGTAGGTTCTGTTTGTTTTTTCTCTAAATAAGAGATTTTGCGTTGACTCATGTTCAATGCATCACCCAATTGTTTTTGAGTCATGTCATTGTCTTCTCGTTCATTTCTGAGCCGTTCGTGAAACTGCATTTAGACACATCCTTTTTTTGATTGCGGTAAAAATATAGCATAGATAAAAAATATCTATTGACTTTAGATGAAATTTGTCTATAATATATTTATAACCGGTTATAAGCTGAATAATTCAGTGAATTTTTATTGCTCGACAGGAAAGGATGTGTTAATCGAAAATCGAAAACAAATTTCTTTTATCACAAAGATTGAGAATAATAAAACAATGCGGATGTGCAAGTGGTGCCTTGCATTGTTACTTTATTTAACGAAAGGATAAGATTTATGACTGATTCTCACAGAAAAAGTTTTGGCAAACAGATCTGTTCTTTTTTTATGGTTATGGTTCTGTTTTCTTTGTTTGCATCTGTTGCTTTTGCTGATTCAACGATTGTATTAACTGTAAATAATATTACAGCATATCCGACAGCAGAGGGTTCCATTTATTTTGGTCAAAAAATAAATGAAGGTATTACACTCACCGGCGGTGAAGTCCAATATAACGGTGTTGTTGTTCCCGGGCATTTTGAATTTGTTGATCCCGAATATCGAAATTCGAGTGCCACTACATATAGACCGCCTATGATCTTTGTGCCCGATGACACTGAAATGTATACTTCATTTGATGTTCCTGCAAGCAAAAACACTTCTTTTGTAATAGAAAAATCTATCCCTGTTTTTATTGATGAAAATGACACTATTCCTGTTGCTACAGCAGTTGAAGCAGGTGCGCAACTGAAAACATCGCTCTTATCAGGTGCTTCTGTTAAAAATCCCTATTATGCAGAAGAGCCCAAAGCTCTTGCTGGCGTATGGAAATGGGCTCAGGGAACCACGGTCGTAAATGAAAGCGGCTATTATGAAGCCAGATTGACTATTTCAGGTTATGAAAGACTTTATGCACAGGTTTACGTTGAAGTTCTTGCTGACTTCGAAATTGCTGAATATCCAACTATTCCCGAATTGACTTATGATGCCAATATTACTTGGGCAGATGTTACGCTTTCAGGCGGTAAGGCCGTCAGCAGAGCAACCGGTGAAGAAGTTTCCGGTGTGTTTACCATAAGTGAAGATATTATTAATAACATTCCGTCTCCTCGCGACACATCTGTTGCGGTTGTATTTACACCTGCAAACGAGGACGATGGAAAGGCATATAATTTTAGCATCCCCGTAACAGTCAAACCCTGCCCGATTTCATTCGGACCCGCGCATAAAGGCACCAGTATTGACGACCCCTATATTTTTGAGGTCGCTCCCCATGCGGATATGGGTGATGTCAGCTATGAACTTAAATACAATCATCTCAACTGGCCCGGTACCGGTGTGGCAGGTTTTTACAACGAAAACACCACAGCCGTAAACGGACAGGTATATGAGTATCGAGTTGTTAATTATAACAACAGCAACTACACCGGCAACATTGTCTATGTAAAGCTCGTATTTGCCACCACCGAAATCACCCCCTCCATTGTGAGTGCCGGTTCCAACAAATTCAAAGTGGACTGTGCAGGTCACTCCGTGCCCGGAACATTCACCATTTACCACAATGATGTGGAAATTGCCACTGTAAGCAGAGCCGTGTCGTATGTGTTTGACTGTGAGGTTTACACTGACGAAGGCGGCACCTCGCACATCAAAGCCGTGTACAACCCCGTTGAAAACGACTACTATGTATGCAACGATGCCGAAACCACCATCACCGTTGCTCCCATGCACACCATTACCAATGCAAAAGGCACCTCATCGCATCCGATCAACATAAAAGTGAACGGTTCGGGTGACGACTCCGGTCGCACCGGCAGCACAGTAGAAATGCGCGCAACACTGGACAGCTTTGTATGTTGGATTATCAAGGATGCCGACGGCAAAGAAGTCACACTCGATGGCGTGGATGTCAATTCCAAATCAATCACATTCTTGATGCCCGATTGCGACCTTGTCGTAACCTACAAAACGCAGGCTGACCTCGACCGCGAAGAAGCCATTGCCAACTGTGACCACCTGTGCCACAGCGACAATGAA